>JAUSMR010000029.1 GCA_030645955.1 Gallionella sp. | reverse complement strand
CCTTTTCTTCGTTTTTCTCGCTTGGGGCGGCATCCGGGATCTGAAGGTTGGCGCTGGCAGATCAGCCCCAAAATTCCAGTCCACCTTGTGACGGCTCAAGATTCAGAGTCGCCTTGGGAAAATGACGGCACAGTCGCCTTGCGAGAAACACTATCTGCTTGGTTTGAAGGCTTAAGTGGACGCAAGGCTTACGAGCAACGTTGTCGTGAACTCCTGGTGGGCAACGGAGCAGCCTATGAATGGGAAGAGGATGACCATCCAGGCAAACTTTGTTGCGTGTTCTTTGGCGGTGACAGCGACGAGGATGCACAAACAGTGGCGACTTATGTCGGTGCGATTTCGACTCTGCTGCACTGGTTGGCACCGGATGAATTCGCCCCCTATTATTTCGAAGGACGCTTCTCCCTCTTTTCAAGTATTTGCCGCGGATTCGGGATTGATCTTCCGGAAATTCCAGGCAAACAACAAAAGAAGGAGCGTGCGCTTTACTACTTGGAAATTAACGGTGTGCTCCAGGAGTTTCGCAAGCAATGTCAGTTGTCTCCGCAGGAGCTGAACGCTTTTTTGTACGACTTTGCACCTCGTTATCTGGCCGTCGAGCAAGACAAAGAGTTGCCGACTCCGCAGCGAGTCTGGTTCCTGATGGCCGGTGTTGGAACAACAGCCGATTTTGATCTTCTCGACAACGCTGACAAGACCACCGAAAGTCATTGGCGCGGGCATCGCGATGCCCGCCGGGGCGACGCTGCGGTTGTCTGGTGTTCAAGTCCACGCGCTTATTTGCACTCCATCTGGCGGATCACTGAGGATGGCTATGACGACCCCTTTTCCTACTGGTATTCGCTGGTTCGTATCGGTCATCCGACTTTTGTTCCTCACCTGAAAATCAAGGATTTGAAGGCCAACCCGGTCTTGGCGACAAGCACTATGGTGCGTGCCTGTTTTCAGGGCTGTGCGGGGAGATATTTTCGACCGATCGATTACGCGGCGTTGCTTGAAGAGATTCAGCGTCGAGGCATGGACATCAGCGGTTTTCCTCTCATTCACATTCCTGCGCTGCCATTCTTGCCTTCTGGCAATGACATTCTTGACGAGCGGCAAGTGGAGTTGCAGTTGATAGAGCCCCTGTTGCTTAACAAGTTGGGCTATCACGAGGCGAGTCACTGGCAGCGACAAGTACGTGTTCGTATGGGGCGGGGCGAGAAGGTTTATCCAGACTATTTGATCGGCTATCGAGGCGTCAAGGGAGAAGAGCGAGCCGAGATTGTTATTGAATCGAAATACCGCATCGCGACACAGAAAGAATTGTTTGAGACGTTTTTGCAAGGACGTTCCTACGCACTTCGTCTGCAGGCACCTTGGTTGCTTCTCGCCTCTTTGGAAGGGATTTGGCTGCTGAGTCGAACCGATGATTTCAAGCTCGAAAGCGCGTTGCATTGGAGTTGGGAGAAACTGGCGAAAACCGAACATTTTTCCGTTTTGGATACGGCTATCGGCAGCAGAATGTTGGCGATTTCACGCTGATTTTTTACAAGGTCAGCCTAAATGGTTAGTGTTTGAGATGAGGCTCTGAGGTCAATGCGCCTCAGCCGTTGCCGCGCCAGGATGCGATCAAGCAAGCGCTTTGCGTCAGTGCAGCGCGTGGTGTCTGGCCGTCCAGCGCAGGGGCGGGCGACTCCAGACACGCGAGCAACTGCCAGCCATCGCTGGTGCTCAGGCTTTTGGCTATGGGCTGCAGCGCGGGCCAGATGGCGGGCTCAAACTGCCAGCGCGGCAGCTTGAAGCTGCGGCGCAGGTTGGACACGCCGATGCAGGGCCCGCTTTTGATCCAGGCATTGGTCGTCACACGGCTGGCGCCGACCAGGGCCGTTTTTGATGTGGAACCATAGCAATTGGTCAGCAGCCTGCCGACCAATTGCTACTAATTAGATAGCTTTCTACGCATATCCCATAAGGTCTGGAGGCCTAAAACGTCCTAATCCCAACAAAATGAGCCGCCAATACACGGGCACCTTCATCCTTCAACATTTGCAGGGCCATCCCCCTCAACCTGTTCCATCAGACTAGCCCTTTCCCAGTCCAACTCACGGCGCAATTCTTCCTCAGAGGGCAACACCAGCTTGTAGCGGCTGGCAAACAGTTGCTCGCTGCCGTTCAAGACCGAGTAGCGCACGACCGAGGCATCTTTCTGCGAACACAAAATAATGCCGACGGTGGGGTTGTCGTCCGGCCCTCTTTTCAGGTCGTCGTGCATGCGCACGTACATGTCCATTTGGCCGATGTCCTGATGGGTCAGCTCACCCGTTTTCAGGTCAAACAACACAAAGCATTTGAGCAGGTAGTTGTAAAACACCAGGTCGATATAGAAGTCTTTGCTCTCGGTGCTGATGCGCTGCTGCCGCGCCACAAATGCAAAGCCTTTGCCCAGCTCCAGCAAAAACGCTTGCAGCTTGTCCATCAAGCCCTGCTCCAGATCAGATTCCAGCAAGCGCCCGGTGCCGGGCAAGCCCAGAAACTCCAGTAACACCGGGTCGCGGACAAATTCGCGTGGCGTCTGGTTCAGGGGTTCCAACAGGGTGTTGGCTTCTGCCGCCACAGCGGCCTTGTCCTGGCTGGCCAGCAGGCTGCTCGTAATACAGCGTGTTGATCTGCCGCTCCAGCGCGCGGGAACTCAGTTTTGGCTGACGGCCTCGTCCACATACCACTGGCGGGCGGCCTCGCTATCGACCCGCAGCAGGCGCCGATAGTGCGTCCAGCTCAATTCGTGACGCAGTGCGTCACGAATTGGAAATGCCTGATAGAACAACCGCATATAGCGCAAATTGCTGGCATCAAAACCCCGCCCAAACTCTTGCGTCAGGCGCTCTGCCAGTTGCGGCAACAGGCGTGCGCCATATGTTGCGCGGGACTGGCCTTGCTGCTCAAACTCCACGATGTAACGACCAATTTGCCAGCAGGTTTGAACCTGAATAGTGTCCACGGCACGCAGCGCTTGCGTGCGCGCCTGCACGATCAGGTCACGCAGCTGGCCCAGTAAAGGACCCAGTGCGATGGCATCGGCTCAGCGAGCGGGTTTATTTTTGGCTTGTTCATGCGATGAGATTTTCTTGTATGAGATGGGGCGCTGGGGTCAATGTACCTCAGCCGTTGCCAGCACCAGGATGCGCTCAAGCGACGCGCCTTGTTCCAGTGCAGCGCGTGATGTCTGGCCGTCCAGCGCGGTGGCGAGCGACTCCAGAAATGCGAGCAACTGCCAGCCGTCAACAGTGCCAAGACTCTTGGCCATGGGCTGCAGCGCGGGCCAGATGACGGGCTCAAACTGCCAGCGCGGCAGCTTGAAACCGCAACGCAGCTTGGACACGCCGATGCAGCGCCCGCTTTTGATCCGGGCATTGATCGTCACGCGGCTGGTGCCTGCCAGTGCGGCGGCCTCAATCGTGAAGATCATGTCGGCGGCCTCCATGCGGTCGCGCCGGTAATGCGCGCCCGAGCGTAGCAAGGGCGCAGGCTGCGTGGCAGGGGCGCAGGGGCTGCCGGTATTCAATTTGCTATAAAACATATAGCTACTTGCGCTTATTTCACCAGGGCTAGAGGCCTAAAACACTCTCAACTTGGCCACAGACCATAGTTAAGTCTTCACGGAACCGTCCCCAGCTCACCCGCCAGTTCCGCCTCAATCTCGGCAATGCTCGGCAGGCTCTTTTCCAGGGCGTCCGGCAGGTCGCGCAGCAACTGGTATTCGGCCACGCCGATGGGTTTTTCGATGCCCGACAGCGC
>JAUSMR010000003.1 GCA_030645955.1 Gallionella sp. | reverse complement strand
CCGAGTCCGTCCAGGTCGCTTGCTGGACCTGGAGTCCCAACGCCTCGGCTGCCAACAACAAATCGGCGAGGTGATAGTCGCCCTCGGCACCCGGAGGATAACGCTGTGAAAATAGACTGGCGTCAAAAGGAATGCGGTGCTCCCGGCATACCGATGCCAGCACCCAAACGACCTCCTCCCTCGCCAGCCGGTGGGTCGGCTGTGCATACATCCGGAAATAATACACGGAATTGCAATATTTACATTCTAAAGCACTTTTTTTGGCGTGGGGTCGACTGGATTGGTTTGTTCACAAGTCAGTAATACAGGAGACAGATGGGTGTCGAAAGAACGACCACCCAGGCGATGATGCCCACGCCCTCCAGCGCCGCATACGGACTCTTCCAATAAATACCGTTGCTCTCCATGACCACGACATCCGGCTCAATGGCGCGCGCCCATTCGGCCAGGGCTTTGCGGTCTCGCTTGAAGCCGCCAAACTCGCGCCTCTCATACGTCACGCTGCTCGATGATGGAGCAGCCCGTGATTTGCGCCTGATGCACGTCCAGTCCTATGACGCGCTTGTAAATGGGAACTATGTCCATCGCTCTCCTTCAGTTGATGTGTGTAGACTTCAAAATTGGAGGTGCTGGGGTGCCCCGCCGAAATTGCTTGTCAGAGCTCGCACTCAGCACCTCCACCCTCAAGTTTCTTTCATCATCCGGGGCGTCGGCCTGGATTCATGAAAGTTAGGCCTGCATCAACCCGATCCGCTTCAGAAATCCCAGCACCAATTGGCTGTAGGCCTCCGGCACGCTCAGGTGCGGCTTGTGCCCGATACAGCGCACGACGCCCAACTCGCTGCCAGCAATCGCATCGCGCATGTATTCGCCGACAGCGACCGGCGCCAGGGGATCATCAGAGCTCTGCACGATCAGCGTGGGCAGTCCTAGCTTGCCCAACTCGGCGCGTTGATCCAGCCTGAACGCGAGGTACGCGAACTGTTCTGCCGCCGGCGGATGGGTAGCGCGGAAACTTTTTACGAAATCCCGCGCGACCTTGCTTTGGGCCTCTTCGCCCACCACCAGCGAGGCGAACGACTCGGCCCAGACGTCGCGGTCTTCGTGGATAAATCGGACGATGTCGTCGATGTGGGAGGGCTCGAAGCCGCCGGTGTACTCGCCATCGTTCAGGAAGCACGGCGATGGCGCTACCAAGACCAAGGCTGCAATGCCCTCGGGCTCGCGGATTCCTGCTGCGAGGCAGATCGCCGCGCCCACAGAGTGGCCGATCAGCACCGTCGGTCCGCCGCTCTGTAATGCCGATACCACCTGCAGCACGTCCTCGGCATGTGCGTCGAGGCTGTCGTAGGCCTGCGGGCTGTAGAAGGCCGAGTCTGACAAGCCGTAACCCATCAGATCCAGCAGCACTACCCGGAAGCCGCTGCCCATGCGGCTAGCCAGTTGTTGCCACATCAATTGGTTGCAGCCGTAGCCATGCACGAAGGCCAAGGTCGTGGCCCCCTCGCCCATCACATTCACATTCAACCGGTGGAAAAGTGTCTCTTTTAAGTTTTTGTCACGCATTTGGGAAAATTTACAGAATTTTGAGCGTTCTGCAGCGCACTCAACGAAACCCTAGCCTGAATAGTTTTGCTAGGCTGGCCTCCCACGAATCGAGCGCTGACTTGTACGCCTGTAGCTGGGGTTTGGCTGCTTCCTGCTACCGTGCCTGATAGTCATGAAGGGCTGTCAAGAAAAACCCGTCTCACGCTGATTTGCGCTCGCCACTGTTGGCAAAGACCGGCAAAAAAAGCTGTACGGCCCGGAAACGGAATCGGCGCTTTCACAAAATCAGCCACTTCGTGCACCGCACTGCGCACCGCATCGGGCAAGGCGTCCAAAGGGTACCGTGCTTTTAACCGTATTTCATGTTGTCTGGCGATACCGCATGAGACAACAAAAAACCCGCCAGGCCAATAGGCATGCGGGTTTTGAGGCTTTATGAAGTGTCGTGAAGTGATGGATTGGTCTGCCCGGAGGGGATCGAACCCACGACCCTCAGCTTAGAAGGCTGATGCTCTATCCAACTGAGCTACGGACAGATATAAAAAAAGCCCACATAGTGAGCTTTTTTAAAATAATTATGGTCGGAGTACAAGGATTCGAACCTTGGACCCCCTGGTCCCAAACCAGGTGCGC
>JAUSMR010000002.1 GCA_030645955.1 Gallionella sp. | reverse complement strand
CGCCTCTGGCGAAAACAGCTTTGCCGACAATGCACGGCAACGGGCAGACACATTTTTTCCAGCAGCAATCTCATCCGCGAGTTCAATTGCCAGGCGCTGCAACGTCTCCGCCGAGTGATCCGTGCAGGCTCGCCCAACACCTTCTCTTTGTATCAACTCTGCCAGATCATTGCCCGGATTGAGGCTCGCCGGTTTTGTAGGGCGGGTTCTACCCGCCGCCGATAAATAATGTCGGGCAGAGCCCGTCCTACCAGTGCCTGCATATGCGAAAGGAACTTGCCGGGCAGGTTGTGAGTTTTGTGGCTGCAATCCAAAACCACCGTCATTGCGAAAAAGCCTTTAGCTGCGAGCGAAGCGCGGCAGGAAGCGACGTGACAATCTAGACGCCTCTATCCAAAAAAGCCTTTCCCTCTCACCAACAACCAGCGCAGCATCAGTACCCGCCACCCTTCACAATCACCACAATCCCCCGCCAGATGATCCATAAATCCAGCATCAACAAACCCAACGAAGAGCGCTTCAGGTATTGATCGACATACTCATACTCGTATACCGGGTTACCCATCTCTGCCGTGCCTTTGTTGATATGCCCCAACCCCAACAATCCCCCCTTGATGAGAAACCGCGTCACATTCCCCTGCGCTCGATCCCGCTCATAGTGCAACACTGACAAGGGGCGCGGACCAACAATACTCATATCCCCAATAAGCACACTATAAAATTGCGGCAACTCGTCCAGATAAAATTTCTTCGCAAACTGCCCAACATGGGTCCGGCTATCCGGCGTCCACTCGGCCGAATATGCAATCCAATCGTGCCGCTTCGCACCTTCCGGATCGATATATTTCGTCTTGATCAAGCGAATTTTGTATTTCGGAACAATCTTCCCCGCACTCACCGCGTTGTAATAAAAAAACATCGGCCCCGCATTCTCTGGGATCAGCCAGCCTTCAAGGAGATAAGCAATCTTGAGCAATAACAGCGCCGGTGCTGCAGCAAGAAGCAGCAATAACGCCACCAATTTATCAAACAACACCTTAAAAAAGCGCCCCGGCAAGGGTTTGTCGAGCTCGAAAATATGATGATATTTCTGCTTGATTTCTTCGGTTGGAGGTTTATAGGGAAAGGCTTCTTTGGGTTCTGGTTTGTTATTCATGACATGCAATCCAATACAGATAAAAAAATCAAAGCCAACTCCTTGCAAGGATGGCGCAATAGCGGCGTAATTCATACATCGCCTTTTTTTGCCTGAGGCACATTCGCACCATCCTCGCACACCGACATCGAACGAAACTTCCAAACCTCTATTGCCTCTTGTCTTTTGTCTCGACACCACCTATTCGCGTCCCCCTCAGCCACCTGCCACTGCGGATAATAAGGCTGTGGCCGTTACCACCCGCACCGCATGGCCTCAAGAGGCAAGCCTCTCAACCAACTCACCGGAATATCTACCGATACTAGTCAGCTCATGGAAATTGTGATGCCATGAACCAGGATGCGCATGAGACGAAAGGCCAACCCCTATTGGGCATCAAAAAAGATTGGACCGGTTAGCTGTGCTGCTTGTGTAGTGCAACCAAAGCTGAACGGAGCGGTATGCTTATTCAACCCAGACTGATGCCAGTGTTCTAAAGCTGGATGCTCAATAATTGCTGCTGCAAATCTGGCAAAGACTGCTGCACGGTATCCCAAACAACATCAAGGTTGATTTCAAAATAACCATGAGCCATCCGGTTACGCATACCACGCATCTGCTTCCATGGAACATTCTGATGTGCTGCAGCAAACTCGGGACACTCATCAGCGATTTGGGTTGCCGCCTCACCAATCACAATGATGTTCAATATGACAGCTTGCTGTGTTTTTTTGTCCGCGAGGAAATCATCTTTAGACATACCCTCAACGTGACTGCGCACCAAGTCGATTGCGGCAAGCATATGTTCAAGATAGTCGGCGTGACGCAACTCCCGTTGCTTCGCATTCATACTGGGATGGCCTCGCGAATGACCATTTCACGGAATCGTGCAGGCAAATCACCGGGGGTGAGCACATCGACTGACACCCCTAGCATTTCTTCCAGCTCGATTTGAATTGCCCCCAAGTCGAACAATGTTGCACCCGGCAAAGGATCTACCAAAAGATCAAGATCGCTTTCGTCTTGGTCTTCACCGTGCAGCACAGAACCAAACACACGCGGATTGCTGGTTCGGTGATTCTCCACCACCTTAAGGATGGCTGACCTGTGCAACTGGAGGGCTAAAGAAGGCTTCATCTGTTCGTAATAATAAAAGTTAAATTACCTCCAGCAAAGCCGGAGGCTTATTGGGTGAGCGCCTCAAAGGCGCCAATAAACCCGTGAGCCGCCTAAAGGCGGCTGTCTTTTCACACCTTCCCCATACAAGGGGGGATGATGTCGCTAAACCTTAACATTGCTCCTTTGACCGCCGGAACGGTCAAACCTGACAGAGTCCCCCGGCTTTGCCGGGGGTTTACCTAATCGAATTACAGCAGCATCACAAAAGATTGGAGTCTGCTGCTGTTCAGTATAGCGACAGCGCAGAATTGCGTCACTTCATTTGGCACGCAATAGCTTATTTGCGCCATATTATTGACCATCCAATGTATCAACGACAACCGCATCTCCCTTGCCCTTTGTCACTGCCTTTATCTCCGCCTCAAACCGGCCAAGCACCGCATCCCGGCCAGATGCGCTTCTGCATAAGCACGCCCTGCCGCACCCAATCTGCTGCGCAGTACCTCATCATTCGCCAGCTTCATGATCGCATCGGCGAAAGCTTGTGGCTGCTCCGGCTCCACCACCAGCCCGCAACCAACCACTACGTTGGCCAGCTCCGTATTCGCATGTGCCGTGGCCACCACCGGGCGACCGCTGGCCAACATCCCGGTCAATTTGGAAGGCATCACCAGATCCGCCGCATCCGCGCGTTGCGGCAGCAAATGAATATCCGCCATCGCAAGCAGCTCGCCCAAACGTACCAGCGGCTGCAAATCCATGAACCGCACATTCGGCAACCCATCGCACAGCGCCACCAGATCAGCCCGCCCCGCCCCATCGCCGCAGAACACGAACACCACGCTACTCACCTCGCCCGCAAGCGGGATAACCAGCGACTTGGCGGCTTTGACGTCTAGTCGAATGGCTAGTTGTTCTTTCAGAGGGGCTGGGGGAAAGGGGAATCCCCTGCACAAACTGGCCACCTGTGCCAAAATCTCCAGCCCCTGCTTCCCGCCCATGTTGCCGGAATACAAAGCCACCACCGCATCCGCCGTAATGCCCAATTCCGCACGGTATCCGCTCTGCCCTGCTTTACTCAGTCCTGAGGCCTCAATCCTCGGTCCTGTTATCTCCACCCAATTCGGAAACAGCACCACCCGTTCCGGTGCCACACCCTTCGCCAACGCACGTTCCACCATTCGTTGCGAAATCGTCGAAACCCGATCAAAGCCGCGCATCAACCACCGCTCGCAAGCCGCCACCCAGCGGCGCAAAGCGGCACCCTTCAGCAAGCCCAGGTCGAAAGCAGCATCCACCTCGTAATCCTGAATATGCAACCACGCCTTCCCCCCCGAAAGCCGCGCCACCAGCCAGGCCTGTGGCGCGCAAAACAACGGCGGCTCCACCACCAGCACCACATCCGGCCGCCAGAAGATTTGACGCAACATGATCGGAAAACTGGAAAGCGCAAAGCTGGCCAAATGCAGCACACGCTTCAAACCGGAAGGCCTTAATGGAACCCACAACGGGCAACGATAAACCACCATCCCGTCATTGCGAGGAGGCATAGCCGACGTGGCAATCCAGCCAGAACCACCAGCCGCCGCAGGCACCAAATCTCTGGACTGCCGCGCCCTGGCTTGTCCTGAGCATGTCGAAGGGCTGGCAGTGACAAACTCACGCTTGTACCTCACCCCCGAATATCCCACCGCCACCTTCCACTGTGGATAATACGGCGGCGCTGTCACCACCCGCACCTCATGCCCTTGCGCAACCAGCCATTCCGCCATCTCGCCGGAATATTTGCCGATGCCGGTCAGCTCAGGGGAAAAGTTAATGCCGTGGATCAGGATGCGCAAAAGACAGGCCGTTCGCTGTTGTTAGTTACCGTCAAACAAACGGATTGACGATACGTAGTCGTCCTTCTATCTCTTGGCCGTTCTGCATATCTTCTGAATAAAGAGTATCGCAGCCAGACTCAAGCGCAGTGGCGACAATAAGGCTGTCATACCAGGAAAAGCTGTATCGCTCGCGGATATCGAGCGCTTTATGGATGGTAACCAAGGATATGATTTCAACTCGGCACATCGCCTCAAGCGAGGTGATGAGCTTGCGGATTTCCGATACAGCAAGTCCAAGCCGCTTGGATGCTACATGGGCGGTTTCTGAAAGCACTTGCGTGAAAATTGTGGGTAATCCGACAAACAATGGGGCAGCAAGGTGTACTTTGGTGGAGGCTTGTCCAAGCGAGCAAACGACGACATTGGTGTCGATAAAAATCTTACCTGGCATTGGCATCGTCCCGGTCAAATTGGTATCCGCTAACGTCCACCTTGAAGCTTCGAAAAAAAGATTCGATTTCCCCTGAAGTTTTTGGAACAGACGCAAGCTCAGAAGGCAATTGCCTCATTTTTAGGAATACAATGAAATCCAATATCTCCGCCTGTTTTTCAGGGGAAAGTGTTTCAGCTTCACGTGCAATGATGTCGGAATATCCCATGTGTTAAGTCTCCTGTATCTGCTCGAATAATAACAACTCACAACATATCATATCCCTTGAACTGCCTCAGCGCCAACGATTATGACACCCCCGTCATTGCGAGCGCAGCGAAGCAATCCAGACGCCTTTATTCAACAATGCCTTTGATCAAATGCCTTGTTGATCCGCTGGATCGCCGGAATACTTACCAATGCTGCTTCTATCCAAAATGCCTTTAGCCTTAAAAAAAACCTTTTTGATTTGCTGGATCGCCGCGCCTTGGCCTGCCCTGAGCATGCCGAAGGGCTCGCGATGACGTGCCATGGAATGTCACCCTCCTGGCATCACAGCCCCCGTCATTGCGAGGAGGCACCGTCATTGCGAGCGAAGCGCGGCAACGACGCGGCAATCCAGGGATTTTGCGGTTCGCACAGCGTGTACCGCAAAAAACATCACTCCCAGAATGTCGAGGTGGAGCGATTCAGTCATATGCACATTCATCCACCTAATGCCGCAGCAATTTGTTTCACTGCCGCCTCTGGCGAAAACAGCTTTGCCGACAATGCACGGCAACGGGCAGACACATTTTTTCCAGCAGCAATCTCATCCGCGAGTTCAATTGCCAGGCGCTGCAACGTCTCCGCCGAGTGATCCGTGCAGGCTCGCC
>JAUSMR010000001.1 GCA_030645955.1 Gallionella sp. | reverse complement strand
GGCTCAAGGTTTTACTGCCGCACAACTTTACGGCTCCCTTTGACCAAACCATCGCAGCACAATTATGGTGAAAATATAGCATAACAACACCCCTCATTTTTGATCTACGTCAACTAGCCGGAACATTTCATGAATTCGCACACGCAAAACTGTGCCCCGAAATTTCGTCTTCCAAGGATGGCGTAAAATCACGAATGCATTTGAAAGGCAAACGAAATGAAGATAACGCTGGGTTACAAGTCACCGATGCGGTTTCAGGATGACTGCTTCATCGCTCAGCAGGATGAAAAGCTGGTAGCATGAAACCTACTCGTTTGAAGACCCAAAATCGAGGATACCAATACCCGAACAACCAGTTAAATGACCAACATGTTTCACAAGTGTCCGTTTTATAAAGCAAGCAGGCAGCCAATTCAATACTGAAACTGGTTTCATGGAATTTATTGGCACCCACGTTTTGATTTTCAAATTGAATGTTTACCAGGAACGCCACCCCCTTGGAGAGCTCTCGCATGAACAAGTACACTACTCGCCTGAATTCATGTCCTCCGAAGACACCGTTTCACATCGGAAATGTCCAAATGCCTTATAGGGGATGCATATCATGTTGATTCAGCTTGCCATCATGGGGATGCTGGCGGCGCTGTTGCCGGCGTCTATCGTCTGGGTATCAAACGACACCGACAAATACCGTAAACTGATATGGGTCACGCTATTTCTGACATTCGATTTGATCATGTTCGGCGCATTCACACGGCTGACCGATTCAGGCCTTGGTTGCCCGGATTGGCCAGGATGTTATGGCCAGGCTAATCCATTGCAGGCACATGCGGACATCAGCGCCGCCGAAACCGCGATGCCGACCGGCCCGGTGACCGTCATGAAGGCGTGGATCGAAATGATACATCGCTACTTTGCCATGGGTATTGGCGTGTTAATCGTCGCGATGATGGTGATCGCATGGCGCAAGTGGCTGCGATCAAGTCGCAAGGAAAAAAAGTTCTCGCCGGTATTTCCAACGGTGCTATTTGTATTCGTTTGTCTTCAGGGTGCTTTCGGCGCATGGACTGTCACGATGAAATTACAACCGATCATCGTGACTATTCACCTATTGTTGGGTATCGCATTGCTGGCACTTTTGACCTGGTTTGGCTCACGCCAAAGCGATCATCCGAAAGTGTCACAATTGGCTGTTGCGCTACGCATACCGGCGGCGCTGGCTGCCGTGCTGCTAATGATTCAAATCGCGCTCGGGGGCTGGGTCAGCAGCAACTATGCGGCACTGGCTTGTACAGATTTCCCGTTATGTCACGGCGCTCTATTACCGCCAATGGATTTTGCCAACGGCTTCACGCTATGGCGTGATCTGGGCATGACCGCCAAGGGCGAATATCTGCCTTTCCCTGCATTGACCGCGATCCACTGGACGCATCGCATCTTCGCTGTTGTCGTGATTTTACTGGTTGCCCGAGTGGCGCTTGCCGCACTCAAAATTGAAGGTTTGCGTAAAACCGCGCGCTGGCTACTGATCATAATTGCGCTGCAATTTATCACTGGCGTATTGACTATTTTCCTGGACTTTCCGCTGGCATTGGCAGTCATCCATAACGGCGGCGCGGCACTTCTCGTACTGTTACTGGTATCGTTCAATTACAGAATTCGATCCGCAACCGAAACAGCATCAAATTAATCCACCCGGCAAGCGCATCTCCTGCTACCGCACTCTAACTGAGCCCAACAAGGTCCTTGCCTGAACCTGTATTACTCACTTTGAGGCCGGCTTCTCGACGGGTTTTTTCGGGGAAACATGAGTCAGCCTTACATTGAACGCCTCGCTCTTTTCCACGACATAATCGCTACCCTGATCGAAGCGCCATGCCCAAGCGCCGGCGCGGCGTGTCCTGAAGGTTGTATCGGTCCAGTATTTCCCGGCCATGGATTCCGGAAAGAATGCTTTTGGAAGGGTAGGCCCGGGCAGGGGAATGCTGGTGTCTACTATGGTGTTCAACTCAAAGCGGCTAGGCAGATACCAGTCAGCTAAGCCGCAAAGTTTTTTCGCATTGACCGCCTTGGCGTAGGAGTCGGTATCGCAATCGCTACCGGTGCATACCCCGGCGTTGGCTTTGCCAGCGTAACCACCGTTGCTTTTTTCATCCGGGTCATACCAGCTGTAAGTATTATTGATGTTCTGCAAACCTGGATCGGATTGTTTTACTTCCCAGATCAAACCTGATTGATTGTCACGCACACAGGCCCATGGTTTTTTGGCATAGTCACTGCCGTCATTCTCACTGCCGTCCTGATTAATACGGGTCATGTCAAATACAAACGGCTTGGGAGTGAGCGCATCGCCACAACCCGTTATTGCAACAGGACACAGCAACAGCAAAACAATGCCGTGGCAAAAAAAGGTTGAACTCTTGGGCAACATACTGTTTTTGACCTTTTTTTCATTAAACAAATCTGGAAGCAAATATCAAAATGCACATTTGGCAGGGCGTGTCCATTATCATGGAACAGTGTTGATTGTTCAAGCCAATGCGGATGCGGTCAAAAATCATCATGAAAAACTTATTGTCATAAGTTTTCCCAAACATACCAATTTGCATCATATGAGCGCGTTGCAGGTACAATTTGCGCTGAAATGTAGCATCACGAGCTCATAAAGTATTTATGTTTTCGAACGCATCAAGAGTCGCACTTGAAATCAGCCCGGAAACTGGTAATTTGAATTCAAGAAGTGGCTTTCAATTTGTTATTCAAAAGGCAGTTCAACCATGCAAAAACAGCTCCTGCTAATTGTCACATTATCTTTACTGCTTACCGGTGCACTGCTTACCGGATGCGACCGCAAGGAAAAAGAAGTTGTCTCGCCCATGCACACGCTTGCCACTACAGAAACCCCCAAGGCAGTGGAGACTCTGGCTCCGGCTCAAACCTCCAAACAACTGCCACAACAGAACGGCATACAACTGCAACCGGTTTCTGCTGCCGCCCCTGACTTGGCAAACCTGGCTATCGGAGAGAAGGTGTATAAAAGCACCTGCAGCATTTGTCATAAATCCGGACTGAACGGGGCGCCACGCATGGGCAGCAAGAAGGATTGGGAGCCGCGCCTCGCCCAAGGCAACGAAGTTCTTTATGGTCGCGCCTTAAATGGATACAGGGGGAGCAAAGGCTCCATGCCTTCTCGCGGCTCCAACCCCAGACTATCTGAGGCCGAAGTAAAAGCAGCAGTGGATTATATTGTTGCGCATTCCATACCAAGCTGGTCGGTAGAATAGCGGTGCGGCAGTCAACATAAAACCAATTTGCCTGCTGCGCATCATCAAGACCACGCATCCGGCAATTGTTTATCGCTCATTCCCGTTTCATCGTTTCCTTTGCTGCATTTTCACTCTCGTTGAGGCTGCGCAGACCGGAGCGAAATGACTCCAATTCCAAGGCCAACTCTTTGTTGTCGGCGGCAGATGCCCAGAACAGCCTGACTCGCTCGTGCTTGCGCTCGACGCGACCGCGCAGACGCGGCTCCCGCTCTCTGTTCAGCCGCTGCGCCGTCCATAATCCTCCCAACCGGTGATAGCAATCGTTCTCGCGGCAGCCGGTAATAAATACACCGTCAATCTGATGCTCATACAGCGCGTATTCGATAAACGATGGCGGCAACATGGCAGTGCATGGCAGGCTCATTACGGCCACACCTTCGCTGCGCAATTTTTCAATATTCGCCGCGTTATCGCAACCGAACACCATGATCCGCGCATCGCCTTCCAGCCTTGCCAGATCATCCGTCATTGCGGCACGCAGTCCGGCCATCGTCATGGAGGGCATTTCGATTCCGCTTACATACCCGGCATCGCTCCTGAAAGGGGTCGAGGAGGGACATGCGCCGGCGCAAATACCGCAACTGACACAGCGATCCGGCACGACAACCGCCTCTTCCGAAAAGCGCATACCATCGCTGCGCGGTTGCATCACCACCGCCTCATAGGGACAATCGGCGACGCAACGCCGGCATCCGTTGCAATTCATGAGGCTCACCTCGGCAATGGGTATCTGCTTGAACCTGGTTGGCAGCCACGGCAGTACGCTGATCAGCAGGGTGATCCCGATGGCCAAAGCCCATACCTGGCCTGCCGACCATACATCCAGCAGCGGAAAAATAAACAGATAGAACCAGTCGATGTCGATATTGCGCGGCTCGATCCCCAAATCCGCCGGCCCTTGGCTCAATGCCGGCTTGAGCAGTGCCAGAACCAGCATCGCCAGCAGCATCCCGAGTGCAAGCCCGCGCTTCGGGTTAACCACGGGGTAACTGATGCGCATGATATGTACCCAGAGCAGGAGCAATATAATCAGCGGAATGGTCACATGGGCAAACGATATCAGCGAAAAGAAACGGTCATTGAGGACCTCCTGGGAAACAAAACTTTGCGACATCGGTTCCCCGAATATCGGCAACCAGTCGAACCATTCCATGGCAGCCACTGTGGCATATTGGGCCAGCATGTCCCATACCATCCAGTAACCGTTGGTGCCGGCGGCAAATATCAGCCAGATCAGCGGCACACCCGTGAGCCAGGCGAACCAGCGCGCCCCGCGGTAGCGCCCCAGGATGAATTCGCGCAACAGGTGCAGCACCATCACCACCACCAGCGCATCGGAAGCGTAGCGGTGCAGGCTGCGCATGATGCCGCCGAGATACCATTGCTCGTGCGTGATATATTCTACAGACGGGTAGGATAATTTTATGCCGGTCTCATAGAAGATATAGATATAGGCGCCGCTGACAGCAACTACCCAGAAAAAATAGAACCCCAGCGCGCCCAGATAGTAGAAGGGATTGAGGTCGTTACCGAAGATTTTATTCAGGATGCCTTCAAACCGGAGCAGCATCTTGCGCGCAACGGACTCGGTGTGGTTGGGAGTAGTCAAGGGTATCCTTACATCAATGCCGTCTGCATTACATCTCAAAATAATCGGCTAAATTCATCTGCTCAAAGCGTGACACATAATATAATGGGCAAATTGTGCAACATTAATGAGGAATAAACGTGGAACTTATTTACTACTCGCTGGCGGGCATCGGCCTCTACTTCGTATCCGACTGGATACTTGACCGTATCGAGGTTTCGCGCGGAGAGCGCTTCAAAAACCGCAGCATCATTTTCTTTGTCATCATACTGGCGCTGGCATTTGTTACATTCGGTCTCATCAAATATCTTCTGATTAGTGCCCCCAAGTAAGCAGCTATTTCTTCCAGGTTGACTCGGCCGGTTCCGGGTTGCGCTGCGAGAAGCCGGAATTTTCGGAATTGCGCGCTATGCTGGCCGGCGCATGGCTTTAAAAACCACTACCAGAAACATGATGCCGCCGACCACGGCTATCAGTCCGCCCAAACCCATCAATCCCATACCTGCCGTCTGCGCAAAACCATGCAGTCCTTGCGCGGCTCCCGCAACCTTGCGTTGCACGCCATATCCGCCGGACCACAGCAAACCGATAATGTGCAGCAGTTGTCCCGCGCCGTATACATAGGACATCAAAGTGGCCCACTTCAACTCCGGCTCACGATAGCCAAGGCGTGGCAGCAAATGCAGGGTTAGCCCCATAAACGCCAGACTGATTGCACCGCCGGTTCCATGATAGTGTGCGGTGATGATTGTGTTGCTATCCCCGATCACCAGGCTTATCCCTCCGCCGATGGCAAACAATATGATGGACGAAAGCAGTGCCGCACGCTGAGGATTGGTCGCTGCCTCACCTTTTCCCGCCCCCATACCGTAAAGCACCGCCAAGCCAAGCGGCACGGGGGCAAAGGCACCGCCAACTTTCATCAACTGGGTGAATTGCTCCATGTAAGCGCCCATATCGCCGGCAAAAGACAGGTAAATAACGGGGACATAAAATACCGGCAGCAGTCCCAGCACAAGGAAGAATGACGCCAACCGCGGAGTCAGCGGAAGTTTCGCGCCACAGGCATCCGCCAGCCACAGCCATCCGGCCAGCATCAACAGCGAATAGGTAAACTGCAGCACATGGCCGCCACCCCAGAACAGCAAGTCGTAGTACTGCGTGCTTTCAAAAACATCCGGAATAATGTCATATGACCAGCCGAAAGCAGCCAGGGCAAATACCGTGGAGATGGAAGCGGCATAGAAACCGAGACGTATTGAACCTTCACCGCCCTGCCACAAGCCGGCAGAAGGTACCGCTATCAGGCTGCGCAACACCAGCACGGCTACCCCAATGGCAAAAACAATCAATCCCGTAAAAAAGAAGGTGCTTTGAATGACCGGCACATAATTGCTCATCAGCGGTTTGCCGACAGCGATAAAGGGAGACAGGACAATCACCGCAGCCCCCCCGGCAGCCAGCACCAGCGCCAGCCAGCCAATGCCGATAAATCTTGATGATGAATTCAGGCTCCACAGCACCCCGGCGAATGCCATGAACCATAACAGCACTGACAAATCCACATGCACCACCAGTGCGGTATGGAAAAAATCGACCCAGGGAAAAATATCCTGAACATAGGGGGTGCGCGAAAGCACCAGGAGGATGGCGAACAGCCCGGCGCCTACCAGCGATGCAATGCCGAGCCACAACCAGCCGGCAGCCAGTTTTCGGTTGGCTTCCGACGGCATGGTAAGGGTAAATCCGCTTTTACGTTTTTCTTTGCCGATCGCATCGGTGCCTTGTTCGGCATCCGCTTGCTGATATGTTGAACTCATTCGTTATCCCTGGGTTGCATTTTTATTCTTGAAAATGAATCCGCCTGTCGCCGCCTTGAAATCGATCACCAGAATACGGCCCGGCGCAAGGTTGACCGTTTCCTCGCTTACATAGTTGAAATCATCCCCGGGATGATCCTTCAGGCGAGCCTTCAGGGTATGTACTCCAGCCTTCACTGGGATGCGCCGGTAAATATTGGCATTACTGCTGTGCGCCAACCCGGTCGGCCTCAATATTTCATGATAGAGCTGCTTTCCGTCCATTTCCAGCTCAACGACCACATCAGCCCGCCCGCGCGGACATACCGTAGTCCCTCCTTTACGCTGGTATTCAGGAAGTTTGGCCATCTCTTCCGGGGTACGTTCGCGGCACTCTCCCACGTGCTGCCCGGCATGTCTGAAACTTAATTTGATCAATGTTTCATCCGGCAGCAAGTGAGTATATGCCGGAAAAGTTGAGAAATAGCCAATCACACCCATAAACAGGGTGTAAAACAATCCTTGGCCGATATATTGCAAAGGCTTAGCCATACTTCACCCCTTCGGAGGATATTATTGATGCTTCCGCAACCGGAGCTATGTGGCATGCAATCGAAAATTTATCAGCAAAATACTGATCTTCCGGTAATCCTTTGTCCATGAATGGCGCAAGACCCGCCTCGACCATCTCAGGCGAACCGCAGGCATATACCTGATAGCCGTCCAGTTGTTGGTAATCCTGCAGGATAGCCTCATGAACCTGGCCGACTCTGCCCTGCCAGCCATATTCCGGTTTTGGTTCGGACAGAACCGGTATGAATTTGAAATTGTCATGCTCCCGCTGCCATTTTTCAGGCAAATCCGCAAGATAAAAATCTTCCGGTGTTCTGGCACCCCAGTACAGTGTCATGGGGCGGTTTAACCCGATTTTAAAGGCATGTTCCACCATGCCCTTGACCGAGCCGAAACCGCACCCTCCAGACATGAAGATAATAGGTTTGTCACCTTCTTCATGCAGGAAGAAAGCGCCAAGCGGACCCTCCACTTGCAGCACATCACCCACTTTCATTCCATCGAAGACATGGCTGGTGAATTTACCGCCTTTTACCAGACGGATGTGCAGTTGCAGGTGATCCGATTCATGCGGGGCATTGGCGATGGAGTAGCTGCGTTTGGTACCGTCATCCAGTTGCACGGCAACATACTGCCCAGCGATAAAACTCATCTGCTCATCGCCTTCCGGCCGCAAATCAAGCAACATCACATCTGGTGTCGCCCGCTCCATTTTTTGCACCCTGAACTTCATGGTCTTGACCGGAAAACCCTTCAACTCATCGACTTCGTCACATTCTATGCTCAGATTGGATAGCGGCTTGGCGCAGCAAAGCAGGGCCATGCCCTTCTCTTTCTCAGCATCGGTGAGTGCGTCTTTCTGGTAAGTGCCATAGTCAACCATGCCGCTCAGTATCTTGCCCTTGCAGACGCCACAGGCTCCGTCGCGGCAAACATATGGCAGATTCAATCCTTGGCGCAGTGCAGCCTCAAGCACGGTTTCGCCTTCTCTGGAAATAACCGCATGTCCCCCTGGAACTGTGGTGATCTCATATTCACCCTTGCCGAACTTCTTCCCTCCCAAAAACGGCAACAACAAAAGAATGCTTGTAACAACCCCCACCAATACCCAAACCTTGCCCGGGCCCCAGGAATAGAGCAACGGATAACTCCATAAATAGAACCAGTCCAGATTTAAAACAAATGGTGCAGAGTCCAGGTCAGCCTGCCCCTGGCTTAATGCCGGCCAGACCAGCGCAAGTACCAGCATGGACAGAATCAAACCGACCGTAAGTGCCCTTGGGGGAGACGTTTTAGCCTGCGGTACACGCTGGGTGTGTATCCAGATGAGTCCAAAAGTACCCAACGGAATACCCAGGTGAATAAATGAAAGCAGGGAGAAGAAGCGATCATTGACACTGCCCTGCTCGAGGAAATTGCGCACTAGGGGGGCACTGAAAATTGGCAGCGCATCCAGCCATTCCGCAGTCGCCACCGCGGCAAACTGTGCCAGCTTATCCCAAACCAGCCAGTAGCCATTTATACCCGCTATATAAATCAGCCACAGCACCAGAATGCCCGTATACCATGAAAACCACCTGAAATTCCGGTAGCGGTCAAAGGCAAAGTTGCGCAGCATGTGCAAAACGCCAAACAATATCATGCCGTCGGAAGCATAACGGTGCAGGCTGCGCATTATGCCGCCCAGATACCATTGCTTGTTGGTAATCTGCTCCACCGAATTGAAAGCATCATTCACGCCGGTATCGTAAAAAGCGTATATATAAAAACCGCTGACTACGATGATCCAGAACATCAGATAAGAAATCGCGCCCAGATAATAGAAAGGGTTCAATTCCGGGCCAAATACGCTATTGAGAGCACTCTCCAGACGCAGAAAAATGCTTTGACCAATACGATGCATGAGTTTAATCATCGTAAAATCTTAGAAAGTGATTCTGATAATGCGGATTGTGCGCAACCAAATGGGGTAACGTTGCATATCTCATTCATAACTTGGGTAGCTCTTCTTCGGGCTGCGACGATGTTCAAGCACTATCCACCAGGTAATAAGCAGGGTGGCTAAAACACCCAGTCCAATTCCGTAAAAATAACTATAATCCAGCCTGTATTTTCCCGTTTTTACGTCGTATACCGTGCAAAAGAGTTTCACTTTATTTGACAGCCCAGCAATTCCCGGTTTTGCTGTTTTGATGTTGTAAATCAAGTCCTTTAGCGGTTGAAGCAGCGTCTGGTTTTCAAACTCATCTCCGTATACATGGAGATATACCCTGCCCTCCCCATCAATAAAAGTTGTTTGAGTTATATGGTTGAACCCCCCATCAGCAGATGGCAAAAAGGTAAACCCCAAATCTTTGCTTAGTTTATTGATCGTATCCGGGTCAGAACTAACGAATTCCCAGTTGGGCAGATTCACATCCATCCGTTTGGCAAAATCACCCATCGTCTCCGGAATATCATTTTCTGTATCAAAACCAACCGTCAACACGCCAAAGCTGTCAGCACCAAGCGCATCTTGAGACAGCTTGAGTGCGCTTAAACTGCGCGTTGTAGTCGCGCAGATGATCGGGCAATGGGTATAAATCATGCTGATAACCAGTGGTTTGCCCAAATAATCGGACAAACGCACGGTACGCCCGCTACGATCCTGTAAAGTGTAATCGCCAAGTCGATTACCTATCGCGTCCTGGCTTGCTTTTAGAGCTGCTTTCTCATCAAAAATCTGGGTGACTGCCTCTTCTGGTTGCACCTGCAACTTTGCCGTCAAAACAGTGGTTTTATACAGACTTGCACCACTGACATCCAGATCCTTCGCCACGGAAAGGGGCGCTACAGATAATAAAACAGCCAAACTTAGCGGTAATGACAGATGATGCATAATTTATATTTTTTGAATCTATAATTTATCGAAATAGTCCAGCCCGCAAGAAGCAGAAAGAAGTCGTTTTGCATTTACAAAACGGTTACGTTTAAACAATACCCGACTATTTTAATAATATATACCAAAAGTGCAAGCCAGATTTTAAGTGTATCTCAAAATTTGCATAACTCAGGCTACCCCGAGCTTAGGCTAAGATTCAATGAGGTGATCCGGAGCACACACCCTTCGAGAGCGATCTTTCAAACTACGTAACTCGGAATTTGGCACTCGGCAAAAGTCTAATACAATTTTATACAAAAATTACATGAACTCATGAAACGAGTCTTTAGAACAATTTGCTAGTAACTTCGCTATAAAAAAAACAGCCTGCACAAACATCAGGCAGGCTGTATATTCAAAAAATGCAAATTAAGAACCGAAATTCACTTCCAGCATCAAAGCTACCATCAACACACTAAATTGCACCAGCGACGCAACAAAATTGGCCATAGCTGCCTGTTTCGTGGGATTACGCACCAACTGCACACTTTTGATAATAAAATAAATTCCTCCCAGCAAGGCTCCAGTTAGATAAATCCAGCCTAAACCGTAAAACCCCGGCAAAAGTGAAACCATCACCAGAAGGATGGTGTGACCCAGGATGATACGCGCAGCTTTTTGATCGCCCTTTACCACTGGCAGCATGGGAACGCCTGCTGCGGCATATTGATCGCGAATAACTATCGCCAGGCTCCAGAAATGGGGGGGGGTCCATAAAAACAACACCAATGCCAGCAGCACAGGAAGCGGGCCCAACGAAGGGTCGACTGCCGCCGCGCCGGCAAGCACCGCGAAACTCCCTGCCAATCCGCCAAATACGATATTCAACCAAGTGCGCCGTTTCAGCCAGGCCGTATAAACAATAGCGTAAGTAAACGCGCCGAGAAAAATATTGAGTGCCGTTATCGCATTAAATGCGAGGGCGGCGGATGTCACCGCAACCGCCAACATCAACCCGATTATCACCAACCACTTGCGACTGTGCTGAAAAAAACCATTTACAAAAGGGCGGTTTTTTGTACGCGTCATTTTTGCATCGATATCGCGTTCAAAGTATTGGTTGAAGGCTCCCGCAGCTGCTGATGCCATCATAACCGTCAGCGACAGAACAAGAACTTGCCAACTGGTCAGTGCTTGCCCTGGGGTAATTGCCATGCCGCCCAATGCCGCGAGGGTAATCACCACGCCTATGCGTAACTTGAAGAGATTAATATACTCTTTGACCATTATCATACGTCCGTATCCTTCCTCTCTCTCCACTATCAGGAGATAGGTGTTAGTTGATTTTAACCAAGCTTTTGCCTCTGAATACTTCTAACCTAAACCATGCCCGCTTGTTGCGTTACTACTACCCACCTCAGTCATTTGTTTGCATCTGCCAAGGGGCACAATATCAGGCTTAGGTTAGAGGTCTCCCTCTAACTGAATCTCTACTTTTCTTGCAGGAATCAGGGAAGGATGCCAAGCACCCCTCCCTTCTTCTTACTTTAGGACATGCCCCATACAGTGGACAAATACTTGAAGTTAATAAAGTAGTACAACACGATAGTCACGAAAAGGATCATGGCGAGCACAAAGGTTCCAGGTGCTTCCATACCCCACATGCCGACGTGTTTCTTTCCTGTTCTCTCGGCCACAACATCGGCTTCTTCCACTTTCGGCCAAGGCGCGGAACCTTCCGGAATGCGCTCACCCGCAAAAATGGATGCCAGCACGACAACGATAAACATGATCGCGCCAACCGACATAACCACAGCGAAGATTTCGCCCAGATCCATCAAACCCTTGGCGATTTCCGGGTATTCATAAGCCAGCGGCTGACCGGCGAAAGTGATATCCGCATGACGGCGCTGCACACCCAAAGTACCGGCACCCATCAGGGCGATCGAAAAGACCCAAGCGCCAAGACTAAAGATGTACGGTTGCAATTTCGCCACCCCGGCCAGAGCTATCTTGCGTTGGAACACCACCGGAATCAACCAGTAAGTAACTGCCATGAATGCCATGGTAGTACCGGCTACCAGAGTGCCATGGAAATGGCCTGGCAGATACGTGGTGTTGTGGATGATCATATTGATCTGCTCCACGCTCATCACCACGCCGGTGATGCCTCCGATGAAGCCGAAACCTACCAGTGACAGGAACATGCCTGAGAAAATCGGATTGCCCCAAGGCGCCTTGCGAAGCCAGGTAAACAAGCCGGTATCCATACCCTTCCTGCGTTGTGCGACTTCAATGGAACCAGGTACGGTCAAACCGTGGATCATACTGGCCAGAACTGCCAGATAAATCATGTAGCTGGTATTGAATATCTTCCAGGCAGAAGTCAACCCCGGGTCAGACAGCAGGTGATGCGCGGAACCCAGTTGCAGGAACAGGATATACAGCAGGAACGCGCCTCGGCTTACCTTCTCTGACATTGGCTTGGCGCCGAATACCAACGATGCAATGAGATACCAGATGGAGATATGGGTAACCACGTTGATTTGCTGCGAGGAGTGACCAAAGCCCCACCAGATAACCCGATACATCATGGGATCAATATGACTGATCAGGCCCACCGACCAGAGAAATGTGGGGATCAGGATCAGCGCGCCGGAAACGATGGTGAAAACGGCAATCACGGTAGCCGTCACGCCGCCGAACACTACCAGCGGAAGCGATCCGTTATATGTTTTTTCTCTCTTGGCAACCACCAGCGTGCCGAGAAACACAAAACAGCCGATCAGCGCACCCACAGCAAACAGGATCAGACCCAGATAGAAATGCGGTTCAGCCATCAGCGGAGGATAGGAAGTCATCATCACGCTTGATGGTTTGCCGCCCCACAATGGTGCCAACACTGCAATGGCAACCAAGGCTGCACCGACGAGCATGAGCCAGAACTGTGTCCATGCCCAACGTGGTGTTGCTATTCGGTTACCCAGCACATGCGCGCCCAGGAAATACAGCACGGCCATTTCAAAGAAAATGATCCACACCGCCAGATTAACCAAGCCATGAGCCGTCAAAGCCAGGTAAAAAAACTCAGGGGTGAGCAGTTGCACGCTCGGCATACGGGTAAGCGCCACCAAAAGACCAAACAGGCCACCGACCAGCAAGAACACTACTGCCGCAAACGCATTCCACTTGACCAGCGTATTGGCCGTTCTGTGAATCTTGAGGCCGGACACTGGATCAATGCGGAAATCAGACATTGTTGTTGTCGTCATTATTTTCTACTCCTTTACGTAAATTCTGCCCAGCATCGTGTGATGACCAAGCGCGTCAACGCCACCACAGTATTCACCGCATGCTATGGCAAATATGCCGGTTTTATTGGGGGTAATGGAAGTAACCTGCTCGTAGCCTGGATAAACCTGGAAATTGATATTCTCAGGCTGCAACGAGAATCCATGACCCACATCAAGAGAGGAAATATGAAGGCGATATTTTTGCCCTTTTTGCAATTCGAGAATAGGGCGGAACTGCCACTGCATGGCTGCCAGATAGACATCGCTGCCGGGTGGCGGCGCCACTACATCTTCGCCAGTGGCTTCATCCTTGCGGACAGTGTACTTCGCCTGCATGTCAGCCACCTGCTTGGAAAACTTCTCGGGTGTGGTTTTGTAGGCCACGTTGCTCATATTTTGCGGTCCAACAAAGTGCCAGCCGACCATCCAGACGAACATGAACACACACCATGAAAATGCAAGCACAATCCACCATATCTCGGTGCGTTCGATCGGTTCACGCCACCAGTCAGGATTTGTGGGGGGGGTATAAGACGTTCCCATAGTTATATTTCTCCTTATTTATTTAATCAAAAACGGCGCCACTACGGAGCCGTCGGTATGTTGATTACGTCCCATAATCCCCACAGGGTATAACACACCAGAGGTACCAACACACCCAGCGCTAGCATAAGCCACTGATTGTCCAATGCCTTTTGCATGAAATGGGGGCCCGCACCACTTGAAGTTGGTTCTGACATCATTTACTCCTCCCTTAACAATTGATGGCTGACGCCATTGACAGTTGACACAAAACAAAAACAACCCGAAAACTCTGTTTTTCCTATTTTTCTATGCCCAGACTTATGCTGCCGCTTTAAAGCAGCTTACAGAAAATCCTGACAAAGCGTTTATCGCATGAGCAACATGAAAAGACCGATACCGAAATAAGCCGCAGCACTAACAGCTATCAGGACGGTCAATAGCAGCATATTGTTGCGCAGCAGCTGCTGCATGAAGGAAACTGGCGCACTCCCAGCCTTGGATGATTCCATTGGATAACCTCCCGTTTTATTACTTTCGTTTATATCTAGCGTAATTGTTCTATGCGACAATTTGACGCACTCAAAGTTTGTTCCAACTGCCAGGACGTGTCAAGCAAAAAAGACAAGTATTTTGATCAAGTATTATTTTCAAAAAACCAGCTGATCCTTGGTATCGTGTCAAAAAATCCGGACGGCTCATGTTCGACAAGCCTAGAAGGAGAAATCCATTTCGGCTGTCACATTGCGGCCCGGCAACAAGAAATATGAATAGGCTTTTTTGTTCAACAGATTATTGACAGCAACAGCCCCTTTCACATCCTTGGAGAACCCATATCCAAGCTTGGCATTCACCATGGTGTGAGCGTCATAGCTGCCCGGCACGCCTTCCACCACGTCGGTGTTTTGTGCTGTCCAATAAATGTGGCTTACGTAACGCGCATTCAATGCGCCGGACCATGCGCCTTGTTGCGCAGTCAGCCCGATACCGGCGATATTCCTGGGCGAGTCGGTCAGCCGCTTGCCGACACTTAGCGGATCAGCTGCGTTTTCCAGCATTTTTGAGTCGATATAAGCGTAGTTGGCATCCAGGTCCAGCCAACTCACCAACTTTGTTGTGGCTCCCAGTTCGATGCCCTGCACCTTTGCTTTTGCTGCATTAATGCGAACCGATTGTTTCAATGCTGGTGGGAGAGGATCGGGAAGAATTTGTTTCACATAGATCAAATTGCTTAACCGCGTATCGTAGTAGGTGGCGGTAATCTTGGCATTTTCCGTAAAGCGGAATTCACCGCCAACCTCCCATGTCGTGCCTCGCTCGGGTTTAAGATTGGGATCGCCTGTAGTCGTGCGGCCTCTGCTCGTCGAGGACGTATACAAATCCTGATTAGCCGGTGCACGAAAGGATTTTCCGAAAGATGCGCGCAGTATCGCCGCTTCGGTTAGCTTGTACACCGCAGACGCTTTGGGACTGAATGCGGAAGCACTGCGCGTCGGGTAAAGCGTGGAACCGGCCGGCGCGACAACAGAAAAGTTATCGCCCTTGGTTTTCCAGTTATCCAGCCGCCCGCCGAGGTAAACCTTAAGCGCATCCATCACACTGATCTCGTCCTGGGCAAAAACGGAAGTCGTGGTTGAATTGCCGTTGTAGCCGCTATTCACGGCAGTTCTGGAATCAGGATCACGCCAGTTGGAAAGCGCGTAGATTTGCTGATTTACAGAGTCCCTGTGTATTGCCAGACCCGTCACCAGAACTTGCCGGGGTCCGGCGGGAAGCGTCAACTGAACTGTACCGTCAATACCGGCGTTCGGAGTATCCGACAGTGTTCCCGAACCGCTGTCCCATGTGGCGGTTGAGTTAGCCATCGTAAAACTGTATGCGCGCTTGATTGTTGCGAGATCAACTTTCAGCAAATAGTCATTTCCGACAGTGCCGTCATAACCGGCAAAATAACGGGTGGCAGCCTCATGCAACGGCAAGAATGAAAACAGGGTGAAGTCGGAATTCGTCAGCACAACGCGCTGCCCATTAATATCAAGCGTCCCGCTGGAAACGGGCGCGCCAGTGGCAGTATTAGTGAGATAGGTATGGTACTGGGTGTAACTTTGTTTTGTTTCCTGATGGTTGATGCCGGCATGGATTTTGTCGCGGGCATTCAAGTCATAAGACAATTTGGTGATTGCATTGGTAGCCTTCCATGGGGTGGCACCCATATCCCCCACAAGATAGGCTGGAACACCTTCTCTGGTGGTGATTGCCTGCGCGCCTGTGACAGGCGTGCCCGCTACCCCTGCTACTGGCGTTTTGACGACAAAATCATTCACATAGCTGTCGCGGTTTTGATAGCCGAGTCCGCCAACGAACCCCAGCCCGTTGTCCATCTTGTCGCGAAAATAAATGCTGGCATCCTCGCCGCTGGCATCGCCCCAGCCTTTCTTGATCTTGGCAGTAAACTCGCGCTTGTCCGGTTGCTTGGTAATGATATTGACTACACCGCCAATGGCATTGCTGCCATACAGCGAAGAAAACGCACCGGGCACGACCTCAACGCGTGCAATATCCTCGACAAACGGAATTCTCCAATTCACTTTTCCGGAACTGGCATCCTGAATAGGTTGCCCGTCGAGCAGAATGAGTGTTTTATTTTGATCTACTCCGCGCAGAGACATGCCGCTCGTCCCTATGGTGCCCTGCGACTGCCCAAGCGCTCCGCCCCGCAAATAAAGGCTGGGAACCTGGTCCAGCACATCGCCGAGGCGCGAGGCATTTTTCGCTTCAATGTCTTTGGCATTGACTACCGTCACTGCGGCAGGCGCATCGGAAAGCGTAGCGCTGGTTCTGGTCGCCGTCACCACCACCTCACCCAGTTCCGCAACATCGCCGCCTTCAGCTGCGCCTGCCGCAGTGGTTAAACAAATAAAACCTAACGCTAACATCACTTGTTCTTTGCGCAACCGAGTTTTCATTAAGTTTCTTTCCATGTATTTATTGTCGAAAAGCCAGACGCGGCAAATAAATCTACCTAAGCCAGAGAAAGGGAAGGGTCAGAAATTATTTTAATGCAATACCAGCTAATGCGAAGAAGGATATTCTTCTTATGAATGAGGAAGAATATAAAACGGGCAAGGGATTTTGCAAAATCCATTGCCCGCCTGTATTAACAAAACTTCAAATAAATTACATCCTGAATGCTACTTCGTCCTGAATACTACATCGCCGCAGACAAAACCATGGCTTTTGCATACACCCTGCTGCACAGTTAAATGGCACGTTGCACATGTCTCCGGGTTCAAAGGATGGCCTTTTTCTGATGATGCAATTGACTTGCCGTCTGCAATGGCAATGACATCATAAACCGGCTGCCCGTTTACGATTTCTGTTGTAAATGTAGCGCCGATCTTTTTAAAGACCAGAGCACCGACCTTGCCATCGGGATACTTGCTGCCTTTTTTCTTGTAGACATCCATCACTTTCGGATTGATATAGGCTACATACCCGCCCGGTTTTACCCCGCAATAGACATCCACGGTCGCTTGCAGTATGTCATCCCCGCCTGCGCCAAGAACATTCACGCCGCATTCGGGAAACATGTCCAATGAATAGACCTTTGTCCACTTATCCCAGTAATTTGCGTGCGCAGGCGCTGCTGCTTTTGCCTTTTCTGCCGCAAAACCAGGAGCAGCCGATACCGCCAGAACCATTATTGCCGCTAATGCCACAGTGATTATCTTTTTCATGTTGTTTCCTTATATTAATGAATAATTAAAATTTCCTACAAAGGGGTTTAAATCCCTTTGCAGGCTTGATGAACTATTAGTAAGTATCGGTCATGCTGTTATAGACATTGAAGTGGCCTGTAGGCGTCCTGAGCCAATCTCCTTTAATCCTTGCTTTTTCAGTCAGTGTCTTGTCATCATAAATGACCAGCTCCCCAACTTGATCCCATACAGCAACCCATACCTCGTTGCCCGCCTGGTTGTATTCAAAGTGCGTTACCCTGCCGTGATCCGCCACCGCCCAGCACTTCTTTTGGGTAATGTCGGCCTTCTCAAAGGCACACACACTTCTCTTGATCTTGTCATCGGGATTCAAGGTATGGTCAACCCACACATGCTTGGCCTTGGGGTGAGTCTTGACAAACAGGCCGCCACCGCCAAGGGTCTCCACCTTTCTTACCACCTTCCAGGCATTTTTAGGATGTCCCTTCGGATCGCTACCCCATGCAGCAACCAGCCCTTCTCCCAAGTGCGGAGTAGCCGTAACCGGACCGAATTTAGGATCTACCCAGTTTGCTCCCCTGCCAGGATGAGGCTTCTGGCCGGTTTCGACCTGGGCAATCTGTTTACCCGTTTCGCTGTCCACGATCACCATCTTGTTCCTCATGTTGGCCGCCATCTGCACGTACCGCTTGGTGGCATCCCAGCCGCCGTCATGAAGGAATCTCTCGGTTTCGGCCATCGTGATCTTCAGGTTCTTGAGATCCGAGTAATCAATGGTCCAGATATATCCGGCTTCCTTGATATTGGCGATCCATACCGAATCCTTATGCCCCGCGATAATAGCCGCCACACGCGCCTCATTGACATATTCGTTCGTGTCATAGGTGAACGACCGGGTGCTGACCAGTTTCTTGGGTTCCAGCGTCTGCCCATCAAGGATGGCGAACTGAGGCGGCCAATAGCAACCGACTATGGCTAGCTTGTCCTCAAAATTCCCTTTCGGGCCGTGATACTTGCTGGAGTCTATGCTTCGCGCGTCATGGCATGTCTTTACCTCTGCCACTACGCCAGGCTTATCCATCCACAGGTCAATCATGGATGCCCTGCCGTCGCGTCCGATGGAATAGAAATACCTGCCCGATGCGGATGAGCGCAGAATATGGATTGCAAACCCTGTTTTCACGATATTGACGACTTCTTTGGTATCTCCGTCAAGAATGGCTACCTGGCCGGCATCCCTCAAGACAACGCCGAAATAGTTCTTCCAGTTTCTGCTGTGCTGCGGCTTCTTGGGTCTTTGAGCCTCTGGAACTACAAGCTTCCAGGATTCCATTATTTCCGCCATTCCCAGTTCTGGTGGTGCGGGAGGGGGTTGCATGAGGAAGTTTGCGACAATATCTATATCTGCTTCCGAAAGTTCACCGGCACCAAAAGACGGCATACCGCCGCCCGTACCATTAGTGATAAATGCCTTTGCTACATCTGCATTGTAATTTTTCTTTATCAGGTTTTCATCGGTAATGTTAGGTCCCGTAGCGCCTTTTCTTGTTGTTCCGTGACATCCGGCACATCGGTTAAAATATAAAGCTTTTGCCTTTGAAAAATCCTCAGCCGATAGCGCTGGCGCGGGCGCTGCTGTCTCAGCACCGTAAGCACTGCGCATAACCGACAAGGCGGCAAATGCTGTCAGTACTACAACAACTGACAGGGTGTTTCTGTAAATCACCTTCATGATCGTCTCCCAGATTTTATTATTTAATAATCAATTCACCTTGTAATTCCCCTTGTAATTCCACTTGCTTGAACAAAAACTTTGAAAGTACATCTTTAGTTTTTCAGCTAAACAATCGGTACGTTATGAAGCAACATCGCAAAAAGCTGCCGAAGCAGCGTCCAGAAAAAAGCCCAAAGTCATTTCTTAAACCCTTGAGCACGCTTGCACACTACATGAAGCAAAGTAAATAATAAACGGCTGTTAATTCAAAAAGCAAGTGTTTTAATCAAGTATTTTTTTTCGGCAATGTTTTCAATCAGATTGAGCCGGCAAACTGCTGTAAATCGGGTAGCTGGTGGCCACCGCTTCAGTTCGGGAAGTTTTATATCCGCGGCAAACCGGAGGCTTATTGGGCGAACCCCTTAAAGGAGCAAAAAACCGTGAGCCGCCCAGACTCACCGGGTCGTGGTGTTCGCCCTCTTCCTTCTGGTTGCGGATGCACGCTCTGACAGGCTGTTGAAATTCGCCCCGATTTGCATATCGAGTACCAAAACCAGGGCGAACCACCCGCAGATCAACGGTGTCTGCGAGCGTTTCCACAAAACCATCCTGCATGAATTTTATCTGGCGTCGACCCGGCACAAGCCATACCGGTCAATAGGCGAGTTACAGGTTAACCAGGATGGGTGACTGGTTTAACCGCAACCATCAGGGGAAGATGCGTTGCGGTCGAATCCCCTTGCAAACAATAATCGACGGGAAGGAAGCGTGGCACGATAAAATCACCACACTGAACTACTGAAGCTGAACTGACAAACGCATCGGTCAAATCGGGAAGCTGCCAGGCCGGATCGCGATTACTTCACTCGCTTCAATCCCGGAATCATCAAACGACAAACACTACTTCCTGAACGCTATCGCCAGTGCCCATATGCCCAGCGCGATGTAACACAGCAATGACCATTCAGGAATGCCAAGAGCAAGAAAAGTCCAGCCTTTTGCCGCGCATTCGCCGGAGCCGTGCATGAGTTGCTTGAGCACGTCAGACATCGGCATTGTTTCAAGCATGTAGTCCAGACCGGGGCCACAGGAAGGAACCTGGTCTTTAGGCAGATATTGTATCCAGATGTGACGTGCCGCAACACCCACGCCAAACAGGGATAGCAATGCGACAAGAGTAGCATAGACGCGCTCGCCTGCACGTTTCGGTCCATGTATTGCTGCCAATGCAAACACAACCAATATGGCGACAAAAATCACGCGCTGCACCATACACAATGGGCAGGGATCCTGATGTTTGACGTATTGCAGAAACAAGCCAAAGCCCATCAACCCGCTGGCAAAAAGCGCACCTGCCAGATATAGCCAGCGATTGGAAATGGTGCGCCAAAGTTTGCACATGGTTATGCGACTTTCCCAACAAATAACGACCAGAAACACTGCAAACTGCAGATCACGGTGTCGCAAGGCCAATATTGCGGCTTAAGCTCCTCTGCCTTATGCATCATTTTCCTCAGGACCAGAATTTTCTACAGCTTCGCCGCTTTTTTCAAGCCAGTGTCCGACACCCCGGAGATGCTCTTGTTATGGTCGTCGACCAACTGTTGCAGAGTAATCGCATTCAGATATTCCAGAATATTCTCGTTCAGCCCCATCCACAATTCATGGGTGATACATGAATTTTCTTCACCATGGCAATTGCCCTTGCCTCCGCATTGGGTCGCATCCAACGGCTCGTCCACCGCCACGATGATCTCGGCTATGGTGATTTTTTCCGCAGGTCTGGCAAGATAATAGCCTCCGCCCGGACCGCGCACGCTTTCCACGATATTGCTGTGGCGCAGCTTGCCGAACAATTGCTCCAAATAGGAGAGCGAAATTTTTTGCTTCTCACTAATGGTAGACAATGTTACCGGCCTTTTCTCTCCACGCGTTGCCAAGTCAGCCATCGCCGTCACGGCGAAACGTCCTTTAGTGGTTAATCGCAAGTCATTCTCCAATCATTGTGTAGAGTACATAAATCAAAACTGCGCTGAAAGCGCGCAGTAAACACGAATTTTAAATAATAGAATGCCTGAATATTTTAATCAACTATCTTGTTCAGGTGATTGGGGTCAAACTTATCGGCGGTGGCGCGCTCATCATCCACACGCACACCCATTTTCTCGAGTTGTTGCAGAATGAATTCGATGCGCTGATCCACCGTTACGCTATGCCCGAGCAATCCGTGTATCGCCTTGGAAAACGGATCGTCCTGGTCGTTGCCGATGCCATAGGCTTTGAAGCCGCCGGCAATTTTCTTCTCTTCATCAAGAATACGCGCGGGTATGCCCGCCGCCGTCGCCCCCGCCGGGACATCTTTCACCACCACCGCATTCGAACCGATTTTCGCGCCGTCGCCGATGGTGATCGGGCCGAGTATCTTGGCTCCCGCCCCCACCACCACGCCGTTGCCCAGCGTGGGATGCCGCTTGCCGTGCCGCCATGAAGTGCCGCCCAGGGTGACGCCGTGGTAAAGCGTTACATCATCGCCAATCTCGGCGGTCTCGCCGATCACCACCCCCATGCCATGATCGATAAAAAAGCGCCGCCCGATAGTCGCGCCGGGGTGAATCTCGATACCGGTAAACCAGCGCGCGATATGCGACAAAAAACGCGCCAGCCATTTCAGGTTGGCGTGCCACAAAGTATTCGCAAGGCGGTGTATGACGCGCGCGTGCAAACCAGGGTAGCAGGTCAACACCTCGAAAGTGCTGCGTGCTGCCGGATCGCGCTCGAAAACGCTGGCAATGTCTTCCCTAATGTTTTTAAACATCTGAATGCTCTTCCAAATAGCGTTTTTTAAGCCGCGCATTGTACTCGGATGTAACGCTCAATATGCCGCGCAGGATATTGACCTCCTCTACCTCCAGACGCGCACGGGCATACAAGCGGCGCAGGCGCTGCATCATGCGCGCCGGGTTTTGCGTGGTAAAGAAACCAATTTCCAGCAAAGTTCTTTCAAGGTGCGCAAAATACCCCTCCACTTGCTCATACGTTGCCGGTTGCACTTCCGGCATGCTCGGCACAAAGCTTTGCGCCGCCACGCTCAACTCGTAGCCCATTACCTGCACTGCCGCCGCCAGGTTGAGCGAGGAAAAATCCGGGTTGGCGGGAATATTCACCAGCACTTGCGCCTTGCCCATTTCCTCATTGGTCAGGCCGGACATCTCGGTGCCGAACAGCAACGCCACCGGCTGTTGTGCGGCCTGTTGCAACAACAGCGGCATCGCCTCGCGCGGGCTCTTCACTTCAATGGAAATATCGCGCAGCCGCGCGGTCATCGCCACCGTGAACACCACGCCCTGCAAGGCTTCATCAATGGAACTGCACACCACCGCATCGCGCAGAATGTCATCTGCCCCGGCGGCCATCGCATCGGCCTGCGGGTCTGGAAAATACCTGGGGTTAATCAGATACAAATGGCGCAAGCCCATCGTCTTCATCGCGCGCGCCGCCGCACCGATATTGCCCGGATGTGTGGTGTGGCTGAGAACGACCCTTATGTTCTCCATAAGATGGCGTTCTCCATAATATTCTGTTTATACAAAGTGTAATTCCAACTAAAATGGGCGCTGGATTCCCCAGCTCATTAAAAAGGTCGTACTTATGCACCCCATGCTCAACATCGCGGTGAAGGCCGCGCGTCGCGCCGGCAATCTGATTCATCGCTCCGCCGACAAGATAGATCATCTCACCATCACCAAAAAATCCCACGCGGATTTCGTCAGCGAGGTGGATCGCGCCGCCGAACAAACCATCATCCAGACCCTGCTGGATGCCTATCCTGACCATGCGATTCTAGCAGAAGAGAGCGGCAGTCAAGGCGAGTCGGAATACCTGTGGATCATCGATCCTCTGGACGGCACGACCAATTTTTTGCACGGCTTTCCGCAATACTCCGTGTCCATCGCCTTGCAGCACAAAGGCATCATCACCCAGGCGGTGGTGTACGACCCGGTCAAAAATGAACTGTTTACCGCCACGCGCGGACGCGGCGCGTTCCTCAACGACAAACGCCTGCGCGTCACCAAACGCCTGCACCTTGCCGACAGCCTGATCGGCACCGGCTTTCCCTATACCAGGTTTGAACACATGGATGCCTACATCGGTATTTTCAAAGACCTGATACAAAAAACCGCCGGCCTGCGCCGCCCCGGCTCCGCCGCGCTGGACCTGGCGTGGGTGGCCGCGGGCCGCTACGACGGCTTCTTTGAAATCGGGCTCAAGCCGTGGGATATGGCCGCAGGCTGTCTGCTGATTACCGAAGCGGGCGGCATGGTCAGCGACCTGCACGGCTCGGATACTTACCTTAAGACCGGACACATCTGCGCGGGCAATCCCAACATCCACCCGCTGCTGTTGCAGACCATAGCGCCGCACCTGACACAAGGCTTAAAATCCTGACGCCAAGTTATGACTGAAACACATTCCCAGCCACAGGCAAAGCAAGAAATAGACAGCAGTGCCAAGCCAGCGCCTGGGAATCACACCCCGATGATGCAGCAATATCTGCGCATCAAGGCGCAGCATCCCGACATGCTGCTGTTCTACCGCATGGGCGATTTCTACGAGCTGTTCCATGAGGATGCCGCGCGCGCCGCCAAGCTGCTCGACATCACGCTGACCCAGCGCGGCGCGTCCAACGGGCAGCCGATCAAGATGGCGGGCGTGCCGTACCACGCCGCCGAGCAATACCTGGCGCGGCTGGTCAAGCTCGGCGAATCGGTGGCGATCTGCGAACAGATCGGCGACCCCGCCACCAGCAAAGGCCCGGTTGAACGCAAGGTGGTGCGTATCGTCACACCGGGCACCGTCACCGACTCCGCGTTACTGGAAGAGAAACGCGACTGCCTGCTGCTGGCGCTGCATGAACGCCATGGCAAAGTGGGGCTGGCGTGGCTGAATCTGGCATCTGGGCAGTTTTTTGTGTGCGAAACCACGCCTGAAAATCTGCCCGCCGAACTGGAACGCCTGCAACCCTCGGAAATCCTGCAAGCCGAAAACAGCAGCCCGACAGTCAATATTCGCGCCGCGCTGAAATCACTGCCCGACTGGCACTTCGATCTGGAAACGGCTCGCCGCGCGCTGTGCCAGCAGTTTGCCACGCTCGATCTGGCCGGATTCGGCTGCGAAGATTTCACCGCAGGGCTGGAAGCTGCCGGCGCGCTGCTCGGCTACGCCAGGCTCACCCAGGGCCGGGCCATCAGCCATATCCGCAGCATGCAGGTCTATAGCGCGGATCGCTATGTGCGCATGGATGCCGCGACGCGGCGCAATCTGGAAATCACCCAGACACTGCGCGGCGAACCCGCCCCCACCCTGCTGTCGCTGCTCGACACCTGCGCCACCAACATGGGCAGCCGCCAGCTGCACCACTGGCTGCACCATCCGCTGCGCGACCGGAATGTGCTGCGCGCGAGGCTGGATGCGGTGGAGCACCTGGGCACTTTGCACTGCAAAGTGCATGACCACCTCAAACCCTGCGTCGATGTGGAGCGCATCACCGCGCGCATCGCGTTGCGCAGTGCGCGCCCGCGCGATCTGTCCGGCCTGCGCGATACGCTGCTGGCCCTGCCGCAACTGCATGCAACTCTCTCCACCTGTGATGCGCCGCTCATTCAAATGCTTGCCGGTGCACTACAAAACACCGTTCGGCCTGAGCCCCACCCATCCGTTCGTCCTGACCCTTCGACTCCGCTCAGGACTAAAGGCGACATCGAAGGATCGTCGCATGGCGACGTGGAGACCGTTGATACGCTGATAGTCAGCGCACCCGCTCACCCTTCGACAAGCTCAGGGCGAACGGAAAATAGTGAGCTCATCACTATTTTGCAACACTCATTGCGCGCCGAACCTTCTTCGGTATTACGCGAAGGCGGCGTGATCGCCGACGGCTACGATGCCGAACTGGACGAACTGCGCGGCATCCAGACCAACTGCGGCGACTTCCTGCTGGCGCTGGAAGCGCGCGAACGCGCGCGCAGCGGCATCGCCACGCTGAAGGTGGAATACAACCGCGTGCACGGCTTCTACATCGAGGTAACGCACGCGCAGAGCGCCAACGTGCCGGATGATTACCGCCGCCGCCAGACGCTGAAGAACGCCGAGCGCTACATCACTCCGGAACTCAAGACCTTCGAGGACAAGGCGCTGTCCGCGAACGAGCGCGCGCTGGCGCGCGAGAAATTTCTCTACGAACAACTGCTCGACCAGTTAGCCCCGTTCATTCCGCAACTGCAACGCATCGCCGCCGCCATCGCCGAACTGGATGTGCTCGCCACCTTCGCCGAGCGCGCCGCCACGCTGAATTTCTGCGCGCCGCAATTCTCCGACGAACCGCAGATCAACATCACGCAAGGCCGCCATCCGGTGGTGGAAGCGCAAGTGGAGCGATTCACGCCGAACGACACCACGCTCTCTGATGCGCGCCGTACGCTGCTGATCACCGGCCCGAACATGGGCGGCAAGTCCACCTACATGCGCCAGGTCGCCATCATCGCGCTGCTCGCGCATGTCGGCTGCTTCGTCCCCGCGCAGCAGGCGGTGCTCGGCGAGATCGACCAGATATTCACGCGCATAGGCGCTTCGGACGACCTCGCCAGCGGACGCTCCACCTTCATGGTCGAGATGACCGAGGCCGCCAACATCCTGCACAACGCCACCGAAAAAAGTCTGGTACTGGTGGACGAGATCGGGCGCGGCACTTCCACCTTCGACGGTCTCGCCCTCGCCTATGCCATCGCGCGCCACCTGCTGGAAAAGAACCGCAGCTACACCCTGTTCGCCACGCACTACTTCGAACTGACCCGGCTCGCGGAAGAATTTGCCCAGCTCGCCAACGTCCACCTCGCCGCCATCGAACACCAGCACAGCATCGTGTTCCTGCACAGCGTCAACGAAGGCGCCGCCAGCCAAAGCTACGGCCTGCAAGTCGCCGCCCTCGCGGGCGTGCCCAACGACGTCATCCGCGCCGCGAAGAAACAGCTGCGCAAGCTTGAACAGAACAGCGCCGCACAAAATCCGCAGGGCGATCTGTTCGACAGAAAACCGGAGATGCCGGAACCGGAAGAGCACCCGGTGTTGAAGTCACTGCGTGAATTGCAGCCGGATGAATTGAGCCCGAAGGAAGCATTGGAGAGGCTGTATCAGTTGAAGAAGCTTGTTTAGCAAGTCCGGATGGAATGGAATCCGGGGTAAACTTTCCATGTCCCCGGATTACGCTACGCTTCATCCGGGCTACGTTCTGCCAGGGCATCGCTTCAGAAGCCGGGGTCTAACTCGCAGCAAACCTCTCCTCCGCCAAACCAGCTCTCTTCCGATTCACCCAATCGCACGGGCGAAAGTTGTTTTCCCTACGTGAAGTAATTTTCCTTGGCACCACTCAACCGTGCCAAAATTCGACTTGGGTTTTGCCCGAAGATGAGGTGCAGATATGAAACAACGCGTGTTGATTCTGGGCTATGGTGAGATGGGGCATGCCATGGAGTATCTGCTGGCTGCGCGGCATGATGTGAGCATCTGGAACATGGGCGTCGTGGTGAAGGGTAGCCATGCGACGCTGGAGGATGAGGTCGCCGGGGCGCAGGTGATCCTGTTCTGCCTGCCGGTGAATCCGCACCACGAGATCGCGAGCCGCATCACGCCCTGTCTGGCAAAGGGCAGTGTGTGCCTGACCATCGCGAAGGGGCTGGATGAATCGGGGCGGACGGCAGCGCAGGTGTTCGGCAGTGTGTTCGGCAACAAGCATCACTACGGGGTGGTGTATGGGCCGATGATCTCGGAGGAGCTCAGGGCGGGGCGGCATGGCTTTGCCGATGCGGTGTTGTCGGACGCGGCGGATTTTGAGGTGATACGCAGCCTGTTCCGGGGCAGCACGCTGGTGTGCCAGCAGGCATCAGACATGCACGGCAGGAGCTGGTCGGTGATCCTGAAGAATGTGTACGCGATCATGTTCGGCGTGGCAGATGAACTGAAGCTGGGCGACAACATGCGCGGACATCTGATGGTCGCCGCGATCGCGGAATTGTCCGGCATCGTGCAAGCGTTCGGCGGGCAGGCGCACACGCCTTACAGCTATGCCGGGCTGGGCGATCTGCTGACGACGGCCACCAGCGAGGGTTCGCATCACCATGCCCTCGGGCGGCAACTGGTTCGCGGCGAGTGGTCGGACATTTCCGGCGAGGGAGTGCATACCTTGCGGATGGTCGAGAAATATCACGTGTTCGATTGGCGCGCCTACCCGCTGTTCTCACTGTCGCATGACGTCGTCACCGCGCCGGAGACGCTGCATGAACGGGTTGATGATTATCTGAAGGAGTTGCGGGGGATGGAGAGTTGTCCGATATAAAATGGATCATTTGCAGGAGCGGGCCATGCCCGCGAGCCTCTTTGTCGCGGGCATGGCCTGCTCCTGCATGTTCCATCTGCTTTTGTAAGGTTATGCAATCAGGAACAGAGTACTAAATGCCCCATCTCGTCGTTTCCATCTCAGGCCACGGTTTTGGCCATGTCGCGCAGACTGCGCCGATCCTGAATCTGCTGCATCAGCGCATGCCGCAGTTGAGGCTCACGGTGCGTTCCGCCGTGCCGCTTGCCCATTTGCGTTCGCGCATCCAGGCGCCGTTCGCTCATCTGCCCGGCGAGGGCGACATCGGCATGGTGATGTCTTCGGCGCTGGATGTGCGCGTCGAGGACAGCCGCGCGGCCTATCGCGCCTTTCATTCTGATTGGGATGTGCGCGTCGCCGAGGAGGCTCGCCTGCTGCGCGATCTCGGTGCGGACATGGTGTTGTCCAACGTCGGGTATCTGCCGCTGGCGGGCGCGCAACGGGCAGGCATTGTGAATACCGCGCTGTGTTCGCTGAACTGGGCTGACATCTATCGCCACTATTGCGGCGATGACGCCATTGCTGCGCAGATACATGTCTGTTACGCCAACGCCGATGCCTTCCTGCGCGCCACTCCCGGCATGGCGATGGAACATTTGCCCAACCTTGTTCCGGTCGCGCCTATCGCTGCCGTTGGCAGCAACCGGCGCGACGAACTTGTCCGTCATTTGAGGATATCGAAAGAAGAGAAGCTGGTGCTGGTCAGCCTGGGCGGCATCGACAGCCGCTTGCCCATCGAACGCTGGCCGCGTATCTATGGCGTGCGCTGGCTGGTGCAGCAAAGCTGGCAAGTCGAGCATCCCGATGCCATCGTCATCGAATCCTTGCGGATGAGTTTCAGCGACCTGCTCGCGAGCAGCGACGCGCTGATCTGCAAACCGGGTTACGGCAGTTTCGTCGAAGCCGCGAGCAGCGCTGTGCCGGTGCTCTATGTCAGCCGCGCCGACTGGCCGGAGTCGCCCGCCCTGATTGCATGGCTGCAACAGCACGGCCTGTGCCGCGAAGTGTCGCGCAATAATTTGGAGCGGGGAAATATTGAAGATTTGCTGGAAGGAATCTGGAACGCCCCGCGACCCGAACCGGTTATTCCAACCGGTGCGGAACAGGTGGCGGACTGGCTGGCCGGAAAACTTGGCTTGTAGTCTGGTGCGTGGAACGCACCCTACCCACCCCAAAAACCTCTGCACAACGTAGCGAGCGAAGCTGAGACAAGGCAAAAAATGGCGAGAAACCGGAATGTGCATTAAGCACATGAGGATTTTGAGCTATTTTTTAACGCCGTATCAGCGAGCGCAGTAGTTGTGCAGAGGTTTTTTAGTGGAGGTGGCCGCCCTCGTCATGCACATGCCCATGCTCCAACTCTTGTGCGGTAGCCGGGCGCACGCCCGTCACGGTGCAGTTGAAAGTGAGTGTCTTGCCCGCCAGCGGGTGATTACCGTCCACCGTTACCTCGTCGTCGGTCACGTCCACCACAGTGAAGAGCAGGCAGTCTTCATCATCGGCGCCTTCCGGGCCGCCTTCGAATTGCATGCCGACGGAAACTTCTTTCGGGAATGAGCTGCGCGCTTCGACTTCCACCAGATTATGGTCGTATTCGCCGAAGGCATCATCCGGCTGCATCGTGACATTGCATTGGTCACCAACGCTTTTGCCGTGCAGTGCTTCTTCGACCAGCGGGAAAATGCCATCGTAACCGCCATGCAGGTAACTGATCTGCTCATCAACTTTTTCCAGCAAATCGCCGGTCGAGTCGAACAATTCATAGCGTAGCGAAACAACCGAGTCTTTGGCAATTTTCATTTCATATCCCTTATCAAATTAAGAATTTCCTGCGCATGTCCGTGTGCGTGGACACCGTACATGACGTGGCGCAACTTACCCTGCTTGTCTATTACAAATGTGGAACGCTGAACGGCGGGCTTCTTGTGCCCATCAACTTCTTTCTCATACATCACGCCATAACGTTTGCAGACGCGCGCATCGGGGTCGGACAACAACAGGACAGACAGGCCGTATTTGTCGCGGAACGAGGCATGGCTCAGGCAGTCATCACGACTAATGCCGATCACGACAGTGTCGAATTTGGCGAATTCCTCTTCGAGTTCGCTGAACTCATTGGCCTCCATCGTGCAGCCCGGTGTGTCATCCCTGGGATAGAAATACAACACGACGTTATTTATGCCCTGCAGCGACGTGAGAGCAAAAGTTTCCATATCGGCATCCGGCAACTCGAAGTGCGGCGCTTCCATTCCTGCGGTGAGCTGTACAGACTGCATTGATGTTCCCCCTGTGGTGTATTTTAAACACTTTTCTGCCGTAGTAAAAAATAATTTACGCTATACCCAGACCGTACATGAGGCGGCTATAATCTGTAACGTGTAAACCAGCATGGTGTTGTACGACGGGCTGCTTGAACCGTGGCGGATGATCGCTCTGGCACGCACAGATGCTACATGCGCTTGCAGGAGAACTCGGATTGTCAGCCTTGATAATTAGCCTGATCCGGGCAGGCCAACTGCGCTGCCAGAGGTATCTGGACGGTTATGTTACTCCTATCCAAACTTCCGGAGCGAATCATGAATGATGGCACTTTGCAACACACCAAGCTGGACGGCATCGTGGACTATGTTGCTGCGCTGGATACATTATGCAAACTGGCCCGGCACGATTTGTATATGTTCGAAAAGAATTACGATGGGATGGGATTCAACACCGAAGCGCGGTATACAACACTGCGCAACTTTTTACTCGCCAACCCGGCCCACCGGCTGTTCGTGCTGGCGCATGACACGCATTATTTATCCACACTTTGCCCGCGCATGATGATGCTGCTTCACCAGTTTGGCACCAGCATGTTTATCTACCAGACTCCGAAGAATATGCTGCATATCACCGAACCGTTTTCTGTCGCGGACAATGCGCATTTTGTGCGCCGCTTCCACTTTGACGATTCGCGCGGCATTTTGGGGCAGAATGATCCGGAAAATGCGCGTGTCTTGAAATCGCGCTTTTTGGAAATGTGGGCTGTTTCCCGCCCGGCTGTATCCGCCACAAGACTGGGACTGTAAAAAAATAGTTGCCAAGTCACTGGATTTTATATAGGCAAATGATAGAATGCGCCGCCTTTGGTTTTGGGTTCATTCAAAATCAGATGGAAATACTATACACACCAACTTAAACTCCCAAGGAAATTATAATGAAATTCTCTGCTCTCGTTGCTGTTCTGTTGGCTCTTGCTTTGACCGCTTGTGGCGAAAAAGCTGCTGAAACACCCGCTGCTGCTCCGGCTCCTGTAGTTGAAGCCGCTCCTGCTGCTGAAGCTGCTTCTGCTCCGGTTGCTGCTCCTGCCGCTGCTGAAGCTCCTGTTGCTGCTCCTGCCGCTGCGAAGTAAGCATCTGGCTTCAGGCAACAAAAAAGCCGGCGCAAGCCGGCTTTTTATTTCTACCACCCCGATTTTCAGATAATTTCACGCCAGGCGAATCCTTCCTCCTGCGTCGCCACCCCCACCCAGCTCGTTTCGCAATTCAGCGCGCCACTCAATGCCCGCACTGCGAGTGCCGCCGTGTTGTTCTTGCGGCTAAGATGCGCGGCAACCAGATGCTGCAAACGGCTCGCATCCAGCCGGCTCAGGATACTGGCGGCATCCTGATTGTTCAGATGACCGAAGCGCCCGCCCACACGCTGTTTGAGACTGTATGGATAATCTCCATTCATCAGCATGTCGCTGTCGTGATTGCACTCCAATACCAGCGCATGACAGCCACTCAGCGTCTGTTCGATATGTGCCGTGCTGCATCCGGCATCGGTCAATACGCCCAGTCGCCTCGCACCATCGCTGAACACGTATTGCACCGGCTCGGCTGCATCGTGTGGGACCGGATAGGGTGTGATTTCAATGCCGCCAATCGCAAATGCGCGGTGCGGATCGATTTCATGAAGTTGAGCCACATCGGCAAACGCTTTTAGCTGGCTGTGCAACGTGCCGTGGGTAAGCCAAACCGGCACATTGAATTTGCGTGCCAATCGCGCCACACCGCTGATGTGATCGCCGTGCTCATGCGTAACGACAATGCCGCTCAACTGCCCGGGAGATACGCCCAAACGTTCCATTCGCAAAGTGGCGTCTTGCAATCCAAAGCCACAGTCCATCAGTACTTGTGTCTGACGGGTGCCCGGACAGGAGCTTTTCGTACCGGTTGCAACCAACAGCGCGTTACCTTCGCTGCCACTGCCGAGTGATGCAAACCGCATGGTCATTAAGGGGTCGCTACTATTGGTTGATGTGCTTGTAAATCGCCTCGACCATCTGCTTGGTTGTTATATTGCTTGCACCGTTCTGGTCGGTGACAGACACCTCGCACATTGCACCGCCGTCTTTAACATTCACACGGTAATGGTTATCGGTATCCACGTTGCTTTTCCAGAACATCAGGTTATCCGTCCAGCCACTCTCGACTTTTATCGGGCGCAGGAAGTAGATGCCCTTTTCACGATTCTTGTCTTCTACCGCCAGACCCGCACTCTCGATAGCCAGCCCTACTTTGCGCCACGACCTGTCGAACGCATCGTTCATAACGATAATGACGCCACCATCGGGAACCTCCCGCAGACTGGCCGTACCAGCCGGTTCGGAAACGCTGGCCGCGCCAGCCACCGCGCTGGCTGCTTTAGCCTCGCTGACGCCGAAACGCACCATCAGACGCTGCAACATGATCGCCTCCAGCTCCGCATCGTTGGCGCGCAATTGCCATTTGAGAGTATTCGTATCTGCAGAAAGCACTTCTGCCATGCCGCGGTGAGTGATATACACCTCGGTACTCGCCCCATCCTTGCCGCGCTCCAAACGCGCGAGATATTGGTCACGCTCTCCGGGCGCATATGCCTTATCGAACACTTTGCCAATCGCATTACGAATCGTGCTCTGCGGAATTTTTGCGCGATTTTCTGCCCAATCGGTTTCAATCACACCAGCTGCTTGTTCTTCGCTCTTGATGGTCAGGCCAAGCTCCAGCAGGAAAGCCCTGACCACAGACCAGACGTTTTCTGCCGAATCACTCACCACCAGCCAGCGCTGCGCACCGTTGCGTTCCAAACGCACTCCCTGCACCTCTGGCAACACCGCACTGGCAACACCACCCTTGCTGTAATCGGAAAAAGTGGCGACAGTTCCACCGTCGCCCTGTGGCACCTTATATCGCTCTTCGCTGCCTGGGGCAGTCAGGTCAGGCGGCACTTCCAGATTCGGTGTCTGCTTCGCTCCAGCCCCGTAATCAATGCGCCTGTCCGATCCAATCGCGCTGCAACCTGCCAGGGAAACCAGCACCACACTGGAAATACAAATCTGCAAAACTTTCATCCGTTTCTCTCTCCGACAATACTATTATTTTGTGAGCACACCGGCCTGGCGCATCGCTGCCTCGACCACCGCGTGTGCGCTTTGTGACAAAGGCGTGAGCGGCAAGCGCAGATTGTTTTTTATCTTGCCCATGCGCGCCACGGCCCACTTCACCGGAATCGGATTGGCTTCGACAAACAGATTGCGATGCAAGCCAAGCAACCGGAAATTGATTTCACGCGCCTTGGCCACTTCCCCGTTCAACGCCGCCGCGCACATTTCATGCATCAATTTGGGAGCGACGTTGGCCGTCACGGAAATCGTGCCGTGCGCGCCGAGCAGCATCAACGCCAGCGTACTGGCATCATCGCCGCTGTAGATCGCAAAATCTTTCGGCGCGCGCTGCAACAAATCGCTGCCGCGCTCGATATTGCCGGTTGCATCCTTGATGCCGACGATGTTGGGAATCTGCGCCAGGCGCAGCACGGTATCGTTGCTCATGTCGGCAACGGTACGCCCCGGCACGTTATACAGGATGTGCGGCATGTCCACCGCTTCGGCAATGGCCTTGAAGTGCAGGTACATACCTTCCTGCGTCGGCTTGTTGTAATAGGGAACGACCGTCAACGAGGCATCCGCGCCGGCTTTTTTCGAAAAGGCGGCCAGCCCGATTGCTTCCCGGGTGGAGTTCGCACCAGTCCCGGCGATAACAGGAATTCGCCTGGCAGCATGTTTCACCGCCTCGGAAATCAATAACTCATGTTCTTCCACATCCACGGTAGGCGATTCGCCGGTCGTGCCGACCACCACGATGCCGTCCGTGCCCTGCTCGATGTGAAAATCGATTAACGCACGGAACGCCGCCAAATCGAGGCTGCCGTCCTCGTGCATCGGAGTAACGATGGCAACAATGCTGCCCTTGATCATTTTTCCCATTAATCTTTCTTCCGGGTTTGCTGAAAAAATAAAGGTCGCATTCTACCGTAATAAGCCCCCCACTCCAAAGGGCAGCGCGACAAAAACAGGGCGGCTGTGGAATAATGTTACCAATGTCCAATTTACACACCGTTATGCCCTCGACCACCCTTGCCACCTTGCACCCCGGCGATACCGCCACCATCGTCTCGATACACGCCGAAGAAGCGTTGCATCAACGCCTGCTCGCGCTGGGATTTCGCAGCGGCAAACACATCGAGATGATACGCAAGGCCAGCTTCTCCGGCCCATTGCAAGTGCGCATCGGCACCACCGACATCATGCTGCGGCGCAGTGAAGCCGCCAAAATCATGGTATGCCAGGGAGCCGCCGGAACATGAAAAGAGTCGCCCTGCTCGGAATGCCCAACACCGGCAAATCCACGCTGTTCAACCGCATGACCGGCGGCGCGGCGCGCGTCGGCAACTGGCCCGGCATCACCGTCGAGTTGCTCAGCGGCAAGATTCTGCTGGGCGGTGACATGGTGGAGATCATCGACCTGCCCGGCATCTATGACCTGCACGGTTTTTCCGACGACGAACAGGTGGTGCGCCACTTTCTGCACGACAACGTGCCGGATCTCGCGCTGATCATCCTCAACGCCACACAAATCGAACGCCAGATGAGTCTGCTGCTGCAACTCAAGCAACTCAACATGAATATCGTGGTGGTGCTCAACATGGCGGACGAAGCGAAGAAATTCGGCATCAGCATCGACGTGGCAAAAATGTCCGCGCTGCTGGAATTGCCGATATTCCTGCTCAGCGCAAAATATGGCAGAGGCTATCCGGAAGCCCTGCAAGCCATCACCAAAGCCCTGCGCTATCCCACGCCCGGCATGGCGGAACAACTGCGCAGCCAATTGGAGAAGGACGAGCATATCGAAACGGAAATGGCGCGTGTGCTGAAGCACACCGTGCAAATCCCCGTGCGACTGTCGGACAACCTCACCGAAAAACTGGACCGCGTCATGCTGCATCCGTGGCTGGGGCTGCCGATCTTCTTCGCCGTCATGTATCTGGTATTCCAGGGCATTTTCATGTTCGGGCAGCCGCTGCAAACCGGCATCGCCGGAATCTTCACGTGGCTGCGCGATGCGGCGCTTGTCCCGATGCTGGGCGGGTTACCGCAAATCCTGCAAGGCCTGCTGCTGGACGGCATCTACAACGGCGTGGCCACCGTCGCGGCATTCATACCGATCATCATACTGTTCTTTCTTTTCATGGCGATGGTGGAAGACAGCGGCTATCTGTCGCGCGCCGCTTTCTTGATGGATGCGCTGATGGCGCGCCTGGGGCTGGACGGACGCGGTTTTGTCATGCTGCTGATGGGCTTCGGCTGCAACGTCCCCGCGCTGATGGGCACGAGAGTGATGCGCTCGCGCGCCATGCGCCTGCTCACGATGCTGGTGATTCCGTTCTCGCTGTGCTCGGCGCGCCTGCAGGTATTCATCTTTTTCACCGCAGCGCTGTTCTCGCCAAAAGCCGCGCCATTAGTGGTATTCAGCCTGTACCTGTTCAGCTTCATCGCCGCGATACTGACCGCGCTGATATTCAAACACCAGTTCAAGAACAACGAGCCGTTCGTGCTGGAACTGCCGCCATACCGCTTCCCCACTCTGCGCCAGATGGCGTTACGCGGCTGGCATGAAGTGCGGCACTTCCTGCGCCGCGCCACCAAATTCATCGTTGCCGGCGTGGTACTGGTCTGGCTGCTCACCCACCTGCCGCTGTCCGCCGCCCCCGCCAGCGCAGACACACTGGCAGGGATAATAGGCGGCTTCTTTCAACCCGTCTTCGCCCCCGTCGGCATCAACGAACAACTCACCATCGCACTGATATTCGGCTTCATCGCCAAGGAAATCGTCATCGGCGCGCTCGCCGTGATTTACGGCCTGAGTGGCGATGCGCTCAGCGGCGCGATCGGGCAACAACTGGACTGGGTGCAAGCCTACAGCTTCATGCTGTTCACGCTGCTCTATACCCCCTGCCTCGCCACCGTCGCCACGCTGCAAAGCGAATCCAAGCAACTCAAATTCACCGCGCTGTCACTCGCCTGGTCGCTGGCGCTGGCATGGCTTGCGAGCTTCGCGTTCTATCAGGGCGCGAGGGCGTTGGGGTATTAACCCAAATAACCCACCAGCCCGTCATTGGTGGAACAACTAGCCATTCCACCAGGTTGTCAAAAGACGACAACCTAGTGGCTGGTTATCCGGCGCAGGCCGGAATCCAGATGATTAAAAAATCTCCCGTGAAGCGGGACAAGACACAAAACTCGGCTTTGTCCGCAACGCTGAGCCCGCATAGGATAGGTGGAGCGTAGCGCTACCCATCCTGCATCGCCGGCACATTTAATTTCTCTACGACTGGGCAATCAGGCTCGCCTCTTCAAACAGCGACTTGATCACGACCTTGCGGATCTCCGGCTGGTCGGGAACCTGATACAACACCGGCGTGAGCATTTCCTCGAATATCCCCCTCAGGCTGCGCGCTCCCACCCTGTACTCGAACGCCATCTCGGCGATTTGCCGGAATACCTCGTGCTCGATGTTCAGCTCGACGCCCTCGTCCCTGAGAATCTCGCGGAACTGGTTGTAGATCGAATTGCGCGGCTCGACCATGATTCTCACCATCTGCTCCTTGGACAGGTTATGCAGATTGGAAATGATCGGCAAACGTCCGGCGAATTCCGGTATCAGTCCAAACTCAAACAGGTCGGTGGGTTTCACGCGCGAATTCAGCCGCTCGAGAATTTTCTGGCTGTCGCTGTTGTCGACGGAGATGAAGCCGTAGGCCTGGTTTCTGGCGGTGATTTCCTCTATGCCGACGAACGCTCCCGCGCAAATAAAAAGAATGTTGGTGGTGTCGATCGCTTGCGAGCTGCCCAGCTTGACCACCGCACCTTCCATGATCTTCAGCAGGGCGTGCTGCACCCGCTCTCCCGATGTGCCGCGCTGTTCACCTTCGCTTGATTTCAGCTTGTCGATCTCGTCGACGAAGACAATTCCTCGCTGGGCTTTCTCAACATCACCGCCCGCCTTGTCCAGCAGGCGCAGCATCAATGCCTCGATTTCCTCATTAACGTATTTCGATTGCGCCAGCGAGGTGGCGTTGGCGGTGACGAAAGGCACATGCACGATACGCGACAGGGTTTCGCACAGCAGTGTCTTGCCCGTGCCGGTCGGGCCGATCAGCAGGATATTGGTCTTGATGCTTTCGGCGCCGGCCGATCTCTGCTTGCCGATCTTGCGGTAATGCGAATACACCGCCACGGAGAGTGTCTTCTTGGCCTCATCCTGGCCGACGACATACTGGTCAAGGTAATGTACGATTGCGCTGGGCGTCAGTTTCTTTGCCGGCGTTGGCTGGCCTGGCATTTGTTGGCTGTTTGCACTATCCATGTCACCCTTTCTTCTCAACCTTCTCGAACTTCATTACCCCATCTTTGCAGTCTACCTTGATCGTATCCTGCGCGGCAAAGCGACCTTCCAGTATCTGCCGGTGCGGCCGATGAATTTCCGACGGAATCAGGAACAGTATAATGCCGGCAAGAAGCCCCGGTGATGTTGTTCACACTGTCCCGGAACGGATGCACAGAAATACCTCCAAGGAGCATGGCAATGCTGACCTTCATGAGCGTGGCTCTGCTGGTTTACGGTTCCATATACGCGGCAAGTTCGAGAAGTTCAGCCTGGACATGCTGATTACGTTGGCGACACGGGCGGGGAAAAAAGTTGAACTCAAGCTGGCGGCTTGATTCTGAAAAACATTCCGAACCTGCCCCCTTTAATCCTGCAATCCACCGTCGCTGCGAGGAGCACAGCGACGCGGCAGTCCAGCAGCGCAGCATCAGCCCCAACGGAAACCTCTGGATTGCCACGACCCTGCGGGCCTCGCAATGACAAGCACCCCCTGGATTGCTTCACTCCGTTCGCAATGGCGGCTCATTGAACCTAAAAACCTCAGTTGAACGCTCCTATTTCAGTTGAAACCCTCGTGATGATTGACTTTATATTGATGCGATTCACCTTTTGGGTGAGTCCAAGAATGGATACTGGGAGCGCGGACATCCTGTCCGCCTGCGGGCTGGAAGCCCGCGTTCCAATCAAACCGTGGCTTGAACTGAGTTTTCTAGGTTAAATGCTACATTGGCGGTTTCTGAAAGCACTTGCGAGGAAATTGTGGGTAATCCGACAAACAATGGGGCAGCAAGGTGTACTTTGGTGGAGGCTTGTCCAAGCGAGTAAACGACGACATTCGTGTCGATAAAACCTTACCTGGCATTGGCATCGTCCCGGTCAAATTGGTATCCGCTGACGTCCACCTTGAAGCTTCGGAAGAAAGATTCGATTTCCCCTGAAGTTTTTGGAACAGACGCAAGCTCAGAGGGCAATTGCCTCACTTTTAGGAAGGCAATGAAATCCAGTATCTCCGCCTGTTTTTCAGGGGAAAGTGTTTCAGCTTCACGTGCAATGATGTCGGAATATCCCATGTGTTAAGTCTCCTGTATCTGCTCGAATAACAACAGCTCGTTCCATGTCATATCCCTTGAACTGTCTCAGCGCCAACGATTGGGATCAGCCACTCCGCCATCTCACCGGAGTATTTACCGATGCCGATTAGCTCAGGAGAAAAGTTAATACCGTGGAAAAAAATACGCATTGGTTGGTCACTCACCGCTTAACGCACAAACCATGGATCAAGCAAAACCAACTCACTTATTTTGTGAAAATCTTTAGCGTTACGGGTCGCCAAGGCCAAGCCATGACGGAGTGCAATAGCAGCTATCTGTGCATCCTCAGTAGAAATCGGCATGCCAATTTTATTGCGGGTGGCAACCAACGCGGCATACTCATGCGCAGCCAGCTCATCGAACGGCAAGCAGCGCCCGGCAAAATCCTGATCGAACATCTGCTCCACCGCATCAGCAATTGCATCTCTGCGCTTGCCGCCCGGCAACAAAGCCACACCCAACAACAATTCAGCCTGGGTAATTGCACTGGTATAAAACTCGGTGTCCTCTTGTTGAGCAAACCAACCAAGCACAATCGAAGAAGGCTGGGGGCGCATCAACTCAGACAGCACATTAGTATCCAGCAACACGCCCTGCATGATCAGCTTCCCATCGCAGGCGGGGTTCTGGCTTTCTGACGCTTGGGAATAGGCAAAGCATCCAACTCAAGATAAGCAAAATGCTTTTGAATACGCTGCGCAAAAGCCGGCTGGTTCCGCTTCGGCAATACCGCACGGGACAGAATCTCGCGCACCTCCTGCTCCATCGAACAACCGTGCTGCGCTGCCTGTAAACGCAAACGGTTCTTGACCTCATCATCAATATTTCTAATCGTAAGTGCCGCCATGTTAGCCCCCAAAGTGATTGCAGTGCCATCATTGTAATCAGTTATCAGCGGAGCGGCAATACGCAGTTCTGCGTTGTCCCTTGTCCCTTGCCGCTCAGTCCTCAGTCCTTCTTTGCCTCCCACTGCCAGGCATGAGCCACAATCGGCTCGATCCCTCCGAATCGTGGCGACCAACCCCAGTCTTTGCGTATCTTGCTGGCATCGGCCACCAACCTGGGCGGATCGCCTGCACGGCGCGGGCCGTATTGCACGGGGACTTTTTCCCCGGATACGCGCTCGGCCACCTGGATCACTTCTTTCACTGAATAGCCTTGCCCGTTACCCAGGTTGTAGGCACGGATGCGATTTACCTTTTGGGTGAGTCCAGGAATGGATACTGGGAGCGCGGACATCCTGTCCGCCTGCGGGCTGGAAGCCCGCGTTCCAATCAAACCGTGGCTTGAACTGAGTTTTTTAGGATAAAACGAACTTCTGGATTGCCGCGTCGCTACGCTTCTCGCAATGACGATTTAATCTGCGCTTCCCTAATGCAACGATGCCGACTTGGCATTGGCGTATAAGCCGGGAATTCCCGAAGGCTCAATCTCGTCATGGAATTCCACGTTATCCAACCCGCGCGCTTTCGCATCACCGCGCAAGCGCTGGGCATCACTGCCACGGCCACGGCCAACAAACTGAAACCCGATATCACGCCGGCTACGCAAACGCTCGGCCAAGTCAATCAGAATATCCATACCTTGCGCAACGCCCATGTTGCCGGCGTAAACAAAAATAGCAAGCCTCGGAGATTACCTTCGTCAATGCCAACAGCCAGTTACGGAATGATGGTCTGCTCAAGCGTAGCGATAGGCAGATAGAGGCACAGTGAATTATCCACGCAAGCAATAAACCCCAACTTCACATAAAACGCTTTCGCCTTGTCGTGCTTGGCATCCACCACCACAGCATACAACCCCACCCGTTGCGAAAACTCCACAGACAAGCGTAAAGCAAATGCCAACAAGTCTTGGCCAATACCTTTTCCCTGATGGCGTACATCCACTGCCAGCCGCCCGATGCGCAGAATAGGAGCTGGATAGCGCGGCAACTTAGATTGCGCAGGTAGCGAATTCGTGGATATTTGACCGGCACTCACTGTTACAAACCCAATGACACTTAAGCCATCGTCAGCAAGTGCCACATAGGTCTTGCCGAAACCACGCCGCTGCTGCTGTCCTGCTTGACGCAGCAGAAACTCATTCAGCGACGTATCAGCACAATCAAACCCTTCGCGTCGATGCTCAGCGCCTAACAGCTGAATAGCAACCATCGTCTAACTACGCGCCATCAGCTTGCGCAAAGCAGTCTTCGGTTTGGGAGGATTCTCGATAGATGCAGCGAATGCCTCAAAGTCGCGCTGTGTCAGCAACAGCGTATCGGTCTCCGACACAATCCGGCGCGCCGCCTCAAAGGCATTCTGCAACATAAAGCTAGAAACAGTAGTACCCATCAAGGCGGCGGCACGTTCGATCATTGCTTTCGCTTCGGCACTGGTGCGCAAATTGATTCGGGCTGATTCATTGGTAAGGGTGGCTGGCATGGCATAGTCTCCAAAACTGAAGCTGTTATTGTACGTCAATTTTACGCACAAAAACATCACCCCCCCAGAATGTCGAGGTGGAGCGACTCAGTCATGCCCGCATTCAACCACCCAATGCCGCAACAATCTGCCTCACTGCCGCCTCCGGCGAAAACAGCCTCGCCGACAACGCGCGGCAACGGGCAGACAAGTATTTATCTGAAGTAATCTCATCCGCGAGTTCCAACGCCAGACGCTGCAACGTATCCACCGAGTGATCCGTGCAGACCCGCCCAACGCCTTCTTGTTGTATCAACTCCGCCAGATCAATACCCGGATTGAGGCTCGCCGGTTTTGTAGGGCGGGTTCTACCCGCCGTCTGTAGATGATGGCGGGCGAAGCCCGCCCTACAACTGAACGACCCCCGTAGGTCGGGCTCCGCCCGACGTTATTGATGACGGCGGGTAGAACCCGCCCTACCACTGCAAGGTCAGCAATCCAGCTATAAAAGAAATTTGGCTTATTTGGCAAAAAGGGGACGCTACCCTTTTACGCTTTCTTTTTCTTAAAAAGGGTAGCGTCCCCTTTTAGTACGCGTCACAAAAACTCGCCAACTGCGTAGCTGCTGTGAGGGGATTCATCACCTCTATTTTGTCGCGCACGGGATAGGTTGCGCCCACTGGCGCGACCAAAAGCTTACGCGTGGCACCGACGTCGGCAGCGGCCAAATGAAAACCTTTCGACACAGCAGGCGCTGAAGAACGCTTGATTTCAATCACCCAGGTTTCGCCATTGCGAAAGCTCATCACCAGATCAGCCTCGGCACCATGCGAGGTTCGGTAGAAACTGGCCTCGGCTTGGGGGGCGGCGGCGATAAGTTGTTCGATGACAAACCCTTCCCAACTTGGCCCGGCTACCGGGTGACTCAATATTGATTCCAAACTCTCCAAGCCAAGCAAGGCATGGGTAATGCCGCTGTCACGCACATAAACCTTGGGCGCGCGCACCAGCCGCTTGCCCACATTGCCATGCCAAGCGGGCAGGCGGCGGATCAACATTAAATCGCACAACACATCAATGTAACGCGACACCGTCTGACCGCTCACGGCAAGCGATGCAGCGAGTTGCGACTGGTTGAGCAAACCACCTTGCAAATGAGCCAGCATGGTCCACAGACGACGCAGCGTAGTGGCCGGGATCTTCGGACCCAGCGCTGGAATGTCCCGCTCCAGATAGGTGGCGATAAATGCCTCGCGCCAGCGCAGACTGCTCGTTTCATCATGTGCCAACCAGGACAAGGGAAAGCCACCTCGCACCCAGAGCGAGTTAAGTGCAGATCCCGGCGCGTCTGCGGGCAACACTTCGCGGGCCTGGAAGGGCGTGAGTTCCAGTTGCGCAACTCGGCCAGCCAAACTCTCACTGGCCTGCTGCAGCAACACTCCAGTGGCAGAGCCAAGCAACAGGAATTGCCCTGACGCTTCACCGTCCCGGCGACGAATATCAATGACCCCACGCAGCACCGCGAACAACTCAGGTAAGCGCTGTACCTCATCCAGGATAACCAGCCGATTGCGCTGGGCAAGAAGAAAACTTTCAGGATCATCCAGCTGCCGCTGAGCCGAGGGCAGCTCCAAATCAAGATAAATAGCATCACCGCGTCGGGCCATTTCGGCTAATGCCAACGTGGTCTTGCCCGCCTGGCGCGGCCCAATGAGCACCACGGCAGGAAACTGGCCCAGTAAAGTCAGGAGTTGCTTCTGTACGTAACGAGGATTCATCCGTGTAGTTTATCATGCATATATCTATATTTGCACGGTTGTTTTGGGCAGCTTGTGGAAAGTAACATGGTTTGTTACGTCATTGATAGAACTACTAGCCATTCGACTGATGAAACTACTAGCCATCCCACTAAGCAACCAAAAGACGGTTGCCAAGTGGTTGGTTATAAGCCCGCTAGCGGGCAAGTCGCTGGTTATCCGGCGAAGGCCGGAATCCAGTATTTTGCGAGTTGGGCATAAAGCCGCCCATCCCTGCGAACCCCATTTCAATCAACTGGACAAATGGTGCCCGGTTTCAGGCTTTGGTAGGGCGGGCTCTGCCCGCCATGGCGCTACACAAAGTATTCTGGACTACCACCCAATTCACGCAACAACTGGTTCATTTTCTTCCGTCTCTTTGCGCATTCAGCCATCTAATGCCACAACAATCTGTTTCACTACCGCCTCAGGCGAAAAAAGCTTTGCCGACAATGCGCGACATTGGGCGGTCACGTTTTTCCCGGCAGCAATCTCGTCCGCAATTTCCAGCGCCAGACGCTGCAACGTATCGACCGGGTGATCCGTGCAGACTCGCCCAACACCCTCTCTTTGTATCAACTCTGTCAGCGTCTCGAAACCGCCATAACCGTAGGGTGGGCTCTGCCCACCATGTCGGGCAGAGCCCGACCTACCAGAGCTGCATTTAGGAAAGGAACTTGCCGGGGATGTTGTGGGTTTTGTGGCGCGGATCGAGCACCACGATGCCCACATGGCATTGGCTATATAAGCCGGGAATTTCCGCTGGATCAATCTCGCCATGGAATGCCGCCCGGCGTAATTTTTCAGGTGTGTTATTATTCGTCACACATGCCTAAACAACACACCGAAATCTTGCTGGAACAAGAACGTTTTGAACTCAAACCCAAATCGGGCGGTGGGCTTTTGAACTATGAGGTATGGGGCTACAAGGTAAAGGGCAAGCCAACCGTCACGAGGTACGCCATAACTTACATCAACCATGCGATATGCCGGGTAGATAATGGACGCGTTCTAGGTTTTGATAATGCCCACGGCTACCATCATCGCCACCACATGGGTTCAATCGAGCCGGTCGAGTATGTGAGTTATGAAGCGACACTGGCAAGATTTCAGCAGGAATGGCTGGAGATCATCAATCAATTGGAAAAGAAAAAACCATGACAAAGAAAATCATTGTTCGCACAGGCGACGTTGCCGGTTTTTTTGGCCGTGCAAAAAATGCAGCACAGCGTGCCGACCAGGGAGGCGAGTTTAGTGGCACGGTAACGCTATCGTTTGAAGACCCGCAGAAAATGTTCACAGTGCTATCTAATGCGCGCCGCAGCTTAATGCGGGAAATCATGCAGGAGCCCAAGACCATCAACGAACTGGCGGAGTGTCTGCATCGTGACCGCTCAGCTATCACAAAGGATGTGGGATTGCTGGAACGCATGGGGTTGATTGTTTCACAACGCCAATCAAACCCGGGGCATGGCATTCAGAAACTCGTTAAACCAGTAGCTGCCAGAATTGAAATAGTGGCTACGCTGGAGTAATGCCGTGAGCCCGCGCGCCCAGACGCTGCAACGTATCCACCGAGTGATCCGTGCAGACCCGCCCAACACCTTCTTGTTGTATCAACTCCGCCAGATCATTGCCCGGATTGATGCTCGCCGGTTTTGTAGGGCGGGTTCTACCCGCCGCCGATAAATAATGTCGGGCAGAGCCCGACCTACCAGTGCCTGCATATATGAAAGAAACTTGCCGGGCAGGTTGTGAGTTTTGTGGCTGATGTAACAGGGTTTGTTGGAATGTTAGAACTGAACATCCCGCTTGAAGCCGCCATAATTGGCTGGCACACCCACCGTGCCGATGGTGGCGATTCGCTTTTCATTCATTGCAAATCAGGCCGATTGATTGCAAGCCAGGCAGTTACTACCTTGTAAAGTTGCTCCGCCTGTTTGATACACTCGGCGACCGCCTGTTCGCTGATTGGATCGCCCTCGTAATCGTTGATATTGCGTTGCTTGCGCAATGCGTCCAGCACAATCACCGTGCCCTGTTCCAATCCAATGGTGATTGGCAGTGTTTGATAGCAGTTTGATGATGCCCCGGCTGACTGGTAGAAGTGCGATAGCCATTCGACCATAGTGCCACCATCGCACATTGCATGATGCACTTATAGGCCGCATCGAAACGTGTCTCGCCACTGATCTCTGCAATCCGCGCGTCCTCGATATTGCGGGCAGCCGCATGCAGCAAGCGCTGCACAGCTTCGCGCGACGGATGGTGCGTTTGCAGCTTATTAATCTTGAGTAAGTTTTCCAAGCTCATTTTCATTGCCCACTACAAACAGTTTGGGTTGGGATAACACATCTCGAACAAACGAATCATCACTGGCGGCACGACGACGAAACTCCTCCAACGAATACACTACAGGATTGATCTCCCGCTGCAAAATCGCTTGAACAGGATGCAACACCTGCACGGCATCGGCAAAGCCCAAACTGCCTACCAACATCACATCCACATCACTGTTGGACTGCTGTTCGCCGCGAGCCACCGAGCCAAACACAAAAGCCAAGGCAATGTTTTTTTCAATGCCGCTTAATGCCGCTACCAGCACATCAACCAGACCTGAAGTCTTGCGCAAAATGCTCGCCAGCTCTTCAAACACCGGGCAATCACGATCTGCGCTATAACGCACCTGATTGCCCACCTCTTGCCGCCGCAACACACCACCATTGGTCAACTTGGTCAATTCTTTATGCAAAGTACCAGCAGACGTGCCCGTCAGACGTGCCAACTCACGCACATGGTAGCTTGTGTCTGGGTGCAGCAGTAAAAGCCCAAGCACACGCCGCCGATAATCGCTGAAAAGTAAGGAGGACAGCACTTAATGTTTCCTTTTTTGCTTCGTTCGTAGCCGATAATGCTACATATTTCACAGGAAATCAAATTGAACTACATATCCCCTTAAAATGAGAAAAGCCAGAGGTGCCGCGACTCAGTCATACCCGCATTCAGCCACCCAATGCCGCAACAATCTGCCTCACTGCCGCCTCCGGCGAAAACAGCCTCGCCGACAACGCACGGCAACGGGCAGACAAGTATTTATCTGAAATAATCTCATCCGCGAGTTCCAGCGCCAGTCGCTGCAACGTCTCCACCGAATGATCCGTGCAGACCCGCCCGACACCTTCCCACTGTATCAACTCCGCCAGATCATTACCCGGATTGATGCTCGCCGGTTTTGTAGGGCGGGTTCTACCCGCCGCCGATAAATAATGTCGGGCAGAGCCCGACCTACCAGTGCCTGCATATGCGAAAGAAACTTGCCGGGCAGGTGGTGAGTTTTGTGGCTGCAATCCAAAACCACCGTCATTGCGAAAAAGCCTTTAGCTGCGAGCGAAGCGCGGCAGGAAGCGACGTGGCAATCCAGACGCCTCTATCCAAAAAAGCCTTTCCCTTTCACCAACAACCAGCGCAGCATCAATACCCCCCCACCCTTCACAATCACCAAAATCCCACGCCAGATAACCCACATATCCAACATCAACAACCCAAACGAAGAGCGCTTCAGGTATTAATCGACATACTCATACTCGTACACCGGATTGCCACGCCAGAGCAGTCTTTCCTGCCACATGCAGACCGGTTATACGCATTCAGCCACCCAATGCCACAGCAATGTGTTTCACTGCCGCCTCTGGCGACCAACTTTCGCTTGCTCTTTTTCGGCGATACCGTCGATAATGGAATCTAATTCCATTATCGACGAAACAATTTTAATCATGCTACCAAGAACACTCAAAACCCACCTCTTGCAAGCCAGCCGGACATTCCCCGTCATTCTTCTGACGGGCCCTCGCCAAGTAGGCAAAACAACATTGCTACAAAGCATCGCGCAATCAAACAGAAACTACATCACGCTTGACGATTTAGATGCAAGAACGCTTGCCGAGTCGGATCCCGCATTGTTTCTGCAGCGCTATCGCCCGCCCATCATCATTGACGAAGTGCAATACGCACCGAACCTATTTAGCCAAATCAAACTCGTTGTTGACCAGAGCGAGCAAAACGGACAGTTTTGGTTAACCGGCTCACAAAAGTTCCACCTCATGCAATCCGTCACAGAAAGCCTCGCAGGGCGCGTCGCCATTCTTGAACTCAACGGATTCTCACAGGCCGAAATCAACAACCAGGCAGATCACGCCCCACCCTTCTTACCCACCGCAGACTGGCTCAATCAAGCTCGCCATCGCGCCATTAAAAAAGACCTGAACGCGCTCTACCAAAGAATCTGGCGCGGCAGTTATCCCAGAGTCATCACCGAGCCAGACATCTCAACCGACCTGTTTTATAGCTCGTATATCCAAACCTACATTCAACGCGACATCAAAGAGATTATCAAAATCAGTAGCGAAAAAGCGTTTTTTAACTTCATCCGGGTCATCGCCGCCCGCACCAGCCAATTGCTCAACTATGCCGATATTGCGCGCGATGTTGGGATTGATCAAAAAACCGCCAAAGCCTGGCTTTCCGCACTAGAAGCATCAGGTCTGGTTTATCTGTTGCAGCCCTACCATAACAACTTGACCAATCGGCTGATCAAAACACCCAAGCTTTACTTTCTGGATACCGGCCTGTGCGCATACCTTACCAAATGGTCAACCCCGCAAGCCTTGGAAGCCGGGGCATTCTCCGGCGCAATTCTGGAAACCTGGGTCATATCGGAGCTGCTAAAAAGTTACTGGTACAACGGCAAAACACCCTATTTTTATTTCTATCGTGACAAAGACCAAAAAGAAATTGACCTTCTGATCGAGCAAGACAACACCCTCTACCCAATAGAAATAAAAAAATCCGCCACGCCCAGCCTGAATGCCGCAAACAACTTCGGTTTGCTTACAAAATTCAATCAACCCGTCGGTCATGGCGCAGTGCTGTGCTTGCGTCAAAAAGACATCCCACTCTCAGTAGAAATTGATGCCATTCCTATTGGCTATCTATAGGGAACCTCTAAAAATTCGTCATTCCTGCGAAGGCGTGAATCCAGCTTGTTGATTTGACTGGACCTTTTGTCTTAAGCCGTTGACGCACTTCTGTCATTGCGAGGAGCACAGCGACGCGGCAGCCCAGCGCTATTAACAAAAAGGCAGTCCAGTCAGCGCAGCATCACACTCAACAAAAATCTCTGGATTGCCACGGCCCTGCGGCCCTCGCAATGACACAACCCCCCGTCACTGCGAGGAGCGCAGCGACGCGGCAGTCCAGCGCTTTTAACAAAAAGGCCGTCCAATCAAAGAGCACTCAACCACCCAATGCCGCAACAATTTGCCTCACTGCCGCCTCTGGCGAAAACAGCTTTGCCGACAATGCACGGCAACGGGCAGACACATTTTTTCCAGCAGCAATCTCATCCGCGAGTTCAATTGCCAGGCGCTGCAACGTCTCCGCCGAGTGATCCGTGCAGGCTCGCC
>JAUSMR010000028.1 GCA_030645955.1 Gallionella sp. | reverse complement strand
CACCCGCAGGCGATAGCGTTTGCCCAGAAAGTAATGACTTTCGCCATTCACCATCTCGCGCTGTGACTGGCGCGGTTGCTCAACAAACTTGGCCTTCTGCCGCCTGATCCAGCCCAGCTTGTCGATCACCGCCAGCCGCACGGCTTCGTCATTGACCACCAGCGGCGCCGCGACCCGAACCCGGCCATGGGGCGGATAAACACCCAAGTGCAGGTTCTTGATGTCCTTGCGCACCACTTCCACCTTGATGCCACCGACATGAACATGACTGGACTCAATAACCATTTTGTTGTTTCACCAGCGCCAAAACCCGGTCTGTTTCCGTTTCCAGATTCGTCAATGGCGGGCTTTCGCCATCCACATGTCTGGCCTGCAAACCCAGATCCGCCGGCATCGCTGTGTTCAAGACAAACCAAATCCCATTGCGCACCCGCTTGGTCTTGCTGGCGCTGTTGCGCCAGTCATCTTGCAGCGAGCTTTGCACCGCCACATCCACCGCCAGCGCCAGCCGCTCGTCCTGGTCCAGGTTGTTATAGAGCGCCCGCTGCGCCGCCGTCTTCAAGCTCACCGGATAAGCGCCCGGCCCACCACCCGGCAATGTCACCTCTTTGGCCAGTCTGGCAATCTTCTCCAGATACTCCGTATACGTCACCACGCCCTTGCGCCGCTGCTCAATCAGAGCATCCAGCAGCTTGGACATCTTGTCGTAATAGGCCGGGTCCACCGGGGACTCATTGATGATCAGCTTGCGCACGTTGTTCTCAATCGTCTCCGCCACCGCCTCATCGCTCTTCATCACGTCCTTGATCTTGGCCGCCGCCGCATCCGGCCCGCGCTCCACGATGAGCTGAATCAGGCTCATGTCGTCAAAGGCGGAAATTTTCTCGCTCTCTTCCGCGCGGATGTAGGTGTCGATCAGGTGCCGCATGGCGGGCTCGTAGGCTTTGAGGTCGATGTAATCGCCGCTGGCCAGCCGCACCTCGTCGCGCACCTTGCTGGCGTGATCCACATCGGCCTTGATCTTCTCGATCTGAACCGGCGTGTAACCTGCCTCGGCCAGTTCGCTGGCGATGGCCGCATAAGCCCGGATCAGGCTGGCGACAAACTTGTAGAGCTTCAGCCGCTTGGGCTCGTTCTCTTTGAGTTGCTCGGCACTGCCCGAATCCCTGGCGCAAAAATAGTGCAAATAGGCGGACGAAACCCGAGGCACGGCCACCGGCTCGCACAGCGCCTTGACCGCCTCGCGGGCGTCTTCCAAATCCTCCTGTGCCTTGTCCAGCCGGTTTTCCAACAAACCCTTCACGTCGTCCTGGTCATAGCCGTCCAGCGCGCCGCTGGTGTAGTCGCCTACGGCACCTTCCAGACTTTGGAACAAGTCCTTGTAATCAATGATGTAACCGTATTCCTTGTCGTCACCATCCAGCCGGTTGACGCGGCAGATGGCTTGAAACAGTCCGTGATCGCGCATCTGCTTGTCGATGTAAAGATAAGTGGCCGACGGCGCGTCAAAGCCGGTGAGCAGCTTGTCCACCACGATCAGCAGCTTCATCTGGCCCGGCTCGTCGATGAATTTCTTCTTCACCTCCTGCTCGAAACGGTCCACCTTGTTGATGGCTTTCTCGGCCGGTTCATTGAACCAGTCGGCCAGCATCTGGCTGTACACCGCGTATTTCAGCAGCTTGTCGGTGACGCCCTCGCCCGTTGTCTCGCCTTTGGTGTCGGCCACGCTGGGCGCGTAGCTGGTGACGATGGCGCACTGGCCCTTGAGTTCCGTCTTGGCAAACAGCTCATAGAACTTGCACGCCTCGTAAATGCTGCCCGCCACCAGCATGGCGTTGCCGTGGCCATCCATCAGGCGCGGTCGCGTAGACATGTCCAGCAAAATGTCGGCGACGATTTTTTGCAGCCGGTCCTCGCTGGACAGCACGCGCTGCATGGTGCCCCACTTCTGCTTGAGCTGCGCCTTGGCCAAGTCGTTCAGGCCCTTGGTTTTTGCCTCAAACCACTGGTCGATCTTGTCGCGGTTGGTCAGCGTCTGGTCAATGTCGCGCGCCTCGTAGCGCAAATCCAGCACCACGCCCTCGCGCACCGCCTGGTCAAATTTGTAGGTGTGGATGTAGCGGCCAAACACCTCAATGCTCTTTTGCTTGTCGGCCTTGAGCAGCGGCGTGCCGGTGAAGCCAAAAAACAGCGCGTTGGGCAGCAGCGCCTTCATCGCCTTGTGCAGGTCGCCGCTCTGGGTGCGGTGGCACTCATCCACAAACACATGAATGTCGCCCTTGGCTTTGAAGTCCGGTGGCAGCTTCTGGAGGGCGGCAATGAAAGCCTTGGTGCCCTCATCACCCTCTGCGTCACCATTGCCCTTGCCGCCAAACTTATGCACCAGCGAGCAGATCAACGATTCCGTGCTGCCATTGAGCCGACTGATCAGATCGTCACCGCTGGTAGTGCGGTAGATCTGCTCGTTCACACCCTTGAACACTTTCTCAATCTGCTCATCCAGCTCGGTGCGGTCGGTGATGATCAGCACCCGCCCACCCGTGACGTTCTCGCGTATCCACTTGGCCAGCCACACCATGGTGAGCGATTTGCCGCTGCCCTGCGTGTGCCAGATGATGCCGCCCTCGCGGCGGTAAATGAACGCTTGCGCCGCCTTCACGCCGAAATACTGGTTCTGGCGGCACAGCTTTTTGGTGCCCGCATCAAACACCATAAAGTCGTGCATCAGCTCCAGCAGCCGTGCCTTGTCGCACACCTGCAAGAGGTGGAGGTCCAGCAGGTTGGACTCATCCGCATAGGGGCCGGTTTCTTCCACCCAACGCAGGTAATATTTTTCTGGCGTCGAAAGAGTGGCGTAGCGCAGCCCCTCGCTGTCGTTGCCGGCCATCACCAGTTGCATGGTCGAGAAAAAGGGCTGAATGAATTCTCGTCTCTGGTTGTCCAGATTCTGGCGAATGCCTTCGGCTACCGACACGGTGGAGCGCTTCAGTTCCAGCACGCCCAGCGCGATGCCGTTGACGTAGAGCACCACGTCCGGGCGCTTGGCTGCGGCCTTGGCATCCGCACCCTTCACCGTCACCTCTTCGGCAATGGCGAAGTGGTTGGCCTGCGGGTGCTTCCAGTCGATCAGCCAGACTGTCACCCGGTTCTCGCCCACACCGGATTGAACCTTCACGCCGTAGCGCAGCAGCTCATAGACCTCCTTGTTGCGGTCGTAGATGCTTTTGCTGGTGTCGGTGGCGACCTTGTTCAGCTCGTGCAGCGCGCGGGTGATCAGGCTGTCGCTTATGCCGCGTTTGACCAGCCACGCCGTGAGCAGCTTTGGCTCGATGTTGCGGTTGTCAAGCTCAGCCCTGCTGCCCAGATAGTCGTAGCCCAGCCGCTCCTGAAACAGGGCAACAATGCGGGCTTGGGTGCGTTTCTCGATTTGGCCAACGGTGCTCATTTCAAAACCTCCCAATAGCCGCCTTTATTGGGGCCAACGCGGCGTAATTTGCCATCTTTGACTAACTTGGCGGTCACACGCTCGACGGTGCGCAGCGACTTGTCGATGGCCGTTGCCACATCGGCCAGTGTCATTGCAGGGGCGTTATTCAGACAACGCAGAATTTCTACCGAAGTTTGTACCGACATTTGTACCGGCGTTTGTACCGCCGCTTTCACCGACGTGTCGGGTAAATCACCCACGTCCATAAATGGAAACTCTACCCAAAACCCCGCACCGTCCGAAGAAAACTTCGGCTCCGGGCAGCCATAGGCATGGCAGGTATTGCAAATCAGGTCAATGCCGCGTCCCCAGGACTCAATCAGTCCCGACAAAAAGAACACTCGGGCAATGTCCGGGTTGGCAGGTTGCGATGAATGTTTGGCCATCAAACTCGCCAGCGTCCAGTTGGGCGGCAAGGGACCTGCGTTCCAGATCATCAGTTTGTGGTCATAAACGCTGATTTGAATCGGTATCAACGAACCATAATCCTTGTGAACGATGGCATTGATCAGTGCTTCACGCAAGGCCACCTCAGGGATGGGAAACCGTTCCAGCCGCTGTAGCGCCTGGTAAGAAATGCCCGCCCGCAGGTACTTGGTCAGCAGCAAGTCCAGCGCTTTTTCAGCCTGCGTGAACAAGTCGCCCTCAATTACATCGTGGTACAGCAAATCGGAGTCGGTGCGAAAAAAACCGATCTTCACGCAGGCCCCGGTGGTGAATTTCTCGGGGTCGGTATGAAACAGCAGCGTGGCCGCCCGCTTGAGAAAGCGCCCTTCAGTCAAGTGCAGTTTTTCGACCAGCACAGCATCGCTTTCAGCCAGAGACTCAGTGCTCAAGCGACCACTTTTGCCCGCCAGCTTGCGAAACGCCTGTATCGCGCGAGGCTCCAAATCTTCCATCGCCACATACGGCACCGGCACGCCATCCCAATGGCGCCCCAGCTTGCGCAGCAAAAACCGGTCCAGTGCCGCGCCCCGCAACTCCTGCTTGGTGCTACCGCTACGCAAGTGGTATTCGCCCTTGTAGCTGATCGGGCTGGGGTAGGCCTCCACCACAATCTCCAGCCAGTCGAGGCCCGCCTCCGTGTGCAGGTTTACCGCGACCACGATGCCGAGGATGTCGCGCACCTTGTTCGGAATGTCCTCCAGCAAGCGGGCTGCATTGGCAACACCCACCACCTCGCCTCGATCGTTCTTGCCAATCACCAGGGTGCCACCTTCGGCATTGGCAAAGCCGCAAATCCATTTCAGGTACTCGTCGCGCCAGGACTGCTTCCACTCGATGTTCTGGTTTTCTTTCATGGGGTGCGATCCCGTCCAGTAAGCGGCGCGGAAATAAATCCCTCCTGAGACAGCGCATGAATCACGCCGCGAATGAGGTAGTTGCTGTCAAAACCGATGGTGTACTGACGTGCGTTGGGCTGGACGGGTTGCAGCATCTTGCGCTCCACCAGTTTTTTGATCTGGTAGGTGCGCTGGGTGACA
>JAUSMR010000215.1 GCA_030645955.1 Gallionella sp. | reverse complement strand
GTCGTCGCAGTCATGGCCGGCTTATCCCAAGAGCCCGTCAACACCTGCTCCATTGGCTTTGACGACCCGGCTTTCAACGAGTCTGCCTTTGCGCAAACGGTGGCCGATCGCTATCACACCAACCATCGTGTTGAAGTTGTCAAAAGCGACGACTTTGACCTTATCGACACACTGGCACGTCTGTACGACGAACCCTATGCCGACAGCTCTGCCATCCCAACCTACCGGGTCTGCCAGCTGGCGCGCAAGCATGTGACTGTGGCACTATCCGGAGACGGTGGCGACGAATCGCTAGGCGGCTACCGCCGCTATCGCATGCACCTGATGGAAGAGCGCATGCGCGCCGTGCTGCCCCAGAGCGTGCGCGGCCCGGTGTTTGGTACGCTGGGCAAGTTCTACCCCAAGGCCGACTGGGCGCCGCGCATGTTTCGCGCCAAAACCACCTTCGAGGGCCTGGCCCGCGGCTCGGTCGGGGCGTATTTTCATACGATCTCCATCCTGCGCGGCCCCATGCGAGAGGCATTGTTCAGCCCGCGCTTCAAAACTGAGCTAGCTGGCTACAACGCGAAAGAAGTATTCAACCGTCACGCAGCCCAAGCCGACACCGACGACCCGCTCGCACTCATTCAATACCTGGACCTCAAAACGTATTTGGTTGGTGACATCAACACCAAGGTCGACCGCGCCAGCATGGCTCATTCCCTCGAGGTGCGCGAGCCCTTGATGGACCACGAGCTTGTAGAGTGGCTGGCCACACTTCCATCCAGCCACAAAATCCGTAAGCAGGAAGGCAAATATATCTTCAAGAAGTCCATGGAGCCTTACCTGCCGCAAGATGTGCTGTACCGACCCAAAATGGGTTTTTCTGTGCCGTTGGCGCGCTGGTTCCGCGGCCCCCTGAAGCAGCGTGTGCGCGACGCGGTGCTGGGCGAGCGGCTGGCCGCTACCGGCTGGTTCAACCCAGCCTATCTACATCATTTGGTGGAAGCACACCAGTCTGGCGCTAGCGACTACAGCGCGCCGCTGTGGACGCTGCTGATGTTTGAAGCCTTTTTGCGACAAGTGGTAGACGCCAGTAAGGCTGAGTCCGTAGCGGTGACCGCATGAGCTTGCGTATCCTCCACGTCCTTGATCACTCCATCCCGCTGCATAGCGGCTACACCTTTCGCACGCTCTCTATTCTGCGCGAGCAGCGCAAGCTAGGGTGGGAAACCTTCCACCTCACCAGCCCCAAGCAAATTGACTGCGACGTGCCGGAGGAATATGTAGACGGCTGGCACTTTTACCGCACCCCACCTGAGCCCGTAAGCCAGCTGCCCGGCCTGGGCGAAATCGCTCTTATGCGCCAGCTGGAGCATCGCCTGCAGCAGGTGGCCGAACAACTGCGGCCTAACATCATCCACGCCCATTCCCCGGTTCTTAACGCCTTGCCTGCGCTGCGCGTGGGTAAGCGACTGGGCATTCCGGTGGTCTATGAAGTGCGCGCCTTTTGGGAAGATGCCGCCGTGGACCACGGCACCACTTCGGAGGGCAGCCTGCGCTATGACTTGACCCACTGGCTTGAAACCCGGGCGCTCAAACGCGCCCACCACGTGTTCACCATTTGCGAAGGCCTGCGCAGCGACATCGTGGCCCGTGGTATCCCCGTCGCCAAGGTCACTGTCATTCCGAACGCGGTCGACATCGAATCGTTTGAACCTGGTGGCCAGCCCGACGCGGCGCTCAAGGCCCAGCTAGGCCAGCAAGATGCCAGCGTCATTGGCTTCATCGGTTCGTTTTATGCCTACGAGGGGCTCGACCTGCTGCTTGACGCCCTGCCGGGCATCCTGGTGCAGCGACCCGATGTGCGTGTGCTGCTGGTGGGCGGTGGCCCGCAAGACGCGGCGCTCAAGGCCCAGGCCCAGCGCTTGGGCGTGGCCGACAAGGTGGTCTTTACCGGCCGCGTGCCGCACGATCAGGTGCAACGTTATTACGATCTGGTGGATGTGCTGGCCTACCCCCGTCACTCCATGCGCCTGACAGAACTGGTTACCCCGCTCAAACCCCTCGAAGCCATGGCTCAAGGCCGGTTGCTGGTTGCGTCTGACGTTGGCGGTCACAAAGAGTTGATTCGCCATGGCGAGACCGGCATGCTGTTCAAGGCAGGCAGTGCCGATGCATTGGCCAAATCAGTGGTCAATCTGCTGGCTGCCCAAGACCGCTGGCTGACCATGCGTGAGGCGGGCAGGCGCTTTGTTGAAGAAGAACGCAATTGGACCGCCAGCGTGGCCAACTATCGCAGCGTGTACACCCGTCTGGTGCAATCATGAGTCACCAAAGTCCTATTCGTACGCTGCTTTTTTCCACGTTGTACCCTAGCAGCATGCGTCCAGGCCACGGCATTTTTGTGGAAACACGTCTGCGCGAGTTGTTGGGCAGTGGTCAGATCCAGACCAAGGTCATTGCGCCAGTACCCTGGTTTTTTTCCACCCATCCTCGCTTTGGCGACTATGCCCGCATGGCCAGTACCCCATCGCGAGAGGTATACCACGGTATCGATGTGCAGCACCCCCGCTATTTCTTGCCGCCCAAGGTGGGCATGAACATGGCGCCTTTCACCATGGCCATGGGGGCCGTGCGCGCTGTTCAGCGTCTACTGGACGAGGGCTACGACTTTGACGTGATCGACGCCCACTACTATTACCCCGACGGCGTGGCGGCCGCGCTGCTGGCGCGGCACTTCAACAAGCCATTCACCGTCACTGCCCGTGGCACAGACCTGAACCTGATTCCGCAGCATATTTTGCCAAGGCGCATGATCCAATGGGCGGCTTCCCGCGCAGCTGCCTCCATTGGGGTTTGCTCAGCGTTGGTGGATGTCCTTCGTGGGTGGAATATTCCCCAAGACCGTTTGTATGTAATGCGCAACGGTGTCGATTTAGCGCGGTTTCGGCCGCTACCGCAAGACACGGTGCGTGCAGAGTTGGGATTGACTGGGTTCCCTCTGTTGGTCTCGGTTGGCTACTTGGTAGAGCGTAAAGGGCATCACATCGCCATTGATGCCCTGGCCAAACTTCTGCCGGCTCATCCCGGGGCCCGATTGATCATCATTGGTGACGGCGAAGAGCGCGAAAACCTGCGTAATTTATGCAACAGTCTTGGTGTGGAAGATCGTGTCTCTTTTACCGGTGCCCTGCCCAATGCGGAGTTGTTTCGCTGGTACAGCGCAGCAGATGTGATGATTCTTGCGTCAAGCCGTGAGGGTTGGGCCAATGTGCTGCTTGAATCCATGGCTTGTGGCACGCCAGTTGTGGCAACCCGTATCTGGGGCACGCCCGAAGTGGTCGCCGAGGATGTGGCTGGGCGGCTCGTTGATCAGCGAGATGGAGGCGCGTTCGCAGAAGCCATCAGCTCACTGCTTTCGGCTTATCCGGAACGATCACAGGTTCGCTCCTATGCTGAAAAATTCAGCTGGCAGAGCACAACAAATGCCCAATCGGCCTTGTTTCATGAGATTGCAGATCTGAGCAAGGTAGCTGTGCATGCGTGACTTGGTCCTTGCCCCCGTCATCTTTGGCTTGGGACAATGGACTGGACCTGGATCAGCATGGGTTAAGCGAGGGCTTTGCTATCCATGCTGTTGTCTGCCGCAGCCGCACTGGGCGCCTATTCGCGCGGAGCTTTGCTTGCTCTTGCCGCCATGGCGGGCGAGATTGTGGTGACCCATCTGTTCACCATCGATTTTCCATTCGTCCGCTACCGCACGGGCGGCATTGGCGTGCTGGGCTCAACCCTTTGCAGTTGCGGGCGAGGCCTGCCGCTGCTGCAGGACATACAGGGCCGTAGCATTGACTTTGTCCTGGCCGCAGACGGCACGGTGATGCATGGTCTGTCACTCATCTATATCCTGCGCGACCTGCCGGGCGTGAAGTCTTTTCAAGTGGTGCAGGAAACCCGGGCACTCATCCTGTGCTGCTGGTCACTGATGAGGGCTTTGCTCCAGACGCGGTGGCCCAAATCGTCAGCGGGTTCACGCAGCGGCTGGAGGCTGATGTGTCCGTGGTGGAGACCCTGGAACGGCATCCTGACCGCGCACGGTTACGCCCATGGCATTGCCTATAGGTCGCCGCTCGCTGCCGTGGCAGCGGCTTATGCAGAGCTTGCTGATGCTAAAGTGCGTGGATCAGCCTTCAAGGCGTGCCAGGTCACTTGGCTCGTGCTGTTCATGTTATGGATCTCCTATCCTGGTTGGCCGGGCTTGATGCGGCAGGCGATTACGAACAGTGGGAAAAGGTCATGAAAGTTGATGTCAAGATTCTGGAAGGCCCGATGGTGCTGAAAAGCAAACAGCATATCTTTGCGCTGATGTGGTTGTGCGTGGGTTCGCTGGCCCTATTGGACATCAATGAGGAAATCTTCACTCTAACCTCTGGTGGTAGCTTCCGTGTTTGGGGTACGCCCGAGGTGGTTGCCGTGCCGGAAGCTGGTGTGCTGATGCCCGACCGTCTAGCGACCCGGCGGGATGCAGAACAGTTCAGCTGGGACGACACCACGGCGGGCCAGTTGCGCGTATTTGAGTCGATCCTGGCGTCAAGCAACGCACTCCGGAAAGGGGCCTGAATCATGCGTGATCTGCTCCTTGCAGCGTTTGTTTTCGGATCAATCCCGTTCATCCTGAAACGCCCGTATTGGGGCTTGCTGATGTGGGTGTGGCTAAGCCTCATGAACCCGCACCGACTCGCCTGGGGTTTTGCCTACAGTATGCCGTTCGCTATGGTTATCGCAGTAGTCACGTTCGCAAGCATTTTGGTTCACCTCAAGAATTTGTACACATTTCCCGTAAACGGCATCACGCTCTGCCTGATTAGCATGGTGTTATGGGTGTGTGTATCACCGCCTTTCTCATTTCATTCCGACGGTGAGCTCTCACTCTGGTTACGGGTAATCAAAATTCAGGTCATGGTGCTGATTGCGTTTTTTCTTGTGGGTAACAGGGATGAGCTTCATAAACTCACCTGGGTGCTGGCGCTTTCGGTCGGTTTCTACGGTATCAAGGGGGGCTTGTTTACGATTGCCACGCGTGGTAGCTACAAGGTGTGGGGTCCAGATAGTAGTTTCATCAGTGACAACAATACCGTCGCTTTGGCCATCATCATGTCAGTGCCCCTGTTTCGGTATTTGCAGCTGCATTCGGAAAATCTCTGGATTCGTCGCGGGTGCCTTGCAGCGATGGTTCTTTGCACTGCCTCGGCCGTTGGGTCATATTCGCGTGGTGCCTTGCTCGCGCTACTCGCGATGGCGGGTTTTTTATGGCTCAAAAGCCGCAACAAGGCGATGACCGCCATTTTCATTCTCGCTACGCTACCAGCCATCGTTGCGATGATGCCCGAGAGTTGGACAGGGCGTATGAATACGATCGAGAACTTCAGCATTGACTCATCTGCGCTCGGTCGCATCAATGCCTGGTGGATGGCGTGGAACCTCGCCAGCGATCGTTTTCCGATTGGGGGAGGGTTCAATATCTATACGTCCGATCTGTTTGCACGATATGCACCCGACCCGATGGATGTTCATGCCGCGCACAGCATTTATTTCCAGATGCTTGGAGAGCATGGCTTTATAGGGTTGTTCCTTTTCTTGTCGGTATTCGGGCTGGCTTGGTTGAGTGGCCGTTGGGTGATAAAAAATACACGTAGTCGAAAAGATATGGCGTGGGCGCATGATCTGGCCTCAATGTCACAAGTGAGCCTCGTCGGCTACGCGGTTGGCGGCGCATTTTTGAGTTTGACTTACTACGATTTCCCCTACTATATTGTCGTCATGCTTGTAGTGCTCCGCGAAATAGTCAGGAAGGAGCTCGCCACGGAGGCTTTTCAGAATTCTCGGGTTGAGTCTGTGGCGAGCGCGATACGCTTGCAAAAGGCGGCATCCAAATGATTGAAAGCCTTCCTTTGCTGGTGTGGCCTGGTTCTGTACCAAAGTTAACCATATTGATTTATCACCGCGTATTGCCGCATCCTGACCCATTACGGATCGGCGAAGTGGACGCCGAGACGTTTGAGCGACAAATGGCGTTTCTAGCACGTCACTTTGCAGTGATGCCACTCATGGATGCGGTTGATGCGCTAAAAAATTCTCGCATCCCCAGGCGTGCTTGCTGCATAACCTTTGACGATGGCTATGCCGATAACCTGACCATTGCACAGCCCATCCTGGAGCGCCATGGTTTGCCGGCGACCGTGTTTGTCGCGACGGGCTACCTGGACGGAGGACGCATGTTCAATGACACAGTGATCGAGTTTGTCGCCCGCGTTGCGGGGCCATTGCTGGATCTACAGAGTCTGGGTCTGGGTCTGCATCGTGTTGGCAGTCAGGAGGATCGCCGTAACGCGATCAAGTCAATTCTTGCCATCGTCAGATTCTTGCCTCCCCGCGAGCGCGAAGAAGTGGTGGGTCGAATGGTTCAATCCGTTCGTTGCGGGGCATTGCCGAACGATTTAATGATGACCACCGCCCAGTTGAAAAAATTGTCTGATCGAGGGGTCGAGATCGGCGGGCATACCGTGGCTCACACCGTCTTGACCACTCTCGATCTCGAAGCCGCGCACGCCGAAATTTCAGAGGGCAAGAGGCGATTAGAAGAAATAACGGGCAAACGGATTCGCACGTTCGCCTATCCAAACGGCCGCCCAGGGAAGGACTATGCAGCTGAGCATGTGGCGTTAGTCAAGGCACTGCAATTTGAGGCGGCGGTTACCACCGCGCACGGTGTCTCTGATTGGCAAAGCGATCTGTGTCAGTTGCCGCGTTTCACACCATGGGACAAGTCAATGACCATGTTCGCTGCGAGAATGACGCGTAACGCCATGCTGGGCAAACCCGCTTCTGTCTGTGCGCTGGCCTGAGCTACCTCAACAATTGGTCCGGGGAAAACAATATGAACGAAAAATCGACGCTGCAAACAGCAGGCCATACAACTGAAGGCTGGGACACGGGCTCGCACCAGGACTTTTATGAGTATTACGAACAACAAAGTCGTTCGCCTAAAGCGCTGGATGGATTCCGATCAACCTGTGACACGCTGTTGCGCCTATTTGAATTAGCGGGTGACGCCCGGAAGCTTGATGTGCTGGACATTGGCTGCGGCGCAGGTGCCCAATCGAAGTTCTGGCTGGAACGCGGCCACCGGTACCGGGGCGTTGACATCAGTGAGCCGTTAATTCAACTGGCCCGAGACCGGGCGAATCAGCAAAATCTGGATTCGCGATTCGACGTTGGTACCGCAACTGACTTGCCGTGCGCAGATTCATCGATGGATATTTGCCTGCTGCCGGAATTGCTCGAACATGTATCGGACTGGAAATCTTGTGTTGAAGAGGCCATTCGCGTTTTGCGACCGAAGGGGCTTATCTATATCAACACGAGCAGCAAGTTGTGCCCGCGGCAGGAAGAGTTCAATCTGCCGCTGTACAGCTGGTATCCAGGCAGACTAAAGCGTTATTTCGAGCGCCGGGCAGTGACGGACTGGCCAAGTGTCGCAAACTTCGCCAAGTATCCTGCCGTGAACTGGTTCAGTTATTACAGCCTTCGTGACTACCTTGAACCAAAGGGATTTTCCTGTATGGATCGCCTTGACATCATCGACGCACGCAAAAAAAGTTCATCGGCGCGCACGGTCCTGAGTGCTGTGCGTGCGCTTGCGCCGCTGCGATTTTTGGGGCATGTCATCACACCCTATACGCTTGTGGTGGCCTGGAAGCATTGAGCCCCTGTTTTTCGGCTACATCATTTATCTGATCAATCCATGAAAATCACTGTTATTGGCGCCGGTTATGTTGGCCTTGTGAGTGGCACTTGCCTGGCCGAGGTGGGCAACGATGTGCTGTGCCTGGATGTGGATGCCGAGAAGATTCGCATCCTGGAAGAAGGCGGTATCCCTATCTACGAGCCCGGCCTGCAGGACATGGTGCGCCGCAATATGGCGGCCGGGCGGCTGCACTTCACCATCAACGTCGAGCGCGCAGTGCAGCACGGCACTATCCAGTTCATTGCCGTGGGCACGCCGCCAGATGAAGACGGCTCGGCTGACCTTCAGCATGTGCTAGCGGCTGCCCGCAACATCGGGCGCTTGATGACGGACTACAAAGTAGTGGTAGACAAAAGCACCGTGCCGGTGGGCACGGCCGACAAGGTGTGCGCCGCGATCGCCGACGAGTTAAAAAAGCGCGGTGTGGACACGCCCTATGCGGTGGTGTCCAACCCCGAGTTTTTGAAGGAAGGCGCCGCGGTGGAGGACTTCATGCGGCCGGACCGCATTGTGGTGGGCGCTGACAACGAGCAGGCTGTGCATCTTATGCGCGCGCTGTACGCACCCTTCCAGCGCAACCGCGAGCGCCTGATTGTGACCGATTTGCGCAGCGCCGAGCTGACCAAGTACGCCGCCAACGCTATGCTGGCCACCCGCATCAGCTTCATGAATGAGTTGGCCAACCTAGCCGAGAAGCTGGGCGCCGACATCGAGATGGTGCGCCAAGGCATTGGCTCGGACCCGCGCATTGGCTACGACTTTTTGTACCCGGGCTGTGGCTATGGCGGCTCGTGCTTTCCCAAGGATGTGAAAGCTTTGATCAAGACCGCCGCGGATGAGGCCGGTCTGGACCTGAAGGTGCTGGTTGCCGTCGAAGCCGCGAATGACGCCCAAAAGCATGTGCTGGGTAAAAAGATCAAGATACGCTTGGGCGAGAACCTGACGGGCAAACATTTTGCACTGTGGGGTCTGGCTTTCAAGCCCAACACGGACGACATGCGGGATGCGCCCAGCCGCGAACTGGTGGCCGACCTGCTGACCGCCGGTGCGACCGTCATGGCATATGACCCAGCAGCCATGCACGATGCCAAGCGCATCTTTGGCGCCGAGCCCCGCCTGACCTATGCCGAAAATCCGATGCACGCGCTGGATGACGCCGATGCGCTGGTCATCGTGACCGAGTGGAAGGAGTTCCGCAGCCCAGACTTTGCTGCCATCAAAGCCAAACTCAAACTGCCACTGATTTTTGACGGTCGCAACGTCTATGACCCCAAGCTTGTGCGTTTGCAGGGGATGGAGTATTTCCCGGTTGGACGGTAACCTGTCTTTGTCAACTCTCCGTCGCGTTTGTGGGGCTTAAGGCCTTTGCGTGTAGTCGAGACTTGGGAAGCAAGCCACTAATCCTAAGCTGTAAAATCGGTGAACTACGGCCAGAGAGTCAATTACAGGCGTGAGTTAAGGTTCGGTTCTTCAGAGTCCCCGGCGCGAACGCGTTTATCCTTGCACAACAGCAAGGAAATGTTTGGGGTCAATAGACCGACCGATATCCCTAGCGGGGAAAGTAAGTGAACCGCGGTTTTCATCAGCGTACTCTTGAGTGAGCCGCTCCCTATTTTTTTTCTTGCCTCAAGATAGCTCGCACCGTCATCCTCCAGACCGCTGTCTTGATAGTGGCCGCCAAACCCGTATCGAAGGTGCCATGGGAAAACGCCGCGCTGAATATCGCTACCGAACATCGCATCGATCCGCCGCGGCAGGTAATTGACCAGCCAGCGGCCGGAGTGCACTTCGCGCGGCCACATTCGGCTGCTGGTTCCCAGAACTGCAATAGTCCCGCCCGGCTTGAGTACCCGATCGATTTCGCGCTGGACCGACCTCAGGGCTGCGTGTGGAACGTACTCGAGAACGCTGTTGCAGGTAACGAGATCGAATTGTTCTCCGTCGAACGGCAGGTGCGTGGTATCGGCAACATGCACAAACCGGATGCGGCTTTCCAGCCCATAACACTCGGAATTCAGCCGCGCGATTTCCACGTAGTCGGGATTGACGTCGATAGCAGTCACATTCGCGCCCATCGCCGCCAGCACCACCGAGGTCGCACCGACATTGCAGCCGAACTCCAGAACATTACATCCGGTACGGACCAGGTTCGCGCTTTCGAAAATATGGCGGCCGTGTTGCCATTCATATTCAACATATCCCCCGACCCATAGGGAGTCTGCGTTGGGCCACAGGCGGCCGGCGGCGGATCGAAATCGCTCGCGAGCGGCCTCATTCTGAATCTTCGGTGCCTTAGACTTCATGTCTTCCTCAAGAATAATATTTAAAGCAGTCGCGATGCCGTTTGTTCGGTAAAACGCAATCCATTGTTCCACAACGGCGAACTCATCGGCGCCTGATATGGCTTAAGTGCTGCGTCTGCCTGTTTGTCTGTGGAGCTTCCCCTTCTGACTGCCACCCTCGCCATAAATAGGAGCATTCATCAGCCCGCAAGACTGAACCACGCTGCCTTGGCGGATGCAGGCCATGGTTTGGCGATCTCATGAATTGCGGCAGTCTCACAGCTGCAAGCGGCGCCAAATCTGCTCCACGTAACGCTGGCTGGTTGAAAGCCATTTCGCCTGGGGCTCCGGCGGGGCCTGTTGGCTTCCTGCCGTGAGTCGCAAGTCCTCGCCGAAGCCGCGCACATTGAACTTTTCTGCCTGTTGAGCCAGAAAAGCGCACAAACGCTCAAACCGTTTCACCACGATCCAGTCCGGCGCGGGAGATCCGGGCTTGAGCATTTCAAAGTTGTGCGACACCACCACAAAATCGCGCACTCCCGCTTGTTGCGCGCTCAGCAACGCATCACGCATCTCACTCAAGCTACAGGCGCCTACCTGTGCGGGGCGATCTTTGCCGAAGCCGTCCTTCAGCACCGTCACGGGATAGGTGGTTACCCCTTCCACTACGAAGGCAGTATTGAACGCATGTTCCCGGCGCAAATCCGGCGCACTCACGGCATAGCAACGGTTCAAGCTGGTGTCCAGCCAAATTGCATTGCGGCGCAGCGCTTCAAAGGTGTCCCTATTGGCGGCAAAGCTGCCCGAGCGGAAGGCGCAGATCGGTCCGCTGCCGGCTGCCTCCAGCATCTTCTTCCCGTGGGCAATCAACGCGGTCTGTTCGTTGAGCGTGTAGTAGCTCAGGTGCTGCCGCTTGGTGGCACAGTTTTCAATGATGGGCTCTCTGGCCTCATCAGTCCATTCCGGATGCAGATGCAACTGAATTTCGTGCCCGGCCTCGCGAATCAATCTGACGATAATTTCGAGGTGCTCTGCGCCAAAGCGGGTGGCGAATAACGGCTCGACAAAGAAAACCCCCTTGAGACCATGTTGATTAAGAATAGCAAGCGTCTTGGGCAAAGCATAGTCGCCATCGGGCGAGCGGCCATAGACATACCGCTGAAAACTGCCTGGGAAAGCGCGGTCCAGATCGTCCCAGCCGTTGCACCACACTTCAATGTCAAAGGTCAGAAAGACGTTCATTGCGACTGGCTGGGCGGGGGGCATGTCGTGTGAGTCAAGCCAGACGACATGCAGGCGCCTTCGCCCTTAGCCACTGCTCAAGCATCATCAAGATCCACACCATCTCGCCATAGTAGCCCGGGTGCTCGGGCAGCCGCTGGGTCAGAAGGGTCTGAATAAAATCTGCCCGCACCACGCCACGCTTGGCTAGGCTATGTAGCGAGTCGGTGGCCAGGGCCTTGAGGGCGGGGTGGGTGTTGGCCCACACGCCAAACGGCAGGCCAAAGCCCTGCTTCTTCTTGGTTAGTATCTCGTCCGGCAGAAAACCGCGCAACGCCTCCTTGAAGAACCAGCGCAGCTTTTGTCCTTTGAGCTTGTACTCTGTAGGCAGCTTGAGTGAGAACGCCAGCAGCCGGTCATCCAGCATCGGAAAGCCCACCCCCACCCCGGCAAAGCCGGTGGCGCCCAGTACCTTGGGCAGGTCACTCTCGGCCAGGGTAAAGCGCCAATCAAAGGCCAGCTCCTGGTTCAGGTGGCTGCAGCCCTGGGGGTTTTGCCACACCTCGCGTTGCAGCCGCAGGGGGCCGGTGGTGTCGATTTGTGCCAGTAGTTGGGGTGTCAACACCTCGCTCACGCCCAAGCGGGTGATCAGGTTGTACATCTGCAGCCGGTCGGGCATAGGCACGCGGGCCTGTTCTACGTAGCTGCCGGCCTTTCGGGTCAGGGCGAAAACCGCTGCGGCGCGCGTGCCCAGCAGCGGCTCCATCATTCCCGTCTTAAGAAGGCCGGGAATGTGGGCATACCAGCCGAATACCCGTTGCTTTGCATAGCGAGTATTGCCGCCAAACAGTTCGTCACCGCCGTCGCCCGCCAGCAGCTTGCTCACACCGTCTTCACGCGCCATCTTTGCGCAGAAGTAAGAGGGCAGGGCGGACGAATTGCCAAACGGCTGGTCAAAATTCGCCGCCACGGCCGGGATGCTTCGCACCAAGTCGTCGGGCGTTACGTAATATTCGTGGTGCTCGGTCTTGAACTGTTTGGCCGCGTAACGGGCAAATTCCATCTCGTCATAGCCTTGCACGTCAAAGCCGATCGAGTAGGTGCCGACAGTTTTGCCACCGGCCAGGGCCGCCATGCCCGCTACGGTGGAGCTGTCGGTGCCGCCGCTCAAAAAGCAGGCTGGTTTGCTGCCATCAAGCTGCATCGCCACTGCGTTACGTAGCAGCTGCCTGAACTCATCTTTCAGCGCGCTAAAAGAGGCATCGCGCTGTTCCTCGAAGCTTGGCACCCAATAAGGCGCCACAGTGAGCTGCCCATTTTCAAATAGCGCATAGTGCCCGGGCGGTAGCCGGTAAATGCCTTTGTAAATGGTGCGTGGCGACGGGATGACGTGAAAGTACAGGTAGTCAAAAATCGCTTGTGGGTCAATTTGTGTACCGGTGTTAGCCAGTTCATCGGCACGAGCCGCAAACCGCAGCAGGCCATTGTCCACGCGGTAGCACAGCGTGCGGATGGCAAAGCGGTCCACCGCCAGAAAGGTGCGGCCACCGGGCTCGCGCAGCCCCACGGCAAAGTCGCCAGTCACGCCGCTGGCTGCCTGCGCCCCCTGAGTCAAGGCCTCGCGCCAGGCTGCCAGTACGCTCTTTCCTGAAGCCAGGCTGGCCAGGCGGGGGTCGGAGAAGCGGGGCGAACCCAGTGCCAGCGATGAATCCTGATCAGGCATGAGGCAGCTCATTCAAAAGAAAAAAGGGGTTCTACTTGAGGCTTTGCAGCGCACCGAGATGCCGCACTGGACCATTGAGTCGCGTGGTTTTTCGCGGGTGCACATACTCACTGTTGGGCATCAGGGCCAGTCCATTGGCCAGGCCCGCGTCTACGGCTTTACCCAGCAGTTTGGAGTTGCGCTTGAGCCGGTAATCCTCACGTGCGGCCAGCTCAAACTCATCCCAGTCCACCGTGAAATTGTTGCGGTAGTCGCCAGGCCCAGCGGAGTCGAGCTTGCCGCGTCCCACCAGCAGGTTGTTCACCGCTTTCACAATCACATTGCCGGGTTTGACACGCAGAAACACGCCGCCCTGGGGTCGGTTGTCCACCAGTGTGTTGTTGACCAGGTAAAGCTCGTTCTTTGGCCACTTGTAGCCCTCGGCCCCATACGAGATAAGGTGTGGGTTCTCCGTTTGTGAGCTCTGCTGGATGATGTTGCCCACTACATAGGCCACGCCGCCATTGGCAAACTCCAGCTCGTAACTGGCACGTCCGCCCAGCTCGTCGGTCAGCCGGTTGTACAGAATGTGGTTCACGGCGGCCCGGCTTTTGAGCAGGTGTCCGACCTTGGCGTGGTGAAAGTAACTGCCGGTCACCGTCAGGCGGGCGATTTCGCCGACGTACAAGTTATGGCTTTGTCCGCTTCCATCGCCGTTATGGCCGAATTCGCTGTTCACCACTTCCAGTTCGGACTGAGGGGTACTGCTTGTCAGTATGCCGTTCTGGTTGTCGGTAAATGTACAGTCTCGCACAGTCAGCATGCCATTTTCCAGCCGGATGCCTGCGCCATTCTTGTCTGCTACCCGGGCACCGGAGAAGTCGAAGCCTTCCACCGTCATGTGCCCACCTCGTACCACCCAGATACCTTTGCCTTCCGCTGCCGCGCCGTTGGCGATCAGGCGCGCCCTCCCGCCAATGGCGCGCAAGGTTAAATTGTTTTTTGACCATACGGCCACATCACCTACGTAGTCCCCGGCATCCACCTCCACAGTGTCGCCATCCTTGGCGCGCGCTGCCGCTCCGGCGATGGTTTTTATAAGGCGGTTGGCGCCAACGCGAATGACCAGCCTGTTATCCGACTCGTGTTCGGCTACTGCTACGGCTTGTGCGGCACTAGTTTGTAGCATCGGTGCCAAGCCTGCCAAGAAGAATAGACCCAATAGAAAAAGTTTGTTTGTTTGCTGAATTAACACGGCATTGCCAATATATTGGGAGGAAAATTCTCGGTTCTTTGTCGTGTTGTCATTGACGGAGTGGTACGTTCATGGAACGTGACTGAGAGGGTGTATTCAAGGTAATTCATCAAACGGACAGTCCGATTGATGTTTCGCAAACTAACAGCGCTTATTCCTTTCTCGGAAAACTAATGATGTCGCCTTCGGTCGCGCCCTGACGTGGTGCCAGGTCCTTCGGTGCTGCCGCGCGATTTATGCCTGCCTGACGCCAAGAAATTGATGAAAATCAAGTGTCAACTTTGTCCAGACGGTCTAATGCGTCGGTGAAGGCATTTATTAATGAACATTGACAGATGCGCAGAAGTCCTCCATTGGAGGTCGCAATGACGCAGCGAAAGTTACGCGTTTATCAGCGACTGCTTGGCCTTGGCGCTGCTAAACGCATACATCTGGAGCATGCGTGAAACGAATCTTGATGATTGCCTACCATTTTCCACCTATGGCGGGTAGCAGTGGCATACAACGTACATTGCGTTTTGTGCAGCATTTACCATCATTGGGCTGGCAACCCCTGGTGCTAAGTGCAGACCCCCGAGCCTATGAAAGGACCAGTGGCGATTTGATGGCCGATGTGCCTGCCGGTACCGTGGTGCGCCGGGCTTTTGCGCTGGACACGGCCCGCCACCTCCAACTCGCGGGGCGCTACCTGGGCTGGCTGGCGCGGCCTGACCGCTGGATCAGTTGGAAATTCGGCGCCATCCGCGAGGGGCTCAAGCTGATCGATGAGTTCAAGCCGGACGTGATCTGGTCCACCTATCCTATCGCCACCGCGCATGTGATCGCGTCCGCCCTGCATCGCAAGACAGGCATACCCTGGGTTGCCGATTTTCGCGATCCCATGGCGCAAGACGGTTACCCGGCCGACCCCCACACCTGGCAGAGCTACCGTGACATAGAGACAGATGCGGCATCGCAGGCACGCTACTGTGTGTTTACAACGCCCGGTGCAGCGCGCATGTACCAGCAGCGCTACCCGGCTGCGGCCAGCCGCATGGTGGTGCTAGAAAACGGCTATGACGAAGAAAGCTTTGCATCTGCTGCGCTACAGCCCCATGGCGTCAGCCATTCGGCCACTGGCACGCGTCCGCTTCTTATCCTGCACAGCGGCATTGTTTACCCCTCGGAGCGTGACCCGACCCAGCTGTTCGTGGCGCTTGGCCGGCTGAAGAAGGAGGGCACGCTGAGTCCTGATGAGCTGCACATTCGTTTTCGCGCTTCGGTGCATGACGACCTGCTGCAAAATTTAGCGCAAGCCCACGGTGCGCAAGACTTCATCGAACTGTGCCCAGCAATTCCTTACCGCGAGGCGTTGGCCGAAATGTTGGCGGTCGATGCCCTGCTGGTCATGCAGGGAAGCGGCTGCAATGCCCAGATTCCAGCCAAGATTTACGAATACCTGCGGGCTGGCAAACCCATTCTTGGGCTGACCGATCCCGAAGGTGACACGGCCGGCGTCCTGCGAGGGGCGGGGTTGAATAACGTGGCGCGTCTTGATTCGGCCAATGAGATTGCACGGGTGCTGCCTGCGCTGGTGCGTGACTGGCATCAGGGCAAGGCGGTGCTACCGCAAACACTGGTTGTGCGACAGGCATCGCGGCGCGGGCGCTGCCAGGCGCTTGTTCAATTGCTCAACAAGGTGCTGACTCCAAGCATCGCCACCAAATGACCAGCACCAACGCGCCGCGCGAACCGGTCTCTGGTCGTCAGATCGCTAAGGGCGCCGCGTGGCTGATGCTTTTCAAGATGATCGACAAGAGCATCGGCCTGGTCAGCACACTGTTCCTCGCGCGTCTTCTGGTTCCGGCAGACTTCGGCCTGGTGGCAATGGCGACCGCGGTCGTCGCATTCACCCAGTTGATGGGCGCCTTCGGCTTCGATTCCGCATTAATCCAGCGCCAGGATGCGCGCCGCGAGCACTATGACACGGCGTGGACGTTCAATGTGATCTTCGGTGTGGCCGTTGCTGTGGCGTTGTCGCTACTGGCCGTACCTATGGCTCACTTCTACCGTGATGACCGGCTGGTCGCCATCATGCTGGTTCTCGGAATTGGCGCCTTGGTGGGTGGATTTGAGAATATCGGAACAGTCGCCTTTCGCAAGGATATGGACTTCCGTAACGAATTCCGTTTCCTCCTCATCAAGCGCGTCGTGTCATTCTCGGTCACGATGCTCTTGGCGTTTGAGCTACGCTCATACTGGGCGCTGGTGGCGGGCGCAGTGACCAGTCGGATTTTGTCGGCGTGGATCAGCTACAGGCTTCATCCGTTTCGTCCGCGCTTGACCTTGACAGCGCGCGCTGATCTGATGCACTTTTCCAAGTGGATCTTCCTCTCGAGCCTGATTGGGTTTTTCACCGGAAAATCGACGGACTTCATTCTTGGGCGCACCGTGGGCTCGCATGGCCTGGGTGTGTACAACATCTCGTGGGAAATCGCTGTCATGCCATCCTCGGAACTGATCGCACCGCTCAACCGCGCCGTCTTTCCCGCCTACGCACGGTTATCGGGCCAGCCTGCGGAACTTCGGTCGCGCTTTCTGGAAGTTTTCGGGGTCATCTGCCTCATCGCCATACCGGTGTCAGGGGGGCTTTTCGCCGTCGCCGACGCCGCTGTCAGGGTCGTGCTCGGTTCCCAATGGCTGGAGTCGATACCGTTGATCCAGATCTTCGCGGTCAGTGGCCTGATTGGTGCGCTGCAGTCGAACCTGTATCTTGTTATCGTCGCGATGGGCAAGCCGCAGGCGAACACCTTGCTGTCCGCCTGCCTGTTGCTGGTGAGTCTCCCGCTGACGATTTGGGCCAGCTTGAACCACGGTGTGCTCGGCGCGTCCTACGCGATGCTTTGCTATTCCATCGTCGGCATGTTTGGTATTTTGATCATCTTCACTCGCATTACGAGGATCTCCATTGCTTCGCTGCTGGGTGTGGCGTGGCGCCCCGCCTGTTGCGCGGCCTTGATGGTGGTGGCCTTGCTATGGTTAGACGGCACACAGGCCCTTGCCGCAGCATCGGTCCCAGGCCATTTGGCTCGGCTCTTGTTCCTATGTGCAGCAGGCGCGATGATTTATATCGTTTCGGCGTGGTGCCTGTGGAGGTTTTGCGGCGCCCCGGTGGGTGCAGAGCGCTTCGTGCTTGACCTGTTTGGCCTGCTTGGCCAACGGGCAGCGGCGTGGTTTCGCCGTGCCGGTGCAGCCTGATGCGTGCTCGGTACTGAATTGCGCAGGCCAATCATGTCGAAGCGAACCCCTGAACCGTCGGACCGATTAATTCCCGGGCAAGCCGCAGTGACGCTTGAGGTCGTGCTCTGCACCTTCAATGGTGAACGCTTCATTGCTGAGCAACTGAGGTCAATTCTGGCCCAGACAAGACCTGTGGATTTGATCTCGGTCTACGACGACGGATCTTCGGATGCCACACTGACTCTCGTCGAGGCCTGCGCTACTGAAGCTGCTGCGGTGGGCGTGCGGATTTGCGCCGTGCGTAACGAGCGCAATCTCGGCTACGCGCAAAACTTTGGTCATGGCTTGGAACGATCCAGCTGTGAAATTGTCCTGTTCAGCGATCAGGACGACGTGTGGGAGCCGACCAAAGTCGAGCGTCTGCTTGGCGTGATGGAACAACGCGGCTGTGCGATGGCCTTTTCTGACGGCACACTCATCGACGCACACGGGGCCTCGATCCCAGGTCCAACGGTGCTCCAGGGCTATGGCTTGAGCGGTGGTGCCGAGGCGAACTTCAACGCCCGGGCGTGGCCCCTCTTGCTGCGTCGGAACTACGTCAACGGCGCCGCGATGGCCGTGCGCCGCAAGGCGGCTATGGGTGCGCTACCGATACCGGACGCATTTCCGCACGACTATTGGCTTGCCCTGTGGCTGGCGGAGGAAGGTGGAATTGTTTGCATGCCGGAGCCGTTGTACAGGTACCGCCAACACCAGAACAACACGATCGGCGTCGGCCGGTCCACGTTGCACCATCAGTTAGCGGCCATCTGGCGCAACCCCTCGCCTTCGCGGCGCCAGGATCTGCGGAGGAGCAAGACGCTGCTCGAACGCCTGCCTGTCGGGGATCCGCGGCGTGTTAATGTAGAAGAAAAATACGCATGGCTTGTGCGTGTGGCCGACGAGCGCAACCGGCTGTTGCGGATGATCAATATCGCGAACTCATGGCTTCGTGGCGAATACTCGCAGTTCGGCCCACCGTACGCGCTGTTGCGCGACTTGGTCGCGGCGATTCGCTTAAGGTAAATATGAATCTTTTTTTGCGGAAAGAGATAGCTCGAATCCAACTTCACCCCGGCACAGGAGCGCCAAGTCTTTCGCTGGGTCAACGGCAAGCGCGCCCCGACCTGATGTTGACCCCATTTCACGGACACCTTATTGTTCTCACAGAAGGAGTCCGAAATGCCTACACCCAAGCCGCCATACCCCGCACAATTTCGTGAGTCGAGTTGCTCAAGAAGAAGATGTACCGGCGCAAAAAACCAGTGCGACTTGTTGTCGATGGATTGCCAGCGCACAAGAAGGCTGTGGTCAAGAAATACGTAGTCGGCCCTTATATGGACGTCTCCCGGAAAGCAAGTGTTGGCAATGTAAAGTTCCAACGGGGTTGCAGTCTTATATACGGCCTACTTGCGCAGGCGTTCTATCCTGTCAATGCGGCTGCGGAAAAAGTCACTCGGGTGCATCTTCAAATCCCTCAGAAATCAACTCTTCCAATAACGTTTCTTGATGGATTTGGTGTACATCATGTACACAAAAAATCCAGTGTTCATGCGGGTTGGCAAGGTTTTGCAGGGCCGACTCGATATCTTACTTTCTGCAAACGTGAACTAATGCGGCTGGATACTCCAGCGCAAACACGGAGCATTCCGTGAATCCAGCGCTAATCGCTATCTTCCACGTGTCAGCCCCAAACTCGGTGCGAACTTTGAAATCTTCTGCTTTTAGGTCTGCGTGGCCGTGATAGCTTGCTAATCCTCTATCTGTCGAGCGACTTAGTCGGTCAACAACCACCGGAACAGTGAACGCACATTGACCGTTTGGCCGTAGAACACGCTTGCATTCCGCCAATGCGCGAACTGGATCCGGCACATGCTCTAACGTATCGGAATGGACTACTAGGTCAAATGTTTCGTCCATGTATGAAAGATCCATTATGTCCACCTCTGGGAAACAACCAAGAGTATGCCCAGGAAGTTTGCGCAGAAACTGCGTCAGTTGCCCTGCCTCGTTAATCTCCAATATTTCGACTTGCGGTGCATGCAAAGGCGAATCAGTGAGTTCTGAAAGGGGTAACTCGGCCCCAAAGTGCCTACACAACCACGCCGCAAGCGCCATTGATCGTAATCGGGACCCACAAGAAGTGCATCGCAGCCCCTGCTGTCGATTTATATAGTCAGTTTCTATTTTCGAAAGATTCCAAATATCGATCAAGTTATCCCAAAGAATATCTTTTTGAACGATATCCAGTCCGCCACAGCATGGGCATGGCCCAAGAAACCTGGGGCCGGGTTGAAGTATCGGCCTGTCAGCGGCACGATAAACTCTGGACGCAATGCGGCGCATGTGCCGCTTAAAATTGTAAAACATAGATGCTTTGTGTGGTGCTGGGAGTGTTTTTGATTGGTTGACCAATTCTTCCCGATTTATAAGTGAGTCCCGGGCTGATAGAAAATTGCATCGATGGGTAAGCGCCGTCTTATTTTGCGTGCTCTTAGACGAGCCGGCGCAGCACCGCGAGCAATTTCTCGGCTTGGCGTTCCATCGAATATTCAGCCAAGGCGGTCTGTCGCGCTTGTTGGCCGATGCTGCGACGCAGCACAGGGTCGCGTAGCGCTGATAGATAGCTCAGCCATTCGGCCTCGTTGCGGGCCAGAAAGCTGTTTCGCCCTTGCCGCACGACCGGCTCGTACGCAGGGATCGGCGTGGCGATGACGGGCAGGCCCACAGCCATCTTCAGGGTTAGGCGATTTTCTGACTTCACCTGCCAACCATCCAAAGCGCCTTGAGCTGTGTCGGTTTCGATAGGAATGATGCCGATATCGGCCTGCCGCATAGCGTCGTACACGCCGACGGCATTCCACGCCACCCGCTGGATGTGTGGGTTGGCCAGAAAGCGCAAATAGCTCAGTTGCTCACGCCAGCCCGCTTGACCAGCCAGTTGCCAGCGTGCCTCGCGCAAGCGCTGCAGCCTACGGTCGGCCGCAGGGTAGTGGCCAACGATGGTGACCTGGAGCCAGTTCGGTGGGTTCACGAGCACAGGCAGCCGATCGAGCCGCACCGAGGTGACCAGCACGGCGCGCAGAGGCCGCGCGCGTGATCCGCTGTGTGATCCCCAGTCGGTCTTGTGCAGCAACGGTTGTTCGATGCCGTCGTGGACGGTAGAAATCCTGGTTTGCAGCGCGCTGGGGTGCAGGCTCTTCAGATAGTCGGTGACGGTGACGGTCGCATCGGTGGCTTCGACCATCGCGGGTTCAACAACATCGCAGACCCCAAACACAGTCTTGATGTCCGCCAAGCGCAGCTTGTACGCCAGCGCCACGATGCTGGCGCCATGCACTTTTTGAAAGAAAACGATCCGAAAGCCTTCGGCCTTCAGCCTGGTTGCTAGACCCGACACATCCGGGGTCTCTGTGTTCTGGGGCGGCTCGAAGACGATGTGGGGGTCAAACTGCGCCGCGCGCAAAAACGGGAGCATATTCAGGACGGCTATGCGTGTGCTGGGGATGGGGTTTCGCGCACTCGACGGCAGCACGAAACCGATCTTGGTCCGCGCTGTCATGTGTGGCGGCCGCGAGTAGACCGAACATTTTCCGCACCACCAAAATCGCGGCGCCTCATTCGGCAGACCCCGTCAGGCGTTTGGCCAGCTGTCTTGCAATGCCCAGGAAACTGACCACTGGTGGCAATCATCTTGATGAACTCACCACGAGCGTGAAATATCCGAGGACGCAATGAGGTGCAATGACTATGTTGACACCGATATTTGGGTCATCGTGATGGATGGTGAGCAGGTCGATTTTCTCCAGTTTTTCCAAGGGCGAAATAATTGAACTCGGATGGATCATGATATTTTTTGATGTAAAAACGTGGGGATGTCGTTTGCCGATCGTCATTAAGAAGTGCCAACACGACAAGATGATAGCTAAGTGCGCCAACAAGCAGCAGCACCGCCGGGTGACATTAACTGTTCACTTGTTTTGAAAAATGTCGGTTTGCCCCATGTCGCATTGGGTGGCATAGATTTTCGAATCTCGATCGCTTGGGTTCGATGGCGGTCCGCGTACCAGCGATCTGGTGCCGCGACGCTCGCGCAACACCTCAAATGAGAGCGCAAGGTGCAGCATTGGGTTGGTGTATTGGTCAATATGGCGACTGAACACCATCCGGCGGTCCTGAACAGGCGCCGCACTGATTGGTCACTAGTGCACAGTGCCACGAAGAAACCCAACCATAGCGCCAACAGAAGGATATCGACCATCGAGTTCTGATTGGCAATGAAGGCCGGACTGGATGCAAGTATCACGGTCGGGGCAAGTGGCCATTGCGGAGCGAAGCGAATCGCCAACGTGTATATGGCGCCCAGTGCAAGCAAACAGAAGATCGACGGGAGCGGGTTCTGGGCGATCCACTGCGCGATCACCAAGTATCCAGTGTCATCAATGTGAAATGCCTTATCGAGATTCCAAAGTGTGCAAAACGCCCACAGACCCATCAGGATGCAGCAATCGCGCCAGGCTGGGCGCCAGTATCCAAAGATCTGACGGTCGATCATCGCTCTGAATGTCAAATGTTTGTTGAGGGACGAGATAGATCGCATGCCCCATTCAACAACACGCACAAGGCAACCAGTTGCGTTTCATCAAGTCCGATTGATCTTCCTGCGCGTCAGAATAGTCGTCGCTCCGATAAACTTTACCGTGAATGAATTTCGACGCATCGATCCATCCGAACGCCACTTTCAAAAGCTTCATAAATAGAAGGCTTTGGAGTTCGAAAAACAGGGGCGGCCTCATAAAACCGTCAGTCAGCTGACGACCGGACTTCTGAGCCGAAAAAATAATTTAATGAAACCGATTAGGGATCAGGGAGCAAGCATGGCGGACAAGCAAACGTATCGCAAAGGAATCGTCTTGGCAGGCGGTGCGGGCACGCGTCTGCACCCGGCCACGGCCGCAATATCCAAACAGATGTTGGCGGTCTATGACAAGCCAATGATTTACTACCCGCTGAGCAAATTCCTGCAGGCGGGTATCCGCGACAACCTCCTGATTTCTACGCCGCGAGCCATGCTGATCGGTGTAGACTTTGTTGACACCGGCCCCGGCGCACTGATCCTTGGCGATAACGTATTTCACGGCTCCGACCTGGCACAAAAACTCAGCCGGGAGAACATGCACGCAGCCGCGCTGCAAGCGTGTTCGCCTATTGCGTAAAAGTCCCCTGGAACAGAGGAGCGTTAAGTAGTAACGGCCCTTAGAACGTATCTTAAAACACACGGAAAAAACCTGAGAACAACTAATCATGCGAATGTCGGGAAGAGCGTCGCGCAGCGACAGTGAGTTGCAGATGGCAAATGTCAGCGACAGGATTCCTGAGTTAGACCTTTCCATAGTCGTGCCTGTATATAACTCAGCCGGAACACTTGGTAGCCTGCTTGAACGGCTTACGCAAACAATTGGGGCGTTAACTCAAAGCTACGAAATCATTCTGGTAGACGACGGCAGTCGCGATGATTCCTGGAAGGTGATTCAATCCCTGCGAGTGTCCTACGGTGACCATCTGGTCGCCGTACAACTCATGCGCAACTACGGCCAGCACAACACCTTGATGTGCGGTTTAGGCGTGGCACGTGGGGAATATGTGGTCACCATGGATGACGACCTGCAGAATCCTCCAGAAGAGATACCGAAGTTGCTGGCGCACATCAAGCAGCATGGTCTGGATCTGGTGTACGGCTGTCCGAGCGCTCGCAATCATGCCGCCTGGCGCAATCTGGGCTCAACCATTGTGTGGCATTTTTACCGCACAGTATTCCGCAACCCAGTTACGCCCACGCCATTTCGCATCATGCGGCACCAGTTGGCGCACAGCGTAATGTTTTATGACCTCAACTTTACCTATCTCGACGGCCTGCTGGCATGGTGTACCAGCCGCATCGCCGGTGTGGAGGTGGAACACCACGCGCGGGCGCAGGGCAGCTCGGGTTACTCCCTGGCTAAGCTACTGGGGCTGGCGCTTAACCTTTATACCAATTTCTCGCTCATTCCCCTTCAAATAGTCAGCGGCTTGGGGTTTGTTACTGCTGCGACCGGTTTTTTGGTCGGTGTTTATTATTTGTTTCAGTTTTTTGCGTCAAACATTGCAGTGCCCGGCTTTGCATCCACCATCATCGCTATTCTGATTCTGGGTGGAGCGCAACTTCTGGCGCTGGGTGTCATTGGCGAGTATTTGGGGCGCTTGCACCTGAACGTCAACCGCAAACCGCAGTATGTAATTCGCCATTTGAATAGGCGGAACGTACGCCCAGTTCCGGAAACCAAAATTGCCGAACGACAAAACGCCGGCCATGTCTGAGCAACTGAAAACATCGTCACTGTGGATGACATGGTCGGAAGCGCCGTGGGACCAGGTCGTATGCGGGTTTCCAGTCTTACAGATAACCGCCTTTGGAGTCCAAGGGGCGAATGCTTGCAACGACATGAAGATATTCGAACGTGAGCGTGATCGCCTGGGCGCTGGATTGGTTAGCTGCAGGCTGCCGCATGAATGCATGAAGGAATCAATGCTGCTGGAAGATCACGGTTTCCGATTTATTGAGATGCTGTACGCGCCTGAACTCGACTTGTCGACATTCAAAATTGATGAAAACGTTACCCAGCTAGCGGTTACTCGCGCAAGCGAAGATGATTTTCCGACCTTGTTGGAAATCGCCCGCACTTCCTTTCATAACGAACGGTTCAAGATGGATCCCCGGCTGGACCCGGACGTAAGTGACCAGCGCTATCAAAACTGGGTTGCCAGCAGTCTTCGTCATCCCACACAGGAACTGTATGTCATCTGTGATGGCGAAAGGCGAATCGCCTTCTTCGTCACAGAACTACTGAACGACGGTACGTGCTACTGGCACCTCAACGCAGTCGCGCCCGATGCGCAAGGGCAGGGTTATGGGCGGCGCGTTTGGTTGGGCATGTTGAATCAGGCGGCAAGAGGTGGCGCCCGACGGGTGCGCTCCAGCATCGTCGCGCGGAACCACAGGGTGCTCAATCTTTATGCCCGCTTGGGTTTCTCCTTTCCACCTCCTTCAATGACTTTCCATTGGGTCAGATCAAGGTCACCGTGATTGAGACCATGGAAGTTCACAAACAGTTCATTCGTTATGCATTGGTTGGACTTGCCTCCAACGTGATCAGCTATCTCCTTTATCTTCTGACTACTTGGCTCGGCGTCGGCCCGAAGACGGCAATGACGTGGCTCTACATGTTGGGCGTATTGCAAACATTTTTTTTCAACAAAAGATGGTCATTCCGTTTCGGCGGCGCAGGGACGCCGGCTCTTGTTCGCTATGTCTCAGCCTACGCGCTGGGTTATGTCATTAACTTGCTGGCACTCATGCTGCTCGTCGATCAGGCCGGGCTGCGGCATCAACTGGTACAGGGAGCGATGATCCTGGTTGTTGCCGTCATGCTTTTTATGGCGCAGAGGTATTGGGTGTTCCCTCAAGCGTCAAGGAGTGATATGGCATGAAGCATTGTCCCGGTTGCCAGACAGACTTTGTAGCTACAGATTGGAAGTGTCCAGCCTGCGCCTATCTTCCGTCCAGCGTTGACGGTTTCGCTTTGCTAGCCCCTGCCCTTGCGGAAGGAGGTGCGGGCTTTCGTCCAGAGGCGTTTGAACAGCTTGCTGCACTTGAAGCGCAGAACTTCTGGTTTCGTGCGCGCAACCGTTTGATTGTGTGGGCGCTGAAAAGGCACTTCCCAAACATGCAGCACTACTTGGAAATCGGTTGCGGCACTGGTTATGTTCTTGCAGGTGTGGCGCAGGCCTACCCCTTGGCAACGCTGGTTGGAAGCGAAGTTTTCAGCGTTGGTTTGCCTTATGCCGCATCACGCGTGAAAACTGCAGAGCTCCTTCAGATGGATGCGCGACAGATCCCGTACGTTGAAGAGTTCGACGTCATCGGTGCCTTCGATGTGCTGGAGCATATTGAGGAGGACGAGGTAGTACTTGCAGCCATGTTGCGCGCCCTGCGGCCCGGTGGCGGCGTGGCCATCTCAGTGCCCCAGCACCCTTGGTTATGGAGCATGGCAGACGCGAGTGCCAGGCATGTGCGGCGCTACAAAGTCGGTGAGTTGCGCGAGAAAGTGCTTCGTGCGGGGTTCAAACTTGAGTTCGAAACATCCTTCGTCAGCCTGCTGCTACCAGCCATGCTGGCTTCACGGCTCACCAAGCAACGGGGGAATTTTCGGGATAACTCCTTGCCGGAATTGCGCCTTCCGTCTTGGCTGAACCGCGTGTTCGAAATCGTCATGAGCTTGGAGAGTTATCTGATACGAAGTGGGTTGCGATTGAAATTGGGTGGATCGCGATTCTTGATCGCAACAAAAGAAAGGTAACCGCATGAATATCCCCTTCAACAAGCCCTACATGACCGGCAAAGAACTCTGGTACATCTCGCAAGCCCATGCAAGCGGTCACTTGGCGGGGGATGGCCAGTTCACCAAGAAATGCAGTGCCTGGCTGGAGCAGCGCATAGGCTGCCAAAAGGCGCTTCTCACGCACTCTTGTACCGCTGCACTGGAGATTGCGGCTATTTTGGCTGACGTACAGCCCGGCGATGAAGTCATCATGCCGTCTTACACGTTTGTGTCCACCGCCAATGCGTTCGTGTTGCGTGGTGCCACACCCGTGTTTGTGGATATCCGGCCCGACACGCTCAATATTGACGAGACCAAGATCGAAGATGCCATCACGCCGCGCACCAAGGTGATCGTGCCGGTGCATTACGCGGGTGTTAGTTGCGAGATGGACACCATCATGGACATCGCACGGCGCCACAACTTGCTGGTAATTGAAGACGCAGCCCAGGGCATTATGTCCACTTACAAGGGGCGCCCTCTTGGCAGCATCGGCCATATGGCGGCGTTGTCGTTTCATGAGACCAAAAACATCATCTCTGGCGAAGGTGGCGCATTGTTGATCAATGACCCACGCCTTGTTGAACGCGCAGAAATGATCCGTGAAAAAGGCACCAACCGCAGCCAGTTCTTCCGGGGGCAGGTGGACAAATACACTTGGGTCGATATTGGCTCGTCCTACTTGCCCGGCGAAATCGTGGCCGCATTTTTGTGGGCACAGATGGAGGAAGCGGATGCCATCAACAAGCGGCGCCTGGACATCTGGGCCAACTACCACCAGTGGTTCGGCAGTCTGGAACAGGCCGAAAAAGTGCAACGGCCAACGGTACCCCGCGAGTGCGTACACAATGCGCACATGTATTACCTGCTATTGCCCACGTTGACCGTTCGCACAGCTTTTATCGAGCGGCTCAAGACCAAGGGCATCAATACAGTGTTTCATTACATTCCCTTGCACTCGTCGCCACATGGTCAAACGATAGGGCGCGCTGTTGGGGATATGGCGAACACCAATAATGCGGGTGAGCGGCTGGTTCGTTTGCCCCTTTGGCTGGGTTTGGAAGAACATCTCGCGGCGGTCATCACCGAAGTGATTGAGTCAGCCCCGTAGAGTGCGAATGCAATTCGCGCTGTTCTTCCCACTCCGAGTGCGGTTCCACACGGCTCGCAAAATGGAAAGCACAATTTATGATCGCTGAAACACTTTACAGGCGCACCTTTGGCAGCGCCAGCCTCTTCGCACTGGCCCTTGCCATCAGAGTAACTTTGATCGGGTTGGCCCCTCATGCCGACGAAGGGCACTACGCTGCAGCATCATATTTTCAGTATCTCGGCTACACCAAGGGTCTGTTCACTGCCGACTCTGTCATCCCGGCTTTCGGGATTATCGAGTTGTACTCGCTATTGGTGAGTTGGATTTATTTCATTCCTGCAGAACCGTACTTCCTGTTGAGGCTTGCGGATGCTTTGATTGCCGCATTCTCTGGCGTCATGATCTACAAGTACCTGTACCTGGTGACAAATCGACGGCTACCAGCTTACCTTGCCTCAATCCTGCTCATTGTCGCGATAAATCACCCTGATTTTATCGAGGCTGGGGCAAGAAACCCTATTCCCATCGCCACGCTATTGCTGTTTTGCGCGATATACCTGCTTGAGCGAGACAGCGGGGCGAAATTGCTCCTTCCAGCGTGCTGCCTAGCCGCATCGGTTCTGGTCAGGGAACCCTTCCTGATGTTTGCTGGTGTGGTCGTCCTGTTTGTCTGGCAACAGCGTGGCTTTCGAACCGCAGCCAGATTCTGTTGCTTGGCAGCCGTTTTTGGCACGTTGGTAATTCTGCTTGTCGCGGCACTCAGAGGCGGCGTCAGCGGCGCCGTTGCCATGTACGATGCCTACGCGCATACGCCGGCCACGAATTCCGATTTCAACCTCACGCTGCTCGAACGAATCGAACGTGGCATGGGCCAGGGGAAGCGAATTCTTCTGTTGCTCTCATTCTGCATGCCGGTGCTGCTGTTGGGGCTATGCGCACCTTTGTTTGAGCCAACGCTGCGAACCAAGAAGGCGCTCTCCTTGTATATTTTCGGCATCGGCCTGACGCTCGCGCCGCTTACTGAGGTACTCATCAAGAAGCCTTATTCGTACCATCTCGCCCAGATGTTTATCGGAACTGGCATTTTCGCTAGCTATGGTTTCTACGCATTCTTTCTGGTTGTCCGAAAAATTCGTCACTCTCGGCCTATCAACAGCTGGCTTCTGGCTGGCTTTGTCGCGCTAGGTCATGTTTTTCTGATTCAAGATTACGCGCGGACTATGCGCTATGCAGCAGGATGGTCACTGCATTTCGCGCCTGTCATGGTGCTCGGCGATTGGTCATCTTCCGCTGTCAAGGATTCTTACTATTTACAGATTGCGTCCATCGTTCGCCAGTACTCAAGGCCCGGCGACGCCATTTTGAGCACTTCCTACAACGTGTTCCCGCTCACAGGAAGAATTCCTCTCAGTAGGAGGAGTGCATCCCTGTCAGTCTATCGACTCATGGCGAACGGCATCAAAGTAAATGAAGAGATAGCCGGCTTGATTCGTGAACGGCAGCCGGCTGTATTTGTCGAGGAGCAGGCGGTGTTACTGCCGCCACGCAAGAGAATAGATGTAATCGGCAACCAGGTTGCCGATCTCTACGGATTGTCGATCGACGTCGGCCCCGGCCTATCGCCCTACCGCCAGTTTTCCGCCAAGGTACACGTCGCCCACCCGGCATTAAGTTTGCGCAGGTGAATTCGAGAGACAGAAAAGGATGTTTAAACGTGAATACGTGACCGCGTAGAGAAGGCGAGGCCGTGGTTTCGGGTTTATATCAAGCCAAGAGCCATCGCAACCCGAGCTTTTGGCGTTGAATAGAGAGTTCCACCGAGATTTCGCCAATCTGGCGTGAACTCGATGGAAAGATCCAAACCGAGCGACCTTGGATCCTGAGCGGTGCCGGAACCACCAGCCTCAAATTGCGCTAGGCAGAGTTCACCTATCCCGCTTTCCGCCGCAATCCGCCGCCACATAGCGAAGGTTCGGTTCGGGTCTGGAAGCGTGCTGGCCTTGTACACAATGAACAATGGTTTGCCGCCGACCCGGATATACCTTGAATCACTGAAGTATGGCAACAGGGCGTTGATGTGCGCCTCGTCATCTTCAGGACCATATTTCTGCTCAATTAGTACTTCCCTATCCCGGCCGTCCCAAGCGCGCGTCCAGTTCTCGTTTGCCCAACACATACAGAATGGAAAATCCGGTCGACCGCTCTTCAGGATCTCGTCAAGAGGTCGATTGAGAAGGCGGTGGCCGTTGAACCAGTAGTGGTAGTAACAGAATCCATCGATACCGAACTCACGCGCTAGATCGGCTTGTTGCTGTCGGACTTCAGGAAGTCGGAGGTCATAGAACCCGAGCTCACCTGGTAAGTGAGGCTGATGGTGGCCGTCAAAAAGTGGCCGCGCCTTGGCGACATTCGTCCACTCAGTGAAGCCTTTACCCCACCATTTGTCATTCTCCGGTATTGGGTGAAATTGCGGTAACACAACAGATACGACAAGCGGACTCTTTTTATTCATCCGTGGCTTTCATTTTGAATGAGTATTCTTAAGTAAAGTAGTCGGTTTCAAAGACCAAAACCTTGCTGTGGAAAAATTGAAAATAACGATGAAAGGGATCAGTGCTGTTTGCACATAGAAGGGATCAAAATCGCTGTGTTCAACGATGTACTCCAATGCAACTAGATTCAATGAGATTGACAAAAAACCGGAAAGAACATATTTTACAAGGCGTCCTCTAAATGCCAGTTTTTGCTCCGGCTTAAACACCCAGACATGATTTAATGAATAAGTAAGAATCATGCCTAAAAGTGATACCGCCATGAGTGCAATCAAATAATGAAAATTAATTACTTTAACAAAAATATAAAACAAAATGAAGGTGAAAATAAAATTCAATGCACCCACAATGGCAAATTTTGAAAATTCAATTTTTAACTTATGCATTTTAAATCCTGCGTGTCATTGCAGTCTCACATGAACTTATCCCGGATGACATAGTTCGGTCTCTTACGAACTTCCTCATTGATGCGCCAAACATATTCCCCGATCACTCCCAACATAACCATAATCAATCCCCCCACCAATAGGACTACGATCATAATTGGAGCCCAACCCGCAAATGGGGTTTCACCTTGAAGCCAGCTAATAACAATGCTTATGCTATATAGCACCCCAAGTGCAGAGGTTATCAGTCCGACCAAGGAGATGAACCTAATCGGCAAATAGGAGGCATCCAATACGGCATCCAGAAAATTTTTTAACTTTTTCCCGAAGTTGTACTGAGACTTTCCTATTGTTCTTTTTAAACGGACATATGGAATAAGGCTGGTACGGTAGCCTGTCCATAGCAGATCCCCTTGAAAAAATCTGTGCCTAACGTCAACCGCATTAAATGCATCCATAACCTTCCTATCCATCAGCACAAAATCGAAACCGCCGGGTGGTATTTGCGGCAATGACATGCGCAATACCGCATAGGCCAAGCGCGAAAATAGTTTCGAGAACAACGTGTCTGAACGATCCGTACGGTGGCAGATGACGATCTCGGAACCCCCCTGCCATTTTTCTACCATCTGTGGAATCAATTCCACGGGATCTTGCAGATCAGCGGAGATGTTGATGACGGCGTCACCAGTGGCCTCCCTAAACCCAGCCAACATGGCAGCCATCTGGCCAAAGTTCCGGGTAAAGGTGATCACCTTTACCTTGGGGTCCTGCTCCCTAAGGCTCAATATCTCCGGCAAAGATCCGTCCTTCGACCCATCATCCACAAAAACGATTTCATATTCGTGCTGCGCGAGGTCATTTGAAAAAACTGACCGGATCTTTTCATGTGTTTTTGAAATTGCGCCCTCGTTGTGGTAAACGGCAACAACAAATGAGATTTTCATTATCTTTTACCTCGCTCACACATCAAGAATATGCTCGAACACAGATCCGGAAACTGCTGTCCCAGTTTGTAGCAGCCGTCTAGATATTCCTTAGAGATGATGTCCGTTTGCAGCAAGCGATCCCACTGGAAGTTTGCCAGCGCCTTGAAGAATATCCCGGACCGGTGCACCACCTTCAATCCCGCTGCCACGGCGTCGCGCTCCAAAGTGTCCAATGTGTAGGTACAGCGGTGGCCATGTTCGGCCTCAGCTGGCGTGACAGCCGCATTATGAGAAATCAATCCCATCTTGACGGCAATCTGTCTTGAAGGGGCATTGGCGTTCGGGCACACCAGGAAGAACCGGCCGCCCTCCGCCAGCCACTCTTCGTTGATACGCTTCAACACCAACACAGGATCGTCCAGATGCTCCAGCACATGGGTCAGCACGATGTTGTTGTAGCGATTGGGCAGGGTCGCGTTCTCGAAGAGCGAATTGACGAACGTTACTTTGTCGCCCAGTTTTTTCTTCGCTTCACACACTGCGACTTCCGACGCTTCAACGCAAGTGACGTTATCGAAATAAGGCAGGAATCTTCTGGTGAAGTCGCCCTTGAAGCTCCCAAGCTCAAGCAAACTTCCTTTGTTAAAGAAGGGCTCAAACGATTTGATCATGTAGGGGTGCATCACATCGAAGTCGAAGCCGTAGGCGTATTTGTGATCGTTCGTATCGGCAATTTCGACGTTGTAGTCACGCTTTTTGTTCATGGTTTCTCCGCTTTTCAAATTTAGTTTCATAGGGAGGAATGGCTCATTCAACTTGCCCGCCACGAATCCGTTCTTTTCATACAACTTGATGGCTGGTATATTGTCTGCCGCCACTTCCAAACCGATCTGTCGCATACCCGCAGCTTTGGCGTGCTCAACGCACTGGTTAATCAACCTCGCGGCGATGCCTTGGCCTGTCCACACCTTCATCACACTGACGCTGGTGATGTGAGCGATGCGCGTCTCTTGGTCGTTGCAATAGGCAGCCACCAAACCAACCAGTGTGCCGTTTGACCATGCTTCAAACCGTGTCGCTTTGCTCGCGATCTTCTGTGCATAGTCTCGTATCTCGACCCGCTCGCTCAAGGTCGGAACGAAATCCGAATCGCAGCACAACAGGTGCTCAGCGATCTGCGCATCGGATGCCCTGTTGGTCAGATATTCGACAGCAACGTTCATCGCGCCAATTCCGCCAGACCAAACCCGTAGCGCCCGAACTCGTTGCCGTTATAAAGCAAATACACTTTGCCATCGCACTCAAACACATGCGGGTAGCACAACATATCCGAATCCCATTCGCCCGGTGTGACGTCGAGCAGTGGATTCTCATCGTCGCGGGTCCAATTCGCCAGGTCGTCCGTGTAAGCATGGCCGATGCGATAGCCTCGATCCTTGCTCTTCCTGAAGTCGGAAGATTGGCGGTAGCAAAAGAACATGTGATACCGGCCAGCGATCTCGATCACTGTCGGCAGCGCCTGGCTTTCATCCGCACCCAAGCGGTCGGCGATGATCTGCCGCGCTTCTTCCTTGACCCAGTTGATGCCGTCGCTGGAAGTCGCATGGCCGATCTTGTAGGTACGATCTGGTGCAGCGTCCTGCGTGAACTTCTTCCAGCCGGCACCGAAGATGTACCACATGTGGAAGATGCCACCAATGACCTTCACGAAGCCGTCGCCAACCAGACAGGGTTCGTGCAACGATGCCGCCAGCACCGGGCCGTCGCCGATGCGCTGGAAGGTGAGTCCATCATCACGGCTGATAGCCAGACCGATGGCGGTATCGACTGAGACTGAGACTTTGCGATTCCAACCACAGGTGTAGCCATACACGGCATCGCCGTGGCGTATGACGCTTATGGGGAAGATGCCATGCTCATCGAAACAGCCGAGCTCGCCGAGCGGGATGACCGTCTTGTCCGACGCGCGGATGACATCGCGCAAGTTCTTGCGCATATCGACGAAGGCGATATGGCTCAGATATTTCCCATTGCTCTTGTCCACCGCGCGGGTAGAGAAATAGATGCGTACGAAATCATCAAACACCAAGGCTTGCGGCGATTGTGCGAATTGCACACAGTCGTTCGGCAGCGTGTACTGGGTCGGGTCGAATATCTTGCCGAGTTTGGTCCACTTCATCGCGTTCATCCCTTACTCCAACTTGCCATCCAGCACGGCCAGACCGAAGCCGTGCCGGCCAACCTGGTTGCCAAGATAGGCAAGGTAGGTTTTTCCATCCAGTTCGAACACATGCGGATAACTGATCATCTCGGCATCCCAGCCTTCCTCCGACACGTCGATGCCGGCTTTCGCATCATCGCGCAGCCAGTCGATCAGGTTGGCGCTGGATGCATACCCGATCCTGTAGCCATTTTCCTTACCCCGGTAATCACTGCTGTAGCGGTAGCAGAAGAACATGTGGTATTTGCCATTAGCGTAGAACACGTCCGGGCTAGCTTGCGCTTCATCTTCTTCAATGCGGCTTTCGATCAGGTCTTTATTGGCCTTGTTCCAATGGATACCGTCTGAGGACGATGCCATGCGGATCTTGTAGACCGGCTCTGCCTTGCCATCGACTACTTTCCACTTGCGACCAGCGATGTACCACAGATACCAGGTTTCGTTGAAACGTCTGATCTTTGGTCCGCTCAACACGAACGGCTCATCCGGTGAATACGACAAGACCGGGCCGTTGCCGAGCTTGGTGAAGGTCTTGCCCCCATCGCGGCTGGTCGCCATGCCGATCGCCACGTTGAACGGCACGGATTCGCAGCGCGTCCAGCCGGCGTAATAGGCGCGTACTTCGTCGCCATTGCGAATGACGGAGACTGGATAGGTGCCAAATTCATTGAATTCGCCCAGCCCGCCCAGACTGAGGATGGGTTGTTCGCCGACATGCCGCACCTTGAACAGATCGGCGCGATCCAGATCAACATAGGCGGAGTAACTGACATACTGGCCGTTCTCGTCCGCAGGGGGACGGCAGGAGAAATAAACCCGCACGAAATCATCGAACACAAGGGTCGCAGGTGCCTGTGCGAACTCTTTCAGCCAGCTGCGCCCTTGCACTTCTTGTGGCGTGAACACTTTGCCTAATTTTTCCCACTTGAACATGGTCAGATCAACTTGTAGTTAGTCGCGATACAGGTTTGGATGGTCTCGATCGGATTGAACATCATCACGTCAATGATCGACAGCCAGGGCACGAACGCGTTGCCCAACTGCGGATATTCGAACGGTTTCGATTGAATGAATTTCAAGTCAATATCCTTCTCTCTGAACGATTCCTTCGAATACAACTCCACGCCGCCGATGGCGTTCACGTAGGTACTCGCACCGACCGCTTCACACAAGGCCAGTACCTTGTCCTGATTCTTCAGGGTGTGATCGATGGCGATGTCGGAAGAGTTCCTGATCTCAGTGGTGATGCCCAAATGCTTGCAGGTTTTGACGATGGCGTGCTGCAGGTAACGAAATAGGTTCGTATCTTCGTACCGTGCGATTTGCTCGACCAGCGGAAACGTCTGTTCGAAATATGGCGCGCGTCGGTACGCCCCTTTAAACTGGTTCAGAAATTTATCGCGGTTGAAATTAGTCGATAGTTCCCGTTGGCACACATCCAGATGATCCGAATCGCTTTTCAAGGGCAGCGAGAACATGACGTCCTTGCCGTTCTGCAACATGCGGTTGCGGTTGATCCACCCCTTCTTGGTGTATTTGATGTTGTCGTACACAATGAATAGATCGATCGCCGCGATCAGCTGGAAGTAGCCAATATACGGAAAGAAGTACGGCTGCATGATCGCCAGTTTCATCTCGCCTCTTCCGTGGATCTGCCAGTCTTCCTTCTATCCACTTTCATTGAGCCGCGATGAAACGGGTGATTTCGTCGACTACCGACATGTCCAGATCGGGATAGATCGGCAGACAAAGAACTTGTTGCGCTGCGGCTGTTGCCACAGGAAGATTCTCTCTATGGGCGGAAGGCAGGCCGCGATACATGGGAAAGTCCGATATCAAAGGGTAAAAATAGCGGCGAGGATGGATGCCGATATCTTTGAGATTCTGATAAAGGTCGTCCCGACTGTTTGGGTAGTCGGCTTGCACCAGGATCGGAAAATATGAATAGTTGGCGATTTTCTCGCCCGCATCATTCAAGCAGTGGATGCCTTTCACACCGTTGAGCCGCTCACGGTAAGCAGCATCAATTTCTTTGCGGCGCGCCAGGGCGTGGTCTATGTACTTCAACTGCAACAAACCTAGTGCCGCGTTGAATTCGCTCATCTTGCCGTTGATGCCAGATGCCACCACAGTGACTTCGCCCACATGTCCGAAGTTCTTCAGCTGATCGATTCGAGTCTTTGTTTTTGCATCAGGGCATACGATGGCGCCGCCCTCGAAGGTATTGAAAACCTTGGTTGCGTGAAAGCTCAGCACTGACAGATCACCATGATTGAGCACACTGCCGCAGTGGCATTTCACGCCAAAAGCATGGGCAGCGTCGTAGATCACCTTGAGGTTGTAGTTGTCGGCAATCTTCTGGATGGCATCGACATCACACGGGTGGCCGTAGCAGTGCACGGGCATGATGGCCGTCGTCTGTGGTGTGATGGCCGTCTCGATCTTTTTGGGATCAAGGTTCAATGTATTGGGGTCCACGTCCACAAACACGGGCTTGATGCCGTTCCACAGCAAGGAATGCGAAGTTGCGACAAATGAATACGGCGTGGTGATCACTTCGCCGGTGATGCGTAGAGCTTGCAGTGCGGTAACTAAGGCAATGGTTGCATTAGTAAACAGGGCAATGTGCTCTACTCCAAGGTGTTCACACAGGGCTTGTTCCAATTGTTGATGAAACGGCCCCCCGTTGGTTAAGATTTTGTTGGCCCAGATCTTTTCCAGATAAGGCACAAACTCTTCAAGAGGCGGCAGATAAGGCTGCGTTACAAAGGTTGGATTTGTTCTCATTGAATGCCTTGTCCAAAAGTCTGCCAAAGATAATTTTGGCCTAGGAAGTCCGGTCGTCAGTTGATTGATGTCAACTTCAGCACTCCGCAAGCAGCTCCATTACGTGGCCTGGAGTGAAAGTCGGCAATGCGAGGAACAGCAGTAACATCTTGGCCGAGCCGCCATGCGCTGCACGCTGGGGCCAGAGCGCCGAAATGGCTTAGCGCAGGTAAATCTCAGCCGACCAACCGCCATACGGGGACAGACCACGCCCCTGATCTATTCTCCGCGAGTAACGGGTCGTGAGTTCTAGAGGGAAGTCGCCTAAGTCTTCCCGAAAAAGTGTGCGCGGCATCAAGACGAACACATCCGGCGGCGCGTCAATCAGCTGCGCCATCTCTGCCTCTCGCACCGAACGATCACGTCTCTGCAATACTCGTCCGATGGCGCCCGTCCCCGCGACGCTCGGCAGCCGGGAAGTAAGCGGAAACAGGCCCAGTATGTTGTATTCCGTCGTCATGGTCGCCGCCGGCAATGTATTTTCTCTGATAGCACGCGCCGCGCGCAGATAGACGCTCCGTTCGGTTGCATCAGACGTCCAATCTCTTCCGATCATGACGGGGATAAATCGAACGGCTGAATCCGCTTGCCAGTAGTACTGCCGGGCGTAGTCGCGAAATAGGAGAAGATTTGCTCCCAATACGAACAACCCGAGGACGATGGCGGCAGATTTGTGTGAGTTATACCGGAGCCGAATATAGTTCACGACCACGTGCAGTCCCAAGGCAAGTAGCATTGCCAAACCGAGCGCCGACTGGCTGAAGTGATATGGAAAGGGTGATTTGTACCAAATTTCCAGAGCGGGACAAAGCGCAAATAAGATTCCCAAAACGTAGAGATCCAGACTTTCCCGATTGCGATACCGGCTACTCAACGCAGGGGCGAGTAAACCTATGCCTACCAGCGGTATTAACGGAAGCAAAATATCCGCTGCAATGAAACCCTGCTTGAGGGCCGATTTCAGACTGGTTTTGTCCGGGAACGTGCTGCTGTACTCGAAGTATGAGTTGATGAGAGCGCCGAATCCTCCTTCTCCTCGTAACAACACATCGGCTGCAACTACACCGGCAGCCAACACTGAACTTGCCGCTGCAAAGCGAAGGAACCCGGACCACCCACAACGGGCGATCGAGTAGAGCGTAACAACGACTGCCATCGGCAGGAAAAACTCCCGGAACAGGACGGCGCCCGCCATGAACAACCCGGCCTGGAAACACCCTTTGGTATCACCTCGATGTAGCGCAGCCAGTGCAAGAGCCGTTAGTGTCACAGCGACCATGATCGAGTTCTTGTAGCCCGCGTTGATGAATACAGGATGATTCACCGTGAGGACGAAGAAAAGGGCGCTTACCATGGCAATCGGGCGGTCATCTAAGGCATCGGCTAGGAACCGGTACACCGCCATCCCCGCGGCCGCAGCCACAATGGCGTCAATCAAACGCAGCAGGAAGAAGGGTTCCCACGGCAGGAAATACACCCAACTGCTCAGCAGTTGGTAAAGGCCGAGGTACCCATCCTTGGGCAGGAGCCAGCCTCCTGCTCCCAGTGCACCCGTGTATGCCAAGTGGATGAAATATGACGTGGCGGCGAAGAGGCCGTCGTCGGTATAAGGCTGATCACCCAAAAGCGGCAGGCGCAGGCCAAGGGCTACGAGGCCAATGACAACAAGGTGCCAACGTATTGCTGGAGTGGCCATGGGCGGGTTTTTGGTAGTGGATAAAGTTCGTCATACGTTGTTCGCATGGTGCCGGTTGACCGGCCCATCAGAGATACTTGGCCAGCCGCCAACCCAGCGGCATGGCCTCCAGCTTTTTCTTTGCCGCCATACGAGCCGGCAGTTTCATGTCGAACAGGTCGAAGCGCACGTCGCAGCAGAAGTTGATGTGGCGCCGCGGCACCGCTGTCGGGGTGCGCGGGCTCACCGCATGGATTGAGCGTGCTGAGTTCAGGAACAGCACCAGCGTGTTGGCGGCATAGTTGGCCGTCTTTACAGTTCGTACCTTGGCATCGTCGATCTCGGCCGGCAGCGTCGAGATCTTCACAACATGCGGGTTGGGATACAGGTCGGTCGTCGCTTCGCAGATTTCCAGGTTGGCGCCGGACGAATCGTCATCTTCGCGTCGGAAATACAGCAGCGCGGCAAACAGCTCCGAAGGCCGGTCAACATGCGGCCCGCGCACGACGCGCGGCTGCTGCGTGTAGTTCAGGTAGAACTGGCACTCCATTGAGGCGTCGGCTCCTTCGGCCAGCGGGTCGCCCCGGCCGCCCGGGCGCATGCCGACGATGAAGTCCTTCAGATGGCGCCCGGCTCGTTGCTCCAGGTCTGGCTTCAGCGCGCACATCTGTGGCGCGGCTAGGGCCACCAGTTCGTCGAAGAAGGCCTTGGAGCTGTGGTAGGCGAAGAACTCGCGCCACAATGGCGACACACGCTCGTCGGCCACCACCTTGCAGGCCGGGTAGTCGAACCAGGTGTCTTTCGCGGCCCGCCCGTTGAGGATGATGTCGTCCGCCGGAAACTGGCTCGAGAGCTGTTCGAATATCGCCGGATCAAGCGCATCGGTGGTTACCAGATGCGGATAGGGTTCCGTCACCAAGTCGGCTTTGGCGGCTCTGGACAGGATGCTGAGAGGGTTCCTTTGGACTGTCATGTTGAGTCGTAAGTGTGGCGTGGTGGCGCTGTTAATGTTGCAGTCGCATGATGTGAAAAACTTCGGTTTTTTCCATATTGACGGACCAAGGAAATTTCCCAATAAACGGATAGGGCCGAAATGCCTGGCGCTTGCGCAACGTTGAGACAAATATCATGCCCAATTCAACAACATTCACAAGCGCGCAAATTGCGTTTTATCAAGGCCGGTTGATCCCCCCGTCGTCCCCCAACTGCAAGCGCAGGCAAGTCGGTTCTGTAGTCATCGATCAGGAAATGTGGAGCGGGGAAAACGACTTCACCAGATCATCCAGCGCCTTGAGTTGCGTGAGAAAGGGCTCCAATTGATCGAGTGGCAAGGCACTCGGGCCGTCACACTTCGCCGAGTCTGGGTCAGGGTGTGCCTCCAGGAAGATTCCAGCCAGTCCCAACGCCAAGCCAGCGCGGGCTAGGTCGGCAACCTGCCGGCGCCGGCCGCCCGAGGCCGCGCCTGTCGGATCGCGCTGCTGCAATGCGTGCGTTACGTCAAAAATGATGGGCAGGTCGCTGCACACCTTCTTCATCACGCCAAAGCCCAGCATATCCACCACCAGGTTATCGTAGCCAAAGCAGGTGCCGCGATCGCAGAGGATCAGTTGATCGTTGCCGGCTTCCTTGAACTTCTCGACGATGTTGAGCACCTGTGAGGGGCTCAAAAACTGCGGCTTCTTGATGTTGATGACCCGTCCGGTCTTGGCCAGCGCCACCACCAGATCCGTCTGTCGCGCCAGGAAGGCAGGCAACTGCAACACGTCCACCACCTCCGCCACAGGCTGGGCCTGCCAGGGTTCGTGCACGTCGGTAAGTACTGGCACGCCGAACTCCGCCTTGACGGACTCGAAGATCTTCAAGCCTTCATCCAGCCCCGGGCCGCGGTAGGAGTGGATAGACGAGCGGTTGGCCTTGTCGAAGCTGGCCTTGAATACGTAAGGGATGCCCAGTTTCTGGGTGACCCGCACGTATTCCGCGCAAGCGCGCAGCGCGAGGTCGCGCGATTCGAGCACGTTGATACCACCGAACAGAGTGAAATTACCCGTGTTCGATACTTGGATCTTGTCGCTTATGCAAATCATTATTTCCTCCCAAGTTATTTGTTCAGCGATGCTTGGGCATCCAGGGTGCGAGAAGGTCCAGATGACGCGCCACGGCACCGCGGGCCTGGGTCAGTGTTTCGCCGATGGCGTCGATGTGTTCGCGGTAGTGATCGGCGTTGTCGATCAGGTCCAGCCAGCGCCCCGACAGCTGATCTGCTGCAGTGACCTCAAGCAGCGTTTGGGAGTCCATTAGCAGGCGGTAGACAGGGTACGAGGGATAGGTTGTGTTCCATCCAGGTATGACCGTGACGGGTTTTCCGAATCCCAGCGGTTCGAGCACGTTGTGGTCGACGCCGACATGGGAGACGGTAGCCGCGGCGTAGAAATCGCGTAGTTCGCCCATGGTGTCGAGCACCAGGCAGGCGGTTTGGGCGGAAATCGGCACATCGGCGAGCGCGGACCGAAAGACCGCCGGCAGGCCGCGCTGTTCGAGGTAGTCGCGCAGGGTCTGCATGCGCTCGTGGACTTCCGGATGGCGCGGTGCAAGGACGAGGAGCGCATCGGCATGGCGCTCGCGCACAGTGACGAAGGCGTCTAGCAGCATCTCCTGCTCAACGAAGTTAGTGACGCAGCCGGTAACGATGACCGGTCGCGCCGATGCGATCAGCGCACCGAGCATGGTCGGACTACGCGCCTTGGCTGGTGACCAGTCGGGCTGCTGCATGGCGTCGAACTTGATGTTGCCGGTGACGACGACCCTGTTCGGGTCGGCGCCGACGGCAAGCAGATGTTGACGCGTTTCTTCCGTCTGTGCCCCGATCGCGTCGAAGGCTTGCAGATAGTCACTCTGGAAGAGCCGGCGCTCGATGGTGTCCATGCGACTCGGCGGGGTGTAGTGATAGAGCCAGGCGTTGACCAGCACGGTGACGGCACCCGCGTGTTTTGCCTCGAGCAGGAAGGCGAACGAGAAGCGGCAGGGCGCATCGGACGGCCAGCAGGGTATCTCGGCGACGACCAGCAGCTGCGGCGGATAGTGCGTGGCGAGCGTCGCTGCGTCAGTGCCGTGGCCACGGGTCACGCAGACCTCGGCTGCGGGGTAACGGGCGAGGTAACTGTCGCGGTAGTGCGGATGGTCGGTGATCAGAACGAGCTTGAGTTGCGGCAAGCGGGCGACGATCTCGCGCAGCAGCGGGTCGATCGCGTTGAGTTCGCCGATGGTCGAGACGAAGACCCACAGCGACTGCAGCGGGCGTGCAGGCCGGTCGAGTTCGAGATGTCCGGCGGCGCTGTTGCCGCGGAGGTCACTCAGGCGTTCCAGTAGCCGAAACAGGCCCCATTTGATGCGGGTAATCGGTTGAATCGTGCTCGGACTTGCGTTTGCGGGCATGGTCGATGGGGCGGGGAATCGCTACGGACGCTGCGGTCAGTCAGAGGACGCCGGCCCGGAGCAGGTCGTGCATGTTAAAGACGCCGACCAGCCGATTATTGTTGTCGGCTACCAGCATGCCGTTGATGCGCATGGTTTCCATCTGCTGCACGGCTTCCGCCGCCAGTCGGTCGGCGTCGATCGTTCTCGGGTTGCGCTTCATCAGGTCGGCGATCCGACTATGGCGCAGGTCAGCACCGGCCGCAAGAACGCGGCGCAAGTCGCCGTCGGTGAAGATGCCGAGTATGCGGTGGTCACCGTCGATGATCGCCGTCATGCCCAGTCCCTTTGCGCTCATTTCGAGCAGAGCGTCCGTGAGACTGCTGTCGATGCCGACCTTGGGCAGGTCCAGGCCGGTGTGCATGACGTCACTGACGCGGACGAGCAGTCGACGCCCGAGCTTGCCGCCCGGATGCGACCGGGCGAAGTCCTGGGCGCTAAAGCCGCGCGCCTTGAGCAGCGCCACGGCGAGCGCATCGCCTAGCGCGAGTGCGGCGGTGGTGCTGGAGGTGGGCGCGAGGCCGAGTGGGCAGGCCTCCTTTTCAACTGCAGCGTCAAGATGCACGTCGGCCAGCGTTGCCAGCGTCGAGGTAGGGACTCCTGTGATGGCAATCAGGGTGGTTCCATGGCGCTTGAGCAACGGAACGATGGCGACCAGCTCGGCACTTTCGCCGGAGTGGGAAAGGGCAATCACCACATCTTCGGGGGTAATCATGCCGAGGTCGCCGTGGCTTGCTTCCGCCGGATGCACGAAGAATGCCGGTGTGCCGGTGCTGGCCATGGTGGCGGCGATCTTGCGGCCGACATGGCCCGACTTGCCGATGCCACTGACGACGACCCGGCCGCGACAATCGAGTATCAAGCGGACGGCGTCGACGAAGCCGGGGCCGAGCCGATCGACGAGGCGGAGTACTGCGTCCGCTTCGATCCGCAAGACCTCCCGGCCGAGTTCGAGCAGTTCGTTGGCGGAGAAGGGCGTCTCAGGCATGCTCGGTCTCCGCGGCAATTGTGGGTTGCGTGGCCGACTGGCGCAGGCCGGCGCGCAGGTTGAGCAGGCGCAGTACAAGGGCATGGCGGTAGGCGTTGGCGTGATACACGGTGCGCGAGTTTTCGGTCCACCGCGTGTGCCATTCCATGACCTTGCCATAGAACTCGATACGCTTAAACTTTTGTTCTTCAAAAAGCTGCTGGAATTCAGCTTGACGCATTAGTGTGGATGGTGAGACCGCCTTGAAGGATTCGTCGTATGTCGTTTTCAGAATCACGATGGCCGTGTGGTCATGGACGCACAGATCCATGGCCACTACCTTTTCACCGAACCAGTAGCGGTAAATACGCGCTTGCCCCAAGCGGCAAAAATTTTCGAGCATTTTTCGATAGAACTGTCCTTGGGCATTGTCTGGATGGATAGCTGTCCCATCGGCAGTCTTCCAGCCAGCGCTCTCTAACAATCCATAGTCTTCAATCGCTTTTGGCACATCTTCTGCGGCGGTGATGCACTCTAGTCTGGTCTCGGTGACTTCTGCCTGCAGCTTGTTGCGCTGTTTACGTGTGTTTTGTTTGAGGTTTTTACCGCGTGCCTCCCAATACGCCTCGAAACTGCCTTCGATGTCGACCCAGGCGGTCTGAATGTAGTCTTGGGTTCGTACTTTGGGGCCGTCTTCAGGCCGAAGTTGAATTCGCGAGTCTAGTTGGCTGACTCCGATACCTAGGGTCAATCCGGGAAGCTGGGGCATAAGTTCACTGCAAGCTGACACCAGGTCGACGCTTCCGTCTGAAATCCAAGCACCCAGCGGAAGCTGGGAGGGTTGAAAGGTCTGCCACATGCCTTTTCGTATCCGTTGCATGATGGCTGCTGCGCGAAGTTGACCCTTGGAGTGGTACAGGCACAGTCGCTCGTCATCACTGCCAAAGGTATCGACAATGGGTTGCAGAAATGCAGACTCCAGGAACGGGGTGCCCGGCCGGGACCGAACAAGTGTATCCCACTGACTTGCAAAATCAGCGAGTTGCGCAATGGGGTGTATGGTCCAGGTCATTACTTATATGGTCTCAGTGGGCGGTATGGATTCATGCAAATGCTCAACTCGAACTTTATTCAAAAGTTTTGCCAATTCGGTTGCTCTTGAATGGCGCGACGCGGACTCTTCGCCCTTGGGTGCATATACTCGTTTCACCGTATTGACCATCTGTTGCAACTCGTTGGGCGTTAGGTCTTGATGGCAGGCAAGCTGCAGGACATGGTGAGACCATTTGATTCCAGAGTCTTCTTCAATGGTCGAAACTGTTGGCCATAGCCTGTCCCAGCGCGAGACAGGAAAATCCAGACGCCTCAATTCTGCGTATCCCGGGTCCGGTTGATCGACCCAAAGCGGAAAGACGTATGGCGCACAGTTTTCTGGCAAGCTCGAACGCAGTGGATGTAAACCAGCCAGACCTGACAACGCCTGAGTGAAGAAAATGTAGTTCTCGCGGCGACGGGACACAATTCGTTCCCGATGTGCATGCTGGGCTGTCCAGCGACTGGCATGTGTCAATGCCCGATGTGATTGATCAATGTCAATGGTGAAACCGTCAGTCGGCGATGGATCACCCGGACGACCTTTGTGCAGGTTCTTTTTCCTGAACATGCCCAAGAACCTGAAAAAACCCCTCACTAACGGCCCCAGCCCTTTTAGGCGGCCATGGTTCACGCCGGCATGGACGATGTCAAAGCCAGCTTTGACCTGGCTAATGGTATTGGGCTGATGGAGCATTGGAATGGCGCCGGGCACCGTGTTATTCACCAGGCAGCCTCCCTCCGGAACTGGGAGAAACTTGGTTAGGCTGGCAATTGCTACATCTCCCCAGCATCCTAAGGTGCGATCATCACTGGCGCCGAACAAAGCGTGCGCGCAATCTTCGATGAGACGCACACCCTGCTGGTCACACCATTGGCGGACTGCTGCCAACGGCTGAGGCAATCCAAAAAAATGAGCCACCAGAATGGCACGGATACCTTCAGTGTCTTCTTGCTTGATCCACTCCAGCTTTGGCGCCCCATTGCCATCCAAGGGATAAAAAACGGCTTGTGCACCCCTTGCAATAATTGGAGCGATCATGGTGGGGCAGTGATAAGTGGGCACCAGAATTTTGTCACCAGGTCTTACATCCAGCATTTCTAGCGCCAACAAAATGGAGGCGCGGCCGCTGTTGGTGAATTGGGTCTTTGGGTGCGTCAGCAGGCATGGCGTTGCCGACAACCTGACGCCGGAAAACGTATTCCAGTCAAGAACGGGGAGCCTTGGAATCGAAAATGTCATGGTCTATCTTGCGCGAGCGGTCAGTGTTGCCCGCATTGCAATTCACTGCTGGGGCTTTGGCTCGACGGATGGCTCTTGCCATTGACCGACGTTTTTGAGCAAGTCACGTAGCTCATCTCTCTCAAAACCAAGCTCCAGGGCTCGATGTGCACGTGCAAGGGACTTGTCATAGATTTTCATGTCAAAGTAAAGCAAGCCAATGTTGTAGTGAGTGAATGCGTTTTCTCTTGCAGTAACGGTCGCTTGCTCCAGCTGTGCAACTGCTTCAGGTCGCCGATTATTTTTGGTGAGGTAGGATGAATAAATCATTCGCACGACGGCGTCGTCATGGCGGAAAAGAACGGCCCTCTCAAACCAGCATTCAACGGTGTAGCGTGAACCACTGGGTTTGGGCGTTTTCTCCATTTCACCCAGACGCATCATCGCCATGAGCGCCCTGTGGTTGTTCGGGAAGGCCCTGAGTGTGTAATCTATGTCACCGCCTGGCCGTGAGCCGGTCTTTCCGCGTATTAATGCTTCAACCTCTGGCGTGAAATGAGCGCCCTCTACGATGGGCAGCTTGTCCCTGTCGGTGCGGTAGTCGTAGGGGCCGAACTGGCCTTGGGAGAACAGAGTTCCGCAGGCCGATGCGGCCGCTGTCTGATTTTGTGAAAAGGCAGAAAAACCCCAAAACAGAAGTGATATGAGGAAAAAGACTTTTGGGGTGAAAAATCTGGTAATTATTTGGGCATTAATAATCAACTGGCACCTCCATATTTGACCTTCCGATGTCACGCATTGGGTGATGGTAAGACTCGCATGAGCCATTCGAGCACTCGGACTTCAACCAACTTCCGCCATGCCGCACTGGAACAGGTGTGGTCTGCTTCGGTCAGGTCGTACCGTTGCAATAAAGGCTGGTTGAGCGCTCCTGACCAGTCGGTGCTGGTTTTTGCGTACTCCAGGAACTCCTTGGCAGTGTAATCATTCCCGCTCAGCAACAGCAAGATTGGCCGATTGGGGTTTTTCCATGCTTGCGCCATGCGCGTCTGGAAAGGCTGGTCATCTTCTCCGCCCGTCTTGGGGGCTGGCCCTGAAAACGCGGCCTTGAGACTGCGCATCAACCCGCTCGCTGCGCTGGCCGCCACTTTGCCGCTGAACAACTTGATCCAGAACTCTTTTTGTCGCAGGCGCTGGGTGTAGTAATGCTTGACCTGAGTCTTGGCCAGACTGGCTTCGGAGCGAACCCAAGGGTTCAACAGGCACAAGCCACTGACCCGCGGGTCATGGGTCTTATCGCAGTAAAGCAGAGCCGCAGATGCGCCATCACACAGGCCCCACAGGGCCACCTGTTTCACAACGGGAATGCGTTGGTGCATGACGTCAATGGCGGCCGCAATGTCTGCGCTCACGGCCTGAAAATCTCGCGCCAAGCCTTCGCTGTCGCCCATGCCTCGGTAGTCAAACCGCAATACGGGATAGCCTGCAGCGGCCAGCGTGCGCGATAAAAGCACAAACTGCCGGTGGCTGCCAATACGGTACTGCGGGCCGCCCACAATCACGATGACACCGGTCTCAGTAGGGGTCTCTGGTTTGGATAAAATGCCCAGCAGCGTGTCGCCCGCGCAGGCAAAGAGTGCGGTCTCTTCGGTGTAGTTCATGCGGGCATGTTGGAGAGGGCGGCAGTGGTGGCTGCAATCAGTGCGGGGGCGTCTTCAATTTCACTGGTTTGCCAGAAAGCCGGGCCACGCGCGATGTGGCTGCTAACGTCAAAGCCTGATTGCTGCCACTGGGCGATGGTTTTGGCCGAGACGGGGCTTAAACTGGCGTCCTCCCGCGTGGACAGTTCAAACCATTCCAGACGCCGGGCTTGTTCCTTGCCGGCAGGTGGCATAAGGGCCGCATGCTCTAGCCCCATTGCGAGTCCGGACGAGAGCATGTAGCCGGCAATTTCTACCGGCGAGCCACTTGCCAGTTGCTGGCGCATGTTTTCCATAACGCCTTTGGCTTGGCCGCCCAGCATGTCGCTCGCCACTTTGAGGCGCAAGAACTGTTGCAATAGCGGCTTGCCGGCAGAGGGTGGCTGCCAGAACAAAAAGTTGCCGGCCTCGTTCAACTGCCCAGCTGCCTCGACGGCCAGCAGGCACCCGGCGCGCAGGCCCCACAGCCACAGTGGCGCGGTGCTCGCACCAGCGCCTTGCGTGTTGCCTCGGCTACGTAGCCACTGGCACCCTTGCACCACGTCGCTCACCCAGTTTTGCCACGTGGCATCGTCAAAATCCCCGGAGCTGTCGCCGCAGCCCCGCAGGTCGATCTGCAGCACAGAGTAGCCCGCTTGGGCCAGCGCACGTGCTTGCAGCGCTGCCATGCGGCGGGCTTTGTTCATCTCTTCGGCAAAGGGGTGGATGTAAACAACCAAGCCCCGAGTCATCCCGCCTTGGGCTGGGTAAAACAGGCAAAACCGTTGGCTGTTGTTGGCAGCCTCGCCAAGCTTGGCGGGCAGGAAAAAAGCTTCTGGCTGCACAGGCATGCGTCGTCAAGCAGCCAGTTTGCCGCTGACAAAGTCAGTCAGCGAGCCCACTGTGGCAAAGGTCGATCCATCAATGTCGTCATCGTCAACCACCAGACCGAACTGTTCTTCAAGCGTCGTGATGAGCGTAACAACCGCCATCGAGTCCAACTCTGGAATCGCGCCCAGCAACGGTGTGTCGCGCGAGAAGGTGGCTGAGCGCCCATTCAAACTTAGAACTTCGTCAACAACACGAAGTAGTTCTTGTGATATGTTCAATTCAAGCTTCCTGAGTGGCTACCGACCCGACCCAAATTGCTTTGGGGACCAAGGAATCATGTATAGCTTTTGGTGCTTTTTATCCATTTGCGTTTTCTCAACTGCTGCGGCCTTTGTTGTATTTCTATGACTGAATCCACACTCTTGCCTGATCTGATAGCCGTGACTGCCGAACGCACGCCGCAGGCGATCGCCCTGACCAGTGGCACCTCAAATTTGAGTTACGGTGATCTTGGCGCCAGCGTCAAACAGTTTGCCTCTGGTTTGTTGAGCTTGGGCCTGGCGCGCGGTGAACGTGTCGCCATTTATCTTGAAAAGCGTTCTGAGACCGTCATCGCCAGTTTTGGTGCGCCGGCCGCCGGGACGGTTTTTGTGCCGGTCAACCCACTGCTCAAACCGGAACAGGTGGCCTTTATTTTGCGTGACTGCAATGTGCGCGTTTTGGTGACTTCGCCTGAGCGTCTGGCCTTAATGAAAGATGTGTTGGCTGAGTGCCATGATTTGCGCCATGTGGTTGTCACGGATTCTTTGATGAATTCAGCTCAAGTAGAGATGGCTGTCACAAGCCCATTGGCGTTGGTCTCTTGGCGGGACTTGCTCAGTAGCCCCCGGCGGTCCGGGCACAGGGTGATTGATACCGACATGGCCGCCATTCTGTACACCTCGGGCAGCACCGGCAAGCCCAAGGGCGTGGTGCTGTCGCATCGCAACATGGTGGCGGGTGCCAAGAGCGTGGCTTCCTATCTTGAGAACAATTCACAAGATACGCTGTTGGCCGCACTGCCTTTGTCGTTTGATGCAGGGTTTAGCCAACTCACCACCGCCTTTCATGCCGGTGCACGGGTGGTGTTGTTGAACTACCTGATGCCGCGTGATGTGCTCAAGGCGATGGCACTTGAAGGCGTGACCGGCCTGACCGCCGTGCCGCCTTTGTACATCCAGTTGACACAGCTGGAATGGCCAGAATCCATTAACGAAAAGCTGCGTTATTTTGCCAACACCGGCGGGCGCATGCCGCGCGAAACACTGACTTCGCTGCGCCAGCGCGTGCCCAGGGCCAAACCGTTCCTGATGTACGGTCTGACCGAGGCGTTTCGCTCAACCTACCTGCCGCCGCAAGAGGTTGACCGCCGCCCTGATTCAATTGGCAAGGCCATTCCGAACGCTGAAATTCTGGTGTTGCGTGAAGATGGCTCGGCCTGTGGCCCGGAAGAACCTGGCGAACTGGTGCACCGGGGTGCCCTGGTTGGCATGGGGTACTGGAACGATGCCGAAAAGACGGCTGAGCGCTACAAGTTATTGGCCTCAGACGCGCCGGGGCGGCAGTCGGGCTTGCAGTTGCCCGAATATGCGGTTTTCTCGGGCGACACCGTGCGCATGGACGCTGAAGGTTTTTTTTACTTCATTGGCCGACGCGATGAAATGATGAAAACCTCCGGTTACCGGGTAAGCCCCACCGAGGTGGAGGAAATTTTGTACGCCACCCAACTGGTGGGCGAGTGTGTGGCTTTTGGTGTAGATCACCCCACATTAGGACATGCTATACAAGTAATAGCTACTTACGCAATAGGGGCGGTGGCTAGAGGCCTAAATGACTTAATAAATGAATGCCGTACCCGCATGCCCACGTACATGGTACCGGCAGGCATTGAGATCGTCGCCGGGCCGCTACCGCGCAATCCCAATGGCAAGATCGATCGCAAGCTGCTTTCCACCGAGTGGATTGAGCGCAATCGAGAAAGGCTCAATGCAGCTGAGTCCTCCACCCCTACCTGAAATTCAAGGCCGAAGAAAATCCATGTCCGTCACAGAACACCAACTGCCCGTGCATGCCCCCATGAATCAGTTCTCTGTGAGCGACGGGGAACTGGTGCTCGGTGGCGAGCGTTTGTCTCTACTCGCCGCCAGGGTGGGGCAAACGCCTTTTTATGCCTATGACCGCTCGCTGTTGCGGGCACGGGTGGCCGAGTTGCGTGATGTGCTGCCCAAGGGCGTCAAGCTGCACTACGCGATGAAGGCCAACCCCATGCCTGCCGTGGTGGGGTTCATGGCGGGCTTGGTGGACGGCATTGATGTGGCCTCGGCGGGGGAGTTGAAGGTGGCGCTGGATGCCGGTGCCAACCCGCTGGAAGTTAGCTTTGCCGGGCCAGGCAAGCGCGACGCCGAGTTGCGCCAGGCGGTGGCATCCCGCGTGCTGATCAACGTTGAATCCTTTCGCGAAGTCGTGGCACTGGAGGCGATTTCCAGTGAACTGGGCCTGCCGGCCCGCGTGGCGGTGCGTGTCAATCCGGACTTTGAACTCAAAGGCTCGGGCATGAAAATGGGCGGTGGCCCCAAACAGTTTGGCGTGGATGTGGAACAGATGCCCGCGCTTTTGGCCGACATCGGCCGTGCTGGTTTGGCTTTTGAAGGTTTTCATCTGTTTGCCGGGTCGCAGAATTTGCGTTCGGAATCCATCTGCGAAGCCCAACAAAAATCCTACGAGCTGGCGCTGCGGCTGGCGCAGGACGCGCCCGCGCCGGTGCGCTTTCTGAATCTGGGAGGTGGCTTTGGCGTTCCCTACTTTCCGGGTGAGCAAAGGCTTGACTTGGCGCCGATTGGCGACAACCTGGCCCGGCTTGCCCAGCGGGCGCATACCGAGCTGCCCGAGGCCTCGTTGGTAGTCGAGCTGGGGCGTTACCTGGTGGGTGAGGCCGGTGTTTATGTGGCGCGCGTGGTGGACCGCAAGATCTCGCGCGGGCAGGTGTATCTGGTGACGGACGGTGGGCTGCATCACCACTTGTCCGCGTCTGGCAATTTTGGACAGGTGATACGAAAAAACTATCCCGTCACGATCGGCAACAAGGTTGATTCGCCA
>JAUSMR010000004.1 GCA_030645955.1 Gallionella sp. | reverse complement strand
CGGCGTGGCGGCGGTGATTCCCTGCGGAGGGAAGACTCCAGAGGATCTGCTCAGGGCTGCCGACGCCGCGCTCTACAACGCCAAGGCCAACGGTAGGAATCGAATTCAGTTCCGATAGGCCATCTCCGCCCGGGCACAATTCTGTGCCACATCCAGATAACGCAGGATGCTCTGTGTGCCCACCACATAGGGATGCGGATCGTTCGGGCCACGGGTAGCCAGCAATAGCCCTGGAGTCTCGCACCGCTGATTTGGAGTAGCCAACGCCTGCCACCGCAGCCTGCACCTGGTTTGCGTTAATCCGCTTCATGGTCTACGCTTGTACAAAGATACCGTACAACTTACTCAGAGCAACCCGTGATGCAAACCATCAACATCAGCGAATTTCGGTCCAACCTGTTGAAATATCTGGAAAGTGTCAATGCAGGCGAGTCCATTCGTGTCACCTCGAACGGCAAGGTGCTGGCTACTATTTCGGCGCCCGAAGAGCCGAAATCTCAGGCCCGCGAACAACTGCACGCCTTGGCCAGAACCGCGCGACTTCACGATATCGTATCCCCCACGCAGGCCGAGTGGGATGCCGCGTCGTGATCGTATTGGATACCTGCGCGATATTGTGGGATGCCCTGTCGCCAAGCCTACTGAGTAAAAAGGCAGCCACCGCGATCACTCATGCCGACGCTGGCAACTCGATCATCATTTCTGATATCTCACTCTGGGAAATCGCCATGCTGATCCGCAAGGGACGTCTTGAGATTGACGTCAGCGCGGCAAGATTCTTGCAAATATTTCTACAGTCAAGAAACGTGGTTGTAAAAGCGATTACGCCGGAAATTGCTGAACTTTCGGTAAACCTCGGTGCTGAAGTTGGCAATGATCCAGCCGACCGGATCATTGCCGCCACCGCAATGCTCAACAATGCCAGTCTTGTGACCGCAGATCAGAGACTTATTGATTGCACTCTGGTGGATACGCTTTGGTAAACCGTCAACCCATGCAGTCTCAGCCCATCGGATAAAGAATTTGCCTGGACACCTCGTTGATCCTGCTCAGGGTCTCCGCGCTCAGCGTCACATCTGCCGCCGCAAGAATCTCGTCCAACTGCTCGGGCCTGGTGGCCCCCACGATAGTGGACGCGACGAAGTCATGCTGCTTGCTCCAGGCCGTGGCCAGCGTGACAACCGATATGCCGATGTCTGCTGCAATGGCCATGAAGCGTTTGGTGGACTCGGTACTCTTCTCATTCACGAAGCGCTGCGCCATCGCCAGCTGGCGCGTCTCGTTCAGCTTGAAATAGCGACTGAAGCGGGCATTCTCGGGCAGCTG
>JAUSMR010000202.1 GCA_030645955.1 Gallionella sp. | reverse complement strand
GCCGTCGGGCAGCTTCAGGATGCCACCTTCGCCGCGCACCGCCTCGCTGATCAAAAAAGACTTCGCGTGCGGGTGGTACAAACAGGTCGGATGGAACTGGATGAACTCCATGTTGGCCACGCGGCAGCCGGCGCGCCATGCCATCGCGATGCCGTCACCGGTCGCCGTGTCGGGGTTGGTGGTGTACATATACACCTTGCCGGTGCCGCCGGTCGCAAGGATCGTATTCTGGGCCGCGATAGTGATGACTTCATCGCTCAGACAGTTCAGGGCGTATGCGCCATAGCAGCGTTTGTCCGGCAAGCCGAGTTTCCTGCCGGTAATCAGGTCAACCGACAGGTGATTTTCCAGCACCGTGATGTTCGGGTGTTTCAGCACGCGTGCGGCGAGTGTTTCCTGAACCGCAAGGCCGGTTGCGTCCGCCGTATGGATGATGCGCCGGCGGCTGTGCCCGCCTTCGCGGGTGAGGTGGTAGCCCATGCCGCTGGAGCCGTCCCGGGTGAACGGCACGCCTTGGCCGATCAGCCAGTCGATGGCGGCCTTGCCGTGCTCGACAACGTAACGCGTGACGGTTTCATCGCACAGGCCGGCGCCGGCGGTGAGGGTGTCCTGAATGTGCGCATCCAGCGTATCGTCTTCGGCCAGCACGGCGGCAATCCCGCCCTGCGCCCGGCTGCTCGCGCCGTCCAGCAGGGATTTTTTGGTGATCAGCCCAACTTTTTGGCGTTCGGCCAGCTTGATGGCCAGCGCCAATCCGGCCAGGCCGCTGCCGATAATCAATGTGTCAAATTGCAGCAATTGGGTTCCCGGTACATTTGCTCAGGGCAGAACTATAGCAGACAGAGGCAAAGAACAGCCCCATGCTGCCGACGGCAATGAACGGGAACTAATTTTTTGTTGGCGAGTCCGATTGAGCGCAATTCAAAGCGGTCTGACGCACACGAATCGAAGCGGTTATACTTGCCTCCGCGAAATGTCGCGGCAGTCGCAATAATAATTGGGATAGTCAGGGATGGCAGACCGGGAAGTCGATCAGCAGTTGGTGGAGCGCGTCCAGCGTGGCGATAAGCACGCCTTCGATTTGCTGGTATCCAAGTACCAGCGCAAGCTCGGGCGGCTTATATCCCGCTTTGTGCGCGATTCGGCGGAGGCCGAGGATGTCACGCAGGATGCCTTCATCAAGGCATATCGCGCGTTGCCGGGGTTTCGCGGCGAGAGCGCGTTTTACACTTGGCTATATCGCATCGGTATCAATACGGCGAAAAACCACTTGCTGGCGAACAAGCGGCGTGCGCCGACCAGTACGCCGTTTGATGCGGAGGAAGCCGAGTCGTTTGAGGACGCCGGCCTTTTGCGTGAGGTGAATACGCCAGAGAATGAACTCATGAGCAAACAGGTTGTCGATGTGGTGCAAGCTTCTTTACAGCAGTTACCGGAAGATTTGCGAAGCGCGCTGACACTACGTGAAATCGAAGGTTTGAGTTATGAGGAAATCGCCAGTGTGATGAATTGCCCGATCGGAACAGTGAGGTCGAGGATTTTCAGGGCGCGTGAGGCCGTTGCGGAGAATTTACGTCCGCTGTTAGAAACCAGCAAGGGTAATAGGTGGTAGACATGAAACAGGAAATTTCCATATTGATGGACGGCGAGTTGTATGAGGATGAAGCGGAGAGTTTGCTCAATCGTATCGAACGCGGTTCGGAGGTACACAGAGATTGGGAAATTTATCATTTGATCGGAGATGTGCTGCGCCAGCCCGATCACATACATTGCGATTTGAGCGTTAAAGTGCGTGAACGTATGCGGGATGAGCCTACCGTATTGGCACCGCGCGGTCATGCGGTAAAACAGAAGATGCGCACGTTTGCATTATCAGCTGCTGCCTCGCTGTCGGCAGTGGGGGTGGTAGCGTGGATGTCGATGCAAATCAGCCCTGAAGCGGCTCCAAAGATGGCGATGCAACAAAACGCGGTACGCTCTGTTAATGTACAAATTCAGCCTAAAGCCAATGATTATCTGATGGCACACCAGGAATTTTCTCCCAGTACGGATATGAATGGCGGCGCTTCCTACATCCGCACTGTTTCTTACAGGCCAGATGAAAAATAAAACAGAGAAAAAATCAACGATGAGGGCGTGCGCTGCGTTTTGCGGGCTGCTATTAGCTGCTGCCAATGTATATGCAGGAGAGCAGCAGGATAGTTTTGATTGGCTTAAGATTGTCGCCTTTGCAGGACATCAGACTGATTACAGCGGGATATTCGTTTATCAGTATGACAATCGCGTTGAGACTTCGCGCATCACTCACGTGGTTGAGCCGGACGGCGAGTATGAAAAGCTGGAAAGCCTGGATGGCCCCAAGCGCGAAATTATTCGTCATCATGGCCAGGTTTGGTGTTACATCAACCACAAGATGGAACAAATGGGCAGCCAGCACCAGCAACTGGGGAGCAGGTTTACAGATTTGCCGCCCGAACGGTTATCCTTGCTGGGCGCGAACTATCAGGCCAATGTGGTGGGGATAGAACGTGTGGCCGGATACACCACACAAGCCATCTTGTTTCAACCCAAGGACAGCTTGCGTTACGCCCATAAAATTTGGGTGCACTCCGATTCAGGTTTGCTATTGAAGGCGTCCGTGCTGGATGCCAAGAATCGAGTGGTCGAACAATATGCCTTTACCCAGTTGCAGCTTGGCGGAATAGTTGATCGTTCCTGGATTGAGCAGGGCGCTGCAGCTGGCAAGCAAGGAGCAGATTCAATCATATCGCCTGTTAAAACAAAAGGCATTACGCAAATCAATAGCGGTTGGGTCGTGGAGGCGCTGCCGGCAGGCTTCAAGAAAACCATGGAGATTCAGCGTTCGATGCGCGGCAAACATCGTCCCGTGACGCAGCTGGTGTTTTCGGACGGATTGAGTGCGATTTCCATATTCATCGAACCCAATGATCAAGACGAAGACGATGAGGAGGGCTTGTCCAGCCGAGGAGCCATGTATTTGTATCACGAGGTCGTTGGCGACCATTTAATTACCGTGGTTGGTGAAGTGCCCCCACGCACGTTGATGCAGGTGTTCTATTCAATACGCTATAACGGCAAGTGACCATGCTGGAGACGCAGGCCATTGTCGTGCAGATTGACGGCCAGTATGCCTTTGCTCGGGCAAATCAAGGCAGTGGCTGCGCGAAGGCGCGGGTTGCGGGACAGGCAATCTTTCCCGGTTATTTTGCAGTAAACCGCGTTAATTCAAAGTGGGCAATTCAATCAAAGCGGCCATTGCGATAGATTAATGGTAAATTTTCTATTATGGAGAGGATGTCATGCTAAGAAAATTATTTATTTTGTTCATGTTGGCCGTGGGAGCCGTTTGTAGCGTAACCGCCCAAGCCAAAGAATTGCCGGACTTTACCGAGCTGGTGGAAAAACAGGGCTCTGCGGTAGTCAATATCAGCACCACGCAAATCATTCGCAACGCGCAAGGATTTCCCAATGTGCCGGAGAGTGATCCACTCTACGAATTATTCCGCCGTTTTGCGCCGCAGATGCCGCGCGAGCATGAAGCGCAATCATTAGGTTCGGGTTTTATCATCAGTGCGGATGGTTACATCATGACCAACGCGCATGTGGTGGACAGTGCCGACAAAATTATCGTGCGCCTCACCGACAAGCGCGAGTTCCACGCCAAGGTCATTGGCGCGGATAAACGTACCGACGTGGCTTTGCTGAAAATCGAAGCAACCGGCCTGCCGAAAATTATCATGGGTGATCCGAACAAACTCAAAGTCGGTGAATGGGTGGTTGCCATCGGTTCGCCGTTCGGTTTCGACAACAGCGTGACGGCGGGTATTGTCAGCGCCAAGGGGCGATCTCTGCCGCAAGACAATTTCGTCCCGTTTATTCAGACCGATGTGGCGATCAACCCCGGCAACTCTGGAGGCCCGTTGTTTAATATGAATGGCGAAGTGGTCGGCATCAACTCGCAAATCTATACCCGTTCCGGCGGTTCGATGGGTTTGTCTTTTGCCATCCCGATTGATGTGGCGACGCAAGTGACCGAGCAATTGCGCACCAGCGGCAAAGTGACGCGCGGGCGTATCGGGGTGACGATCCAGGAACTGACGCGCGAGCTGGCAGAATCGTTCGGCTTGAGCAAACCTGCCGGCGCGCTGATCAGCAGTGTGGAAAAGAACGCCCCGGCAGACAAGGCGGGTATTGAGGTGAGCGATGTGATCCTCAAGTTTGACGGCAAGCCGGTGAATAATTCCAGCGACTTGCCACGCATGGTTGCGGCGACCAAGCCCGGCAGCAAGGTGGTGATCGAGTTGTGGCGCAAAGGCGAATCCAGGCAGGTTACTGTGGAAATCGCGGAGATGCCGGAGGACGGTAAACTGGCGCGCGCTGCCAAGAAGCTGGCCGATGATGTGGTAGCGACGATTTCACGCCTGGGAATTGCGGTCAGCGAGCTGAGCAAAGAGCAACTGCAAGAGTTGCAAATCAGCGGCGGGCTGCTGGTGGAGGAGGTCAAAGGATCGGCTGCGCGTGCCGCCGGATTGCAGAGCGGCGATGTCTTGCTGGCAATCGGCAATACACCGATTCGCTCGTTGAACCAGTTCAACGAAATTCTCAAACAGGTTGCCAAGGGGCGCAATGTTGCGTTGCTGGTGCGGCGCGGCGATGCTGCCTTATATGTGGCGATCAGGCTAGACGAGAAGTAATCACAGTCCTGCGTGTCACGCCTAAATCGGCTAGAATTCGCGCTTTGCGAAAACGCCGATAAACCAGGGTGTTGAAAAACGTAGCGGGGTGCGATCAGGCAAGGCGAAAACCGGTGAAGAAGCGGAGTTTACAGATAGTAAACGAGCATTTTGAGCCGGTTTTTGACACGCTATCATTACCCCGAAGTGGTTATTCAGCATTCTGCAAGGCGGGATTTTTATTTGGGACCTCATGCAGCTAATCCGTAATTTCTCCATCATCGCCCATATCGACCACGGTAAGTCCACACTGGCAGACCGAATCATTCAATTATGCGGCGGCCTGTCCGACCGCGAAATGGAAGCGCAGGTGCTCGACTCCATGGATCTGGAGCGCGAGCGCGGCATCACTATCAAGGCGCAAACCGCCGCGCTGCAATATCAGGCGCGCGACGGCCAGATATACAACCTCAACCTGATCGACACACCGGGACATGTGGATTTTTCCTACGAAGTGTCGCGTTCGCTGTCGGCCTGCGAAGGCGCGCTGCTGGTGGTGGATGCCTCGCAGGGTGTGGAAGCGCAGACCGTGGCGAACTGCTATACCGCGCTGGATCTGGGTGTGGAAGTGGTGCCGGTGCTGAACAAAATCGACCTGCCGTCCGCCAATCCGGAAAACGCCATCGAGGAAATCGAGGAAGTGATCGGCATCGACGCGCATGATGCGGTGCGCTGTTCCGCCAAGACCGGCGAGGGAGTGCGGGACGTGCTGGAAGCGTTGCTGGTCAAAGTGCCTGCGCCCAAAGGCGATCCGGATGCACCGCTGCAGGCATTGATCATCGACTCCTGGTTCGACAACTACGTCGGCGTGGTGATGCTGGTGCGGGTGATGAACGGCACGCTCAAGCCCAAGGAAAAAATCCTGCTGATGGCCACCGGCGCGCAGCAGTTGACCGAACATATCGGCGTGTTCACGCCCAAGTCGCAACCGCGTGAAAGCCTGAGCGCGGGGCAGGTGGGTTTCGTGATTGCCGGCATCAAGGAACTGAAGGCGGCCAAGGTGGGGGACACCATTACCCATCAGGCCAGGCCCGCGCAGCAGGCGTTGCCGGGCTTCAAGGAAGTGCAGCCGCAGGTGTTTGCCGGGCTGTTCCCGGTGGAATCCAATCAATATGAAGCGCTGCGCGATTCGCTGGAAAAGCTCAAGCTGAACGATGCCGCGCTACGCTACGAACCGGAGGTATCCCAGGCGTTGGGTTTCGGCTTCCGCTGCGGTTTCCTCGGGTTGCTGCATATGGAAATCGTGCAGGAACGGCTGGAGCGCGAGTTCGACATGGACTTGATTACCACCGCACCGACGGTGATTTATCAGGTGCTGTTGCGCGACGGCTCGATACTGACGGTGGACAACCCGTCCAAGATGCCCGACCCGTCCAAAATCGAGGAAATTCGCGAGCCGATCGTGACGGTGAATCTGTACATGCCGAACGAATATGTCGGTTCGGTGATCACGCTGTGCACGCAGAAGCGCGGCGCGCAGATCAACATCAGCTACCACGGCAAGCAGGTGATGCTGGTGTACGAAATGCCGATGGCGGAAATCGTGATGGATTTCTTCGACAAGCTGAAATCGGTGTCGCGCGGCTACGCTTCGATGGACTATGAGTTCAAGGAATATCGCGCGGCGGATGTGGTCAAGGTGGACATGCTGATCAACGGCGAGAAAGTGGACGCGCTGGCGGTGATCGTGCATCGCGCCAACAGCCAGCGTCGCGGGCGCGAGGTGGCAGCCAAGATGCGCGAATTGATCCCGCGCCAGATGTATGACGTAGCGATCCAGGCGACCATAGGCTCGAACATCATCGCGCGCGAGAACGTCAAGGCGATGCGCAAGAACGTGCTGGCCAAGTGCTACGGCGGTGATATTTCGCGCAAGAAAAAACTGCTGGAAAAACAGAAGGCCGGCAAGAAGCGCATGAAACAGGTGGGCAACGTGGAAATTCCGCAGGAGGCATTTCTGGCGATTCTGCGGGTGGATGATTAACTGATGGGACTAGGGAGCTTTCTCGCTGCGCGAGTTTTTCCAGCCTCTATCCCCCAGCTTTTGAATTAAGGAATAACGATGGATTTTGCTTTAATTTTGTTTGTGTTGCTGCTGGTTACCGGCAGCGTGTGGCTGCTGGACCGTTTCGCCCTGGCGGCCAAGCGCGGCAGCGGGGTTGCCGAGCCATGGTGGGTGGAATATGCCAAGAGCTTTTCCCCGGTCATCCTGATCGTGTTTTTTATTCGCTCTTTTCTGGTCGAACCGTTCAAGATTCCTTCCGGCTCGATGATTCCGACCCTGCAAGTGGGCGACTTTATTCTGGTGAACAAATTCACCTACGGCATCCGCCTGCCCATCGTCAACAAGAAGCTGGTGCAACTCAATGACCCGCAGCGCGGCGACGTGATGGTGTTCCACTATCCGGAAAATCCTGCGCTGGATTATATCAAGCGCGTGATCGCGCTTCCCGGCGACAGCGTCGAATACCGCAACAAGCGGTTATGGATCAACGGGGTCGAACAGTTGCAGCAAGCGGATGGCGATTACAATTACGTTGAGACCGGCTTGAACTTTGTGCATACCGAAAAACGTCTCGAAACATTGGGCGAGCGCAAGCATGCGATGCTGGTCAATCCTGAAGCGCCGACGCTGCATCTGGGTGCGATTACTGAATTTAAAGGCCGCGAGAATTGCAGCTATGATGATGATATGGTGCGTTGCAAGGTACCAGACGGGCATTATTTCATGATGGGTGACAATCGCGACAACAGCCGCGACAGCCGCTATTGGGGGTTCGTGCCGGACCATCAGATCGTCGGCAAGGCGTTTTTCATCTGGATGAATTTTTCTGATTTGAAGCGCATAGGTTTGCCGATCAACTAAACCAGAGGAAAATGAAAATGAATACAGTAATGCCAGCGCAGCAACGCGGGATAACTTTTGGCGGTTTTATTTTTGGCGCTTTTATACTGGTGATTGTCAGCATCTTTGGGCTTAAACTTATCCCTGCGTATATGCAGGATGCGCAAATCAAAAACGTGTTCAATGCGATTTCTAATGATCCGGATATGCAGAAAGCTTCCCCCCGAGACATTCGTAATTCTTTTGATAAGCGGGCTTCTATCGATGCTATCAAGTCGATTAAGGCCGAGGATATCGAGATTACCAGCGATAACGGAAAACCATTTTTGAGCGCCAGCTACTCCGTCAAGGTTCCGCTGAGTGGCAATGTCAGTCTCGTTATGGAATTCAACCCGACCAGTGCAGAATAAAGGCGACCACGGGCTGCAGGAACAATCTCAGGGTGCGAGAGCATCTATGATATCCATGCAAGGTTGCGGCGTGCTGTGCAGGCAATTGGGGCATGTTTTTGCGCAGCCCCAATTGTTGCAACGTGCATTGACCCATCGCAGTTATGCGCCGGAGCACAATGAACGTCTGGAGTTTCTGGGCGACAGCGTGCTCGGCTGCGTCATCGCCAAATACCTGTACGGCAGCTACCCGCAGTTGAGCGAAGGCGAGCTGTCGCGGCTGCGCTCCAACCTGGTCAAGGAAGACACGCTGGTAATACTCGCGCAGCAACTCGAACTGGGCAGTTATTTAAGGTTGGGCGAAGGCGAACGCAAGAGCGGCGGATTCCGCCGTCCTTCCATCCTGGCCGATGCGATGGAAGCATTGTTCGGCGCGGTGTTGCTGGACAGCGGCTTTGCCGCCGCCGAAAAAGTTGTGCTGGGTTTATTCGTGCCTTATCTGGCAAAAGTGGATGTGCAGACATTGGGCAAGGATGCCAAAACCCTGTTGCAGGAGTATCTGCAAGGCAGGCGCATTCCACTGCCGGCCTACAGCGTGATCGCCACTCAAGGCCAGGCACACGAACAATCCTTCGAGGTGGAGTGCGCCATTCCGACGCTGAAAATATCCACGCGCGGCGCGGGCAGCAGCCGCCGTAATGCCGAACAACAGGCGGCACAGGCTGCCTATCAACAACTTCCAATCCATCATGACTGAACAAAAAGACTTCCGCAGCGGTTTCATCGCCATCATCGGCAGGCCCAACGTGGGCAAGTCCACGTTGCTCAATCACCTGATCGGGCAGAAGATCAGCATCACTTCGCGCAAGGCGCAAACCACGCGCCATCGCATCCACGGCATCCTGACTGACGAGCATGCGCAATTCGTGTTTGTGGATACGCCGGGCTTCCAGACCAAACACCTGAATGCGCTGAACCGCGGCATGAACCGCGTCGTCACCAGCAGCCTGCGCGACGTACAGGTGGTGGTATTCGTGCTGGAAGCGTTGCGCTATGACGAACGCGACCGTGAAGTGCTCAAGCTGCTCCCGGACAATCGCCCCGTTGTACTGGTAATCAACAAGATCGACGAAGTGGCCGACAAAGGGCAACTGTTCTCCTTTGCCGAACGCATCGCGGCGGATTTCAAGTTCGCTGAAATCGTGCCGGTCAGCGCCAAGCAGGGCATCAAGCTGGACGAGTTGGTCGAGGCATTGCGCCGCCATCTGCCGCCAGGCGAATTGATCTACGACGCGGACGACATCACCGACCGCAGCGAAAAATTTCTGGCTGCGGAGATGCTGCGCGAAAAAGTATTCCGCTTCACCGGCGAAGAACTGCCCTATTCGGTCAGCGTGGTGATCGAGCAATTCAAACTGGAAGGCAAGCTGCGCCGCATTAGCGCCGCGATCCTGGTAGACAAGGAAGCGCACAAGGCGATGCTGATCGGCAAGAAGGGCGAGAAGTTGAAAGAGATTGCCACCCAGGCGCGGCTCGACATGGAAAAGCTGTTCGATGGCAAGGTGTTCCTCGAAGTGTTCGTCAAGGTGCGCAGCGGCTGGGCGGATGACGCACGCGTGCTGAAGAGTTTGGGGTATGAATGAACCAACCCATCCAGACCTCCCCTTGTCAGGGGAGGCCACTCGCTCCTTCCCTGACAAGGGGAGGCTGGGAGGGGTTTAATGTCGCAGCCGCACAGGCATAGGCAGCAGGACGAACCGGCCTTCGTGCTGCACAGCTACCCGTTTAGCGAAACCAGTCTGATTCTCGATGTGTTCAGCCGCAAGCACGGACGCCTGCCGATCATGGCGCGCGGCGCGCGGCGGCCCAAATCCAACTTGCGCGGGGTGCTGATGAACTTCCAGCCGCTGCTTCTGAGCTGGTTCGGCAAGGGCGAAGTGCGCACCCTGCATGGCGCGGAATGGCAGGGCGGGCAGCCCTACCTGCAAGGCACGGCGTTGATGTGCGGCTTTTATTTGAATGAGTTGCTGCTCAACCTGTTGGCGCGTGACGATCCGCACGAGCAATTGTTCGATTATTACCGCGCTACCTTGCACCGTCTGGCACACGAAACCGATCATGCCGCCACATTGCGCTGTTTTGAAAAACACCTGCTGCAAGAGTTGGGCTATGCGCTGGTGCTGGAACGCGAGGCGGGCAGCGATAAGGCGATACAGGCGGAAGTCTGCTATCGTTATGCCGTGGAACGCGGCCCGTTACCGGATGATGGCGATGTGCGGATCGGTTTGCCGGTGCTGGGCAAGACCTTGCTCGACATGGCAGCGGACGATTATGCCGACCCGGTTACCGCGCAGCAAAGCAAGCAACTGATGCGCATGTTGCTGAACCATCATCTCGGCGGCAAGACATTGCACACGCGCGAACTGATCAAGGATTTGCAGAAACTATGACAATATCCCCTCCACCTTTCAGGGGAAAGGCTGGGATGAAGGTAAAATCGTGGCAATCTGCCAGACAAGCAAAGGAATTTGGAATGATGAAATTAGGACTGAACATCGACCACATCGCCACGTTGCGCCAGGCGCGCGGGGCGCGTTACCCCAACGTGGTGCGCGCCGCGCTGATCTGCGAGGAGGCGGGCGCCGACGCGATCACGTTACATTTGCGCGAAGACCGCCGCCACATCCAGGATCGCGATGTCGAGATATTGCGCGATATGCTGCAAACGCGCATGAACCTGGAAAGCGCCGTGACCGACGAGATGATCGCCATCGCGCTGCGCATCAAACCGCATGATTTATGCCTGGTGCCGGAACGCCGCGAGGAACTGACCACCGAAGGCGGGCTGGACGTGGTGCGCTATTTCGACAATATCAAATCGGTCTGTGAACGTAGCGCGGCAGCGGGTATCCGCGTGTCGTTGTTCATCGATCCCGATGAGAAACAAATCGACGCGGCACGCCGCACCGGCGCAACGGTGGTGGAATTGCATACCGGAAAATATGCCGAAGCGGACAGCATGCCGGAGCGCCAACATGAACTGGAGCGCATCCGCGTCGCAGCCGCCCACGCCCATGTGCAAGGCTTGCAGGTAAATGCCGGGCACGGTTTGCATTATCACAACGTGCAACCCATCGTCGCGATTCCCAACATCGTCGAGCTCAACATCGGCCATGCCATCGTTGCCGAAGCGCTGTTCATCGGGCTGGATGCGGCGGTGAGAAAAATGAAGGCGCTGCTGACCCAACGGCCCGAGAAATCGTAGCGAGCAAGTCAGAGTGCAAGGAGCCGCGCAGTGAAAGACGAAACATACCTTACAGGTAGGCGAGGATTGAACGAGCACGTGACGCGGCAATCTGGCTGCGCAGTAGATTTATCATGATTTTCGGAATCGGCACCGACATCGTCGAATACTCCCGCATCGAAGCGCTGTGGGCGCGTTATGGCGAGCATTTCGCGGAGCGCGTGCTGAGCGCGCGCGAACTGGCGGAATGCCGCTCCAACTCTAACATGCCGCGCCTGCTCGCCAAGCGCTTCGCCGCCAAGGAGGCATTCGCCAAGGCGGTCGGCAGCGGAATGCGCCACCCGGTCAGTTTGCGCCGTATCAGCGTCACGCACGACGGCCTCGGCAAGCCGGTGTTGCAGTTCGATGAGACGTTGCGCGGCTATCTTGCCCAACTGGGAATTAACGGACACCATCTTTCCATCAGTGATGAGCGCGATTTCATTGTGGCGTTTGTCGTTTTAGAAACCAGCTAAATATATCAGGAGTGATTATGGGTTTGGGCCCCGTGATGCTGGATATTGTCGGCACACAACTGAACAGCGAGGACGAGGCGCGGCTGCGGCATCCAATGGTCGGCGGGGTGATTCTGTTCAAGCGCAACTATGAGTCTCCCGGCCAGCTTGCCGAGCTTACCGCCGCGATCCACGCGCAGCGCTCGCCGCCGCTGCTGATCGCGGTGGATCACGAGGGCGGGCGCGTGCAGCGTTTCCGCGAGGGCTTCACGAAGATCCCCGCGATGCGCGAACTAGGAAAAATCTGGGATACGCATCCGCAGCGCGCGCGGCATCTGGCGCAGCAGGCGGGTTATGTGCTGGCGGCGGAGCTGCGCGCCTGCGGTGTGGACTTCAGTTTCACGCCGGTGCTGGATGTGGATTACGGGCAGAGCAGCGTGATCGGCGACCGCGCGTTTCACAGCGAACCGCAGGCGATCGCCGAACTGGCGCACAGCCTGTTGCTGGGGTTGAGGCAGGGCGGGATGCACACGGTCGGCAAGCATTTTCCAGGTCACGGTTTCGTGCAGGCCGACTCGCATCTGGACATTCCGGTGGACGAGCGCGAATTCGTCGATATTGAAATGGGCGACCTGATCCCGTTCCGGCAAATGGTGGATTACGGCCTGACCGCGGTGATGCCCGCGCACGTCATCTATCCCAAAGTGGACAGCCGGCCGGCGGGGTATTCGCCAATCTGGCTGAAGAACATTTTGCGCGGCCAGCTGGGCTTCGAAGGCTGCATCTTCAGCGACGATCTCAGCATGGAAGGGGCGACCGTCGCGGGCGGTATCGTGCAACGCGCCGAGGCCGCGCTGAACGCCGGTTGCGACATGGTGCTGGTGTGCAACAGGCCGGACCTGGCGGATGAATTGCTGCAAGGACTGCATTGGGAAATGCCCGCCACCAGCAGGGCACGCCTCGCCCAGATGCGCGGCAAGGCCCATCCGGAATCGCTGGCGCAGTTGCACGAGCAACATCACTTTCTTAAAGCGTTGGACGAAGTCGCCGTCATCGGCATGAGCAACGCGGAATTGCCGCTGGTCTGATTTTGCTATTTGCCATCACGCTTGAGATAAACAACTAAAGGGTCAGCTTCGCATTTGTTTTTTCAACGAGAACCATTGCGGCACGATTCGGAGACCTCAGCGATTCGGAGACCTCAGTACCGGAGTCGAATTAAATCCAGTAAACGAAAACAAATCGACTTCGACACCTTTGACGTTGACGATATGGAGTTTTGAGGGGAGACCTCAGAACTTGGCCCCTTTGATTTGCTGAGATCGAGAACCGCTCGCCAGACTAGGGAAACGCAGATTAAATCGTCATTGCGAGGAGCGTAGCGACGTGGCAATCCAGAAGCTCGTTTGATATCAAACAACTGGATTGCCACGCTTCGCTCGCAATGACGGATTGAGTGAATAAATCTGCGTTTCCCTAGAGACACCGCCATCATTGCGGCTTACGCGACGGGCGGCTATTCTTGCCAACAAATAGCCGATCACTTCGGGGTGCATTTTACGACGGTGGGAAGAATTGTTCGGGTGGAGGGCGAGGTGTGCATGTTTGCTCGAACTGACCCCGTGGTTTTTGAACCCGTGGTTGTTGCTATTATTCAAAATTCATTGGCGCAACTAAATAAACACCGATATGATGCATGCATCATGTGTGCAAAAAGTACAGTCAGGTTCACCGCTATAGGCATAGGGCTCGCGTTTGCCCTCGTCCTCACGGCATGTGGAGGCGGGGGGGCTGGAGGCAGCACCACAACTACAACGACAGCCGCCATGAAGTCCACGTCCGTGGCGACAGGCGACACCCACACCTGCGCCTCTCTCCCGGACAAAACGGTCAAATGCTGGGGGGACAACACCTACGGCCAGCTCGGTACGGACTGGACGTTGCCGAGGGCCTTCAGTCCGCTCACTGTCGCCGGGGTCACAACCGCGACGGCTGTCACGGGCGGTGGTGTACACACTTGCGCCCTCCTCTCGAACGGCACGGTCAGTTGCTGGGGGAGCAATATCAGCGGTCAGCTCGGTGACGGGAGCGCGACTGACTCCTTCACGCCGGTCTCGGTGTCCGGACTCTCCAACGCAATCGCGATCACGGCCAGCCATGCCCGACTGGACAGCTACGGCCACACCTGCGCGCTTATCTCAGGCGGCACGGTCCAGTGCTGGGGACGGAATATCGTAGGCCAACTTGGCACCGGGAATACGACAGACTCATACACGCCGGTCACGGTAACCGGACTCGCGGGCCCGGTGACGGCCGTGCAGGCCGGCGGCTTCCATACCTGCGCACTGCTGACAGGCGGGGCGGTTCAGTGCTGGGGGGACAACGCCTTAGGGCAGCTCGGTGACGGAACGACGACGACACCGCGCACTTCCCCGGTCGCGGTTCCCGGGATATTGACCGCTACGGCTTTAGCGCTTGGCGGTGACTTTAGCTGTGCGCTTCTCTCGAACGGGACGGTCAAATGCTGGGGCGGCAACGGCCAAGGTCGTCTCGGCAACGGAATTATGCCTTCCGGTTCCTCCACGCCGGTCACCACGCCGGTCACCGTCTCCGGGGTCTCGACCGCCATTGCCATCACGGCCGGCCGTGGTCACGCCTGTGCAGTGCTTTCTGGTGGGACGGTCAAGTGCTGGGGGGACAACTCCGCCGCCATGCTCGGCAACGGGACTACGACCAATTCCTCCATACCGATCACGACGACCGGACTCACCAACGCCGTCGCGCTCACGGCCGGCGCCGTTCACACCTGCGCCCGGCTGGCCGACAACACGGTGCAGTGCTGGGGAGACAATGCCAATGCCCAGGTCGGCCCGGGAAGCATAACCAATTCAACCACACCGGCCACGGTTCTCAGCTCTTCCCCCAATACGGCCATCACCAACGTCAGTGCTGTCACTGCCGGCAGCCTCCACGGCTGCGGGCTGATTGACGTCGGCACGGTGAGGTGCTGGGGCTCGAATGGCTCGGGTCAGCTCGGCACTGCGGCCTATGCGAGGTCTTCGACCGCCAACCTCGTCCCGGGCATCAGCACAGCCACCGCCATCACAGCCGGGAGCTGGCACAGCTGTGCCTTGCTGCCCAATGGCACGATCAGTTGCTGGGGAGAGAATATCTACGGCCAACTTGGCGACAACACGCTGACCAATTCCTCGGTGCCGGTTACGGTAAGCGGGATCATCAACGGAACAACTACGTCCGGCGGTTCCGGCTGCAGACCAGGGATGTTCTGTCCTGCTGTTGTCAATCCTACTGTCACCACAATCTCGACTACGACGGCAGTCGCTGCGGGAAGCGCCCGTACCTGCGCAATCATCTCCCAACAGATTGATTCGGGTGTGTGTCCGCTAGGTGGTCCCTGCCCATACTACACATATGCAGACACGGTGAAGTGCTGGGGGGACAATGACCAGGGCCAATTGGGCAACGGGACGACGACAGCTTCTTTAACACCTGTCAATGTCTCCGGGATCACGACAGCCGCGGCAATCACAGGGGGATACAACCACACCTGCGCCTTGCTCTCCGGTGGTTCGGTTCAATGCTGGGGAGCGAACAACGTCGGCCAGCTTGGCGATGGGACGCTGATCAACGCCTTAACACCGGTCACCGTGATCGGATTTACAAACGCGACGGCGTTAGGGGTCGGGAACATGAGTGACCATGCCTGCGCGGTGCTTTCGGGCGGCACGGTCAAATGCTGGGGAGATAACACCTTCGGCCAACTTGGCAACGGCACGCTTGTCAATGCCTCCACGCCGGTCCAGGTGACAGGGATCTCGACCGCCACGGCCGTGGCGGTCGGGTACGGCCACACCTGCGCCCGCCTCTCAGACAGCACGGTGAAATGCTGGGGCTGGAACATTTTGGGCCAGCTCGGCAACGGGACAACGACGGATTCGTCTGTGCCGGTGACGGTCAGTGGGCTCTCAGGCGCGACGACGGTCACGGCCGGCTTTGCCCAGACCTGCTCGCCCCTCTCAACCGGGGGTGTCAATTGCTGGGGGGATAACTCCTACGCCCAACTCGGCCTCGGGGTCCTCGCGACGAGTGCCACGACGCCAACCGGCATCTCCGTAGTGACCAGAACCACGACCGGGGGGCACACTTTCCCCAGCTGCCTCATCGCGTTTCTTCAGAATGGCCCGGCGGTGTGCGTGCTGGAAGGCAACCTCGTGATCCGGGCCGGCACCTTCTTCCTGGTGCTGCCTCTCCCTCCAGAGTAACCAGCCTTTCGATCGCCCGCCGCCGCGCTCGCTGACCCCCAGCTAATAAAACAATAGGGGACTCAGATTGATCAACTAATGGGCCACCCATTAGCCGACCTGCGTCAAGTGAGCAAACGATTCCGTGGCGGCATCAGCCGCCAGTTTTAAAATCTTCCAGCATCCCCGTTGCAGTTATTGAACCGCACCCGCTTCTTCAATTATGGCTGCGAACGAATCGCGCCAGTCACCTAAAGGAGAATTAAAGGGGTCATGTTCGAATCGCTATGGATAGATTAATGCACACCCAACCCCTTGTCCGCCCGCGTCATTGCAGCCATCTATCGAGCTTTATATATATGAAGACAACGTGCAAAACCAAAAAGCCCGTCATTCCGGCCTGGCTGCAAGCCAGTTTATCCTGAGCCTGCCGAAGGGCCTGAATGACAGCTGCTACATATGCCTCTGTCATGAATCAAGGAAACGCAGATTTATTCACTCAATCCGTCATTGCGAGCGAAGCGTGGCAATCCAGTTGTTTGATATCAAACGAACTTCTGGATTGCCACGTCGCTACGCTCCTCGCAATGACGATTTAATCTGCGTTTCCTTAAGCAAAG
>JAUSMR010000219.1 GCA_030645955.1 Gallionella sp. | reverse complement strand
TTCTGCAGTGGTTAATGTGTTGGCTCCGATGGCAATGGAAGTGGCAGTTGCCTCTCCGATGGTCGGGGTTACCAATACCGGGCTGGTTGAAAATACTAAGCTTGTTGTTGTTGTTCCGGTGGTTCCGATTGCTCCGTTCAGATAATTAAGCTGGGTTCCGGTTGTTGTTACAGATGTTGCTCCAAGGGTAAACGGGCTGGGGATGGTTACGGTTCCCGTGAATGTTGGACTTTCTAAGAAGGCAAATGTTTTTCTGGCCGCTCCGCTGGTAATAGTTCCGTAGAAAGCATTTGTCAGGAATTCTATGCCTCCGGCTTCGGCTACGGTGAGAAGAGGTCCTGAGGTGAATTTTAATGGAGCTGTTCCTGCGTCAATGGTGCCGGCTTTAAGATGAAGGACTGCAGTAGGGGCCGTTGTTCCGATGCCGACGTTGCCCGAGCTCGTTATCCTCGCTCTTTCACTTCCGCCAGTGGAAAAGTTAAGCGTGTCGGCACCCGAGCTCCACAAACCTGTGTTGGTGTCGGTAACAAAAGATAGAGACGGGGTCCCTACGGCCCCGAGAGGAAGTAATACATTGCCTGTTGTTACAATTCCTCCGGTACTTAAAGTTGTTCCGTCAAAAGTGAGGTTGGCTGAATCAATTAAAAGACCATTTGTGGAAACGTAAGGTACTCTTGTTATGGTCAGTCCAGAGTCCGTGATGTTGGCAAAGGTCGGGCTGGAGGTGGTGGCTACTGTTTGGTTTTGCCCGTCAAGAAAGGCCCACTCTGCAGTGGTTAATGTGTTGGCTCCGATAATAAAAGAGGTGCCGGTGATAGCTCCTGCCCCAAAGGTGCCTGTGGTAGAAATGTTTTCATTATCAAAAGATATTGCTCCTGTAGCGTCTGTTATGGAACCGGCGTCAAATAGCATACCTGATACTGTTAAAGAATGGTTCGTTCCGTTAAATGTGAAAAGAGAATCGTCCACTAAGAGACCGGCGGTGGAGGCATAGGGTATTCTTGTTATGGTCAGTCCGGAGTCGGTGATGTTAGCAAAGGTCGGGCTGGAGGTGGTGGCAACTGTTTGGTTTTGCCCGTCAAGATAGGCCCATTCTGCAGTGGTTAATGTGTTGGCTCCGATGGCAATGGAAGTGGCAGTTGCCTCTCCGATGGTCGGGGTTACCAATACCGGGCTGGTTGAAAATACTAAGCTTGTTGTTGTTGTTCCGGTGGTTCCGATTGCTCCGTTCAG
>JAUSMR010000218.1 GCA_030645955.1 Gallionella sp. | reverse complement strand
TGGTGCCAGTCCGGCCGACTCAACGCTCAAAGGCGAACGCTCGACCTGCGGGCCGAACAATGCCGCCTCATAGCCCTCTGGCCAACCCGCATTGACATCCCGCTTGACCAGCTCAGCCAAGTAGGCCGACACACTCTGACCTAACTGTGCAGCGTGCTGTTGCAGTTGCCGGGCGATGACATCAGGAACATAGCAGTGAAGCTGCGGCATAAAAAGACTCCATTTGTATGTGGCAAATATATATTATGCCAGCGCGCAGACGGTGTGCACAATTTCGATGTCGGGCTTTTCGTTCCAGCCGCCGACGCTGTAGTGCCAACTTCAGGCAAACGCCTCCGCCTCGGCCAGCGGCTTAGCCGCCGCATCTTTGACCGCCAGCTGCGGCTGTTCCTGAAGCGGCCAGATCACGCCCACGGCCGGGTCGTTCCACAGCAGGCTGCGTTCAAACTTGGGGTACCGGCAGTCGGTGGTTTATTTGATCAGGCCAAGCAGGTACTGCCCATAGCCATTCTTTGCCAAGGGCGCTGCCAGCTTTTGAATCTGGGCGGCGTCAATCCATTTCTGGCCGAAGGCTGTGGCAGTCCACGTCATCGCGAGGCCGTAGGCCGTGGCGATCCATGAAGCCTGTATTGCCACGCTACGCTCGCAATGACGGGAGTGGGGCGCTATGCGACAACCAGCACATCCCGAATGCCCGAGAGCATCAGCGTGCTCAAGGGGTAATAAATCATGGGCTTGTCATATACCGGCATGAGCTGCTTGGAGACCGCTTGCGTTACCGGGGAGGGTGGATTGCCGCGCTACGCTCGCAATGACGAAAGCCCCCGGCCAGAATAATGCCTTTGCGTTGAGTCAGGTTTTTTCCCTCTCTGTTGTTAGATTGCTTTGATTTCGATAGCTGCTTGCGCAAGCTGCGCCTTGGCTAGAGCGTGTTTTTGTATAAACCCAGCGGGTTTCCCTTGAGTCAACGGTGAGCAGCGCGTTGAGTCTCCCAGCCCTTAAGGGCCAGGCCCACAACGATGGGGATCGGCTTGCTACCGGTGCGGTAGTGCGCAATCATGCGCCGGGTCATGCCCAGCGATTCGGCCGCGCCAGACAGCGACAGGCTGTTGCGCTCCATCCATGCCTCAAATTCGCTGGCCGTGGGCAAGCCGGCTTGTTCTCGGCACAGCTCATAGAGCCGGTCAGCGCCCAAGTCAAGCCCGCCTGGCCAGCCGATGCCGTGGCCCCAGTCATCACGCTCCATGCGTGCAAAGAAGGCAGGGTCGGCCAGCCTGGCGAAGGCAGCATTGCGTTGCGGCAAGTCGGAGAGGTTGACGATCAAGGTTTCGCCAGTGCTCCAACTCAGCTCGATAACGCCCGGCCCGAGCACGCGCGCCGCTTGGATGTTGGGTGGGTTCTTCATGGGTTCAGCCTCCTGTATGCGTTAAGAAGTTCATCGCGGTGCTCTGCAATCCACGCCAGTGCCTGCACCAGTCGGGCCGGTGGTCGCACACTGCCAACCAGCACACGCCCCGTTTCAATGCACACCGATACCCGCGATCCATCACGAAAGCCCACATGCACATGGGGCAGTGGGTGGGGTTCGTCACCGTTGACCCTGATGGCCCAGTCATTTTCTTTGTGCAATGTTGGCATAGAAGTATTGTAGTGAAATGGTTACACTACTTCAAGCGGGAGATACCGCCTTGTGCTCATGCTTAACACTCGCAATAGGTCAGGGCGTCTCACCGCCTGCATACCGTACTGCGTCTGCACCCACGCCGGGTTGGCGAGGTACCACTGCACGGTCTTGCGGATGCCGGACTCGAAGGTCTCGGCGGGCTTCCAGCCCAGCTCTTGCTCCAGCTTGCGCGCATCAATGGCTAGCGCCGGTCGTGGTCCGGGCGGTCTTTCACGAAAGTGATCTGGGTCTGGTAGCTGCTGCCATCGGCCTATCGCGAGGGCCAAAGGCCCTTGGCGATCCATGAACCCTGGATTGCCGCGCTACGCTCGCAATGACGGGAACGGGCACTTCGCAATGACGGGAGTGGGTGGCTCGCAATGACGGAAGCTCCTTTGTGTGGTCATTCTTCCCAGTCTTGCAGTTTCAGCCCATCGATACGACCAAATTCACGGGTGTTGTGCGTCACCACCGTCAGCCGGTGCGTGAGCCCTATGGCAGCGATCAACATTTCGTTGGCGCCTATAGCCGCACCTTTGGCGGCGAGCACCGCCCGCAACTGACCATAGGTCTGCACACAGGCATCGTCAAACGGCAAACTGTGCAAAGGCTCGAAAAAAGTCTGCAGCCGTTGCAGGTTAGCGGGTACGCGCGCATTGCGGTAGGCCCCGTAAATTAACTCTGCCTTGACGATGCTGCACAAGGCCAAATCAGACGGAAGATGCTTAAAGAACTGCTGCCGAACACCTGCATGACTGTCATTGAGAAACTGGATGCAAGTGTTGCTGTCAAGCAGATATTTCATTGAAGCTCGATCCGCTCTGGTGCCAGTCCGGCCGACTCAACGCTCAAAGGCGAACGCTCGACCTGCGGGCCGAACAATGCCGCCTCATAGCCCTCTGGCCAACCCGCATTGACATCCCGCTTGACCAGCTCAGCCAAGTAGGCCGACACACTCTGACC
>JAUSMR010000211.1 GCA_030645955.1 Gallionella sp. | reverse complement strand
CGAAGCGGATGGATCGATCTATGCGCAGGCTGGGGTATCCGGTGCCAAGCTGGCCCGCTTCGCTGCCAAGCATAACTTGAGGGGTGCGGAATTCTTCGCCGGAATACCCGGCACACTGGGCGGAATGTTGGCAATGAACGCTGGCTGCTACGGTAGCGAAACTTGGAATGTGGTGGCAAATGCGCAGACGATAATGAGTAACGGGAAATTATTGGAACGTGAGCCGGATGATTATGAGATTGGCTATCGGCATGTTGTGTTGCGAAAGAAGGGTACATATCTTGAACTCGACGACGCCCGCACCCCTAATTCCTTGCCTTTTCACCAAGAGGAATTTTTCGTCGGCGCGAGACTGCGCTTGCCAGCTGGTGACGGCGAAGTCGCTCGCCGCGAGATTAAGTCGCTGCTATCCAAGCGCATTGCCTCCCAGCCCTTAAACATGCCGAATGCCGGCTCGGTGTTCCGCAATCCGCCAAACGATTATGCGGCACGTCTGATCGAGCAGTGCGGGTTGAAAAGCTTGCAGATTGGCGGTGCGCGCGTGTCGGAACAGCACGCCAACTTTATCGTGAATGTGGGCGGAGCCACGGCGACAGACATTGAAAATCTGATTATCGAAGTGCAGGCACGTGTGCAACACAAGACCGGTATTTGCCTGCATCAGGAAGTGCGAATCATAGGCGAGTACGCAAGCACCCATGAATAACCAATACCTTTTCCCACACGCTCTGCCCTCTGCACAACATGGAAAAGTTGCGGTCTTGTATGGCGGGCGCTCCGCCGAGCGAGAAATCTCGCTCAAGAGCGGAACAGCAGTACTGGCCGCGCTACTAAAAAGTGGGGTTGATGCCCAGCCATTTGATCCTGCCAAACAGGATTTATATAAGCTGCCGGAAGGTGGATTTAAACGCGCCTTCATTGCACTGCACGGACGCTTTGGCGAAGACGGCACGATGCAAGGCGCACTCGAATTGATGAACATACCCTATACCGGTAGCGGGGTATTAGCTTCGGCGCTAGCCATGGACAAGTGGCGCAGCAAACTGGTATGGCAGGCTGCTGGACTGCCTATTCCGGCATATGAGATGCTCGATGCAGCCAGCGATTTGGCTGCAATAGTGAAACGGCTGGGGCTGCCGCTATTTATCAAGCCAGCCAATGAAGGCTCCAGTGTAGGCATCAGTAAAGTGAAAAAAGTCAGTGAGCTGCGAGCTGCATACGCAGAAGCGGCGAAGCACGACAAGCTGGTAATTGCGGAGGCATTTATTAGCGGGGGCGAATATACGGTCGCCATCCTTGGTGAGCAGGCACTGCCAGTAATTAAGATAGAACCGGCAAATGAATTTTATGACTATGAGGCAAAGTACTTACGCAACGATACACGTTATCTGTGCCCCTCTGGTTTGTCGCAAGAAAAAGAAGCCGAGATGCAACGCTTGGCACTACAAGGCTTTGCATTGATAGGAGGCGCTGGCTGGGGACGTGTGGATTTTTTGATGGATGAGGCTGGACAGCCTTATTTGCTAGAGATCAATACCGTGCCCGGCATGACTGACCATAGCTTGGTGCCGATGGCGGCACGTCAGGCCGGAATGAGTTTCGAACAACTGGTGCTAACCATACTGGAGTTGACCCATGTGGGATAAGCCAGAGTTGTTACGCATGATTTCCAGCGTGCTGTTCGGCATTTGCTTCGTACTGGTTTTATATGGCGCATTGCACTATGCGTTGCATTTGCCAGTGTTTGCGCTTCGCGTCGTATCTGTTACTACTGCGCCGCGTCAGGTGGTTCCTGCTCAGATTGAGGCAATGGTGCGCAATGAATTGCACGGTAATTTTTTCACTGTCGATCTGGAACGTACGCGGCGGGTTTTTGAGACCATCCCCTGGGTGCGTAAAGTAAGTATGCGGCGCCATTTCCCATGGCGGCTGGAAATAAGCTTGGAAGAGCATGTAGCGCTGGCGTATTGGAACGACACAGGGTTGGTGAGCACCCACGGCGAGGTGTTCTCGGCTGAGACGGACAAGCTATTGCCAAAATTCATCGGGCAGCCCGATAGCGCAGCCGAAGTGGCCCAGATGTACGCCGCATTAACTGAGCAGCTTGCACCGCTTAAGCAGGAAATTACAGAAATCAACTTATCTCCGCGCCGTTCATGGCGGTTACGCCTGAACAACGGCATGCTGCTGGAATTGGGGCGTGAGCAGTCAAAGCAGCGCTTGGCGCGCTTTGTGGCGGTGTACCCATACAGCATGATGCCCATGCAACAAAATTACGAATTATTTCATGCGAGAAAAGCTCCGCATCAAAATGGACAGCACCGCAGGGTAGAGTATGTGGATTTGCGTTATCGCAACGGCTTCGCCGCATACCTGTCGGGTACAGCAAACGGTCTGGGCATGGTCGGGAAAAAAAGCGATATAGGGCGAAGCTAAAAACTCCATAGAGGATTTATCTCCTGATGGAACGCGTATTTTAGTACATACATCGTCCATTCAACGCAAAAAAGTTAAGGCAGTGGAGAAATGCAATGAGCAATAGCAAGGAAAACAAGAACTTGATTGTAGGGCTTGACATCGGCACTTCCAAGATAGTCACTATCGTCGCCGAGGTCAAGTCGGAAGGAACCATGGAAGTAATCGGCGTAGGAATGCATGAATCCTCCGGCATGAAGAAGGGCATGGTGGTCAATATTGATGCGACAGTAGCGGCGATTCAGCGTGCGCTGGGTGATGCCGAATTAATGGCCGATTGCAAGATTCGTGAGGTTTACACGGGCATAGCGGGCAGCCATATTAAAAGTTCCAATGCCAATGGCATGGTCAAAATTAAAGACCGAGAAGTTGCACAGGCTGACATCGACCGAGCGGTTGAAACCGCCAGCTCACTAAGCTTGCCTGGCGACCAGCAGATATTGCACATTTTGGAGCAAGAATTCAGCATTGATGGACAAGGGAATATCAAGAAGCCGCTGGGTATGAGCGGTATGCGCCTTGAGGTCGAGGTGCATATCGTTACTGGTGCGGTCGCAGCGGCACAGAACATCATGAAGTGCGTGCACCGCTGCGGGTTGGAGGTGCGGGAGATGATCCTGCAACCGCTGGCATCAAGCAAGGCGGTACTGTCGGACGACGAGAGAGATTTAGGCGTGTGCTTAGTGGACATCGGCGGCGGTACTACCGATGTGGCGATTTTTACTGGTGGCGCGATTCG
>JAUSMR010000200.1 GCA_030645955.1 Gallionella sp. | reverse complement strand
GAAATGGTGATGCCGGGCGACAACGTCAGTATTACCGTCAACCTGATCAACCCGATCGCGATGGAAGAAGGATTGCGCTTCGCGATTCGTGAAGGCGGTCGTACCGTCGGTGCCGGTGTGGTTGCAAAGATTATCGAGTAAAGAACCAGTTGTTAGACGTAAGTCGTTAGTTGTTAGTAAAAGCAAAACCCGCGCAGCGGACAACGCCAACTAAAAACTAGCGACTAATAACTAATAACTGTATTTAGGCCAGTAGCTCAATTGGTAGAGTATCGGTCTCCAAAACCGAGGGTTGGGGGTTCGAGACCCTCCTGGCCTGCCAAAAAAGCAAGTTAAAGTTGAATGGAATAATCGCGCATGGTAGACAAAATCAAGTTGGTCATTGCCTTTCTGCTGGTAGTAGCAGGCATCGCAGGCTTTTATTACTTGCACGACAGCGCGGCAGTGCTAAGACTGGCTTCGGTGCTGGTTGGCTTGTTGCTGGCTGCAGTGGTGGCATGGACCAGTGACCCTGGCAAACGTTTTTTTACTTTTGGTAAAGATTCTGTTGCCGAGGCAAAGCGTGTAGTTTGGCCGTCGCGCAAGGAAACGCTGCAAACCACCGGCGTGGTGATTTTGTTTGCAATTGTGATGGCGCTGTTTTTGTGGACGGTGGATGCCAGCCTGATGATGTTAGTGAATAAACTGATGGGACGGGGTGAGTGATGGCCATGCATTGGTATGTTGTTCATACGTACTCGCAGTTTGAAAAAAGTGTGCAGCGCGCATTAATCGAGCGTATTCAGCGCGATGGAATGCAGGATAAATTTGGCCAGATTCTGGTTCCGGTCGAGGAGGTGGTGGAGCTGAAGGCCGGGCAAAAGAGCATTACGGAACGCAAATTTTTTCCCGGTTATGTGTTGGTCGAAATGGAAATGACTGATGAGACCTGGCACCTGGTGAAGAGCACTCCCAAAGTGACCGGTTTTCTGGGGGGATCGGCGATGAAACCTACGCCGATCAGCGAAAAAGAAGTGCAGAATATCATGCAGCAAATGCAGGCGGGTGTTGAAAAACCAAGGCCTAAAGTGCTGTTTGAGGTGGGTGAGCTGGTGCGTGTCAAAGATGGGCCATTCACTGATTTCAACGGGTCGGTTGAAGATGTTAACTACGACAAGAATAAAATTCGCGTGGCAGTGACCATCTTTGGCCGCTCGACACCGGTAGAGCTGGATTTCGGCCAGGTCGAAAAGGCCTGAAAAATACAGGACTAAGGATCCAGGATTTAGGATTCTGGACTCAGGACTGAGTGGAAGAGCGGTAATTGTTTTTTAACGGGGAGCGTACCGGAGTAACAGCGGTATGCGTTTAACCCACTGAAGAGGAGTAGTGACATGGCAAAAAAAGTTGTCGGCTATATCAAGCTGCAAGTGCCTGCGGGCAAAGCAAATCCAAGTCCGCCGATTGGCCCGGCATTGGGTCAGCGCGGTTTGAATATCATGGAGTTCTGCAAAGCGTTTAACGCGCAAACTCAGGGTGTTGAACCAGGCTTGCCGATTCCGGTGGTGATCACTGCTTTTGCGGACAAGAGTTTCACCTTCATCATGAAGACTCCGCCAGCGACCATTCTGATCAAGAAGGCTGCCGGTGTGCAAAAGGGCAGTAAAACGCCGCACACCGACAAGGTAGGCAAGCTGACCCGCAAGCAAGCGGAAGAAATCGCAACAACCAAGATGCCGGATCTGACCGCTGCAGATATGGACGCCGCAGTGCGCACCATCGCAGGCAGCGCGCGCAGCATGGGCATTACCGTGGAGGGCGTATAACATGTCCAAACGTTATAAAACAATTGCGGCCAAGATTGATCGCAACAAGCTGTATCCCCTGAACGATGCGCTGAACCTGGTTAAAGAAACTGCCGTGGCGAAGTTCGATGAGTCTATCGATATTGCGATTAACCTCGGCATTGACGCGCGCAAGTCGGACCAATTGGTGCGCGGTTCCGTGGTATTGCCCAAGGGTACCGGTAAAACTGTGCGCGTGGCAGTATTCGCGCAGGGCGCGAAGGCCGAAGAGGCCAAGGCCGCCGGTGCGGACATCGTCGGTTTCGAAGATTTGGCCGAATCCATCAAGGGCGGCAACCTGAACTTTGACGTGCTGATTGCCAGCCCTGATGCAATGCGTCTGGTCGGGCAATTGGGCCAGATTCTCGGCCCGCGCGGCTTGATGCCTAATCCCAAGGTGGGCACGGTGTCCGCCGATGTGGCGGGTGCGGTGAAGAACGCCAAGGCTGGTCAGGTGCAGTACCGTACCGACAAGAACGGTATCGTGCAGTGCACCATCGGCCGTGCTTCGTTCGCGCCGGAAGCATTGCGCGAAAACCTGCTGGCACTGGTCGACGCGCTGAACAAGGCCAAACCGGCTGCATCCAAGGGGGTGTACCTGAGAAAGGTATCCATCTCCAGCACCATGGGCGCCGGTATCCGTGTCGAGCAGGCCAGTCTGACTGCATAATGCTTTGAATTCGGCGGCAGGATGCAAATCCTGCCGCCTCTGATCTTTGGACTGCTGGCGTGCTGGCAGCATCAAAGACCGTAGGTGTCGAGGGCGTGGTTGGCCCGAAACTTAATTGACGGAGCGATCCGTTTGCCCACGTAGATGGTGTGCCCGCGAGCAGGGGTAGTTTTCCTGGCTCAAGGACGCTGTTGCAACCAATGGAATGTGCGTAAGTGCATTCTGGAAAAATGGAGGAAGACTTGAGTCTCAATCTGCAAGAAAAACAGGCAGTGGTTGCGGAAGTCAGTGCGCAGGTTGCACAGGCACAGACTATCGTCTTGGCAGAGTATCGTGGCATCAAGGTCGGCGACATCACCAAACTGCGCGCCAATGCACGCAAGTCGGGGGTGTATTTCCACGTGTTGAAGAACACGCTGGCGCGCCGTGCGGTGCAAGGTACTCCGTTCGAGACATTGGCTGACAAGATGATCGGCCCGCTGGTGTACAGCATCAGTGCGGACGCTGTCGCTGCTGCCAAGGTGGTGCATGAATTCGCCAAGACGAACGACAAGCTGGTCGTGAAAGCGGGCTCTTACAACGGCAAGTTGCTGGATGCCGCAGGCGTGAACGCGCTGGCTTCCGTACCGTCGAAGGAAGTGCTGCTGGCACAACTGTGCGGTTTGCTGCAGTCGCCGGTTTCTGGCTTGGCTCGCGTCCTCAGCGCGATTGCCGAGAAAAAAGAACCTGCCGCTGCTTGATCCGATTAATTTTTTAAAGTTAGGAAAACAAAATGGCATTCGATAAAGACGCATTTTTGGCTACTCTGGACAATATGTCCGTGCTGGAACTTAATGGCCTGGTAAAGGCGATTGAAGAGAAGTTTGGTGTTTCAGCTGCTTCGATGGCTGCACCGGCCGCTGCTGGCGGTGGTGCTGCTGCTGCTGCCGCTGAACAAACCGAATTCTCGGTGATTTTGAAAGCTGCTGGCGACAACAAGGTGAATACGATCAAGGTAGTTCGCACCATTACCGGGCTGGGCTTGAAAGAAGCCAAGGATCTGGTGGACGGTGCACCGAAGGCTGTCAAGGAAGGCGTTTCCAAAGCTGATGCTGACGCAGTCTTGAAGCAATTGATTGAAGCTGGCGCAGCGGCTGAAATCAAGTAAGGTTGTGTGTTGTAGAAAGGCTGACGGCTTACCGTCAGCCTTTTGCCGCTTTAAAAAGCCAGCGGCCAGGAAGTCTAAAATGGGTCATGCAGGTATGCCGCAACGCGGCTGCTAGCAAAACATTTCCTGTCCCCTGTCTTTTTCCTCGATCGTGGAGATTATATGAGCTACTCTTTTACCGAAAAAAAACGCATCCGTAAAAGCTTTGCCAAGCGAGTCGGTGCGTTGCCGGTTCCTTTCCTGCTGTCCACCCAGTTGGAATCCTTCGCCGCATTTTTGCAGGCGTATACGCCGCCTGAGCAACGCAAAAATGAAGGATTGCAGGCCGCTTTTAACGGAATTTTCCCGATCTATAGCCATTCCAAGAATGCGCGGCTCGACTTCGTCAGTTACATGTTGGGTATGCCTCCGTTTGATGTGAAGGAATGCCGGCAACGCGGACTGACCTATGCTTCGCCATTGCGCGCCAAAGTGCGTTTGACCATTATGGACAAAGAAGCGTCCAAGCCCACCGTTAAAGAAGTGAAAGAGCAGGAAGTGTACATGGGTGAAATTCCGCTCATGACTAACACCGGTTCGTTTGTGATTAATGGCACCGAGCGCGTTATTGTTTCCCAGTTGCATCGTTCGCCAGGAGTGTTCTTCGAACATGATCGCGGCAAGACGCATTCCTCGGGCAAGCTGTTGTTCTCTGCGCGTATCATTCCCTATCGCGGTTCCTGGCTGGATTTCGAATTCGACGCGAAGGACTATGTGTACTTCCGTATCGATCGTCGCCGCAAGATGCCGGTTACCATCCTGCTGCGCGCGCTGGGCTACAACAACGAAGATATGCTCAGGATGTTCTTTGAATTTGACACTTTTCATCTGGGCAAGAAGAGTATTCAGTTCGAGGCGGTACCGGAGCGTCTGCGTGGTGACTTGGCACGCTTTGATATATTCGGCAAATCCGGCAATATCATTGTCGCCAAGGACAAGCGCATCACTGTGCGCCATATCCGCGAAATGCATGAGGCAGGGATCGACAAGCTGGAGGTGCCCGAAGAATTCCTGATTGGCCGCGTGATTGCGAACGATGTGGTGGATAAGGATAGCGGCGAAATCATCGCCAAAGCCAATGACGAAATCACCGAAACATTGCTGCATACTCTGCAGGAAGCCGGCATACGCAAAATCAATACTTTGTACACCAACGATCTGGATCACGGCGCGTTCATTTCGCAGACCCTGCGTACCGATGAAACCATCGACCAATGGACGGCGCACGTGGCAATTTACCGCATGATGCGCCCCGGCGAACCGCCTACAGAGGAAGCGGTGGAGAACTTGTTCAACGGGCTGTTCTTCAACGAAGAACGCTACGACTTGTCTTCCGTCGGCCGTATGAAATTCAATCGCCGTGTCGGGCGCGAAGAACTGACCGGCCCTACGATTCTTTCCAACGAAGACATCGTTGAAGTTGTGAAGATTCTGGTCGAGTTGCGCAATGGCCGCGGTGAAATTGATGACATCGATCACCTCGGCAATCGCCGTGTACGTGCCGTGGGCGAGTTGGCTGAAAACCAATTCCGTGCAGGACTGGCACGCGTGGAGCGCGCCGTCAAGGAACGTCTCGGCCAAGCCGAAACCGATAACCTGATGCCGCATGATTTGATCAATGCCAAGCCGATCTCGGCTGCGGTCAAGGAATTCTTCGGCTCCAGCCAGTTATCCCAGTTCATGGATCAAACCAATCCATTGTCCGAAATAACCCACAAGCGCCGTATTTCCGCACTTGGGCCTGGAGGTCTGACACGCGAACGCGCCGGGTTTGAAGTGCGCGACGTGCATCCGACCCACTATGGCCGCATGTGTCCTATTGAAACGCCGGAAGGCCCGAACATCGGCCTGATTAACTCACTGGCGTTGTATGCACGCACCAACGAATATGGTTTCATCGAAACGCCATACCGCAAGGTGACCAAAGGAAAAGTGGCTGACGAAGTAGATTATTTGTCCGCGATTGAAGAAGGTAAATTCACTATCGCCCAGGCGAACGCGGAGCTGGACAAGAAAGGCCATTTCACCAACGATATCGTGTCGGCGCGGCACCACAACGAATTTGTTCTGGCTGCTCCTGACCAGATGGAATACATGGATGTGTCACCCTCGCAGGTGGTGTCGGTGGCTGCTTCGCTGATTCCGTTCCTCGAGCATGACGATGCGAACCGGGCCTTGATGGGCGCCAACATGCAACGCCAGGCCGTACCTTGTTTGCGCGCGGAAAATCCGCTGGTGGGCACCGGTCTTGAGCGTACCGTGGCAGTTGACTCCGGCACGACAGTACAAGCCTGGCGTGGTGGCCGCATCGATTATGTGGATGCAGCCCGTATTGTGGTGCGCGTCAACGACGATGAAACTACTGCCGGTGAAGTCGGTGTGGATATTTACAATCTGACCAAATACACCCGTTCCAACCAGAACACCAACATCAACCAGCGCCCGCTGGTCAAGGTTGGCGATGTGATTGCGCGCGGTGACGTGGTGGCTGACGGCGCTTCCACTGACTTGGGCGAATTGGCTCTCGGACAGAACATGCTGGTCGCATTCATGCCATGGAATGGCTACAACTATGAGGATTCGATTTTGATTTCCGAACGCGTTTCGGCACAGGATCGTTTCACTTCTATCCATATCGAAGAATTGACCGTTGCTGCCCGCGATACCAAGCTGGGACCTGAGGAAATTACCCGCGATATCCCGAATCTGTCCGAGGCGCAACTGGCCCGTCTGGACGAATGCGGTATCGTGCATATCGGCGCGGAAGTCGCAGTGGGTGACGTGCTGGTCGGCAAGGTGACTCCCAAGGGTGAAACCCAATTGACGCCTGAAGAAAAATTGCTGCGCGCGATTTTCGGCGAAAAGGCATCGGATGTGAAGGATACCAGCTTGCGTGTGTCGACCGGCAGCTCGGGAACGGTGATTGATGTGCAGGTGTTCACCCGCGAAGGCCTGCAACGTGACAAGCGCGCCCAGCAGATCATTGACGATGAACTGAATCGCTACAGGAAGGATCTGTCCGACCAGATGCGTATCGTTGAAGCCGACGTGTTCGCGCGTATGGAAAAGTTGCTGCACAACAAAGTGGCCAACGGCGGACCCAAGAAGCTGGCCAAGGGCACCAAGCTGAGTAAAGAATATTTGCATAGCATCGAGCCACACCAATGGTTCGATATTCGCGTTGCTAATGACGAAGTGGCTGCCCAGATGGAGCAAGTCAAGGAAAGCATGACGCAAAAACGTGCGGAGTTCGATGCCGCGTTTGAGTTGAAGAGGAAGAAGCTGACGCAAGGCGATGAGCTGCAAGCCGGCGTGCAGAAGATGGTCAAGGTGTATGTTGCGGTGAAGCGGCGTTTGCAGCCAGGCGACAAGATGGCCGGCCGCCATGGTAACAAGGGTGTGGTATCGCGTATCGTGCCGGTTGAAGACATGCCGTACATGGCGGATGGCACGCCGGTGGACGTTGTGCTGAATCCGCTCGGCGTGCCTTCGCGTATGAACATCGGCCAGATACTGGAAACGCACTTGGGATGGGCGGCCAAAGGCTTGGGCAAGAAGATCGATGACATGCTGCAAACCAATGCCAAGATTACGGAGGTACGTAAGTTCCTCAACAAGATTTACAATCATCACAATGGACAATCCGTTGATCTGGAGTCGTTCAGTGACGATGAAATCATCGAGTTATGCCGCAACCTGAAGCATGGCGTGCCGTTTGCGACGCCGGTGTTTGACGGAGCCAGCGAGGAAGAAATCAAGTACATGCTGGCCCTGGCCGATCTGCCGCTGTCCGGCCAGACCACGCTGCACGACGGCCGCACTGGTGAGGCGTTTGATCGCCAGGTGACGGTAGGCTACAAACACATTCTTAAGCTGCACCACCTGGTGGATGACAAGATGCACGCGCGTTCAACCGGACCATACAGTCTGGTAACGCAACAGCCGCTGGGCGGTAAGGCGCAGTTCGGTGGCCAGCGCTTCGGTGAAATGGAAGTGTGGGCTCTGGAAGCCTACGGCGCGGCTTATACCTTGCAGGAAATGCTCACGGTTAAGTCGGACGATGTGGCGGGACGCACCAAGGTTTACGAAAGCATCGTCAAAGGCGAACACAAGATTGATGCCGGCATGCCGGAATCTTTCAACGTGGTCATCAAGGAAATTCGTTCATTGGCGATTGATATGGATTTGGTACGGCACTAAGAAGCAGGAGCGAGGAGCGGGGATTGAGCTAGACCCCTTCCTCGCTCCTCGTTCCTCGATCCTATATCCTAAAGGAGTTTCACATGAAATCATTGCTGGATTTATTTAAGCAGGTCACACAAAAAGAAGAGTTCGATGCGATCAAGATTGGCCTCGCATCGCCGGAAAAAATCCGTTCGTGGTCCTACGGCGAAGTCAAAAAACCGGAAACCATCAATTACCGCACTTTCAAACCGGAACGTGACGGGCTGTTCTGCGCCAAGATTTTCGGACCGGTAAAGGACTATGAATGCCTGTGTGGCAAGTATAAGCGCCTGAAACATCGCGGTGTGATCTGCGAAAAATGCGGCGTGGAAGTGTCTTTGTCCAAGGTGCGCCGTGAGCGCATGGGGCATATCGAATTGGCCAGTCCGGTTGCGCACATCTGGTTCCTGAAGTCGCTGCCTTCGCGTCTCGGCATGGTGTTGGATATGACGCTGCGTGACATCGAACGCGTGTTGTACTTCGAAGCCTATGTGGTGACTGAACCAGGCATGACCCCGTTGAATCGCGGCCAGCTGCTGTCAGAAGAAGACTATCTTGCCAAGACTGAGGAATATGGCGATGAGTTTAGCGCGACAATGGGCGCGGAAGGTATCCGTGCGTTGCTGAGCGGGCTGGATGTTACCAGTGAAATCGAGGTTATCCGTGCTGATTTGGCGGCAACCGGCTCGGAAACCAAAATCAAGAAATATGCCAAGCGTCTGAAAGTGCTGGAGGCATTTAACGCGTCCGGCATCAAGCCGCAATGGATGGTGTTGACAGTATTGCCGGTGTTGCCGCCGGAATTGCGCCCGCTGGTGCCATTGGATGGTGGCCGCTTTGCTACTTCAGACCTGAACGATTTGTATCGTCGCGTGATCAACCGTAACAACCGCCTGCGTCGTCTGCTAGAGTTGAAAGCGCCTGACATCATCGTGCGCAACGAAAAGCGCATGTTGCAGGAATCGGTGGACTCATTGCTGGACAATGGCCGTCGCGGCAAGGCGATGACCGGCGCGAACAAGCGCCAGCTGAAATCCCTGGCCGATATGATCAAGGGCAAGAGCGGCCGCTTCCGTCAAAACTTGTTGGGCAAGCGCGTTGACTACTCCGGTCGTTCCGTGATCGTGGTGGGTCCGCAACTCAAGCTGCATCAATGCGGTCTGCCGAAGAAGATGGCGTTGGAATTGTTCAAGCCGTTTATTTTCAGCCGCCTCGAAGCAATGGGTCTGGCGACCACCATCAAGGCCAGCAAGCGCATGGTCGAGGCCGAAGAGCCTGTCGTGTGGGACATACTCGAAGAAGTGATACGCGAACACCCGGTGCTGTTGAACCGTGCGCCGACGCTGCACCGTCTCGGTATCCAGGCGTTCGAGCCGATCCTGATCGAAGGCAAGGCGATCCAGTTGCATCCGCTGGTCTGCTCGGCATTCAACGCCGACTTCGACGGTGACCAGATGGCGGTACACGTGCCGTTGTCGCTGGAAGCGCAGATGGAATGCCGCACCCTGATGCTGGCTTCCAACAACGTGCTGTCGCCGGCAAACGGTGAACCGATCATCGTTCCATCGCAGGACATCGTGTTGGGCTTGTACTATATGACCCGCGAAAAAATTGGCGCATTGGGCGAGGGTTCGATGTTCGCCAACATCGCCGAAGTGTCGCGCGCTTACGAGACGCGCGAGGTCGAGTTGCAAGCCAAGGTTGTGGTGCGTCTCAAAGAAATCCACAAGGATGAAGCGGGCCAGCCAATTGAAAAACTGGTTCGCCATGAAACGACTGTGGGCCGTGCCTTGTTGTCCGAGGTGTTGCCGGCAGGCTTGCCATTCGCTTTGATCAACAAGACACTCAAGAAGAAGGAAATTTCGCGTTTGATCAATGCCAGCTTCCGGCAGTGCGGTTTGCGTGACACAGTTATCATGGCGGACAAGCTGATGTACACCGGCTTTACCTACGCGACGCGCGCCGGTATTTCGATTGCCGTGGACGACATGCTGATGCCGCCGCAAAAGAGTGAGCTGATCGGTGCAGCCGAAAAAGAAGTCAAGGAAATTTACACACAGTACACCTCCGGTCTGGTGACTGACGGCGAGCGCTACAACAAGGTGGTGGACATTTGGGGGCGTACCGGCGACGTGGTGGCCAAGGCCATGATGGAACAGCTGGGCAGTGAGCCGGTAATTGACCGCGCCACGGGCTTGCCGCGCATGGTAAAGGGCAAGCCGGTGATGCAGGAGTCATTTAACTCCATCTATATGATGGCGGACTCCGGCGCGCGGGGTTCGGCAGCACAGATCCGTCAATTGGCCGGCATGCGCGGCCTGATGGCCAAACCGGATGGCTCGATCATTGAAACTCCGATCACCGCAAACTTCCGCGAGGGGTTGAATATGTTGCAGTACTTCATCTCCACGCACGGCGCGCGCAAGGGCTTGGCTGATACTGCACTGAAGACCGCGAACTCCGGTTATTTGACTCGCCGTCTGGTGGATGTGACACAGGATCTGGTGGTTATCGAAGATGATTGCGGCACGGTCAACGGCACTTCGATGAAAGCCATGGTTGAAGGTGGTGAAGTCATCGAGGCATTGAGCGAGCGTGTTCTTGGTCGCGTGGTCAGCGCTGATGTGGTCAATCCGGAAAGCGGCGAAACGCTATATGAAGCCGGCGTGCTGCTCGATGAGACTGCGGTAGAGCGTATCGAAACACTCGGAATTGACGAAGTGCGCGTGCGCACCCCGTTGAGTTGTGAAACGCGCTTTGGTTTGTGCGCCAAGTGTTATGGCCGCGATCTGGGGCGTGGCGGCATGGTGAATGTGGGTGAGGCGGTCGGCGTGATTGCTGCACAATCCATCGGTGAGCCGGGCACCCAGTTGACCATGCGTACTTTCCACATCGGCGGCGCGGCTTCGCGTACCGTGGTGGCCAGTCAAGTGGAAAGCAAATCCAATGGCGTGATGAAATACAGCCCGAATATGCGTGTGGTGACAACCGTGCGCGGCGAGGTGATCGTGGTTGCACGAAGTGCCGAGGTTATCATTGCCGACGATCACGGTCGTGAGCGTGAGCGCCATAAGGTTCCTTATGGTGCGACCCTGGCGGTCAAGCAAGACAATACAGTGCGAGCGGGCGTAGTACTGGCAACCTGGGATCCACATACCCGTCCGATCATCACGGAATACGCCGGCAAGGTGAGTTTCCAGAATGTTGAAGAAGGCGTGACAGTTGCCAAGCAGATCGATGAGGTTACTGGCCTGTCCACGCTGGTGGTGATTGATCCGAAACGATCCACCGCACAAAGCAAGGGCGTGCGACCCATGGTGCGCCTGTATGGCAAAACGGGCCAGGAAGTTACATTGGCTGGCACCGAGACTGCAGTCAGCGTGACTTTCCAAACCGGCTCGATTATTACCGTTGAGGATGGTCAGCAAGTAGGTGTGGGTGATGTGCTGGCGCGTATCCCGCAGGAAAGCAGCAAGACGCGCGACATTACCGGCGGTCTGCCGCGAGTGGCCGAGTTGTTCGAGGCGCGTGTGCCCAAGGATGCCGGTATGTTGGCCGAGTGCACTGGTACGGTTTCGTTCGGCAAAGACACCAAGGGCAAACAGCGACTGGTGATAACCGATGTGGATGGCGTTGCCAATGAGTTCCTGATACCAAAGGAAAAACATGTGCTGGCACACGATGGTCAGGTGGTCAATCAGGGTGAAATGATTGTGGACGGTCCGGCTGATCCGCATGACATTCTGCGCTTGCTGGGCGTGGCGGCACTGGCTCGCTACATCACTGATGAGGTGCAAGAGGTTTATCGTTTGCAGGGAGTGAAGATCAGCGATAAGCACATCGAAGTAATCGTGCGTCAGATGTTGCGCCGAGTGCAAATCAAGGATGTGGGAGATACCCGTTTCATCACCGGTGAGCAAGTTGAGCGTGCTGACTTGTTGGTGGAAAACGAGCACGTGATCGCCGAAGGCAAGAATCCGGCGACATTCGAGTTCGTGCTGCTCGGGATTACCAAGGCATCGCTGTCCACCGACTCGTTCATTTCCGCAGCTTCCTTCCAGGAAACCACGCGCGTGCTGACCGAAGCGGCGATTATGGGCAAGCGGGACGATCTGCGTGGACTGAAGGAAAACGTCATTGTTGGCCGTTTGATCCCGGCAGGCACTGGATTGGCCTATCACGTCACGCGGCGCAAACAGCGTCTGGGCATTGATATAGCCGAGGGCCGTGAGTTGCAAGAGGGTGATGTGGTTGCAACAGGCGATTTGCTTGACACATCCGGGGTTTCTCTCTAGAATTCGCAACCTTTTTTCCCGTCGCAGCGGATGGATTATTGTCTTGCTGCGACGGCGTTTTTTATTTGATGATGTTTAACGAAATTTTAGAATTACTTAGGATGTGTAGAAAATGCCAACCATTAACCAGTTGATCCGCAAGCCGCGGGTTGCAATCGTAGAAAAAAGCAAGGTTCCAGCTCTGGCGGGTTCTCCGCAAAAGCGCGGAGTCTGTACGCGCGTGTATACCACCACTCCGAAGAAGCCTAACTCCGCGCTGCGTAAAGTGGCCAAGGTGCGGCTGACAAACGGTTTCGAGGTGATCAGCTACATCGGCGGTGAAGGTCACAACTTGCAGGAGCACTCGGTGGTGTTGCTGCGCGGCGGCCGCGTTAAGGATTTGCCGGGTGTGCGTTACCACATGGTGCGCGGCAGTTTGGATACGGCTGGTGTGAAAGATCGTAAGCAATCCCGCTCCAAGTACGGTGCGAAACGCGCCAAAAAAACTTAATTTTAAGTATTAGTAATTATTCGAGGTTGATATGCCAAGACGTAGAGAAGTACCCAAACGCGAAGTCCTGCCTGATCCAAAATTCGGCAACCAGGATTTGTCCAAGTTCGTAAACGTATTGATGACTGCGGGCAAGAAGTCGGTTGCCGAGCGCATTTTGTACGGCGCGCTGGAGCAAATCGTCAAGAAGACCGGCAAAGATGCGATCGAGGTGTTCAATCTGGCTTTGACTAATGCCAAGCCGCAAGTTGAAGTGAAAAGCCGCCGTGTCGGCGGCGCGAACTATCAGGTGCCGGTTGAAGTCCGTCCTTCGCGGCGTATGGCGTTGTCGATGCGCTGGTTGCGCGAAGCGGCGCGCAAGCGCGGTGAAAAGTCCATGGGTATGCGTCTGGCCGGCGAGCTGATCGACGCGTCCGAAGGCCGCGGTGGTGCGGTGAAGAAGCGTGAAGAAGTGCACCGTATGGCTGAGGCGAACAAGGCGTTCTCGCATTTCCGTTTCTAATAATCTAATCAGATTAAAAATCTAATCGGATTACAGCAGTTTTAACCAGATAATAGTTAGGCATCTACCGTGGCACGTAAAACCCCCATTGAGCGTTACCGCAATATCGGCATCAGCGCGCATATTGACGCAGGCAAGACCACTACCACCGAACGTGTTCTGTTCTACACTGGGGTGAGCCATAAAATCGGCGAAGTGCATGACGGCGCGGCCATCATGGACTGGATGGAACAAGAGCAGGAGCGTGGTATCACCATTACCTCAGCTGCGACCACCTGCTTCTGGAAGGGCATGGACAAATCTCTCCCCGAGCATCGCATCAATATCATCGACACCCCTGGTCACGTGGACTTCACCATAGAAGTGGAACGTTCCATGCGTGTGCTGGATGGCGCGTGCATGGTGTATTGCGCCGTGGGTGGTGTGCAGCCGCAGTCAGAAACGGTATGGCGCCAGGCTAACAAGTACGGTGTGCCGCGCTTGGCGTTCGTGAACAAGATGGATCGCCAGGGTGCGAACTTCTTCAAGGTTTATGATCAAATGCGCAGCCGTTTGCATGCCAACCCGATTCCTATTCAGGTGCCGATTGGTGCCGAAGAAAAATTTGAAGGCGTGATCGACCTGGTGCGGATGAAGGCTATTTATTGGGATGAAGCTTCGCAAGGAATGAAATTTGAGCTGCGCGATATTCCCGCTGATCTGCTGGCGACGGCCAAGGAATGGCGTGAAAAGATGGTGGAGTCCGCCGCCGAAGCCTCTGAAGAAATGATGAACAAGTACCTTGAGGAAGGTGACTTGCCCGAAGCGGATATCAAGAAAGGTCTGCGTATTCGTACCATCGCCGGAGAAATTATCCCGATGCTGTGCGGTTCCGCGTTCAAGAATAAAGGCGTGCAAGCCATGCTGGATGGTGTGATCGACTATTTGCCGGCGCCAACCGATATTCGTCCGGTGAAAGGTGAATTGCCGGATGGTTCCATCGGTGAGCGTAAAGCCTCGGATTCTGAGCCATTCTCCGGCCTGGCGTTCAAGATCATGACCGACCCGTTCGTCGGCCAGCTGATTTTCTTCCGCGTCTATTCCGGCATGCTTAAATCAGGCGATACCATTTACAACCCGATCAAGGGGCGTAAAGAGCGTGTCGGCCGTATCCTGCTGATGCATGCAAATGAGCGCGAAGAAATCAAGGAAGTGTTTGCGGGCGACATCGCCGCTGCGGTAGGCCTGAAAGAAGCCACCACCGGAGATACCCTGTGCGACCCTGCTAAAGAGATCATTCTGGAGCGCATGATATTCCCGGAGCCGGTGATCCACGTGGCGGTTGAACCCAAGACCAAGGTCGACCAGGAAAAGATGGGACTTGCGCTGAATCGTCTGGCGCAGGAAGACCCGTCGTTCCGCGTGCGCACCGATGAAGAATCCGGTCAAACGATCATTTCCGGTATGGGCGAATTGCATCTGGAAATTCTGGTCGATCGCATGAAGCGTGAATTCGGTGTTGAAGCCAATGTGGGAGCGCCGCAAGTAGCGTACCGCGAAGCGATCAGGAAGCCGGTCGAAATCGAAGGCAAGTTTGTCAAACAGTCCGGTGGCCGCGGCCAGTACGGACACGTGTGGATCAAGATGGAGCCGAATGAGGCGGGCAAGGGCTTTGAATTTGTCGATGCGATCAAGGGCGGTAGTGTTCCCCGTGAATACATCCCGGCTGTTGAGAAGGGTTTGCGCGAAACGCTGCCGAATGGTGTGTTGGCGGGCTTCCCTGTGGTGGATGTGAAATGCACCTTATTTGACGGTTCTTACCACGATGTGGACTCCAATGAAAATGCCTTCAAGATGGCGGCTTCGATGGCGTTCAAGGATGGTATGCGCAAAGCCAGTCCGGTTCTGCTCGAGCCGATGATGTCGGTCGAAGTGGAAACCCCGGAAGACTATACCGGCACAGTGATGGGCGATTTGTCCTCACGTCGCGGCATGGTGCAGGGCATGGACGATATGGCGGGCGGCGGCAAGGTGGTGAAGGCCGAGGTGCCGCTGGCGGAAATGTTCGGTTATTCCACTGCGCTGCGCTCCGCAACGCAAGGCCGTGCGACTTACACGATGGAATTCAAGCATTATTCAGAGGCACCGAAGAATGTTGCCGAAGCAATTATGAGCAAGAAATAATTTCCAGGCATTAAAGATAAATTAGTTCCAGAAATAACATTCAGTTTAAGAGGCGATTATCATGGCAAAAAGTAAGTTTGAACGCACCAAACCGCACGTCAACGTAGGCACGATAGGCCACGTGGATCATGGCAAGACCACATTGACTGCGGCGATCACCACCGTATTGTCCAAGAAATTTGGCGGCGAAGCCAAGGCGTACGACCAGATTGACGCG
>JAUSMR010000184.1 GCA_030645955.1 Gallionella sp. | reverse complement strand
TCGCGCAAGAAGTCGTAGCCCTGTTCCGGCCCATAGCCGCGGAACGTGCTATCGCTGGCCATCTCGTCGGTGGCGGCATGCAGTGCCTTGATACAGGCATCCGGCAAGGCTCGGGTTACATCCCCAATGCCCAGTTTGATTAGCTTCTTGCCGGGATTGGCCTTCTGAAAGGCTGCGACCCGCTTGGCGATATCGGAAAACAGGTAAGAGGCCTGCAACTGCTGGTAATTCTCGTTAATCCTGATCATTCAACACTCCACACATACAAGGCCAGAACAATCTGACCGCTATCCATAATAACAACGGGGACCGCGGTCCCCGTTTGCACTAACTGAACCAGTGTTGTGCTGTTTCAGTCTTCGTACTTGAACGACATGGAAACGCGCGCCCGAAAAGCCACCACCTTGCCATTGTCGAGTTTCATGTCGAGCTTGGTTATTTCAGCGACGCGCAGGTCGCGCAGGCTCTTGGCGGCTGATGTGACGGCTGATTTGGCCGCATCTTCCCAGGAAGTCGGACTGGAACCTACAACTTCTACGATCTTATATACGGCGTTCTCGTCCTTTGCCTTCTTTGCCATGGTCATCTCCTGATTGTTGGTTGGGCTGAAATTCTGCGATCAGCGAATTCATGATAGCCCAAACAGTTGCAACAGAGGTCAACCGTCAGCCGCCGGCAATGATGGGCACCAGTTGCACCCGGTCACCACTGTGCAGGGCTTTGCTGATTTCTCCGGATAACAGCATCTCGCCATTGACCGTGACATTCCAGGTTGGATCATCGAGCGCCGAGCGAGCCTCGGGAAGATGGCGTCGCAGTGCACGACGGAGTTCGCTTACGTTGGCCACCGGCTCGTCGATTACGATCGACCTCTCCGGAGCGCCAGGCAGAGGTTTGGGCAGTTCGACATGCAGCGCAAAACCGGTAGTTACCAGCGCCAGTTGCTGATGCCAATCGGCGCGCGGGACACCTTCGCTGTTGAGGCCGGTCAGTTCGTAAAAGCGTGCCTTCATCGATTCGAACTGCTTGCGGTCGATCAATTCGCCCTTGAACGGCCCGCTGTCGATGGATTCGTCGAACCAGCGACGGGGCAGGGTGTCATCACTGCCACGCAGTCCCAGGCGGAAATTGAGCAGGTGTTCGAGGCCCGTGATATTGCGGCCAATTTCGTCCATTTGCCCGGCCGTCACCGGGTGCCCGGTCAGCGTGCTGACCTGGATTGCAAAATCGTCGCAGTCGGGCAGCGTCGGGGAGTTGAACAATTTTGTGTTGAAGCGGCACATGCCAATCGAGTCGCCGACGGCAAAGGTGTTCTCGCAGCGCCGCACGGCGATTTCCTTGCCCTCATAGCTGTTCGGCTGCGGCGCCACGGTGCCGCCATAGAGTTCGGCCTTGAACGGGGCATCGTCGTTGATGCGGGCGTTGATTTCGAGCGTGACGCGGTTGCGCAGGTGATCCATGCCGCGCGTGGCGACCGCGAGGCCGAGGGCAAAGGCTTTGAGTATGCGGGCATCGTGGGGATCGGACTGGAACAGTCCCTTTACCGCCATCCGGTAGTCGAGCGCCACCACCGGATACTTGCCGCGTTCAACGGCCCGTGCCGAGTCGGCAATGGTGTCGCCGAAGCCCTCGCGTTTGGCGGTCATGAACAGCAGCTTTTCGATCGTCTCGTAATTGCCCCAGGACAGGTCGAGGCCACCGGTGTGGCTGGCGTCGATGATGCCGCGCTGCCATAGTTCCATTGCCCAGGCAATGGCGCTGCCGGTGGAGGCCGAGTCGAGGCCGAGGTCGTTGAGAATGTTGTTGAGGCGCAGCACCTGCTCCGGTTCGCGCAAGCCGATCATCGGGCCGAACTTTCCCAGCGTTACATACTCGGGGCCATCGCCCTTGTCGTACTTGTCGAAGTGGCCATCGCCCTTGATGCCGTTGTAGGTGCGCAGCTTGTGGTGATCGACGTCCGCCTGGGCCTTGTCGTAGCTGGCATTGCCCTTGAGTCCCATCAGCGCGGCCGAACCCCAGCCGCCCTTGCCCTCGGGCGTCATGTCGTTCTGGTTGCGACATTGCACCGGGCACTTGAAACAGCCGTCCATGCCGGGGCGATAGGGATCGAAATTGTCGGCGTCGAGCGATTCGTGCCAGGCGGTGGTCTGGTTGTTGAGGGTGCCCAATGCGCCGAGGACGCGTGAAGGTTTGTAGAGGAAAGGCGTGCCTACCCGCTTCAGCGCGTTCTTGATCACCGAGGTCGAGGTGATCTTGCGGCCGACGATCTTGTTGTGCTCTTTCAGTTCCTTCTGCATCGGCGCCTCGGAAGGCTTGCCGTGGATCATGATGGCTTTCAGGCGCAGCGCGCCCATCTTGGCGCCGCC
>JAUSMR010000192.1 GCA_030645955.1 Gallionella sp. | reverse complement strand
GCTTGCCGACTCCGCGTAATAGCCTGAAGAACTGATGGCGTAATTTAAAAACGCGCTGCTGCCGCGCGGAATCACGCCTCTGATGCGCCTGTCTCCGCGCAACTGCAAAGACTGGCTGGGCAAAAGCCCGGGGTCTGCGGTAATGTTGAGCGCCAGCTTTTTGTCATCGAAGGTGAAGCGCACACCCGCCATGGACTGGAGCGAGATGTGCGGCTCGCCCTCAAGCAACACAGTGCTTCCCACCGGGTTGGTGAAGCCGATGTCCTTCAGGTCCTGCGTCCGCACCAAAAAGTCGGCTGTGGGCGTGCGCGCTACAAAAAGGTCGCCCTTGTCTTCGGTGTTCAGGCTGACGCGCAGTACCATGGTCTCGGATTGGGCAACACCGGCAACCTTTGGGGTGGCAACAGCACCCTTGGCATTGTCTGCAGCTTCTACAGACCACGCCGCTAGCGGCGCGGCGCCAAGACAACAAAGCATCGCGCTGGCAACCAGGCTTTTTTTGGGTGCAGGCTTCACGCCGGAGGGGCGGGCCGGGCGCGCGCTTAGGGGCACATCGCGCGGGTCACGTCCAGATGGCGTGCCACGTTGAGCTTGTCGGTCTTGAACTCCAGCGACAGCCGTGTGATTTTGGCGCACTGGTCCGCAGCGATAGCGGTGGTGTAGGACTTGGTCGTACCCGTGAGCAGGTAGCGGTCCGCCAGCGTCAGTGCGTAGACCTGGTTGCCACCGGCATCGCTTCCCTTGAGGTCAATGCCCTGCACCACCTGGTGCCGGTTGCCGGTGTTTTTTGCCGACAGGGAAACGGTGCCTTTAGCCAGGCTGAAGCCGTCAATGTCCAGGCCGTCTTGTGGTTTGAGCGGCGCAATAAAAACCGGCACGCCAAAGCGGATCAACACATTGACCTGCGCCCCACCGCCTTCCAGCTTCTTGGCGGCGCCCGGCAGTTCTTCGACGAACAATCGGTAGGTTTTTTCGGTGGGCGACACGGCGGCCCTGGCGCCCACGCGTATCAGGCCTTCCTCGCCTGGTGCAATGGAGATGATTTTTGGAAAAAATATCAAGCCGTTGGTGTCTGCATGCTGGTCTTTGCTGCTTGCGTCCTGCGTCCACTCCTTGGCATCAATCTGGAAGCTAAGCGTTTGCTTATCTTCGTTTTTTATATTGAGCACACTGCTTTTCAGGCTGGCGCCCAAGTCGATGCGTATCGGATACACCGAGAATTCACCTGCGGATGAGGGTGCGGCTGAAAGCAGCGCGCAACAGAGCCCTGTTAGCGCAAGCGCCCTGATGGTTTGAGTCATGGTTGAATGTGCCGTGGGCCAACCCCGGCGCGGGTGCCCCGTTTAGTTGGTCACCGTAATGTAAACCGTGTCGGAGTAGTTCCCGGCAGGCGCGTTGGCGTAGTCGCTCGCAAGAATCTTCCCGCTGAATTCAAATTGAACGTATGTGCCAATGCTTTGGTCTCTGGGCCTCCCGGGGATTCCCTCCAGCGTGTAGTTAATCACATCATTCGTCGACGCATGCTTGAGCTGGCGCATGTTGCTATTGCTGCCGGCGATCTGGACCAACATGGGCTGCCCTTTTGCACAGTCGCCTACCGGATCACCCAACATGCCCGACGCGAAGACAGGCGACACCGCATCTTGCGGGGTCCCGGGAATTAAAGTGCCAAAGTTAATGCTCGCCGCCCGGAATTCAAATTTACAACTATTGCCCACGCCTTGGGCATGGCTCGGCATGGTGCTCGTCATCAGGCCGGCGAGCATCAATGTTCTATAAAGCGAGAGCCGAAATGCATTCATCCTGAATCTTGATGGAAACCGGGTCGGTGGGCGTGGGAGGACGGCGCATGTTAAATCAGATGCCTCCCACGCACCGTACTACCTATTCAGTTCGTAATGGTGAGTGTCACGGTTGTTGAGTAAGTACCAGCTTCTGCAGCTTGCACGTCAGCCGCCGCGATGGTACCTGTCACCACTGCAGTCAGGAGAGTGCCCGCCGTGCCCAAACCACCGCCCATCGCTGTGTCACCGGCGACCGCAAGCGTGAACGGCAGATTACCGCCTGGTCCAGTCATTGTTCCTCCAGCGGGGATCGATATGCCTGCACTGGCCGTATTTTTTGTGCACTTGTACGTTACGTCTAAGTCCAAGGTTGTATCGCTGGTGGCGGACTGATCAAGGTTGCCAAACGCCAGCGTGTTGGTGGCGCTTGAAAACTTGCAGGTGCCCACGACCGTAGCGTTAACTGTCAGGGTTTGGCTGTCTGTGGGGGCGGCTGCAGCGAACCCAGCGGCGCAAGCCAGGCTGGCAACAACAAGCGCTTTGAGTGATGCAGAGAGAGTTTTCATGGTGCGGATTCTCCAGTTAGAAATAAAATCGTAAAAACGGTTGGTATGTGAGTTCAATGTAACCAATTGAGCCTGGATATGCTACCCCAGCGGTGTAAAGAAGCCCTGATCCAGAAATAGTTCACACTTGACCGTTGACTTGCAAGGCTTTTATCCCTTTCTCCCCTGTCAGGCAGTTTTTTTGACGCACGCGCAGAGTGCTGCCAGTCGGCTAAAAATTCTAACGACAGGCTTCTATTCGTAACTACGAGTTACAAAAACACTTTACAAACCATGCAAAAACAAACACATTCATTCCAGGCCGAAGTCGCCCAACTGCTCAAGCTGGTCACCCACTCGCTGTATTCCAACCCTGAAATCTTTCTGCGCGAGTTGATTTCCAACGCGTCGGATGCCTGCGACAAGCTGCGTTTTGAGGGGCTCAACGACGCGGGCGTGTATGAAAACGACCCCGAACTCAAGGTGCGCGTGAGCTTTGACACGGCGGCCAAGACCCTGACCATCACCGACAACGGCATTGGCCTGTCGCAGCAGGAGGCGATTGACCACCTGGGTACGATTGCCCAGAGCGGCACGCGCGACTTCATGGCCAAGCTGTCGGGCGACCAGAAAAACGATGCGCAACTGATCGGCCAGTTTGGCGTGGGTTATTAC
>JAUSMR010000191.1 GCA_030645955.1 Gallionella sp. | reverse complement strand
GCGATGCAGACAAGCGCGGTGCGCGTAGTCTTTTGATGTGATGATCTTAGGGCGGGCTGTATGAACTGAGGCTTAATTGCCTGAGCGTGAAGGATGCGCTGAATGGGAGCGCAGCTCAGTGCGGTGTCGAACGCAGCGCTGTGTCGATTATGCACTTCTGGGCGCCAGAATAATGATGGCCATGCCCGCCAATGCGACGCATGACCCCACAATATCCCAGAGTGTTGGTCTGATGCCATCGATGACCCAAAGCCAGAGGATCGCTACAAAAATGTACATGCCACCATAGGCGGCATACACGCGGCCTGCTGCTGTCGGATGCAGGGTGAGAAGCCAGGCGAACACAGCCAGGCTAAGTGCGGCTGGAATCAGCAGCCATATGCTTTTTCCTTCCCGAAGCCAGAGATAGGGCAGGTAGCAGCCAATGATCTCTGCGAGCGCGGTGATAAAAAACAGTCCGATCATTTTCAGTTCCGGCATGGTGGGTTCTCGTTTCGTTTGACCAGGAGCGGATTGCCTGTCAACGCCCCTTGCGTTCATTATCCTTTCCAAGCTGACCATTTTCGTGACGCCACGAAAATGGTCTGAATCCGAAAAACCCGTTGCTTTACAAGACTCTACGGCCCTTTGAAGGGCCGTCAGGAAGTTCTCCCAGCGGGTATAACCGAGGGGGGTTTGCAGGTCCCGGGCGAACCAGAATTCAATTCCGGCCTCCGCGTCAGCACGCTGGGCCAGCCCGTCGAGTTCCTGTTGTAGTGCCATCAGTTGTTTATCCATGCTCATGCTCCTTTGAGCTTATCCAGTCCCTTGATACTGCCGATTAATACTCCAGCTCTTTGATTCTAGACCACATGCGTCGAACCGCTGCCGACTGCTATTCGTTTGTCATGCCTACGGCAAGCTACCTGCTGAGGAGGTTTCGGTCAATCTGGATTCCGCCGAACCCTCAGGCCCCCAACGCCTGTCTTGTCCGCCGAATTTGCTTTAAGCTTGCCCCTTCTCCTCTCCAGAAATATGGACCTCCATGAGTCAGGCTGATTATCAGCAACGTGTGAAGAATTTGTCCGACCGCCTGATCGCGCTGCAACAACCCATTCGCATCCTCGATGCGATCAAATGGCCCGCGCGCTTCGAGAAGGAATTCCTCGCCTCCGGCGGCACGAAGATGCCCGCTGCCGA
>JAUSMR010000190.1 GCA_030645955.1 Gallionella sp. | reverse complement strand
GGTACGCCACTTTGTGCTTCTGCGGTGCGCGCCAACATAATACCGCCAATCAAGCTGGAGGCTTTCAGTACACCGGCAGAAATACCGGCGCGCTGTACGATACGTAGAAAATCTCTACGCTCTTTATCGAAGCAGTCTCTATATCTCATTTTTATTTACTCCAATTCGTTAACAAGGCGAGGGAAAAGCGGGCGCGCATTAGCGCACCCACTCCTTCCGGTACATCACAGATTCCAATGCAGGGATTTCTTCCAGCATTGCACGTGGGCCTCTAGTTGATAATACGTTGGTCAAATCAGCTACATCGCAACGGTAAGCATTTTCTTCGTCTTTGCTGATGCGGGTGTAGCCAACATCCCTATCGGAGTCGATCAGGAAGATAGAGTTGATACCCGAGCTGTAGCTAACGAATTGGGTTGCCAGACAGGTCTGCGCCAGGTTCGCCACTTGTGGGTGTTCAACAATCGTCCGCGCAAGGTCTTTAGCACCGTTGAATTGGATTTTCGGTGAATAAAGCACACGATCCGGATCGTTCAGGAATTGCAGTTGTGGGTAAGGTGAGTAGAAGGTACCACTCGACACAATCGCATTGCCTTTGAGATCGGTGGTGCGTACACGACCGGCCGTGTCAAAGTTCTCCAGACCGCCGCCCAATGGGTTGATGATCTCGGCATGGCAGTTAGAGCAGGTGGTGCCTGCAGTAATGCGGTCGAAGATCATGTGCTGGGTGGTGGTTGGCGCTTCGTAGAAGGCGCGGTCTTGCGCGAACAGGGCTTCGCGGTCAAGGCTCACACCTGAGGGTGGCTCAGGAATATCCTGACACATCAACTTACGACGAATCGCCACGGCACGGGTGATCATGTTGGAGTCGGTGGTGCTGGCGTAACGTGACAGGAAGGCACCTGAGGTCAGGATCCCACCGCGGTCACTGGTGTTTACACGGGCAAAACCGTCTGCATCCTGGGTACCGCTCAAGGTCATGCCATAGTGTGCGGCAAGACGAGAGTTGATATGGGTGTAAGACGGATTGTAAACCGATGCAAAGGTACCGTTAGTTTCCAGCATCGCGTAGGCAAAGTTTTTGCCCAGCTCGTTCTTCATGTCAGCGCCGAGGGTGGCGAAGTTGCTTACCGCTGGTTTGGTGAGCGTTTCGATTTTCTCGGTCATCAACCAGCGGTTAACCAAATCACTCAACAGCAGTTTGGTATTGGCTGACGCCAGCAAGGTTGATGCTTGCGTACGGATACCAGCAGCGGTGTTCAGGGTGCCATTGGCTGCCGCGGTCATCAAGGTGGCGTTAGGTGTAGTACCGGTGAAGGTGTACGCCATGTAGGTTGCCATTTCATAACCATCGAGTTTGTACACACCACCACTGGAAAGCGTTCCCACTTCCGAGCGATACAGGAACTGCGGTGATGACAACATTGCCGTCAACGCCACTTGCATACCATCAGTCACACTGCGGCCACCGGTAG
>JAUSMR010000148.1 GCA_030645955.1 Gallionella sp. | reverse complement strand
GGAAGCGCAGATTAAATCGTCATTGCGAGGAGCATAGCGACGTGGCAATCCAGAAGTTCGTTTTATATCAAAACACTGGATTGCCACGCTTCGCTCGCAACGACAGCTTGGGTGAATAAATCAGCGGTTCCTTAATTCACCAGATTGCCAAAAGGCCCGACCTTATCGAGCCTTGGCAAAATCAGCCAGCAGGGCGGTTAACTCGGTTCCCGATATTGATCTTCCAGCAACTTGGCTTGCGCCGCCGCCAGGCGCGCGATGGGAACGCGCGGGCCGGAGCAGGAAACGTAATTGAGTCCGATGTGATGGCAAAAATGGATGGAGCCTGGATGCCCGCCATGTTCTCCGCAGATACCGATTTTTAAATCCGGGTTGGTTCCGCGGCCCCTTTCCACTGCCATCTTCATCAATTGTCCCACGCCTTTGATGTCCAACACCTCGAATGGGTTGTCTTCCAGAATGCCGGTCTCGGTGTAAGCGGGAAGGAATTTATTTTCCGCATCTTCGCGGCTGAAGGAGAACGTGGCCTGGGTCAGGTCGTTGGTGCCGAAAGAGAAAAATTCGGCGGTTTCCGCCATGCGCCCGGCGCGCACGCAGGCACGCACCACTTCCAGCATGGAGCCGAACTTGAATTTAACGTTAATGCCGTGGGTCGCGTTCACTTCCTTGTGGATGCGCTGAACGTAACTGTGAATGCGCTTGAGTTCTTCCACGGTGGCAACCTGCGGCACCATGATCTCGGGATAAATTTCTACCCCGTCCCTGGCGCAGAGCGCGGCCGCTTCAAGAATCGCCCGTATCTGCATTGAGTAGATTTCCGGATAAGTGATGCCCAGCCGCACGCCGCGATGGCCCAGCATCGGGTTGACTTCAGCCAGTGCCCTGACCTTTTTCAGGATCACCTCCTTCTTGCCGATCACATCTTCCTCCATGTGCGATTCCTTGAAGTCGCTCAGTCCGCCCATCAGTTTTATCAGGCCATCGGCATACTGCTGGTAGAGCTTGGGGTTGAGCATCTTGAGAGTTTCCGGCAAGTCTTCCAACCCGTTGATGGTGTCACGCAGTTGATGCAGGTGAGCGATTTCCAATTCGAGTTGTGCGGCTGTAGGCAGGAACTCGTGCATCGGCGGATCCAGCAGGCGCACGGTGACGGGCAGCCCCTTCATCGCCTTGAAGATGCCCTTGAAGTCGGCTCGCTGGATCGGCAACAGGCGATCCAGTGCGGACTGGCGGGCTTCCTGCGTTTCGGCCAGAATCATTTCCTGCACGATAGGCAATCTGTCGGTGCTGTTGAACATGCGCTCGGTGCGGCACAGGCCGATACCCATCGCGCCGAATTCGCGCGCGCGCTGGGCATCAAGGGGCGTGTCGGCATTCGCCATCACCTTGAGCCTGGATACCTCATCCGCCCACTCCAATAGAGTGTCCATTTCTTCGGAAAACTCGGCCTCCACAGTCGGTACTTCACCGGCATAGACATGGCCGGTGCCGCCGTCTATGGTGATGACGTCCCCTTCATGCAACGTGGTTTCGCCAATCTGGGCACTGCGCAGCACATCATTGATGACAATTTGTTCGCATCCTGAAACACAGGGTTTGCCCATGCCGCGCGCCACCACGGCGGCATGAGATGTCTTGCCGCCACGACTGGTCAAAATACCCTGAGCCTGGAAAAAGCCGTGGATATCCTCCGGCTTGGTTTCCTCGCGCACCAGGATAATTTTCTCGCCGGCGCGGCCGCGCGCTTCGGCGGTATCGGCATCAAATACGATCTTGCCGGATGCCGCTCCGGGCGAGGCTGGCAGCCCCTGTGCCAGCGACTTGCCATGAAAGTTCGGCGCCAGCTGCGGAACCAGTAACTGTTCCAGTATTGCCGGTTCGATACGCAGCAGTGCGCGTTCCTTGGAAATCAGCCCCTCTTGGAACATTTCCACCGAAGTCCGCACCATCCCGCGCGCGTTCATTTTGCCGTTACGCGTTTGCAGGCAATAAAGGACGCCCTTTTCGATGGTGAACTCGAAATCCTGCACCTCATGGTAATGAGACTCCAGCCGGTTATGCAGTGTCTTCAACTGGCGGTAAATCTCCGGCATTTCCTGTTCCATTTCGGCGATTGCCTTCGGTGTGCGAATCCCGGCCACCACATCCTCGCCCTGCGCATTGACCAGATATTCGCCATAAATGATGTTCTCGCCGGTGCCAGGGTTGCGCGTAAAGCCCACGCCGGTGCCGGAGTCATTGCCCATATTGCCGAATACCATGGTGCAGATATTCACCGCTGTGCCGCTGGCTTGATCCTTGGTGATCCTGAACTGCCTGCGATAGTCCACCGCACGCTTGCCCATCCATGAGCCAAACACCGCGCCAATCGAAATTTCCAGCTGCTCGTAAGGATCTTGCGGGAATGGCTTGCCGGTGTGGCGTTGAACGATAGCCAGAAATTCGCCTGCCAGCTCCTTGAGGTGATCGACATTCAAATCCAGATCGAGAGGCGCGCCATATTTGCGCTTGATCGCAGCCATGCGCTCGTCGAAATGTTCGTCGCTGATGTTGAGCGCGATCTTGCCGAACAGCTGGATGAAACGGCGATAAGTGTCATAGGCAAAGCGTTCGTTGCCGGTTTGCTTGATCAGGCCCTTGAGCGAAGCCTCGTTGAGGCCGAGGTTGAGGATAGTGTCCATCATGCCCGGCATGGACATGGACGAGCCGGAACGCACCGAGACGAGCAGGGGGTTCGTGCCGCTGCCGAAACCTTTGCCGGTTTTCTTTTCCAGCGCCAGCATGTAAGTCTTGACTTCCGCCATCAAGCCATCCGGTAATTTGTTTTTTTCCAGATAGGCATTGCACGCATCGGTGGTGATGGTAAAACCGGGTGGCACATTCAAGCCAATCTGGGTCATTTCGCACAGATTCGCGCCCTTGCCCCCCAGCAACATCTTGTTCTTTCCATCACCCTTTTCAAATTCGTACACGTATTGTTTGCTGTCAGTCATAGCGTCACTTTCCACATGGTTTGCTTAAAAAAACAAAGAACGTCACCCGAACTATTTCCTGGTATGGAAATACTAGCGCAGGGAACGCTCTCCAACTCGCTGCCCGAAAAATCTTATTGTATTGCGATCAATTTATCCGTAGTCGCCATATCCGGCCCATTCTACGCGACCTATCAGTCCCGCTTCAAGCTCCATTTACAAACTCCAAACCTGAAAGATGCCGGATGAATAATACCGGATTGAAAATACCGGATTAGTTGCGTTGCGAACTAACTAGGACTAAAATAGTCCCAGTTCCGGGAGGTGGGTATGTTACGTTTAAGCAAGTTCGCAGATTATGGATGTCAGGTCATGGCCTATATGGCTCGCGATAAGGCTGTGCACAGCGCAAGCGAAGTGGCGACCGGCTTGGGTATGGCTGCGTCCACGGTAAGCAAGATACTCAAGATGCTTGCCCGTGAGAATCTGGTGGCTTCTGTGCTTGGCGCCAAGGGCGGTTACGTGCTTGCCCGCCATCCTGTGGAGATTTCGATTGCTGAAATCATCAACGCGATGGACGGCCCGATTTCAATCACCGAATGCAGCGGTACCACGAGTTGCGAGCGGGAATCGTTCTGCTCGACCAGAGGTAACTGGCAGGGGATCAACCACATTATCCAGGATGCGCTGGCAAAGGTAAGTCTTGCCGAGTTGATCGCACCAAAACCCCAGATCGTGAATATGCGCGCGATTCATTCACGGGGTGTGTCCGCATGAGTTATGGGAGATAGACATGGCAATTACGATGACAGAACCGGCAGCAAAGCACATTCAGAAGCAGGTCGAGAAGAGCGGCAACGGAATCGGGCTCCGTCTTGGTGTTAAGAAGTCTGGATGCAGCGGCTTTGCCTATACCTTCGACATTGCGCAGACTGTACTGGAGACCGACAGGGTTTTCGAAAGTTTTGGCGCGAAGGTGCTGGTTGATGAGCAGAACCTGCAATTTCTTGAGGGGACGCAGCTCGATTATGTAAAGGAGGGATTTGCACATGTGTTCAAGTTCAACAACCCCAATGTCAAGAACGAGTGCGGCTGCGGCGAGAGTTTTGCCGTCTGAGTTTAATGTGGATTGTCCATTGAATTAATCAGTTCCTTCCCCCTTGCAGGGGGAAGGTTAGGATGGGGGTAGATCAGTGGAAAAGCCGAGTTTCAACCCCCTCCCTAACCCTCCCCCTGCCAGGGGGGAGGGGATGTCAGACGTTATGGGTGATTTGGATTTAAAGAAAAAAACGGGCAGTTCGAGAACGAGGCAATAAATGAGCTCTGCAATACAAAATCTGGTTAACCAGCCATACAAGCATGGTTTTGTGACCGACATCGAAACCGAAGCCGTTCCGAAAGGTTTGAACGAGGATGTGATACGCCTGATTTCAAACAAGAAGAATGAGCCGGAGTGGCTGCTTGAATTCCGCCTGGCCGCTTACCGGCACTGGCTGACGATGGAGGAGCCGGCTTGGGCGAATGTGAGTTATCCCAGGATCGATTTTCAGGACATCATTTATTTTGCGCAGCCCAAACCGAAGAAGCAGCTCGCCAGCATGGATGAAGTCGACCCGGAATTAAGGCGCACTTTTGAAAAACTCGGTGTGCCTCTGCATGAACAGAAAATGATGACCGGTGTGGCAGTCGACGTGATTTTCGACAGCGTATCGGTGACCACGACTTACAAGGCGAAGCTGGCCGAGATTGGAATTATTTTCTGCTCCTTTTCCGAAGCGGTGCACGAGCACCCGGAACTGGTGAAGCAATATCTGGGCAGCGTGGTGCCGAGTGGCGACAATTTTTACGCCGCGCTTAATTCTGCGGTGTTCACGGACGGGTCGTTCTGCTACATCCCTAAAGGGACGAAGTGCCCGATGGATTTGTCCACCTATTTCCGGATCAATACCGAAGGCTCGGGACAATTCGAGCGCACGCTGATCATTGCCGAGGAAGGCAGCTCGGTGTGTTATCTGGAAGGCTGCACGGCCCCGCAGTTCGATACCAACCAGCTGCATGCGGCTGTGGTCGAACTGGTCGCGCTGGACAATGCCGATATCAAGTATTCGACCGTGCAGAACTGGTATGCCGGGGACGAGAACGGCAAGGGCGGGATTTTCAATTTTGTCACCAAGCGCGGCTTGTGCAAGGGGGTCAATTCGAAGATTTCCTGGACTCAGGTCGAGACCGGCTCCGCGATCACGTGGAAGTATCCGAGCTGCGTGCTGCTGGGCGACAACTCGATCGGCGAATTTTATTCGGTGGCGCTGACCAACCATCTGCAACAGGCCGACACCGGATCGAAAATGATACATATCGGCAAGAACACCCGCAGCAGGATCATCTCGAAAGGCATTTCCGCCGGGCGTTCGAACAACAGCTATCGCGGTCTGGTCAAGATCGGCAGCCGCGCGACAGGTGCCAGGAATTATTCGCAGTGCGATTCGATGCTGATCGGTGATCGTTGCGCGGCGAACACGTTTCCGACGATAGACGTGCAGAACGTCACGGCACAGGTCGAGCACGAGGCCTCCACGTCCAAGATCGGCGAAGACCAGATGTTTTTTTTCGCGCAGCGCGGCATCGGTTCGGAAGAGGCGATTTCTATGATCATCAACGGCTTTTGCAAGGACGTGTTCGTGCATTTGCCGATGGAATTTGCGGTCGAGGCAACCAAGTTGCTCGGCCTGAAACTTGAAGGGAGCGTAGGGTGATTAACAAGGGTAGCAAGGTATTGCTGGAAGTCAGAAACCTCAAGGCGGAAGTTGCCGGGGTGGAAATCTTGAAAGGTGTCGACCTCACCGTGCGTGCGGGCGAAGTGCATGCCATCATGGGTGTCAACGGTTCGGGCAAGAGCACGTTTTCCAAGGTGCTGGCGGGACATCCCGACTATACCGTGACGGGCGGGACAGCGACCTTCGAAGGCAAGGAGCTTTTTTCTCTTGCTGCGGAAGAGCGGGCCAGGGCGGGACTTTTCCTGGCTTTCCAGTATCCGGTCGAAATACACGGCGTGTCGAACAGCGCGTTGCTGCGCCTTGCCTACAATACGCTCCAGAACGAACGCGGGCTGGAGGAACTTGACCCGCTTGAGTTCGAGGATCTGGTGCAGGAAAAAATCAAAATCGTCGAAATGGATGCCAGTTTTCTCGATCGCAGCGTGAACGAGGGGTTTTCCGGCGGCGAGAAAAAGCGCAACGAAATTCTGCAAATGGCGGTGCTGGCACCCAGGCTGGCAATCCTGGACGAAACCGATTCTGGCCTCGACATCGACGCATTGAGGATCGTGGCGAACGGCGTGAACAGCCTGCTCACACCTGACAATGCGGTGGTGATGGTGACGCATTACCAGCGTCTGCTGAATTACATCGTGCCGGATTATGTGCATGTGATGGATGCCGGGCGCATCGTCAGAACCGGCGGCAAGGAGCTCGCGCTGGAACTGGAAGCGCGCGGCTACGACTGGGTAAGGGCGGCGGCGTGATGCTCACCAAAGAAAAATGTTTCGAGCAGTTGCTGCTCGGCAAAGCCGTCAAATCGGAAGGCTGGCTGGAGGCTATCCGTGTTGAAGCGCTGGAGCATGCCACGTCCTTGAATTTCCCTTCGGAGAGGCATGACGACTGGCGCTTCACCGACTTGTCGCCGCTGTTCCAGCATGGCTTTCAACCAGTAGTCTCCTTTGCCGGATTGACGCTGGTCGAAATCGAAAAATTCCTGATCCCCGGATCGGTACGTCTGGTTTTTGTGGACGGATGTTTTGACGCCGGACTTTCCGATGTGGCTCAGGTCGGGGCGGGTGTGACAGTCAAATCCATGGTTGAATGTTTCGGCGACCCGCAGGTCGAGGCGCATTTTGCGCGGCATGCATCCTTCAGGCAGGATGCATTCGCCGCATTGAATACACGCTTTTTCGATGACGGCGCCTTTGTCCATGTTACAAATGAAGCCGTGGCGCCCATCCATATTCTGCATGTGGCGACCAGTCGCGAAACGCCTTCCGCGATTTATCCGAGGTGTCTGGTGGTGATGGAATCGAACAGCCGCGCGACCGTGGTCGAAGATTATGTCGGCCAAGATGGCGGCGACCAGCATGACGGGATTAATTTTTCGAATGCGGTGACCGAGGTGGTATTGAAAGATCACGCGCAGTTGCAGCATGTGCGCGTGCAGCGCGAAGAAATAAATGCTTTCCATATCGGACACTGTTCGGTCGAGTCGGGCACAGGCAGCGTATATGCAGCAACCTCGCTTGCATTCGGTGCGCGCGTGTCGCGCCATGTCCTGCATGTCACACAGCAGGGGGAAGGTGCTGAAATCCGGCTCAACGGGCTGGCATTGGTTGCCGGACGCCAGCTTGCCGACACGCATACCCGGATCGACCATGCCGTGCCTAAAGGCAAGAGCGTCCAATTGCACAAATGCATCGCCGACGGGGCGGCGCATGCGGTTTTCAGCGGCAAGGTCATCGTGCACCGCGGGGCGGCAGGAACCGACTCCGTGCAAAGCAGCCGCAACTTGCTGCTTTCCGGCAAAGCGCGCATCGACACCCAGCCGCAGCTGGAAATCTTCAACGACGATGTGAGCTGCAAACACGGCGCGACAGTCGGGCAGATTGATGCAGACGCGCTGTTTTTCCTGAAAAGCCGCGGGCTTACCGAGGAGCGCGCGAGAAATCTGCTGACCCATGCCTTTGCCGCAGAGATCATAGACAAAATTCCCGTGCCGTTCCTGGTCAAATCATTGAGCCGGACGATACTCGAAGAACGCATGAAGGGAAGCGCATGAGCATAGCTCACACTAACATCGAGCGAATCGATGTCGAAAAGATCAGGGCCGATTTTCCGATTCTCGGTTTGCAGGTTTCCGGCAAGCCGCTGGTCTACCTGGACAATGCGGCCAGCAGCCAGATGCCGCAGGCTGTCATCGACCGCATCGTGCGCTACCAGAAGGAAGAACACGCCAATATCCACCGCGCGGTGCATTACCTGAGCGAGCTGGCCACGAAGGAATTTGAGGCGGCGCGCGTCAAGGTGCAGCACTTCCTGAAGGCGAAGGAATCGCGCGAAATCATTTTCACGCGCGGCACGACCGAGGCGATCAATCTGGTGATGCACGGCTATGGCCGCGCCTTCATCGGCAAAGGCGATGAGATCATCCTGTCCGCCCTTGAGCATCATGCGAACATCGTTCCCTGGCAGATGCTGGCGCAGGAAAAAGGCGCGGTGCTGCGTGTGATTCCGATGAACGATGCAGGAGAATTGCTGATCGACGAATTTGAAGCGCTGTTCAATTCGAGGACAAAATTTCTCGCGCTGTCGCATGTGTCGAACGCGCTCGGCACGATCAATCCGGTGAAGCAGATGACCGCCTTCGCGCATCGCCACGGCGTGCCGGTATTGCTGGACGGGGCGCAGTCCGCGCCTCATCAGCAGATTGACGTGCAGGATCTTGATTGCGATTTCTACGCATTTTCCGGGCACAAACTGTGCGGCCCGACCGGCATCGGCGCGCTTTACGGCAAGGCGCATCTGCTGGAAAAGATGCAGCCCTTCCAGGGCGGCGGCGACATGATCCTCTCGGTGACTTTCGAGAAGACCACCTACAACGTCATTCCTGCCAAATTTGAGGCGGGCACTCCGCCGATCATGGCGGCAATCGGCCTGGGCGCGGCAATCGATTATTTGAACGGGATCGGTATAGCCAAAATCGAGGCGTATGAAAAGGAATTGCTCGATTACGCAACCGGGCAGGTCTCGGCTCTGGCCGGTGTCAGGATCATCGGCACGGCCAGCAAAAAAGCCGCCGTGCTGTCATTCGAAATCAAAGGGGTGCACCCGCATGACGTGGGCACGATTTTAAACGAGGACGGCATCGCTATCCGCACCGGCCACCATTGCGCCCAGCCGGTGATGCAGAGATTCCATGTGCCGGCTACCGCGCGCGCCTCGTTTGCCTTTTACAACTCCAGAGAAGAAATCGACAAGCTGGTCAAGGGCATCAAAAAAGTGCAGGAGATGTTTTCATGACAGATATACGCCAGCTTTATCAGGAAGTGATCCTCGATCACAACCGCAAGCCTAGGAACTTTGGCTCGATACCCGGTGCGAACCGCCATGCGGATGGGCACAACCCGCTGTGCGGAGATCACATCAAGCTGTCGGTGAATGTGCTGGATGACAAGATCGAGACCATCGCTTTCGAAGGGGAGGGCTGCGCGATATGCAAGGCATCCGCCTCGATGATGACCGGCGCGGTCAAGGGCAAAGCCGTGCAGGAAGCAGAAACAATGGTCGAGGAATTCCGCAGCATGGCGACCGGCACCCTCGATCCCGACACCCAGGCCAACCACCTGGGCAAGCTGAAAATCTTTGCCGGGGTCAAGGACCTGCCGTCGCGGGTCAAGTGCGCGATCCTGCCGTGGCATACGCTGCATGCGGCGCTGCATGCCGAAGCATCAACCTCGACTGAAGGCGAAGCCGATCCCGTTCCCGGCACCGGCATAGGGGAAGAATAACCATGCCAAAGATTGCCGACATCGAAGACACCCCGAACCCGAACGCGGTCAAGTTTGTACTGAAGGACAGATTGACCTGGGGCACTGCCCGTTCATTCGACAGCGCCGAATCGGCTGCTGAAGACCCGCTTGCTTCCCAATTGTTCGCCATCGCACACGTCACCAACGTGTATTACATGGACAAGTGGATCACAGTCACCCAGGACGGCGGGGCGGACTGGCCGACGCTGCTGCGGAAAATCGCCATGCCGATCAGGGAGGCGGAAGCCGCCCAGAAACCGGAATCACAAGCAGCATCAAATTATATTAACGACGAGCCCAGGTTGGCCGCTATCCGCCAATTGCTCGACGAACAAATCCGTCCCGCGCTGATGGCGGATGGCGGAGATCTCGAAATCGCCAGCCTGGAGGGAAACCTGCTGAAGATTCACTATTTCGGCGCATGCGGCAGCTGCCCGAGTTCTCTTTCCGGAACCCTTTGGGCAATCGGGAATCTGGCCAGAACCATCGAACCGGATATCGAGGTTGAAGTGGTATGAGCGACTGGGTGGACGTTGGCAGGGCCGATGAAATTTCCGTTGGGAAACCGGTGCACATTGAAATTGACGGCACCGGCATCGCGGTTTTCAAACTGGATCAAACGTTCTACGCGATTGAAGATGTCTGCACCCACGATGGCGGCAAACTGACAGGCGGTTGCGTCGAAGATGACCAAATTATCTGCCCGCGCCACGGTGCCCGTTTTTCCATCAAAACCGGCGCAGCCCTGACTGCGCCGGCCTACGAGCCGACCGCGACATTTCCGGTCAGAGTCGAAAACGGCATGGTTCAGGTCAGGGATGATCGCTGGGATTAGTTTCAAGTTCGTAAACGCACCCTTGCAGGATCGAATTTAATGAAATGTTGTTAAGCGGACGTAGGGCGGGTCACACCCGCCATGGTTGCACGGCATCAGGTGGGTTACGGCGGGTGTGACCCGCCCTACGCTAGCTGCCTACGAGCCAACCGCGACATTTCCGGTCAGAGTCGAAAACGGCATCGTTCAGGTCATGGATGATCGCTGGGATTAGTTTCAAAGCACCGGCAAATTTTCTTTAGGGAAACGCAGATTTATTCACTCAATCCGTCATTGCGAGCGAAACGTGGCAATCCAGTTGTTTGATATCAAACGAACTTCTGGATTGCCACGTCGCTACGCTCCTCGCAATGACGATTTAATCTGCGTTTCCTTAGCAGACGCTGGAACGATGGCCAATTTCCGATAACTGATTTCAGTGATTGTTCTGCCGTCCATTTGCTCTTATAATTTTTAACTATGCGCACCTGCCTCGCTATTCTTCTTGCCATCATGCTCTCGCTGAACGCCGCCTACGCGGCATCGGTGGGTGTTTGCGATGCGCTGGAACACACTTCGAGCCATGCTGCACATTTCGGGCATCACAGCCACGAGCACAGTGACGATCACGTCCACGATGAACCAGCAGTCGATGCTGGTGGGGCGAGTAACGTGCCTGCCGTCGGCGATCACCTCCATGACCATGCGCACCCTAGCTTCTCCTCCATCCTGCCGGGCACCATTGGCGTAATGCCGCTGATGGGATGCAGCCCCCTGGTTGCAGCCCCAGCCAGTGCTTTCGTCTCGGCACCACAAGCTCTTCCCGCCCGCCCGCCCAGGGCAGCTCTCGCCTAATCCGGCGGGACGCACCTGCTTTTTCCCTGTAGCACCCTGCGCCTGACCCTATAGTAGGGTTTGGCCGCGTCCCGTCGAAATCCAACTTTTTCGTTGAGGGTTTCGATGACATTACATCTGCAAAAATTTTTGCTTGCCGCTGCCTTCGCTGCGGTATTAAGCACATTGAGCCATCCAGTACTGGCGGGACAACCCCTGACCGAGGGTGAGAGTCTGCGTATTGGTCTCGCCCGGACGGAGGTGACCGACCTCGCCCGCGGGCACATCGGCGAAGCCGAGGCCGATGCGCTGGAAGCCGGTCTTTGGGCCAACCCGGCGCTGGAATATTCACGGGACAATTCACGCAATGGCACTGGCATCCGGGAAGAAACCTGGCAGTTGTCACAGCCATTTGATCTCTCCGGTCGTCGCGGCCTGAAACGCGAGGCAGGCGAACAGCGTGTTGCTGCCGCCGAAGCCGATACCCGCCTGTACCGCGCCGAACGGATCAGCGAAATTCGCCGCAGCTTCTTTCAGTTGTTATTGCACGAGCGGCAACTGGCGGCACTTGATGTGTGGGTGAAGCGCCTCGCAGACATCGAGAGGGTAGTCGGCAAGCTGCGCGCTGCCGGTGAAGTCTCCGGTTACGACCTGCGCCGGATGGCTCGCGAACGTCATGCCGTCGAGGCACGGCGCGCGGAGATACGGGCCGAACTGGAACGCACCCGTGAGCAGTTCGCCGCACTGCTGGGAGCCGATCTCGCTGCCTATGAAGGCACCTTCGGGCATCTGCTACCAGACGCACCGGCGGGCTTGGAGACATTGCTCGGAAAGTTAGATACCCGTCCTGATCTGGCGGCACTCGGTGCGCGTGCAGCGGCGGCTGACCTCGAAGGTCGTGCCGCTGCTCGGGGCTGGATGCCTGAGGTCACGTTGGGCGTTGGTACAAAGCGCGGCGACTACGGATTCGGCCACGAATCGCTGACCTCGTTCTCTGCGGCAATTCCCTTGCCCGTTTTTGACCGGCAGCAATCCAATGAGCACCGCGCTGTGGCGCTGGCAATGGGTGCGCGTGCCGAATATCGTCTGGCCCGCAGCCGCACCGAAGGCCGTTTGCGCGGGTTGCACCGGCAGGTAACACAACTGGTTACTGCCTCCAGTCGCTACCGCCGCGAGGCAGCCGACCAGTCGGACAATCTCATCCGCATTGCCGATTTCGCCTACCGCGCCGGCGAATCCAGTGTTCTCGAACTGCTCGATGCCTACAAGGGCGCGCTTGAGGCGGAAATTACCGCCCTCGACCTCGAATGGAAAGCACGCGAGGCCTGTATCGAACTTGACCAATTGACTGGGAGTTACCCCGAATGAAATATCTGAAAATTTCCACCCTGAGTGCCGCTGTGCTGGCGGTTTTTCTGCTCTCCGCCTGCGGCGAGAAGAGTGCTGCAAAGGACGATCATGGCACTAAAGCGGCAACCGAAAAAGATGTCCACGGACATGCCGACAGTGGTGAAAAGATCACCCATTTTGGCGACAAGAGCGAGTTGTTCGTTGAGTTTCCGACGCTCGTCGCCGGTCAACCGGCAACTTTCGTCGCGCACTTCACCTGGCTTGCCGACTTCAAGCCCGTTGCAAAAGGGCGGCTGACCGTGGTGCTGGCTGGCGGCACTGCGCCGGAGGAGCGCTTCGTCATTGACGCGCCGAGCGTGCCGGGAATTTACAAACCGGCGGTTACACCGAAAACCACTGGCAAGCGCGAATTGACGCTGATCGTCGAGTCCGATCAGGGTGTGTTGAGGCACGAACTCGGGCCGGTTGATGTGTTTGCCGATGCCAAGGCTGCGCTGGCAGGACATGACGAGCATGAAGACGAAGACATCGGCTTTACCAAAGAGCAGCAATGGAAGATCGACTTCGCCACCGTCGAGGCCGTCAAAGGCATTGTGCGCGAATCTGTCGCCGCCACCGGCACGGTGAAAGCGCAGCCTGACGGCGAGGCGTTGCTTGCCGCGCCGATGGCCGGATTGGTGCGGACGGCAGGCAGCTTTCCGCGCGTCGGGCAGGCAGTGAAGAAGGGGCAGGTGCTGGCGTATTTCGTGCCTCGCCTTGGCGGTGAGACCGATCATGCAATGCTGGAGGCTGCCGCCTCCAAGGCGCGCATTGCTCTTGAACAGGCCAGGCGCGAACGAGAGCGCATGGAAATGCTGTTCAAGGAGGAAGCCATACCCGAGAAGCGCCTGCTGGAAGCGAAGTTCAACGAGCGTGTCGCTGTGGTGGAGCTGGACGCTACACAACAACGACTTGGGCAATACGGCGATAGCGGCGGTGGCATCGCCCTGCGTGCGCCCATCGGCGGGGTGATCGCCGACGTGCCGGTCGCAGCAGGTGCTTTTGTGACCGAAGGCGCACCGCTGATTCATATCGCCAACATGGGCAAACTCTGGCTGGAGGCGCGCGTGCCGGAAAGCGACATTGGTCGCCTCGGTGTACCCTCCGGCGCGTGGTTTGCGGTGGACGGTTTTTCCAGCAGCTTCAACATCGATACCGGCAAGATAACCAATGACTTGGCTGTCGTTGTTGGACAGCCTAGTCAGATGGCTAGTAGTTCCATCAACGGCAAGTTGGTGGCGGTCGGCGGTGTAGTGGATGCGGCGACGCGTACGGTGCCGGTGATTTTTGAGTTCGCCAACCCCGGCCGCACCTTGCCTCTCGGCATGACGGCGAAAGTACAACTCATCGCCGGTGGCAGCCGTGAGGGGATATTGGTGCCCGCCGGTGCGGTGCAGGATGAGAGCGGCACCAACGTCGTCTATGTGCAGACCGGCGGCGAATCCTTCGAGCGCCGCCTCGTGCAGGTTGGAACGCGGGATGGCGAGCGCGTCGAGATCAGAGCCGGGCTGGAAGCAGGGCAGCGGGTAGTGGCGAAGGGAGCCTACCTGATCCGTCTGTCAAGCTCTAAGAGCGGGCCGTCCGGCCACGCACACTAAGGGGAAGCGGACATGATTGGACACATCATTCAGTGGTCGTTGCGCAACCGCCTGTTCGTGGTGCTTGGCGCGCTCATACTGCTCGTCTGGGGCGGCTATGAAACCACCCGCACGCCGATTGACGTATTCCCCGACCTGACCGCGCCAACCGTGACGGTCGTCACCGAAGCCGAAGGCATGGCACCGGTTGATATGGAAGCCCTCGTTACCTTCCCCATCGAAACCGCGCTCAATGGCGCGCCGGGCGTGCGCCGGGTGCGTTCCTCGACCAAAATCGGCCTGTCGGTGATTACGGTCGAATTTGCCTGGGGCACCGACGCCTATCTGGCGCGGCAGGTTGTCACCGAAAAGCTGCAACTGGCGAAAGCTTCTCTGCCATCGGGTGTCAAAGCGCCGGTCATGGCGCCGGCAGCCTCGGTCATGGGCGAAATCATGTTCATCGCGCTGACCTCGGAAACTGCCGGTCAGCACTCGACAGTGGCGCTCAAGAACACCGCCGACTACGTGCTCAGGAAACGTCTGCTGGCGATTCCCGGCGTCGCCGAAGTGCTGCCCATCGGCGGCGATCTGCAGCAGTTTCAGGTAACGCTGAAGCCTGAGCGGCTGGCGGCTTATGGGCTGACCATAGCCGAAGTGGTGAAAGCGGTCGAAGGCTCAAACAGTAGCGCTACCGCCGGTTTCTATGCCGAAGCCGGACAGGAATACCTGATCCAGGGCATTGGCCGTGTGCGGACAGTGGAGGACATCGCCGAGGCGGTGGTGGCAGTGAAGAACGGGCAGCCGGTGCTCATTCGCCATATCGCCGACGTGGCACTTGGCATCGCAGTCACGCGTGGCATTGGCTCTACCAACGGCAGGCCTGCGGTGGTGCTGGGCATTCAGCGTCAGCCGACAGCCAACACGCTCGATCTGACGCGGGCGCTCGACGCGGCCATCGCCGATATCCAGAAGTCCCTGCCCGGAGGCATGAAGATCGAAAACCGCCTGTTTCGCCAGGCGGATTTCATCGAAATTTCCATTGCCAACCTGATGTCAGCGTTGCGCGACGGGGCGATTCTGGTCATCGCCATCGTCTTCGCCTTCATGCTCTCGGCACGCTCGACGGCCATCACACTGGTTGCACTGCCCTTGTCGCTGGTGGCGGCGATCCTGTCGATGAAGGCGCTCGGCGCGACAATCAACACCATGACGCTGGGCGGCATCGCCATTGCGCTTGGCGCGCTGGTTGACGACGCGATCATCGTCGTCGAAAACGTCGTCCGCCGCTTGCGCGAGAACCATGCAAAGCGGGAACACCAGCGCGAATCCGGAGTACACGTCATTTATCTGGCGACCAGGGAGATTCAGGGATCCATCGTTTTTGCCACGCTGATCATCATGCTGGTTTTCGTGCCGCTGTTCTTCTTGTCGGGTGTCGAGGGGAGGTTGATGGTGCCGCTTGGACTGGCCTATGTGATTTCGCTGTTTGCCTCGCTGCTGGTGTCGATCACGGTGACGCCGGTGCTTGCCTCGCTGTTCCTCGTTAATGCCAGGGAGGCGCAGCATGAGCGTGAGCCGCGCTTCGTGCATAGTCTGCGTGCATCCTACCGCCGCATGCTCGATGCCACACTGATGCGCTGGCAAGCCATCTCCGTCGTCAGCGGTGGCCTGCTGCTGGCCGCGTTGTTCGGGTTGGGTATTGCCGGGCAAGCCTTTCTGCCCGACTTCAACGAGGGCACGCTGACGGTCGGCGCCGAGACCATTCCAGGCACCGCGCTGGAAGAATCGGCCAAGCTCGGGCAAATGGTCGAAGAAGTATTACTCACCCACCCGGAAGTCGTTGCCACGGCGCGCCGCACCGGCCGCTCGCCGCTCGACCCGCATGCCCTCGACGTGCAACAGTCCGAGATAGAGGTCAGCCTGAAGATGGGCAAGCGCAGCAAGGATGATTTTCTTGCTGCCTTGCGTGCCGATTTCGCACTTGTGCCTGGCGTGCAGGTGGTGGTCGGGCAGCCTATCTCGCACCGCATCGACCACATGCTCTCGGGAACCCGCGCCAATATCGCAGTCAAGATTTTCGGCAGCGACTTGCAGGAATTGCGCAAGCTGGCGCAGCAGGTCAAGGGCGTGATGGAAAAGGTTGAGGGTGCAGTGGACGTGCAGCCTGAGCAGCAGACGGATATTCCCTTTCTGACCGTGAAGTACCGGCGCGCTGCGCTGGCACGGCACGGACTGTCAGCGAAGGATGTGTCGGAAAACATCGAAGCGGCGTTCAGTGGTCTGGCAGTATCGAAGGTGGTGCAGGGGCAGGCCACCTTCGATCTGGTGGTGCGCTACGATCCGGCGGTGCGCGGCAACCTCGACGCCATCCGTTCGACCCTGATCACGACACCGACCGGCGCCCGCCTGCCTTTGTCGGCATTGGCGGAAATACAGAATGATCGCGGGCCTTATTTCATCAACCGCGAGAACGTGCAACGCAAAATCGTCGTCATGGCCAACGTGGCGGGGCGCGACTTGAAGAGCGTGGTGAGCGAGATGCGGACAAAGGTGGCACAGGAGGTCATGCTGCCGACGGGCTATCACATCGAGTTCGGCGGGCAGTTCGAGAGTGCCGAGGAGGCATCGCGTATTTTGCTCCTGCTCGGATCGGCGGTAGTCGTAGGCATATTCCTGCTGCTCTTCGTCGCCTTTCACTCGGTGCGTGACGCTTTTCTGGTCATGCTCAATCTGCCGCTGGCTATCATCGGCGGCGTGGTGGGCGTCTATGCGGCCGGCGGCGTCGTTACCATCGCCTCGATCATCGGCTTCATCACCCTGTTCGGCATCGCCACCCGTAATGGCGTGATGATGATTTCGCACATCCATCATCTGGTGGAGCACGACGAGGTGAAGGATGTGTACGAGGCGGTGAAACGCGGTGCCGAGGAGCGGTTGATTCCGATTCTGATGACGGCACTCGCTGCCGGCCTCGCGCTGGTGCCATTGGCGTTGTCCGGCGGTCAGCCCGGATCAGAAATTCAGGCGCCGATGGCGGTGGTCATACTCTGCGGGCTGATTTCTTCGACCGTGCTTAACATGATCGTCGTGCCTTCACTTTACTTGCGGTTCGGCTCCGTCCGGCGCGCGCTCGATACCGTTCAAACCTCGCGCCGCCGCACTACAGATTTTGAATAATGAAAGGAAATGCGATGAAAATATTTTATTTGAACATACTGGCTATTTTGTTGCTAACCGGCTGCGCCGGGCATGTTCATCAGATGGTCAGGGAAGATGACGTGCCGTTTATTGGTGGGGAGCTGGTACATGACCGTGGAGAGGGCAATCGCCTCATACTGGAAACACCGGACCGCCGTTACGAGGCCCGAAGCTTTGTTGTCGAGCGCCAGACCAATCTGGCGGCTCTGCGTAAACGCTATTATGGCGTCAATCCGAAGCACTGGGATCGGATTTTTGCCGGGCTCGACACCGATCATGTGGTTTATGTCATCGAGACGATTGCCATATCCACAGAAGGGCATGAAGTCTCGTGCCGTTTGATGTGGATATCCGGCGTAAAGCCGGCAGGTGTTTGTACGGATCAGGCAGGTACAGCGTTTCCGGTACGTTTTGAATAGCATTTGAGGGAAGGCGATGGCAGATTGATGCAATGACCAAGCTTGTGAGATTGAAGCGCTTCGTACCAGTCAAAGCTCGACGCAAAAATAGTGCGGTTGCAATGTGAATTCACCTCTCATACAGAGGCCTTGCCGGCGTGGTTTCATGCAATAAATATCGTGCCTCTGGAACTGGCATTACCCAACCGATCATGATCGGCCTGGTTCGGCTAGGTTCAGGTCTATGTTCTGGAATAAAGCGGGCATATTTCTGATTAGTCGCGAGAATGATTTGTCATTATCGGTATCTGCTCTGCTATAATCGCAAACTTCGGGGCGTAGCGCAGCCTGGTAGCGTACGTGCATGGGGTGCACGTGGTCGGAGGTTCGAATCCTCTCGCCCCGACCAGTTAAATTCAATCCAAATTATCCATTAGGTTTGCAAAGCCCATCATTACGACGTAGGAGCCTGACTTGTCGGGCGATTGCACATCGCGCAGCAAGCTGCGCTCCTGCAAATACGATTTCGCAGGTAATTCCAAACTTTCCCGGCTGTTCAGGTTTTCCTTACCACCCAAATGTCCGATAGTTCTCCACCACTAGCGTCAGCAGTTATTCAGCGCAAGGTTGCCGTAGCAGCTTGCTTCGGCACTTTTCTGGAATGGTACGACTTCCTCACGTTCGCTTCGTTAGCCACCTATTTCAGCACGTTGTTTTTCCCCCAGGAAAATCCGGTTGCGGCACTGCTGGCCAGTCTTGCCACCTTTGGAGTCGGTATGCTGGTGCGTCCGATCGGCGCGGCACTGTTCGGGTCACTGGGCGACAAGCATGGCCGCCGGCCGGTTTTCATCGCCACGATCGTGCTGATGGGCCTGGCGACGTTCTGTGTCGGGCTGTTGCCGACTTATGCACAGGTGGGCATGCTGGCTCCGATACTATTGCTGGTGTTGCGCCTGTTGCAGGGATTGGCGGTGGGCGGTGAGATCGGCGGCGCGGCGGTTTACCTGACCGAACATGCGCCAGCCAATAAGCGCGGCGCCTATACCAGCGTGCTGCAATTGATGGGGCCGCTGGGTATTCTGGTGTCGACCTTGCAGGTGGTGTTGCTGCAATCGTATTTGAGCGCCGACGAATTCCAGGCATGGGGATGGCGTGTACCGTTCCTGCTTTCCATCCTGTTGCTGCTGATCTCGATCAAGAGCCGGGTGAACATGTACGAGTCGCCGGTGTTCCTGCATTTGCGCGAAAAACATGCCTTGTCCAAGGCGCCGCTGCGCGAATGCCTGACTGACCGCCGCACACTCGGCCGTATGGCCCTGCTGTTTTTCTGCATTTCCGCAGGCGGTTCGTTGCTGTTCTTTTCGTCCCAGGTTTATGCCAATGTGTATCTGAAAAGCGTGGTCAGGCTCGACCCGCAAACCGCCTCGACACTGGTGATGCTGAGCACACTGGTGTTGTTTCCGCTGACCATTTTTTTCGGCTGGTTGTCGGACCGCATCGGGCGCAGGCCGGTGCTGCTGGCCGGGTTGCTGCTCGGCTGCCTGGCAATTTTCCCGGTTTTCAAGGGCCTGATGCATTACGGCAATCCCACGCTGGAGCGCTTCAACAGCGAGGTGCCGGTGGCGCTATATGGCGAGTCCTGTGCCTATGATCCGTTCACTTCGACGAAGAATGACTGCGAGCGCAATCAGCAATTGCTCGCCAAGCTGGGTGTGTCTTACACTCTTTTTCCTTCTCTGACACCCGAAGGCACTGCGGTGCGTATCGGCAAGAGCGAGGTTTCCGGTTTTCAACCTGCCGAACTTACGCAGCTGTTAAAGGCTGAGGGCTGGACTGAGCAAGCCGATCCGGGCCAAATCAACCGGCTAATGATTTTCTTATTATTGCTCATCCCGGTCATTGCCGTCGGGCTCATCACCGGCCCGCAAACCGCCACCTTGGCAGAATTATTCCCGGCACGCACACGCTACACGGCGGTGGCGTTGCCGCACAACCTTAGTGCCGGCTGGATAGGGGGCTTGTCGCCATTCATGATCACGCTGCTCAGCGTGAAAGCGGGCAATGCCTTGTCGGGCATGTGGTATCCGGTCGGGTTGCTGACGATGGCTTTCGTGATCGGTTTGATTTTCCTGCCGGAAACACGCAATGTCTCGCTAGAAGGCTGACAGGGCATTCGAGCATGTTGAATCTTTATCAGGCAACAAATCATCATGCGCTTATGGCACAATCGCAACGATTTTTTCATACTCATAATTGACCTGCGATGCGCATTCTAATCAGCAATGACGATGGCTATTTCGCGCCCGGCCTGGCGTGTCTCGCCGAGCATTTGGCCAGGGTCGCCGACATTGTAGTGGTCGCGCCTGAGCGGGATCGCAGCGGCGCAAGCAATTCCCTTACTCTGGATCGTCCGCTCAAACTGAGCCGCGCCACCAATGGCTTTTATTATGTCAACGGCACGCCGACAGACTGCGTGCACCTCGCGGTTACCGGCATGCTGGACCAGCAGCCGGACATGGTGGTTTCCGGCATCAATGCCGGAGCCAACATGGGCGATGACACCATTTATTCCGGCACCGTGGCGGCGGCAACGGAAGGCTTTTTGCTGGGCATACCCTCGATTGCGGTTTCATTGGTGAGCAAGGAATTCGCCTATTACGAGACTGCCGCCAGGGTCGCCGCCGACCTGGTGCAACGCTTTGCCAGGCAGAAGCACAGCCTTCCCTGGCTTCTCAACGTGAACGTGCCGGATATCCCTTACGATCAGCTGCAAGGTATCACTGTGACGCGCCTCGGCAAGCGGCACAAGGCCGAACCGGTGGTGAAGGCCAGCAATCCGCACGGCGAAACCGTCTATTGGGTGGGCGCGGCGGGCAAGGCGCAGGATGCCGGCGAAGGCACCGATTTTCATGCTTTGGCGCAACAACGAGTCTCGCTTACCCCGCTGCAAATCGATCTCACCCAATACAACCAGCTCGACGCCGTTCGCGGCTGGATCGAGCAGTCTTAGGAATGAATACGCGGGTAAACGGCATCGGCATGACCTCGCCACGCACCCGTGCGCGCATGATCGAGCGGTTGCGCGAACAGGGCATCAGGAACGAAGCAGTGCTGGCGGCGATGTTCGAAGTGCCGCGCCATCTGTTCGTCGATGAAGCGTTGGCGAGCCGCGCTTATGATGATGTGTCGCTGCCGATCAACTTCAACCAAACCATTTCCAGGCCTTATATCGTGGCGCGCATGATCGAAGTGTTGTGCGCCGCCGGGCCGCTTGGCCGCGTGCTGGAGATTGGCACCGGCTGCGGCTATCAGGCTGCGGTGCTGGCTCAGGTGGCGAAAGAGGTCTATACCGTGGAACGCATCAGGCCGCTTTATGAGCGTGCCAGAAAACAACTGGGCGAGCTGAAGATACGCAACGTCAGCGTGCGTTATGCCGATGGCAGCGCCGGATTGCCGGAGGCAGCGCCATTTGACGGCATTGTCATGGCCGCCGCAGCGCCTGAGCTGTCGGCAGCATTGCGGGAACAGCTCGCGGCCGGTGGTAGAATGGCACTGCCGGTTGGAACGCAGGAACAATGGCTGTACCTGGTTGAACGCGACGCGCAGGGATTTCGCGAAACCAAATTGGAACCCGTGAAATTCGTACCACTTTTGATGGGGAAGGCATGAAACAAAGCAGGATTTGCGCGCTGTTGGTAATGGCGGCTGTGCTGGCTGGCTGCTCTTCGAGCGGGAATCGCGCCCCTGTCGTCGAACGAGGCGGAGCCGGCAAGAAGAATGTTGTTGCGGTTGAGTCGGCGCAAAAAAAACCCGCTCGTGAAAAAGACTGGCGGCCTGAGGTGCATGTCGTGCAGAAGGGCGAAACGTTGTACAGCATCGCTTTCAATTATGGATTTGCTTATCGCGAACTGGCCGAATTGAATGCCATCAAGGATCCCAGGGTAATCTCCATAGGGCAGGAAATCCGCCTGTTTCCAGGCAGATCTAATATTGTCAGTTCTTCTGCCAAAGCCGAAACCAGGCCGGTTGAACCGTTGATAAAAGAACAACCCAAGCTTGTGAAGTATCCTTACAGCGAAGCTGCTATGGCGCAGATCGAGAAGGTTCAGGAGGCGCCCAAACCCCGTGCCGAAGAAGTTGCCAGGGTGGAAAGCAAACCCAAGCCTGCTGTTGCAACGGCCGATACCGATGATAGCGAGGAGGCAGAGCTGGACTGGAGTATGCCGACCCAGGGTAAATTGATCGCCGGTTTTTCCGAGTCAGCCAATCGCAAGGGCATCGATATTGCCGGCAAGCTCGGCCAACCGGTCGTCGCCAGTGCGCCTGGCAAGGTGGTATATAGCGGCAGCGGATTGCGCGGCTATGGCAAGCTGGTCATCATCAAACATAACAAGACTTATCTCAGCGCCTACGCGCACAACGACCAGGTGCTGGTGAAGGAAGGGCAGAGCGTCACACGCGGGCAAATGATTGCCGCAATGGGTAACACCGATGCCGACCAGGTCAAGCTGCACTTTGAAGTGCGCCGTTTCGGCAAGCCGGTGGATCCGGCGAAATACCTGCCGCTCGGCAAGTCCTGAGGGTGCTTGGGTTATGCCCGGAACAGACAACATTCTCACCGTAGCGAATCACGACCGTGGCAGCGCGGCACTACAGTACGTCTATCCGGTGGTATCGCGCCGCGCCGGCAGCGTGTCGGTCGGCATCAACCTCAATCCCAACAATGCCTGCAATTGGCGTTGCATCTATTGCCAGGTTCCGGATTTGACGCGCGGCACTGCGCCTCCGGTTGATCTGGCCGTTCTGGAAAACGAGCTGCGCGATTTTCTCGACGAACTGCTGCACGGCGATTTCATGAAGCACCGCGTCCCCGAAGGTTTGCAGCGCATAAACGACATCGCGCTATCCGGCAATGGCGAACCGACCAGCAGCGCGGAGTTTGCGCAAGTCATCGAACTCATCGCACGGGTGAGAAGTACGGTGGCTTTGCCGGAAGCGGTGAAAACCGTGCTGATCACCAACGGCAGTCTGCTGTACCGCAGTGAAGTCCAGCAAGGCCTGCGTGTCATGGCGAAGCTTAACGGCGAAGTGTGGTTCAAGCTGGATCGCGCCAGCGAAGCAGGGATGCAGCTCATCAACAACACCAATACCAGCATGAACAAAGTGCGCGACAACCTTGTCGCCGCCATCGCGCTGTGCCCGATCTGGCTGCAAACTTGCTGGTTCGCGCTGGACGGCGAGCCACCCTCGCGCCAGGACGAAGACGACTACCTTGAGTTTGTTTCGGCACTGCTGCGCGACGGGCACAAACCCCAGGGCGTGCTGCTCTACGGCCTGGCGCGCCCCTCGATGCAGGCGGAAGCACCGCGCCTGTCTGCGCTGCCCGCAGAGCACCTGCAAGCCTTCGCTGAACGCATCGGCAAGCTCGGCTTGCCGGTTAAGGTGAGTGTCTGATTTTAATATCCTTGAATGATAATTGCAGCATACTCATTCCCTCTCCCGCTGGCGGGAGTAATTCCATTTCTCGATAGAAACTGCACCTTCCACTTCAAGGGGAAGGCGGGGATGGAGATGGGTTATTCCACGCCAGACAAACCCATCCCCTCCCTTACCCTCCCCTTGAAGGGGAGGGAATTGTTGCTGGTTCTAACGCGAATTGGAATAATGAAGCAGTGGAGCCGTTTTTTCTCAACACCCCTTTCCCAAATGTATCCCTGAATGTTAAACAAACTCAATCCTGTACAACGCGAAGCGGTAACCTGCCTCGACGGCCCTTTGCTGGTGCTGGCCGGGGCGGGCAGCGGCAAGACGCGCGTCATCACCCACAAGATCGCTTATCTGATCGATCAGTGCGGCTATGCGGCGCGCAACATCGCTGCGATCACTTTTACCAACAAGGCCGCCAACGAGATGCGCGAGCGCGTCGGCACTTTGTTGCAGGGCTCCAATACCAAGGGGCTGGTGGTGAGCACTTTTCATTCGCTGGGCATGAACATCCTGCGCGCCGAAGCGGGGCTACTGGGCTACAAGCCGCAGTTCTCGATATTCGATTCCAGCGATACCTGGAAGATCATCAGCGAGCTGACCAACTCCGGCGACAAACAGGAAATCCGCGACATCCAGACGCAAATCTCGAACTGGAAATCGGCTTTCGTTTCGCCGGAGCAGGCTGGACAGATCGCCGAAAAGGATGAGCAAAAAGTTCATGCACGTATCTATTCGCGCTATCAGGAAACGTTGCGCGCCTATCAGGCGGTGGACTTCGACGACTTGATCCATCTTCCGGTGGTGCTGTTCAACGAGCATCCCGAAGCCCTGCTGCGCTGGCAACAGAGGTTGCGCTACCTGCTGATCGACGAATATCAGGACACCAACGATTGCCAGTACCAGATGATCAAACTGCTGGCGGGCAGCCGCGCCGCGTTCACGGTGGTGGGCGACGACGATCAGTCGATCTATGCCTGGCGCGGCGCGAGCATCGAGAACCTGCACAACCTGCGCAAAGACTATCCCAATTTGCATGTCGTCAAACTGGAGCAGAACTACCGCTCCTCGCAGCGCATCCTCAAGGTGGCGAACCACCTGATCAACCACAACACCAAGGTGTTCGAGAAAAACCTGTGGAGCGATCACGGCATTGGCGACCCGATACGCATCTACGCCGCGCGCGATGACGAGCACGAAGCCGAGAGCGTGGTGATGAAACTGATGTCGCACAAGTTCGAGCACCGCACACGCTTTGCCGATTACGCGATCCTGTACCGCAGCAATCACTTGTCGCGCGCCTTCGAAGAGCAGCTGCGCGCCCAGCGCGTGCCCTATACCGTCAGCGGCGGCACCTCGTTCTTCGACCGCGCCGAGATCAAAGACATCACTTCATATTTACGCTTGATCGCCAACCCGGACGACGATCCGGCCTTCATCCGCGCGATCACCACACCGAAGCGCGGCATCGGAAACACCACGCTGGAAAAGCTCGGCAGCTACGCCGGATCGCGCCAGGTCAGCCTGTTCGAGGCGGCCTTCGAAGCACAGGTCCAGCATGAGTTGCAACCGCGCCAATATGAAGAGTTGATGCTGTTCTGCAATTTCATCAACCGCATCCAGGATCGCGCCGACAAAGACCCGTGCGCCGAGTTGCTCGATGAACTGCTGCGCGCCATCAATTACGAGACCTGGCTGTACGACTCGCACGAGCCGCGCCAGGCCGAGAGCAAGTGGAAGAACGTGGAAGACTTCATCGGCTGGCTCAAGCGCAAAGCCGAGGTAGATGAAAAGTCATTGATCGACATGGTGCAGACCATCGCGCTGATCAACATGCTCGAAGGCAAAGACCAGGAGCCGGACGCCGTCTCGCTGTCCACGTTGCACGCCGCCAAGGGCCTGGAATTCCCGCACGTGTTCATCATCGCCGCAGAAGAAGACACCCTGCCGTTCCGCGACAGCGACGAAAAACAGATCGAAGAAGAACGCCGCCTGATGTACGTCGGCATCACCCGCGCCGAACGCAGCCTGCAGATCAGCTATTGCAACCGCCGCAAACGCGGCAAGGACTGGATGGCCTGCGAGCCGAGCCGCTTCCTGGAAGAAATGCCGAAAGATGAATTGGTTTATGCAGGCGGTCACGCGGAAGCCGTGTCTACTGTGACCAAGGATGAGGGCATGGACAAGCTGGCGAGGCTGAAGGCGATGCTGAATAAACCGGTGACGGAATGAGGGCTCGTCAGAGAATTGATGTTGCCCCTTTAACTTTTTAGGGTGTCAATAAGCCTGTCCTGAGCATAGCCGAAGGGCGAAGCGCATTGCACCGGATGTTTTCATGCGGTGCAATAACGATTGCGCGGGCTGGTTAAGCCGCTTCGCCGTGCTTCTGAAGAGTTTCCCATCCGACACAAGCAAGCCAGATATGGCGAGGGATAGGTTTTTCGCCGTTGCGATAATAGGCCAGCATCCTGCGGCTTATGCCTAGAACTTCTGCAGCACCGTCCAGAGTCAAGTTGTTTTCGTGCATCCAATTCCAAATGCGCTCGTGACCGATACCGCCGGACTGTTCTATCGCGAGATTACGCAGATTGTCTGCTGCCAGATCAATTTCGCCTTTACCAAACTCAACCGCACGCCCCAACTCACTTAACTTGGCGGATGAAAAAAGACTTTGGTCTTGTAGAGGCTTCAAAAATGAAGATGATTTGATCCAACTGGACAGATCAACATTGAAATCCATGCCGTCAGCATACGTTACTTTAAGGCACGAATTTTTCAGTGCCTTGGCCTTGGTTAAACGAAAGTGGTCCCGATTTTTCATGTGTGCAGCTCCCAAAAAATATGCAGCAGCCTGCTGCGGTTTGTCGGCACAGCAGCCCATTCCAATGCGGCTCGGATTGATCGTGTGCTGCGCGCACCTTCCAGCACTTCACCGTTATCAATCCTGATTAGCCACTCCCGCCCATCGTTTGCCAACACATGAAAATGCGGCGGCATGTGATCCTTTGGGTAAAGGTTAATCTGACAGGAATCGAAAGAATGAACGCGTGGCATGTGTGAATCATAGTGCAACTATTGCACTATGTCTAGGTTGCAGGATTTATAAATATCCGTGGTCTGTCCCCGGTTGTTACTCCACCGCCTGAATTTCCGCCAGCAAATTCTGCTGTGGCGTCGTCACCATGCTGAGAAAGGTCGCGGTCTCCACAACATGCAGGCCGCGTTGCAGCGCGGCAGCACGATAAGCGGGCGGCAGCGGGCGCGTCGAAGTAAGGCGCAAATCCGCGCCCAGCAGGCTGGTGGCTTCCTGTTGCAGTGCTGTCCTTATGCGGTCGGCGAACAGACCTACGGTGGCGATGCTGCCCACCGCCAGCACCAGCGCGATGAGCAGCACGCGCCATTCCCCGGCGCGCCAGTCGCGGCGCAGGAGATTGAGAGAGAGGCGGAGGAGGTTCATTTGCTATTCACGGAAGAATCGTGGTCTGTCACCGATTATTATTCACCCTACGCGTCTATGCTTGGCGGAGGACATTCCGTCGGATGAACGCAATCGCGTGCTCAATTCGTGTTGCAAAGACAAGTGATTTTCCCTTGTGAAACTCAATGGCGATTCCTTCTAGGTAGAGCGCCTTCGGGTTGAACGAGTCCGGTATGAGCCATAGCCCTCCGCCGCTCATACCTTTCGGCTTAGGTGGTGTTGCCTTCTCGCCCTTCTCATTTTTGCCATCCCGCTGATATTGGAGAGCGACATGCTTGATGGTTTCCTTGTTGTAGCTTGGATAGTCAACTTGCAATTCAGTTGAGGAACCGGCATATGTGAAACCAAACTTGGAGAAGGTTTTGCTGGCCTCGTTCACTCGGTGGTTTGTGCGATTCTTTGTGCATGGATAACCGTGAATGCATCGCATATGAACGCTCGAGAATGTCTTTCCCAACATTGTGCGGGCAAGTGGTAGTGCCTTCATCTCCTCGGATTTCATTAGGTCGACCGGAAATTCTATTGCCGCGAGGTCCAAAGGATCGCTGCCATCTTCAGACGAAAGCACGAATTGCGGCGAAAGCTGAGTTATGTGTTTGGCTCCGATGTGAACGGCGCTGCCAGATTTGGATATCTCGTAGATTGCATGTGCTGCAGTCAAGAGAACTGGAATGCCATCGCACTCTATGAGAACCGAGGTCGCGTAAAGGTCGGGGCGGTCACGTGTGTCAACTGCAAACAGTGGATATGTGAATCGTGCGACTTCCGGATGAATTTCAGCGAGCGCAAGACGAATGTGGTCTCCAATGCCAAGAAGCCCAGTTTCTTTGGTCATGCGGTATCCTTCCGTCCTCTAACGATTAGTAACTCGCCAAACCCAACCGGGTAATGCTTCCAGCCGTTCTTTGCGCTCCGGTGACAAGTTGTCTTTTTTTGCTCGCTGTCTACTTACCCACAGACCAAGACGATATCCATCTGCCGTCTTGTAATTTTTAGGAAACTTGGTATGTCCCTCTCGATCTGCGAATTCCTTGAGATAGCGAAATCCGGCTTCCCACATATCTGAAAAAGTATCCCAACTCCAATCGGATAATGCTTCCAAGCGTACTCTTCGCTCCGGTGAAAGGTTTTCTTTTTTATCTCGTTGGACACTAACCCACTGACCGACTCGATATCCATCTGCCGTTTTGCAATCTTGAGGAACCTTGGTATGCCCCTCTCGGTCTGCGAATTCCTTGAGATAGCGAAATCCTTCTTCCCACTGCTCCGCAATTGCATCCCAACTCCAACCGGGTAATGCTTCCAGCCGTACTTTGCGCACCGGCGACATGCTGTCTCTCTTTTTTCGTTGGACACTAACCCACTGACCAACTCGATATCCATCTGCCGTTTTGTAATTCTTTGGAACCTTGGCGCGCCCCTCTCGATCTGCGAACACCTTGAGATAGCTAAACCCTTCTTCCCACATATCTGACAAAGGATCCCAACACCAACCGGGCAAGGCTTCCAGCCGTGTTTTGCGCTCCAGTGACAGACTGTCATGTTTTACTCGTTGGACACTAACCCACTGGCCGACTCGATATCCCTCTGCCGTTTTGTAATTTTGAGGGGCATTGGCATGCCCCTCTCGAACTGCGAATTCCTTAAGATAGCGAAATCCTTCTTCCCACATATTTGACAAAGTATCCCAACTCCAACCGGGCAAGGCTTCCAGCCTGGCTTTGCGCTCCGGTGACATGTTGTCTTTTTTTGCTCGTTGGTTACTTACCCAGCTACCAACTCGATATCCATCTGCCGTTTTGTATAGCGCAGGAGGCAAACAATGCCCCTCACGTTCCACAAACGCCTCCAACAACCCAAACCAGAAATTCCAAGACGCCGTGACCTGCTCAACCAGATAAGTGCGCAGTGCACTACTGAAATTCGCATCTACCGTGGCAGGCAGATCAATGGTGATTTTGTTGAGGTCACTTGTATTAAAAGCTGAACCGGACTTTCTTCCCAGCTCAGTCCTGATCTGATCCAATTCACAAGCCAGCACATCGTCATGCGCCTTCAACGCATTCAGCACATCCCAGATGGGTTTGAAGTTGCTGGTCTCAATGGTGTCTTCGGCATTTTGTCCGGCCGCGATGAACACCGGCAAAACAATCGTGCCCGCCTTCTTGTCCGGGCTCAGGCGAATGGCGCGACCCACGGCCTGGATGATATCCACTTGGCTGCTGCGCGGGTCGATGAATGCCACGCCGTCGAGGGAGGGCACGTCCACGCCTTCGGACAGGCAGCGCGCATTGCTCAGCACGCCGCGCTCGTCTACTTTCAGTGCTTTGAGTTGGTCGAGTTTGATCTTGCGTTTGTTGGCGGGCATGTTGCCGGAGACGAAATCGGTGCGCAGGGTTCCGCTCGGGCGATGTTCGTCGCTGATCCACTGCATGGTGTTTTGCATGTCGGTGGTGAAGGCTTCGGCGCGATTGACGCGGCTGTGGAAGCTGATGATGCGCTTGAGGTCGTAGTCCTTGATGGCTTTGAGCAGGCCGATCTCGGCGGCGAGCGATTCACTGTCTGTTTCAATTCCCGTGCCGGTGGTGACCAGTTCGCGGTTGGCGATCCACTGCGCGATGGTGGGGTCGTCCACGCCGATGATGACGACGCGGTAATCGGTGAGCAGTTTTGCCTCAATCGCTTTGCCGAACGGCAGGGCATACAGCACTTCGCCAAACAGGGCGGCGTTGTCCATGCCGACCACTTCGACGCCGCGATCTTCGGCGGCTTTATGGCCGGTGCTGGAGTAGGTGCGCGGGGTGGCGGTAGCGAATAAGCGCTTGGCGCTGCGTATCTTGTCTTTTCCTTGGGCATTGTCGAGGATGGCGGTGAAGTCGCTGCCGACCTTGCCCGCGCAACGGTGGGCTTCGTCCGCCACGGCCAGATCAAACGCGGGGCTGGCCGGGTCGGCTTGGGCGGCGGCGATGACGGCAGAGGATTGATAGGTTGCGAAAACCACGCGGTTGCCTGCGCCGCCGAGAAAATTCTTTACCTCGTCCACGTCCGAGGTGACGGGAAAAGCCAGGTCGGCCACGCTGTGGATGGCTTCGTCGTTGCCCTTGCTGCCGACGGTCTGATCCGAGCAGACGCACAGCACTTCAAATGGGGTGGCAGCGGCGAATGTCCATTCGCGCAGAAGCTGGGACAGCAGCCCCAAGGATGGAACCAGCACCAGGGTACGTTGCGCGTTCAGGGCTTCCTTGATCCACAGCGTGACGTAAGTTTTGCCCGTGCCGCAGGCCATGATGAGCTGGCCACGGTCGGCGGTTTGCAGCCCTTGCACCACGGCGGCTCTGGCTTCAATCTGGTGCTCGCGTGGTTCAGGGCGAGCCTTGCGCTTGGCTTGCGGGAGTGCGGCGAAGTTGGCGGGATACTCCAGCAAGGAGTTTTCAAAGTCGGACAGCAGAAAACGGATGACGGGTTTTTCTTGCGCTTCGCAAACCTGTTTGGCATTGCCACCGATGAAGTCCGTGGTGGCGATCAGCAGGCGGTGCTGGATGAGCGGCCTGTTGGATTCGCTGAGGAATTTGTCCACATCGTGTTTGGTGATGTGGTGGTCGCGCGAGTAGCACTTGGCCTGCACCGCCCAGTTTTCGCCGTTCTTGTGCCGAAACACGAGGTCAATCCCGCAGTCCGCACCCCAGCGTTCCGGCCATTCGTCCCACAGCCATACCTGGTCAACTTGCGTTGACCATTCAGGATCGACTTTCAGGAACCACAGAACGAAGTGCTCAAACTGCTTGCCGCGCTTGAGCGGATCGAGATCGAGGCTGTTGTAGAAATCGGAGAATTGGCCGGGCATTTTGTATTCAGCTATGTCGAAGCATCATGCCGCCCGCGCCAGCGGCATATTCACATCGATCTCATCCCACGGCACGAATACTTTACCCTCTGCATCCTTTTCGATAATGCCCAGCTGCACCAGCGCGGTGACGTCGGTGTGCACATTTTTGTAATGCCGCCCCAGCTTCTTTGCCAGTGCGTAAATCGATGAAGGGCCGTTTGCCTTCAGCGCATTGATGAGCAGCCAGCGCTGCGGGGTCAGTGCCGCAGCAAATTGCGCGATGTTTTCGAAGCCGATACCGTTATAAGGTTTCACTTTCTTGCCACCCGTAGCCGACTCCCATGCTTTGGCGAAGTGCGCCAATGAATCTTCTGCCGAAGAAATTCCCACGTTCAATATTTGTTTGCCTCTCATTTGTCATTCCTAATTTATTTACTTTTTTGCGGTAAAAAATCTGCTGAACTTTCATGTGGCGCATCATGCCATATAGCAGCAGTAGGGCGCAATAACCAACGAGCATTGCGCCGTATGTGTATTCATCCGGTGCAATGCGCTACGCTTATTGACACCCAACACAAGCTCACCACGAACGACCTATGTGCTTTGCCTGCCGAGCGTGGCACAATCGCATCCTGCACAATTTCTGATTCAAACCCATGCTGAGTTACCGCCACGCCTTTCATGCAGGCAATCATGCCGATGTGCTGAAACACTTCATCGAGGTGCAGTTGCTGCGCTATCTGAAGCAGAAAGATAAGCCGTTCTGGTTCATCGATACCCATGCCGGAGCAGGTTGCTATTCGCTGGATAGCGGCTATGCAACACAGAATGCGGAATATGAAAGCGGCATCGCGCTTTTGTGGGAGCGTGATGATTTGCCAGCACCGCTAGCGGACTATGTGGCGCTGGTGAAGCGCATCAATCCCGATGGACAGATGAAGCTGTACCCCGGTTCGCCGTTGGTCGCCCTGGAGTTGTTGCGCGAGCAGGACAGGATGCGGCTGTTCGAGTTGCATCCGACCGACAGCGAGATATTGCAGGAGAATTTTGCCGGGCATGGCAGCCAAGTGCTGATGCAGACCGCCGATGGTTTCGGCGCGCTGAAAGCCTTGTTGCCGCCACCGCCGCGCCGCGCGCTGGTGTTGATCGACCCGCCTTATGAGGACAAGCAGGATTATCAGCGCGTGGTATCGGCGTTGGGCGAGGGGCTGAAACGCTTTGCCAGCGGGGTGTACGCGGTGTGGTATCCGCAGTTGCAGCGTGCCGAGGCACGGCAGTTGCCCGAACAACTCAAGCAATTGCCGGTGAAAAGCTGGCTGCATGTCGCGCTCAGTGTGCAAGCGCCCAGCGAGGATGGTTTCGGCATGTATGGCAGCGGTATGTTCATACTCAATCCGCCATGGCTGTTGCATGGCATGTTGCAGGAGGTGATGCCGTATCTGGTGAAGGTGCTGGGGCAGAATGGCGAGGGCGGTTTCGTGCTGGAGTTTGAAGAGAATGAAGCTGCATAAAACAATCACATATGCTTACATTTAAAGAAGATTGCCGCCGTTGTTCGCGTTTGTCCGGTTTTCTTGACCAGGTACGGGCCGAGCATCCGGACTACCATGCCTTGCCGGTGAGTTCTTTTGGCAAAGCGGATAGCAGGTTTTTAATCGTTGGATTGGCTCCCGGCATGCACGGTGCGAACCGTACCGGCAGGCCGTTCACCGGCGATTTTGCAGGAAATCTGCTGTATGGCTCGTTGCACAAATACGGGTTTGCCAGCAGTGCAGAACCGTTGGATGCGGCTGGGAAAACCAATCCGGCTTTAAGCTTGCGGGGCTGCCGCATCACCAATGCGGTGCGCTGCCTGCCGCCGCAAAACAAGCCGGAACCCAGCGAGATTCGTACCTGCAACGCTTATGTTGCAGAGGAGCTGGCGATGCTGCCGCAAGGCTCGGTGGTCATGGCGCTGGGCACGATTGCGCACCAGGCGGTATTGATGGCATTGGAGTTGCGCAAGAGCAGTTTTGCTTTCGGACATGGCGCACGGCATGAAATGCCGGGCGGATTGACGCTGTTCGACAGCTATCATTGCAGCCGCTATAACACTCAGACAAAACGCCTGACTGCTGCGATGTTTGAAGCGGTGATCGGGGATATTGCGGCGCATCTTGGTTAAAACCTTTACAACCTTGTTTTGTCGTTCCCGCGAAGGCGGGAATCCAGCAAAGACAAAAATTTCGCAAAGCGGACAAAACGAGCCGCTTGCGGCGATTTTCGAGGGACGGCCAAACTGCGATGTTGCCCCGCTTCGCGCGAGATTCTTTAATCGCTGGATTCCCGCCTTCGCGGGAATGACGGTCTTATAGAGGTTTCCTTGAGCACTGACATTTTAAGTAACGGAAAATTCGATCCCAAGCCGATTCTCGACAGCCTGCCGTTGCTGCCGGGCGTGTATCGTTTTTTCGATGCCAAGGGCGAGGTGCTGTATGTTGGCAAGGCGAATCAACTCAAGAAACGCGTCGCGTCCTACTTCCAGAAAACCAATGTCTCGCCGCGCATCCGCCTGATGGTTTCGCATGTCGCGCGCATCGAAACCACCGTCACACGCTCGGAAGCCGAGGCGCTGCTGCTTGAAAATAATTTAATTAAATCATTAAGGCCGCGCTATAACATACTGTTTAGAGACGATAAGTCTTATCCGTATATCGTGCTGACCGGAGATGAATTCCCGCGCCTGACCTATTACCGTGGCACACCCGACCGCCAGCATCAATACTTCGGACCTTATCCGAATTCGTATGCCGCGAAGGAAAGCATGCAGCTGCTGCAAAGAATTTTCCGCATCCGCACCTGCGAAGACAGCGTATTCAGCAATCGCACCCGCCCTTGTTTGTTGCACCAGATACACCGCTGCACCGCGCCGTGCGTGAAGTTGATTTCGGCGGAAGATTACCGGGCCGACATCCGTAATGCGGTGCTGCTGCTGCAAGGGAAACATCAGGAGGTCGAGCAGGCTTTGCGCAGCGCGATGGAACGAGCGGCAGATGGGCTGCATTACGAGCAGGCTGCCGCATTGCGCGACCAGTTGCGTGCGTTGCATACCGTACAGCAGAAGCAGTTTGTCGAGTCCACCGGTGGTGCTACGGATGCCGACATTATCGCGCTGGCGCAGCAGGATGGGCTGGTCTGCGTGAACCTTGCGATGGTGCGCGGCGGCCGCCATCTGGGCGACAAAAGCTTTTTCCCGGAACATGCCGAAGACCTGTCGGCGGATGAGATCGTGCAGGCTTTTATCGCGCAGCATTATTTGAATCGCAGTGTGCCGCCGTTGCTGGTGCTGGGCGAAGAATGCAGCGATGAAACGCTGGCGCAATTACTCAGCGAACAGGCCGGGCATGCAGTGCGCATCAGTCCGGCCGTGAGCGGTGAACGCAGACAATGGCTGGAAATGGGGCAGCGCAATGCGCAACTGGCGCTGCAGCAGCGGAAAATGCAGCAGGGCGGGCAAAAACTGCGTTTGGACAAGCTGCGCGAATTGCTGGATATGCCCGACTTGCAGCGCATCGAGTGTTTTGACATCAGCCATACGATGGGCGAAGCGACACAGGCTTCCTGTGTGGTGTATGAAAATCTCGACATGCGCACCAGCCAATACCGCCGCTACAACATCACCGGCATCACGCCCGGCGACGACTATGCGGCGATGCGCCAGGTATTGACGCGCCGCTACCAGAAGCTCGCCGAAGCCTGTCCTGATGAAACTACTAGCCATTCGACTAGGCCATCAAAAAACGATAGCCAAGTCGCTGGTTATGAGCCAAGTCGAAGGGACGGGCCGAAGGAGGAGGGCGCCAGGCCCGATCTGATTTTGATCGACGGCGGGCTGGGGCAATTGCATATCGCAATGGATGTGATGCATGAATTGGGTCTGAATGATCTGGCCTTGGTCGGCGTGGCTAAAGGCGAGGAACGCAAGGCCGGGCTGGAACAACTGATTTTCCCTGATGGCACGGCAAAACAGTTGCGCAGCGATGATCCGGCGCTGCATCTGATCCAGCAAATCCGAGACGAGGCGCACCGTTTCGCCATCACCGGACATCGCGCCAAGCGCGGCAAGGCGCGCACCGCGTCCAGCCTGGAGGAAATCAGCGGGGTAGGGGACAAGCGGCGACGCAGCCTGCTGATGCACTTTGGCGGGTTGCGTGAAGTGGCGCAAGCCAGTATCGAACAACTCAGTCAAGTGGAAGGAATCAGCAAATCGCTTGCCGAAAAGATTTATCAGCAGCTACACTAACGGCCATGGCAAATGTGCCACCCATTGATAATGAAATCTGCCATGCCCGTTCCCTCACCTCAATCCTCACCCGAGGCCCTCTCCTCAATCCTCTCCCGCAAGCGGGCGAGGAGGCGAACGAGAGACGCAATTGTTGATTCCTGCGGGAGAGGAGACAAACGAATCGCTTCGCGACGTTTGCATTAAACACATGCCATTCAACATTCCAAATTTAGTCACTTGGTTAAGAATCCTGCTCATCCCGGTATTCGTCACAGTTTTTTATTTGTCCAACGAGACGATTGATCCACACCTCAAAAATCTAATCGCTACTGCCGTGTTTTTGCTGGCAGCGACCACCGATTGGCTGGACGGTTATCTGGCGCGAAAGTTGGATCAGTTCTCCGCTTTCGGGGCGTTTCTTGATCCGGTGGCTGATAAACTGATGGTGGCCGCTGCGTTGATCGTGTTGGTCAAGCTGGGACGCGCCGATGCGATCATTGCCTTTATCATCATCGGGCGGGAAATCACCATCTCCGCGCTGCGCGAGTGGATGGCCAAACTCGGCGAAAGCAAGAGTGTTGCAGTTTCCATGCTGGGCAAGATCAAAACCACTTTCCAGATGATTGCGATAATAATGCTGCTGTACCACGAACACTTGCTGGGCATCGATTGCCAGGTGATAGGTTCGTTGTTGCTGTATCTCGCAGCACTGCTGACCTTGTGGTCGATGGGCTACTACCTGATGCTGGCAACACCAAAACTAAAAAAACACCTAAACTAAATTGATTTTCAAGTCTGCATCTGTATAATGCGCAGCCTTCGGGGTGTAGCGTAGCCTGGTAGCGCGCCTGCTTTGGGAGCAGGATGTCGGGAGTTCGAATCTCTCCACCCCGACCAGGTTTTAGTAATTATTCAATTAGCCCAAGGGTATCTCTAAAAATTCAGAGTTCGCCCAAATGCAAGGCGCGGAAAAAAATTCGCCGCGCCACATATGAGTTATATGTAAGCAAGAAATTTTTTCCGCAACACAGCAGTTGGGATGAAATCTGGATTTTTAGAGAAAAGAATTGTGCCCGTAGCTCAACCGGATAGAGCACCAGCCTTCTAAGCTGGGGGTTACAGGTTCGATTCCTGTCGGGCACACCAGTGTCTGCCAGCAACGCTTCAATGGTGGCTGTAGCTCAGTTGGTAGAGTCCCGGATTGTGATTCCGGTTGTCGTGGGTTCGAGCCCCATCAGTCACCCCAATTATCTATAAAGAGTTGCCTGATCAGGCATTCACCCTTTCTTTACACTACCTCATCAGGCAATTTGCAGCTTTTCACCAATCACAAGATCACGCGTGAAGGTAAAAAAACGCCCGGAAAGTTTCCGGGCGCAAGGGGGGAAGAGAAGATATCTTCTGTGATTGCTTCATTCAGGTCTTTATGCAAATTTGACGAGGAAGCCAGCACAGAATTAGTCTTACTTTAACCAATCCCAACTGTTTCCACATCACCCATTAAGACTAGAGACAAGGCAATCTTGCTATGTTTGAAAGCCAACTAAATTCCGGTTGTCGTGGTTTTAAGATAATCGGGCTTACAAAAAACAAGCGCAAAAAAGGGAGACCGAAGTCTCCCTTTTCCTTATTCTTCTAGTCATTCCTTGCGTTGCGATGAGTCCTTCCAACTAAAACTATAGTGGAGGGGCAAAGATGCAATTTACCAGGAAGCCTCCAGCATGATGGTAGTCAATAGATGGCCATTCGGCTGAGGGGTATTGTACAAAGTACCGCTGTAGAAGCTGTGATTCAGGTGTACTTCTGCGTTTTGCGACAGGTTGTACACGCCAGTCAGGGTTATTGCGTTGTCGGTTGGATTATCCCCGACGATGCCTAAGGCACCTGTTGCGCCACCGTTATTGGCATGACGATAAGCAGCACCTATGTGCAGGGTATATTGAATCAAGCTGTATTCGGCACCGATGGTCCAGGCTTTTCGGTCATTGACGCGATACAGGCTGGGATCGGCTGGACCAATCGGATTGGTTCCATTGTTACCCACGTTGAGTATGTTTGGTTTGGCAAGGCTGCCGGCGGGTGCTTTGGCCCAGGTGGCATACACACCCAGATCCCTTCCGCCGACCTGGCCGAAAGCCTGGAAGTCTATCGCGGTGGCACGCGTGTCGATCGGTACTAGAGAAGGGGAAGGTAGCAGATTCGGTGCGTAGTTAGATCCACCCCAGAATTGAGCTCCAATATGCATCGCCCAATCGCCCTTGGCTGAAGTGCTTACGGTTGGTGTTGCGGCAATACGCAAATAGCTGGAGCGAAGTGTTTGGGCCGCGCCAGAACGCGCCATGAATGCCGGCGCCCAGCGGCTGAAGTTGATATAACCCATGTCGTTTTGCGCCACGAAAGCCACGCCGGTACCGGCACCATCAGTGCCAACGTATTGTTGTGCAGAAATTTCCTTGCGGTGTTCCGCCCATCGCACGTTGCGCACCGCGCCTGTGCTTGCTTGTTCATAACCATAACTTGCACCCAGCATATCAGTCATGAAGGGAATCGCTGACAGCCTGGTATGGCCAACATTAAACGTGGCAGGCAGCCTGAAACCGGAAACCAATTGGGCGGCAGTAGTATTACCTTCAAACAGGAAGCCGACGTTTTCTGCAATTCGTCCACCGAAGAACAGGCTGAACTCTTCAGGTACTTGCCATTGGCCGCTGTTGGTGGAGTCTCCAGGAATAACATCTGTATCTGTACCGTTGGATTTTTGGTACCGTGCCTTTATCCTCATGGATGCGTTAAGAGTGTTAGGTATGGACAGGCGATTTCCTTCCACCTTGCCCTGTGTGCCCATCAAAGGGTAGCCGGCAGCCTTAAAGGCTTGTCCAAAATCGTTCAGGATTGGCACGTGTTGTGCGTGGCAAGACTGACAGGTCATGTTTGTTTGACGTGAAAACGACGGAATAGCAGACGCTTCTGGAGCAAATGCGGTTGTTGCCATTGCACCTGCCAGAGAGAAAATAATTTTTTTCATTGATGTTTTTTACTTGCTCAAAATTATTTATTAAAGAAAAATTGGCGTTGCCCAACAAAGAAAGTCGTACAGCATAACTGTTATCACAATGGGCAGGACTTTATAGCAGTGCCGAATGGCTGTCAAAAATTTGGTTAGCTATTCTTGGGAAACGCAGATTTATTCACTCAATCCATTATTGTGAGCGAAGCGTGGCAAGCCAGTTGTTTGATATAAAACGAACTTCTGGATTGCCAAGTCGCTGCGCTCCGCGCACTGACGGTTTAAAGGCCATCAAACGCACTGGAATATTGCCCATAACTTCTTTATATAAATACGCATAATGTATATTATGTCAAATGCATGATTTGGACAAAGTTATTTGCTTTCAGATACCTGCTCTACAGTTTCAAATTACCCGGATTAACTTCCAGCCACAGACTTACCGGGCTGTCACCTATCTGCAATAGAACGGTAATTTCGACTGCCTGCATGATTTTCTCAAACCCGGCTTCAGATTGAGAAACGGTGAAGTACGGTTCGGCATGAATGGATACGGATTTCGATGCCCCAAGAATCAGGTGTCCACCCAGCACCCCGTCATCCAAAGTGAGTCTGGTTATCTTATCCGCATCTAACGGCGCACCAAACCCGCCGCGAATTTTGTTATCGGCATCAATATATCGGCCTGCGTAGCCGTCGCAGCATGGCATGGCAAGCATCAATCTGACCGATAACATCCCGCCTTTGATCTGTCTGGCGGTATATTGGGCTTCGATTCGATTGCCAGCAAGCTTGATGGTTTTTGTGATTGCACCTTCCTCGATTTCAGCCCGGAAATGCACCGAGGTTGGGCTGGATTCAACCAAGGCATAGCGCTGAACAGATGACCGTTCGCCCTCTTTTATCCATGAATCGATGAATAAACCGTGCGGTTGGTGATCGGTTAGCAGGTCAGCCTGAGAGATTTCGTGTTTAAAGGCAATACGGTTATGTGCTGAAGCTATACCTTCTCCCGTATGCTCGCCCCCTTGTTTATGCTTATGTATTTTTTCAAAGTAATGCTCTGCCTGGCGACGCAAGGTGTCGCCGAAATTCTGGTTCAGGCGATAGTCGTCTAATTCACAAATTCTACCATAACCATCCAGTTTAACTATCGCCTGCAATTCTTTGTTAAATAAGCAATATTCATCAATTCCATCCTTGTCGCAGTCAGTTGGAAAGGTGGCTTTACGGGGTGAAATCCGATCCAGTTTGGCTTCCAGTCTAACGATGGCGTTGTACACGGCACGGCGCAGATGCGGCAGATAAAGCCCGCCAAACAACCCATGCCAGTACGCATCATTGGCTTGCGCTTCATATAAATCATCCAGCAAGTCGGTCGTGCACAAATTTCCGGGCAATTGAGCCACCCTCAGTGACATGTTCTGCATGCGTTTATGCATCCAGTTGGATTCCGGGTAGCGGGTAAAAAAATTCTTCCAGATGCCACCTCTGATAAAAGCCTTATGCTCCTCGTACCGCCCTGTTTCTTTCTCGCGAGCAACCAGATTGGCATATTTTGCGGCTGCCGCTGCTGGCAAAGTCCACTCATTCATTTCGATGTATGAGGTGGTCGGCAGATAAACGATACCGCGTGTTCTGACTTCGGCGTGGTATTCCTTATAAGTGCGCGGCTTGATCCTTTCCGAGGCCAGCACGCCAAGGATGAAGTTTTCCAGCCACTTCTTCTCATATACCCACTCGTAGGTTTCCGGCCAGATGCCGAATTTCTCGATGTCATCGAAATACACGGTGGCGGCATTTTCGCCCTGATCGGCAAGCCCTTCCATGTAGCTGACTACCTCATGCGCGGGCGCAAATGGAATGCGATAGCGCAGCCCTTCCGAAATCGGGAATAGATCCAGCGGCTTGCCGCCCTCTTCGGTGGTGTAATAGCCGTCCAGTTGATTGGCTTCTTTGCCGGCGCATAGAAAATGATAGTCATCGACCGTTACATAGCGAATTCCCGCATCTGCCAGCGAAGGAACAACCGTTGCCTCCCAGACCCGCTCGGTAAGCCATGCGCCTTGCGGGCGCTGGCCTAACTTTGTTTCCAGTTTGTCGGAAAAACGCGTCAGTTGGCCAACCCGGTCCTGTTCCGGAATGACGGCCAGCACCGGCTCGGTGTCCCCTGCCCCAAATAATTCGACCTGGCCGCGCGCGACCATTTCCTGCAACAACACCATGTCTTCGGGGAATTTTTGCAATAAATAATCCAGCAGCCAGCCGCTGAGATGAACAGCAAAGCGGAATTCCGGGAAGCGGTGCAGCGTTTGCAGGAAGGGGCGATAGCAACGCAAATGCGCATCGTCGATGACTTCCGGAAAATTTCCAACCGGCTGATGAGCGTGGACACCAAACAACAAGGAAATCGTTTTAGCCATAAAATTTCAAAATTTCAGCCCGTAATAGTCAGATTCATTCGGAAGCGCGCCGCATCGCACCGCCTGCCTCCGGATGCCCGCTTCCCTGGCTGATCGGCTCCGATAAATTCAGCGGAGGCGACAATTTCAGCAGGCGGTACAATTCGGTCAGGTTGTGGCGGAACAGATGATCGAAGCTGGCTACCGAGTGTGCAGGGTTGTAATCGCCAAACCACCAGAACCAATCGGAGCTCTCGCAAGAACAAAGCTGCCTTTCAGCCGCTTCCTGTTCGGCTGGACTGAGCCGGCCACTGGACATAACCATATCAAAACTTTGTTTGGCAACACACAGCAAGTCCCAAGCGCGATTCTTGCCAGGCGAACCTATCCAGGTTGAGAAATTACCATAGACCCAGCTACCCGCAACGATGCTCTCAAGGCTATGCGTGCGGGCATAGTCAGCCGCAGGGCCAGCCGCACTTTGTTTGAGGTAATCGCTGTAAGTGGTGGTACGTATCTGTTCATGGTTCTCGAGAGCCGAATAAAGCTCATCAATAAAATAAAAACCGTTGTAGGGATAATATTCCCAGGCGTTTTCGCCATCGAGAATCACACTTACCACAGGCGTTTCATCTGCTGTTGCATGTTGTGCGATGCCCGCGATTTGATCGATGAAATGACTCGCGGCGTCTTTGCCGTGCCAGCGTGAATACTCGAAACCGATCAAATCAGACAGATGATCATCGCGGAAAAAGCATTGCATGCCATCGCCGCCCTTCTCCAAATGATAGGGCCGGTACAAATATTGGGCACGCGCCGGGACGGCATGCTGCGTTTTACGCAAACTATTGACCAGCACACTCTCGCTGCTGGCTGTCCAACGGCAGCCCTCGGCAGCCAATACTTCCAGTGTTTCTGAAGATATAGACCCTTCGGCTGGCCACATCCCTTGTGGTTCGACTCCAAAACGTTCACGATGGCTCTTCTTCGCCAACTGAACATGAGCAGTCACGCGCAACCGGCCCTTGGGGTAGTGCGGGGAATTGGGCAATGGTGCATCGGGCATGGCTTCTTTGGCGCTGGCGAAATCAATCAACAGCGGAGCCAACGGGTGGTAGTGCGGCGTGGTGGATATCTCGATTTGTCCAGACTCGGCCAGTTTGCGATAGCGCGGGATGATGCCGCCAATCAACTTACCGATCAGGCCGAGCAGTTGTTTGCGGTCTTCATAGCTGAACCCCTCCGCCTTGCTCATCAAATGCGCCACTAGCGCATGTTCACGGCGCACACTCTCGCCGCACCAGACCAGATGGTACCAAGTCAGCAAGTCGGCCACATACTGCCCCGACAAATAGTCCAGACCAGCTTCCCCATCGGTATGCAGAAGATTGAATAATTCCAGCAAACGTTTGTAAGCCGGATAGGGCGAAATCATCTTGGTGTGATCGTTGCGAAAACACGCATCGAAAGCCAATTGCCTCTGTTCTGCGGTCAGGTCACAGGAATTTTTATGTGCCAGCAGGCGCAGCAAAGGGTCGCGCAGCTGCCCGGTGGCAAATTGATTTTCGTAGTCTTCCAACTGGTCGAGCAATATCGGTACGAAATTCACCACGGCTCGCACCTTGGGGTGCCGCTCAAGGTGGTAGGCCATGTCGGCGTAATCCTTGATGGCATGCAAATAGGCCCACGGCAGCACAAAATCACCGCTGGAATAATCGCGGTAATCAGGCTGGTGCATGTGCCAGAGAAAGACCAAATCAACAGCTTTTTTCATAGCAAATTAATCCCGCCGTTAACCTGTTGGGAAATAATAAATCACCGGATGCGATGTACCTTCTGTCCGAGCATATCCGGTGTGATGAGTGTCACACCATTCGGGCTGACATGGAAGCGTTTGCGATCCTCCTCTGGATTGACCCCGACTTCCAACCCTTCCGGGATATGGCAATTCTTGTCCACAATTACACGTTTTAGTACGGCGTGGCTACCCACAACCACGTTGGGCAACAATACCGAATCCTCAATGATGCAATGGCTGTTCACTCGCACATTGGAAAATAGCACCGAGCGGCGCACCACCGAACCGCTCACAATACACCCGCCCGAAACCAGAGAATCTATTGCCATACCTCGGCGATCATCGTCATCGAACACGAATTTTGCCGGGGGTAATTGTTCCTGATACGTCCAAATCGGCCATTCCTGATCATACATATTCAAATCTGGAACAACCTTGGTCAGCTCCATGTTGGCTTCCCAATAGGAGTCAATGGTTCCAACATCCCGCCAATAGAGAATCTTGTCATCGCCCATCCCCACACAGCTCTGTTCGAAACTTTGTGCGAATATGCGGTATTTTCCGATCATGTATGGAATCAAATCCTTGCCGAAGTCGTGGCTGGAATGCGGATCGTCGGCATCGCGGACCAGTTGCTCGAAGAGAAAATCCTTGTTGAATACGTAAATACCCATGCTGGCTAGCGACTTGTCCGGCTTGCCGGGAATCGATGCGGGGTTGGCGGGTTTTTCGGCGAATTCGATGACGCGCCCGTGCTCATCCACGCCCATCACACCAAATGCGGTCGCGTCGGCAATCGGCACCTCTAAACAGGCCACTGTCATGTCGGCCTTATTCTCCACATGAAATGCCAGCAACTTGCCGTAATCCATTTTGTAAACATGATCGCCAGCCAGAATCAGCACGAAATCAGGATTGGCATCACGCAAAATATCAAGATTCTGGTATACCGCATCGGCAGTGCCCTGGTACCAGTGGTCTTCGCTGATACGCTGCTGCGCGGGCAGCAAATTAAGAAACTCGCCGAATTGACCATTCAGGAATGACCAGCCGCGCTGGATATGTTGAATCAGGCTGTGCGACTTGTATTGAGTCGCCACGCTGATATGGCGTATACCGGAATTGACGCAGTTGGACAGAACGAAATCGATGATGCGGAATTTGCCACCAAACGGAACAGCGGGCTTGGCACGCCAATCCGTCAACTGATACAAGCGGCTGCCACGCCCCCCGGCCAGCACCATCGCATAAGTGTTTTTGGTAATACGACTGACAAAACGCGGCGCAGGATCAGCAGCAATAACATGATACTTCTTTTGCAGGTAACCTGATTCAGCAGTCATTTTACCTCTCCCTGTATTTACCCATATTTAGCGCAGCCATTATCGTTTACAATCACCTCACTAGACAAGGACAATGGGGCTTAAAGGTGAATACACTGCTGGAATCACTGCTGCAAGACCGTCTCTACGACCCTTTTGGACTGCTTGGTCTGCATCGTGAAAGAGCAGAATGGGTCATCCGGGTATATGAACCTTACGCCACCGATGTCGACCTGCTGAATAATGACGGGGCCGTTGCTCTAAAGCGAGTTCACCCCGCCGGGGTATTTGAATGGCGCGGCAGCAGTGAACCCAACCTCCCCTACCGCCTGCGTATGCACTATGGCAGCGCGACTCACGAAATCTACGATCCCTACCAATTTCCTTCACACATTTCGCAACAGGATTTGTATTTGTTCAGCGAAGGCAAGTTGCGCCAAGGCTACCGTATGCTGGGTTCGCACAGCGTCGAGATCAATGGCATCAAAGGGGTGCGCTTCGCCGTCTGGGCGCCGAATGCGGAGCGTGTCAGCGTGGTTGGTGAATTCAATAGCTGGGATGGCCGCATGCATCCGATGCGCTCACACGGTTCCAGCGGTGTGTGGGAATTGTTTATTCCCGGGATTCAGCAACACGCGCTGTATCGCTACGAAATCCGCAATCGTGACACCGGTCAACTGCTGACCAAGACCGACCCTTACGCGCAGGGTTACGAATTGCGCCCCGGTACGGCGGCACTGGCCGCACCATCCCACCAGCATCAATGGCAGGATGCGGAATGGATGAAGCAGCGCGGACTATGGGACTGGCTGCATGGCGCGATCAATATTTACGAAGTGCATGCCGGTTCGTGGAAACGCCACCCTGACGGTCGTTTCTACACCTATGGCGAATTGGCGATTGACCTTGTGAGTTACGTCAAAGGCATGGGTTACACGCACATCGAACTCATGCCTATTTCCGAGCATCCGCTGGATGAATCATGGGGCTACCAGACCACCGGATATTTCGCACCTTCCAGCCGCTTTGGTTCTCCCGATGAATTGCGCCATTTGATCGATACCTGTCATCAGGCCGGTATCGGTGTGATCCTCGATTGGGTGCCGGCGCACTTCCCGCAGGACAGTTGGGCACTGGCGCGTTTTGATGGCACGGCCTTGTATGAGCACGAAGACCCGCGCCTGGGATTTCATCAGGAATGGGGTACCCACATCTTCAACTACGGGCGCAACGAAGTTAAAACTTTCCTGATGTCCAGCGCGCATTACTGGCTGTCCGAATTCCATTTCGACGGGCTGCGCGTGGATGCCGTGGCATCGATGCTGTATCTGGACTATTCCCGCAACGAGGGGGAATGGATTCCGAACAAATACGGTGGCCGCGAGAACCTCGAAGCGGTGGATTTCCTGCGCGAGATGAACATCATGGTGCATGAGGAATTCCCCGGCGCGCTGACCATGGCGGAGGAATCCACCGCCTGGCCCGGCGTATCCCGCCCTGTTTATCTGGGCGGACTGGGCTTCTCGATCAAGTGGAACATGGGCTGGATGAATGACACGCTGAGCTACTTCCGCCACGACCCGGTACATCGGCGCTACCACCACAACCAACTCACCTTCGGCCAGCTTTATGCCTATACCGAGAATTTTGTCATGCCTTTTTCACACGATGAAGTAGTGCATGGCAAGGGCTCGTTGCTGTCCAAAATGCCCGGCGATGCCTGGCAGAAATTCGCCAACCTGCGCTTGTTGCTGACCTATCAGATGACCAGCCCGGGCAAGAAGCTCAACTTCATGGGCAACGAAATCGCCCAGGGGCGTGAATGGCAATCGAAGTGGGAACTTGAATGGTGGCAACTGGGACAGGAGATGCATCGCGGTATGCAAAATCTGACCCATGACCTGAACCAGCTGTATCGCAAACTGCCCGCGCTGCATGACCTGGATTTTCAGCACGAGGGTTTCGCCTGGATAGACTGCAACGATGCGGAAAAATCGGTGTTGTCATATCAGCGCAGCGCCCGCGACGGCTCCAGCGCAATTGTCGCATTGAACCTGACGCCTGTGCCGCGCAAACGCTATCGTATCGGCCTGCCTGTCAAGACACAGTATCGTGAAGTGCTGAACAGTGATTCTGAATATTACTCAGGCAGCAATATCGGTAATGCAGGATTGATAAATGCGGAAGCGATTCCGTGGATGGGTCTACCCTATTCCGCCGAGATCGCATTACCGCCGTTGGCCGGAATTATTCTCGTGCCGGAGTCAAAGATGTAGGAGCGCAATTTATTGCGCGAAAATCGCCCGATGAACTGGGCTAATGTGTGATGCCTTGCCGTGGACAAGCCAAAATATATTATTTATTAATGATTTGAGCTAACCATCATGTCAAAACTTATTGAATCCGCCGCATGGCAAGCGCTCAGCGCCCATTACGCCGCGATCGAACCACTCCAGATGCGCCAAATGTTTCAGGACGATCCTGCGCGCTTTGACAAATTCTCGGTGCAACTCGGCGGCCTGCTTTTCGACTATTCCAAGAATCGCATCAATGCCGAAACGATAAAGCTGCTGACGGCACTCGCAAGGCAAGCCGGGGTGCAAAGCCAGATCGAGCGCATGTTCACCGGCGAAAAAATAAATTCCACCGAACAGCGCGCCGCATTACATACGGCGCTGCGCAACCGCTCCGGCCAGCCGGTTTATGTGGACGGCAAGGATGTCATGCCCGATGTGCAGCGCGTGTTAGGGCTGATGCGCCGTTTCTCAGACAAGGTGCGCACCGGCCAACATGTAGGCCACACCGGCAAGCGCATAACCGACATCGTCAACCTCGGCATCGGCGGATCGGACCTCGGCCCGCTGATGGTATGCGAAGCTCTCAAGCCCTACGCCTGTCCTGAGCCTGTCGAAGCGGCCATGCCTGCGTTGCGCGCGCATTTTGTCTCCAATGTGGACGGCACCCATCTTGCTGAAACACTGAAAATGCTGGATGCCGAAACAACGCTGTTCATCGTCAGCTCGAAGACCTTCACCACGCAGGAAACTCTCACCAATGCGCGTTCGGCGCGTGCCTGGCTGGTTGAAAAACTGGGCGATGATCAGGCCGTGGCAAAGCATTTTGCCGCCGTTTCCACCAACCTCGAAGCCACCGCCCAATTCGGCATCAACCCGCAAAACGTCTTTGAGTTCTGGGATTGGGTAGGTGGGCGTTATTCGTTGTGGTCGGCCATCGGCCTGCCCATCGCGCTGTTCGTGGGCATGGACAGGTTCGAGGAACTGCTGGGCGGTGGATATGCAATGGATGAACACTTCCGCAGCGCGCCGCTGGATAAAAACATCCCGGTGCTGTTGGGCCTGCTCGGCATCTGGTACAGCAACTTTTTCGGCGTGGCTTCCGTCGCCGTGCTGCCTTATGACCAGTACATGCACCGCTTTGCCGCGTATCTGCAGCAACTGGAGATGGAGAGCAACGGCAAAGGTGTGGATCGCGATGGCAACGCGGTGGATTACGACACCGGCATGGTGGTATGGGGCGAACCCGGCACCAACGGCCAGCACGCTTTCTATCAACTCATCCATCAGGGCACGCGCATGATACCGGCGGATTTCCATGCGCCGTTGCACAGCTACAATCCCTTCGAAGAACATCGCGCCATCCCGCTTGCCAACTGCTTCGCGCAAGCCGAAGCCCTGATGGTTGGCAAAACCGCAGATGAAGCGCGCGCCGAACTGGTTGCGCAAGGTTTGCAAGGCGAGGCGCTGGAAGCCTTGCTGCCGCACAAGGTTTTTCCCGGCAACCGTCCGACCAACACCTTCCTGTTCGACCGGCTCGACCCGCACACGCTGGGCATGCTGATCGCGATGTATGAACATAAAGTGTTCGTGCAAAGTGTGGTGTGGAACATCAACCCGTTCGATCAATGGGGTGTGGAACTGGGCAAGCAACTGGCGGGGAAAATATTGCCGGAACTGCGGGGAGCGGGTGTGACTTCACAGCATGATGCTTCGACCAGCGGGCTGATCGACTACTTCCACAAACGCTATTAGCCCGAAGGCTTCATGAAGCCGGATCGCAGGATGAGTTTAGCTACGCGATTTATTTGCGCGGGGTTGAATCGGCGGGTGTGACCCGCCCTACCAAACTTGGTTGGCGAAAGACATCAACCAAGTCGCTGGTTGTAACCCGAGCTGTACGGCTCGAAGTCAAACCTCTGCGGCCTTGATTTCCAGATCGTCCGTGTACGGTCTGCTCGGGTACTGGAAGGCAACCGGGCCATCCGGCCTGGAATGAACGAACTGGTAGACAAACGGGTCTTTCGAGTCGAGCATTTCCGATGCATCGCCTTCTGCCACGACCTTGCCGTCATGGATGAAATACACATAGTCGACGACTTTCAGCGATTCAGAAAGGTCATAGGTCACCACAACCGAAGTCACCCCGAGCGCGTCGTTCAGCCGCCGGATCAGGTTCGCGATGGTATTGAGCGAGATCGGGTCAAGGCCGGCGAACGGCTCGTCATAGATGATCAGCGTGGGGTCGAGTGCAGTCGCGCGGGCCAGTGCCACCCGGCGTTCCATGCCGCCCGAAAGCTCACCCGGCATCAGCTTGTGGGCATTGCGCAAGCCCACGGCGTGAAGCTTCATCAGCACCAGATCATGGATCATCTCTTCGGGAAGATCGGTATGCTCGCGCATCGGAAAGGCAAGATTGTCGTACACCGACAGATCGCTGAACAACCCGCTCACCTGAAACATCATGCCCATTTCCCGGCGCATGATGTACAAATCATCATTGCCGAGTTCGTGGACCACTTTGCCTAAAAATTTCACGCTACCGCGCGACGGCCGCAGCTGCCCGCCGAAGTGGCGCAGCAGCGTGGTCTTGCCGCATCCGCTGACGCCCAGGATGGCAACGATCTTCCCGCGCGGAATGGTGAGGTTGATGCCTTTCAGCACCTCCCGTTTGCCGTACGCGAAATGCAGATCGCTGACCTCGACCAGATTTTCAGGTGCCCGGTTTTCCGGTGCCAAGTTTTCCGTTGATGGACCCAATGTCTTTCCCTCCTTCAGGGGCTGTCGCACGTCAAAATATTACCATTTTTCAGTGCGAATCAGGCACAACTTAAACCTGCTTTTCAGGTACGTTTTTTCCCTGGCCTGCAAAAGACTTGAACCTCTCAAACAAATCATCCACGTAGGTAAACACCACCGGGACGACAAACAAACTTAGTAAAGTAGAGGTAATCAGCCCCCCGATAACCGTAGTCGCCATCGGCATTCTGAAGCTTGGATCGGCGCCTAGCCCCAATGCTATCGGCAGCATCCCGGCGCCCATTGCAATGGTGGTCATCACGATAGGGCGTGCGCGCTTGTTGCAGGCATCAACGAGAGCATCGAATCTGCTCAATCCGTGGTCACGGCGTGCCGTGATCGCATATTCGACCAGCAGAATCGAATTCTTCGTCACGATTCCCATCAACATCAACAGACCGATCAGAGAAGGCATGGAAAAGCTGTTGTGCGTGACCAGCAGCGCAACGAAAGCGCCCCCTATCGACAAAGGAATCGCCGCGAGTATCGTCACGGGCTGCAAGAAATCCTTGAACAGCAGTACCAGCACGACATATACACACAGCAAGCCCGTCAGCATCGCGAGGCCAAAGCTGCCAAAGAGTTCGTTCATTCTTTCGGCATCGCCGGACTCCGCACGCTTAACGCCTGATGGCAATGAAGTCAGACTGGGCAACTTGTTCGCTTCGGCGAAAACATCGCCCAACTGTCTGCCGTTCAGCTCCACATCGATGGTCACATTACGGCTGCGGTCGCGACGGTCGATCTGGACAGCACCGCTGCTGATGGAAATGTCCGCCACGTTTCCGAGCATGACATAGCCTTTTTTTCCGGGCACCGGCAGACGCGAAATAACCTCGATCTCCTGTCTTGCCGATTCCGGCATTTGCACACGGATCGGCACCTGACGCTGGGGCAGGTTCAGTTTGGCGAGGGCTGCACTGTAATCACCCGCTGTAGCGATACGCACAACCTCACCGACGCTTTCCGCCGTCACACCCAACTCGGCCATACGTGCAAAGTCCGGGCGAATATTTATTTCCGGGCGCACCAAGCTTGCCGTGGAAGTGATATTTCCCAGGCCATTGAGGGTGCGCATCTCACGCATCACATTTTCTGTCGCCTTCATCAAGGCATCCATGTCGTCGCTTAACAGGATCAGCTGCAATTTCTCACCTGTATCTCCGGTGCCCACGGTCACCCTGACACCCGGTAGCGCCAGCAATTTTTCGCGAAGCGCGGTTTCTATTTCATGCTGCTTTAATTTACGTTCACTACGATGCGTCAAGGTAAGTGTCAGATTGGCTTTGCGCACATCCGCACTCGCCCCGGAAGAAAAAGCGTCTCCACCCGCGCCTCTCCCCACTGTCGAGAAAACCTGCTTTACATCGGGCATTTGCTGAATGATTGCCCTCGCCTGTTCAGCCGCCGCTTTTGTTTGCTCCAGCGTACTGCCGGGAGGCAGCTCGATAGTCACCTGGGTTTGCCCGCGGTCAGCCACGGGAATAAAGCCCTTGGGCAGCAGTGGAATCAGCATCAGCGACCCAACAAAAAACGCCAGTGCAAAAAATGAAGTAATCAACCTGTGCGTAAGACACCATCTCATCCAACCCAGGTAGACTGTCTTGAGCTTGCTGTCCCGCTCTTCCATGACAACCGGCTTGAGAAAATAGGCCGCCATCATCGGTGTCAGCAAGCGTGCGACAACCAGCGAGGCCAGGATCGCGAGTGTTGCGGCCCAGCCGAATTGTTTAAAGAACTTGCCCGGGATACCCCCCATGAATGCGGTAGGTAAAAATACCGCAACCAGTGCAAATGTGGTCGCGACCACCGCAAGGCCAATTTCATTGGATGCTTCCAAGGCAGCCTGGTATGGGCTCTTGCCCATGTGCAAATGGCGCACGATGTTCTCTACCTCGACAATCGCATCATCGACCAGGATGCCGACCACCAGCGCGAGTGCGAGCAACGTAACAGTATTCAGCGTAAAGCCGAGATATTGCATGCCGATAAAAGCCGGGATGACGGAAAGCGGCAACGCCACCGCCGACACAAGCGTAGAGCGGATGTCGCGCAAAAACCACCACACGACCAGCACTGCCAGCAACGCGCCTTCATACAACAAATGCATGGAGCCATCGAAGTTTTCCTGGACGCGGGTCACCGAATTGAACGCTTCGGCAATCTTCAGATTGCCGTGCTGTTCATTCAGCACTTCCACCGCAGAATGCACCGCATGAGCAACAGTTATCTCGCTGCTTCCCTTGGTGCGGGTGATTTCGAAGCCTATGATGGGCTTTCCATCAAGCAGCGCAATGGACTGCTGCTCGCCTTTTGCATCTCTCACGGTGGCCAGTTGATCGAGCCGGTAGTGACGGCCATCCTGCAGCGAGATATTCATCGCAGCCAGCCCGGCAGCAGAATCAACCGTGCCGAGCGTCCGCACGGATTGCTGGCTAGCGCCGATATCCGTTCGCCCTCCCGATGATTCGCGCTGAATTTTTTTGATCTGCCGGGAAATATCGGCAAACGAAACATTTAACGCCTGAATTTTTAGCGGATCAATCTCGACCCGTATTTCGCGATCGACACCGCCAACACGGGATACTTTCCCCACACCGGGAATTGCCAGCAGCACCCTGGAAACATCGTTATCAACGAACCAGGAAATATCCTGCTCATCAAGCTCGCCAGAGGCGACGCTATAAGTCAGAATCGGCCTGCCGGAGGTGTTTACCTTGCTGATGACCGGCTCTTTCATCTCGCCCGGCAAATCGGAACGAATACGGCTGATGGCATCGCGCACATCATTGACCGCCTCGTTGGTATTTTTTTCCAGATTGAACTCAACGGAAACTTTTGCCGAACCGTCCGTGATCGACGAATAAACGTGCTTGACCTCACCCAGGCTGGTTACGGCATTTTCGATCTTTCTCGCCACCTCTGTTTCCATCTGGGTGGGTGCCGCACCTTCCAGGTTGGCGGTCACAACGACGACAGGCAACTCGATATCCGGAAAATCCTGCACCATCATCGTTTTGAAGCTCATCAACCCGAAGACGGTGAGCATGATGAACAACAGAATGGATGGGATAGGCGTCTTGATCGCCCAGGCAGAGAAATTCATTCCTTAACCCCGCTTGGCGAAACAGGATGGGTGCTATTTGCCGACGTGCTCATCCCCGGATTTTCGATACGCACGGCATTTTCGATACGCACAATATCCCCGCCGCTCAGGAACCCGGCGCCTAATGCGACGATGATCGTATCGGGTTTGATGCCGCCGGTAATTTCGATGCGGTCACCATGGCGGCGTCCGGTTGTAACCTTGACTTGCTCGACGCGGTTATCCTTCACCACCTTGAACACATATGAAAATCCATCGCGGACAACCACCGCACTCTGCGGAACGGTAAGCGCATCCGATTTTCCCAGTTCGAGCTCACCCTGCGCAAACATCCCTGCCCTGATCGATTTTGCCGGGGGCAGCTCGACATAGACTGTCCCGTTTCTTGTCTGCATATCAATCACCGGGGAAATTCTGGCCACCACGCCGTCAACTTTTTCGGCTTTCGCCAAATGCAGGCTAACCTTCTGCCCGATGCGCACTTGCTGCAGCAATTGTTCAGGCAGTTCTGCACGCCATTCCATTTTGCCTTTCCGGATCAGGCGAAACATTTCCGAGCCGTTCTGCATCACGGTTCCAACGGTCGCAGTGCGCGACGAAATTACCCCGTCGTCATGCGCCAGCACTTTCGTATAACTGTATTTGATCTTCTCGGCTTCCAGCTTCGCCTCGGCAAGCTTCATCTGCGCCTCGGCAATTTGGGCATTTGTGGCAAATTTCTGCGCATCCTGTTCGCTTATGAAACCCTGGCTCTTGAGTTGGCCGGAGCGTTTGAGATTCAACTGCGCTTCGGCAAATCTGGCCTTGGCATCTTCAAAAGCCGCCTGTTGTTGAAGCACGCTGTTCTGTGCCATTTCATCGGAGAAGCGTGCCAGCAGCGACCCTTTTTTGACATGGTCGCCGACGTTGACCATAACTTCTGTCAAACGCAATCCGCCGGTCTCAGGGCCGATAATGGACTCCTGCCAAGCCTGCACGGTGCCGGTGGCCATGATCTCGTCAGACCATGTTTTTGTTTCCGGTTGAACCGTTGTCACAGTCAGGGCCGGTTTTGCGTCTTGTCCGGTAGCAGCGATTTGCGTCTTGCCCGGTTTCGGTGCCCCCGGTTTTATTGCATAGGCAACCACGAGAATGGCCAGACAAATGATTGCGATAAACAGGATTCTTGAACGGCTCATTTAATTTAATTCTCCAAGCAAAATTGCGGCTGTACAGACAAACGGCGCTTGCGTTCGCACTCGATCAAGGCGATTGCATACATGGCCAATCTGTCTACCGTGGCTGATTTAATGTGATCGCCATGCAACAGCTCCCTTGAAATTTCCTCCACCACACAGCGCCCATGAAAATAGACACTCGCCATACCGACGATACTGAAAGCCAGCCGGTCAATATCGATGTCCGGCTCCGACAGCCCCATTTCCCGGCACAACACGCGCCTGAGCTTGTCGTGGTTCGGGCGGAACGCATGAGTCAATACATCACCCAGTATTCCGCTCGGATCGGCCTCTTCCCTTGCGTGCAATCGTCTCGTCATCTGAAACAATGCATTCTCATCATCCGATGGCGGGCAAGCCCAGCGATAAAAGCATTTCAAAACTTCTTCAAGCGGCAATGCCAGCTCATCGATCTGGGCAAATTCATTGTTTTCCTGAAGGAAGGGTTGCCGGAAAATCTCCTGGTACAGCCTAGCCTTGTCACCAAAGTGATAATGAATCGCGGCCAGATTGGCATTTGCGCGACGGCTTATTTCACGCGTAGTGGCTGCATGAAAGCCGAATTCAGCAAAAACCTCGGTTGCAGCACTTATCAAACGAAACCGCGTATCTTCTTGATCCGCCATTGGAAATACCTTCAGCTTTTATGTGCAGCCGCGTATGGTATGCGGCGCAAACAATTAAGTCAAACGACTGACTTAGACCAGGTTTCCGGATTCGCCTTCTCGACAACCAAGGGGAAAATTGCGAAGGGAGAAATAACGAGGATTATCGTTCAGTAGGGTTTGTTGCCGACCCAGTTCCCTGCCGGCTGATATTGGCACACCCACACTTGCTGCCGGGTATCCTCGCACACCGCCATCGCGCAACCGACTGCCGTAGTGGTGCGCCAAACCACTTGCGTGTAGTGGCCGCACATTTTGCCCGGTGTACAGCTATTGTTTGCGTAGTCGTAATCCGCCTTCTCGCTGCCCCAGCTATCCACTACTCTTCCTGGAGATACTTGTTGCAGCTCTTTGCGGCCGTCAGACCACGCCAGCGCGCTGGCCCAGAAAATATTTTCGCCGTAACGCCCCTCCCCTTTGCTATGGCGCATCCTGCAATGGTTGGTTTGTTTCAGGTTGTCCGCCCAGGCCTGTGCAGACACTTCCAGTTCCGGCGAATAACTGAGCTTCTCGGTCACACCGGCTTCGGCGCGCCACTTGTTGTGGGCCGTGACGAAGGCAGCAGTGTCGAAGCCACCGGCAAAGGCGGGAATAGTCACCAGTGTTGCTGCCAGGAAAATGACGTTGGTTTTATGGTTCATTGTTTATCAAGCTCGAACAGAAGAATAGATGCAATAAAGTGGACACACCACTTATTCAATGAAGGGCGCTACGTCTCTTCATCCGACCGCCCCAACACCTTGAGATACACTGCGCGATAGGCTTCGGCGCTGCTTTGCCAGCTGAAGTTTTTCGCCATGCAGCTTGTGCACAGTGTCTTCCATTTGATTTTGTCGTGATAGAGGTCGATCGCGCGCTGTATCGTGATGAACAGATTTTCGGCGGTCATGCCGTCGAACATGAAGCCGCTGGCGGTGCCGTCCTTCAGTGTTGCTCGGGAACAGTCCACGACAGAATCGGAGAGGCCGCCGGTGGCATGGACGATGGGCGGTGTGCCGTAGCGTTGGCTATACAATTGGTTCAGGCCGCAGGGTTCGAAGCGCGACGGCATGACGAACATGTCCGCTCCGGCTTCGATCTGGTGCGACAGGTCTTCGCTGAAGCCTATCACCGCGCCGATCTTGCCGGGATAGCGATGCGACAAGTCGTGCGCGGTTTTTTGCATTTTCGCATCGCCGCTGCCGAGCATGGCCAACTGCGCCGGCAGTTCGGTCAGGCGCGGCGCAATTTCAAGCAACAAGTCCAGGCCCTTCTGGTGGGTGAAGCGGCTGACTACCCCGAGCAGCGGCACCCCCGGATCGGGATTCAGGCCCAATTTTTTTTGCAGTGCCTGTTTGTTGGCGGCCTTGCCGGTCATGTCTGCGCCGCTGTATTGCCTGGCGAGATGCGGGTCAGTCGCCGGATCCCATTCTTCGGTATCGATGCCGTTAAGCATGCCGGTGAGACTGTCGCGGCGCATGGTCAGCAGGCCTTGCAGGCCGAAACCGAGCTCTTCCTGCTGGATCTCTTTGGCGTAGTTCGGGCTGACGGTGGTGATGTGGTCGGCGTAGAACAAGCCTGCCTTGAGGAACGACAAGCTGCCGTAATACTCGACGCCGTGGATGCTGAAACAGGACGGCGGCAAGTTTAATTGCTGCACCGTCGCGGGCGGAAAAATCCCCTGGAATGCCAGATTGTGGACAGCGATGATGCTCGGCACCGCACCCTGCGCAAAGTGCAGATATGCCGGTGTCAGGCCGGTCTGCCAGTCGTTGCAGTGCACCAGGTCGGGATGCCAGGCTAGCGGTGATGCGCTGCTGCCCAGCACGGCGGCTATTTTGGAGAGCAGGCCAAAACGCAGCGCGTTGTCCGCCCAGTCGTGGCCGGTGACATCCTGATAAGGCCCGCCGTCACGCTGATACAAACTCGGGCAGTCCAGCACCAACAGGGGGATATCATGCGCCATCTTGCCGGACAACAGCCGAGAGGAAGGGAAGCCCGGCAAATCATCGAATGTCGCCACGACTTCATGCTGTGCCAGTTGCGCCATGACTGGGTTATAACCCGGTACCAGCACATGCACATCCACGCCGATGGCGCGCAAGGCGGCGGGTAGTGCGGCACTGACATCCGCCAATCCACCCGTTTTTATCAAGGGAGCGACCTCGGAGGTCGCAAACAGGACTTTCAATTCGGACATTCCAAACTTTCTATTTAACCCAAATAATCCCAACCCGTTATTCCCGAGCAGGCAGGAATAACGTAGGGCGGGTTAACCAGCGGCTTGCTGGCGATGTTTGCCAGCTTAGCCGAATGGCTATGCAGAGCCAACCCGCCGTTTATTTTGGGCTTGTTATTCCGGCTTGTCTTGTGTGGCGGCGGGTGTAACCCGCCCTACGGAGACAGAAACAATCCGGGTTTATGTTTACAGCCAGCGCATCATGCCCATTTCGAACGGATGAGTCAGCATCTTGTGGTACGGATAGGCGCGTATATGATATTCGAGCTTGCCGCATTGGCCCGGTTGGACTTCCAGTGCGAAGACATTTTCGCCCGCTTCGGTCATCATGCCGGTAGCTTCAAAACTGTAGTGTATCGATTCATATAATTTTTCGCGTTGGGCAAACAAACCCAGCAACATCTCCACGACCACGTCGCCGGGATCGAGACCATTCAGCCTGACCGCCACCTCAAAGCGCAGACTTTCGCCATAGCTGATTTCCTTCTGCTCGGCATCCAGGCGCCGCAGCGTAACCCCGGGCCATGCATGGCGAACGCGCCCTTTCCAGGCGGCGATGGTGTTTGAATTCTCGCATTTGCTTTGCCTGTACAAACGATATTGCTGGCTGGCCGGCAGGTAGCACTTGGCAAGATATTCGCCCACCATGCGCTTTGAATTGAAACGCGGCAGGATGCTCGCCATCGAGCGTTTGGACATCTTCACCCAGTCGGGCGAGAAACCCATCTTGCTATGCCCGTAGTACAACGGCACGACCTGGTCTTGCAGCAGTTCGTAGAGGGTGCGTGTTTCTTCGCGCGTGCGCACTTCTTCGTTCAGCGATTCCGATACCGGTTTGATCGCCCAGCCGTTTTTGCCGTCATAGCCCTCGCCCCACCACCCGTCCAGCACGGACAGGTTGATGGCGCCATTGATCCCCGCTTTCATGCCGGATGTGCCGCTGGCTTCCAGCGGATACAGCGGCGTGTTTAGCCAGACATCCACACCGGAAACCAGCTTGCGCGACAAGGCCAGATCGAAGCCTTCCACCATCAGAATTTTGCCGATGAACTCCGTCATCTTGGATATCTGGGCGACACGGCGTATCAGATCCTGCCCGGGAATGTCTGCCGGATGCGCTTTTCCGGCAAAGATGAATACCACCGGACGTTCCGGGTTGTTCAGAATTTCGCGCAGCCAATCAAGATTGCCAAACAACATGGACGCGCGTTTGTAGGTTGCAAAGCGGCGCGCAAAACCAACCGTAAGGACGTTCGGGTTCTCCGGATTGACATACTTGAGCAGACGATCCAGGTGCGCCTCGGAACCGTGGTTGCGAAAATGCTGCGCGCTGATGCGTTCGCGCACCATGATCAACATCTTCGCCTTCAGCGACTGACGCACACTCCAGAATAAATGGTCGGGGATTTTATCGATGCCTTCCCAGAACCCCACGTCGTTCATGCGCGAGATCCATTCCAAACCGAGATGACGTTCGAACACCTCGATCCACTCGGACGCCAGGAAAGTCGGCGCATGCACGCCGTTGGTGATGTACGTCATCGGATTTTCCCGGTGCTCGATTTCCGGCCACATGCCGCCGCAAATAACCGAGGACACCTCGCCATGGATGCGCGACACGCCATTGTTGAAACGTGTGCCGCGGATGGCCAGTGCCGTCATGTTGAAATCGGGGCTATCCTTGGCGCGGCCCAGCGCCAGAAATTCCTCGCGGTTCAGTTTGAGTTCCGGGTAATAGAGTTCAAAGTAGGCCTGCACCATGTCTTCATTGAAATGGTCATGTCCGGCCGGAACCGGCGTATGTGTGGTGAATACGGTGTTGACCGCCACGCATTCGAGCGCGGACGCGAAATCCAGACCTTCCTCGGCAATCTTTTGACGAATTCGTTCCAGCACCAAAAACGCCGCATGCCCTTCGTTGATGTGCCACACCGTCGGCCTCAAGCCAAGCTCTCGCAGCGCGAGTACGCCGCCGATGCCGAGCACGATTTCCTGCTCTATGCGCATAACCTTGTCGCCGCCATACAATCGGTGCGTAATGTTGCGGTCATGCAGATTATTGCTTTCCAGGTCGGTATCCAGCAGGTACAGCGTGATATGCCCGATCCTGGCCTGCCAAATCTTGATATCAAGCTTGCGGCCCGGCAAATCCACCGAAGTGTAGGCTTCGGAACCGTCGGCGCGTTTGGACGGCGCGATCGGCAAAACGTCGAAATGGGAATCGGTGTTGGTGGCAATCTGGTTGCCTTCGCTATCAATGGTTTGATGAAAATAGCCCTGGCGATAGAGCAATCCGACACCAATGAATGGCAAGCGCAAATCGCTGGCCGCCTTGCAATGATCGCCCGCCAGAATGCCCAGGCCGCCGGAGTAAATCGGGAAGCTTTCGTGAAAACCGAATTCGGCGCAAAAGTAAGCGATCAAATCTTCCTTGCGTAGCCAGTCTGCGCCGCTGGCCGGGGTACGATGATCGTGGTAAGTGTCGTAGGCCGCCAATACGCGGTTGAAATTTCCGATGAACACTTGATCTTCCGCAGCATCCAGCAGGCGCTGTTCATCCACGCGCTTCAAGAACTCCTTCGGGCTTTGTTCAGTGGCCTTCCACAAAGCCGGATGCAACCGCGCAAACAGCGCGCGCGTCGGGCGATCCCAGCTATACCAGAGGTTGTTCGCCAGCTCTTCAAGACGTGCCAGGCTAGCCGGGATTTTTGGGCAAACATTTAAAATGTACGGGGTGCTTTTTTCCATGGTCTTATACCCAGCCAAAAGCCAGAATTGTATTTGCGCAGAGATGCGAATTATAGCGTAACTGCCATGCCACTCAGAATTTTAAGGTGCTTCCAGCATTGTGCTTCAGTGTGTGATTTTCACGCGGGTAATGCCGCGCGATCAAGATGCCACTCGGCGGCTGTAACGCGAGCCGCGGGCAACAATGCGCCACGCGATATCTGCTCCAATGCGTTGCGCTTCTCCGTGCCGGCGACTAAAAATATTTTCTGACGCGCCGCATTCAGCGTGTTCATACCGAGCGAAACCCGCTCTGCAGGTGGCTTGGGAGCATTGAATACCGGCACGGCTGCCGCGGCGCTTTCCGTTGCCAGATTATCCGGAAACAGGCTCGCAGTATGCCCGTCTTCGCCCATGCCCAACAGCACCATGTCCAGCGCCGCAACATGCTCCAGCATGGCCGCATAGCTGGCGGCAGCATCATGCGCGCCCAATTCGGAAGGGATTGGATGGACGTTGGTTTGCGGGATATCGATATGCTCCAGCAAAGTATTTCGGACCATTGTGTCGTTGCGCTTGGTATCGCCCTTGGGCAGGCAGCGCTCATCGCCTAAATATACCTGCACATGCGCCCAATCAATGGCGAGGCGGCGAAGCTTTTCGTAACAACGGCGCGGTGTTTCACCACCAGCCAATACGAGATGAAATACCCCGCGTGCAGCTATCGCCTGCGCTGCCGACTCTGCAATGCGCTGTGCAACCGCAAGACTCAGATCATCAAGATCGTCATGGATAAAAACGGCCCGCGCATTCGGCAAATCAGCGATATTCATTTGTGTCATCATGGAAAATATAATTGAGCCATGGATGAACACGGATTTACACAGATAAACAATTGGTTGCCTCTGTTCTTTCCAGTACCGTTTGGGTTAAATGCCAACCCTTCATAACACAATATTTTATCCGTGTGAATCTGTGGCTAACCAAGGTGTTTAGGGGTATTGGCGAGTTGCGCTGCGCGCAAGGCCGAACCGAACAGCGCGGCGCGGTCATTCAGGATCACCTTGACCGGCATGGCTTCGAGCAGCGGGCGCATCCGGCCCTTGTTAAGGAACGCATCGAGGAATGTACCTTTCTGCAACAGCGGCAAAATTTTCGGCGCGATGCCGCCACCCAGATACAGCCCGCCGCGGCTCATAACCTTGAGCGCGAGATTGCCCGCTTCCGCACCATACAGACTCACGAACCGAGCCAGTGTCTCAACACAGATTTCATCGCGGCCGGACAATGCAGCAGCAGCGATGGATGCTGCCGCATCGCCGTTGCGCATTTCTTCCGCGAGCCATTGCGGCGCTGCGACATGGCGGTGAGGGCGCAAGAACTCGTGCATGCTCAATATTCCCATACCGGAAACGACGCGCTCCCAGCTGACATGCCGATGTTGTTGCTGAAGATGGCGCAGGAAGGCGATTTCCAATTCGTCCCCCGGACTGAAGCTGGCATGTCCGCCTTCCGTGGCAAACGGGCAATGGTGTTGCCCGTCCCAAAACAAGCCGGCCTCGCCCAGACCAGTGCCTGCGGCAATCACGGCGGCATTGCCGCTGGCGTCCGGCGCACCGGTTTGCAAAGTCAGCAAATCATCCGCGCCCAATGCCGGTAAACCATAAGCAGTCGCTTCCAGATCGTTGAGCAGGGTGCAATGCGCAAAGCCGAATTGCTGCTGCAATGCATCGGCATCGATACGCCATGGCAAATTGGTTGTTTGCACTACCCTGCCCTGCACCGGTCCGGCGATGCCCAAGGCAGCATGGCTTGGTGTTTCGATGCCGGAAAGAAAATCGCCGAGCAATGCTTCAAATGTGGCGTAGTTGCGGCTCGGGTAAGCGGCTTCATGCACTACCCGGACTTGCGTGCCATTTACCTTAATGACAGCAAGAAGCGTCTTGGTTCCGCCGATGTCGCCTGCAAGAATATTCATAAGCTGGTAGCGGGTAGCTGGTAGCGAGTAGCAAAACAAGGACGCATGTAGCGCGACGAAACAGCGACCCGCCACCCGCTACCGGCTACCAGCCCCATTTTTCTCATGCTCAGTATGCCTCCAAATTGGCACCATCCAGACTCAACGAATGACGCCAGAACTGGTCTTCGCGGTCAAACAGGCGGTAAGTGCCGCGCGGCCCCCAACTGCCCGCCGGATAAGTATTGATGAAGTCGCGCTCCATCGCCCATACCTTGATAATGGGATCCACAACACGCCATGCGGCCTCTACTTCATCGATGCGCAGGAACAGCGATTGGTCGCCCAACATCACGTCCAGGAGCAAACCTTCATAAGCGTCATAGCTTTCCTCGCCTTTTTGGTGATAGGAGGCATCGAGGCTGATTGTGCGCGTATGCAAGTCGAGACCCGGCACTTTGACCTGCATCTCCATCTTCAGGCAGTCGTTGGGCTGTATGCCCAGCATGACCCAGTTGGGATGCTGGCTTCCCTGTCGGGCGTGCTTGAGCAAATCCTGCGGCGGATTCTTGAAGCGGATACAAATCGCCGAGCTGTTCTCGGCCATGCGTTTGCCGGTGCGCAGGTAAAACGGCACGCCCGCCCAGCGCCAGTTGTCGATGAATAGTTTCAGCGCCGCATAGGTTTCGGTCACGCTGTCCGCCGCTACGCCCTTCTCTTCCAGATACCCAGGCACAGAGTTGCCATTCACCACGCCGCTGGCGTACTGCCCACGGAAAGCATGGGCATGCACCGCGTTCTGCGTGATTGGCCGAATGGCTTTTAATGCTTTCACTTTCTCATCGCGCAAGTGTACCGCCGACATCGACAGCGGCGGCTCCATCGCCACTAGTGCAAGCAGTTGCATCAAGTGGCTCTGGAGCATATCGCGCAGCGCGCCCGCTCCTTCAAAGTAACCGGCACGGCCTTCGATCCCCAATGTCTCGGAATGCGTGATCTGCACATGATCGATGTAATGCCGGTTCCAGATAGGCTCCAGCAGAATATTCGCAAAGCGGAATACCATCACGTTCTGCACTGTGCCTTTGCCAAGGTAGTGGTCGATGCGATAGATCTGCGGCTCGTTCAAATGCCGGTACAGGCTTTGTTGCAGCGTTTGCGCGCTGAGCAAATCGTAACCAAAGGGCTTCTCGATCACTACACGGCGCCAACCGTTTTTTTCCTGAAGCAGCCCGACATCGCCCAATTTTTCAATGATGGGAAGAAACTCCGCCGGGCGCACCGACATGTAAAAAACGATATTCGGCGGTAGCTGGGGATTGTTGTCGAGCGTCTTCTGCAGACGCTGGTAGGATTCCGCATCGTCAGGCGGATTGGCATGGTATTTCAAGCGCGCACTGAACCGGGCGAAGGCCTGCTCGATCACCTCCGGCTTGTGCTTTTCAGTCAGCATGCCCAGCACTTCGACAGCCCATTGCTCATGGCTCATCGGCTTACGGCCACAGCCCAGTATCGCCATGTTGTCCGGCAAGCGCTTGAACAGTTCCAGCCGGAACAATGCCGGAATCAGCTTGCGGCGCGCCAGGTCGCCGCCCGCCCCCAGAATCACTATCGTGCAAGGCTCCATCGTTTTCATTTGCCGCCCTCCGCCATCTTGACCGCATGACCGCCGAAGGCATTGCGCATCGTGGAGAGCAGGCGATAACCGTAACCGGTTTCGTTCTGGCTGGTAAAGCGCATCTGCAACGCCAGTGTCAGCACCGGTGCGGCGATTCCCTGATCGATTGCCTCCACTACCGTCCAGCGGCCTTCGCCGGAGTCCGGCACATAAGGCGCCACTGCCGTCAATTCCTGATCATGTTTAAGCGCTTCTGCGGTAAGGTCGAGCAACCAGCTGCGCACCACCGAACCATGCCGCCACAGTTCGGTAATCTGCGCCAGGTCGAGCGCAAATTCCCGCTTGCCGCGCAACAGCTCCAGACCTTCGGCAAAGGACTGCATCATGCCGTACTCGATGCCGTTGTGGATCATCTTGGTGAAGTGCCCCGCGCCGACCGGCCCGACATGTGCCCAGCCGCAGTCTGCGGAAGGCGCCAGCGCCTGCAGTATGGGACGCATCGTTTGCGCCACTTCGGCAGTACCCCCGACCATCAGGCAATAACCATTCTCCAGCCCCCATACGCCGCCGGAGGTGCCGGAATCCATGAAGCCGATACCCTGATCCGCCAGCCATGCACCGCGCCGCTCGCTGTCGTGGTAATTGGAATTGCCGCCGTCCACGATGATGTCGCCCTTCGCCAGCAACGGCGCAAGCGCACGGATTTGCTGCTCGGTTATTTCCCCGCTCGGCAGCATCAGCCATACCACGCGAGGGCTGGATAATTTCGCCACTGCGTCGGCCACCGAGACGGCAGTCAGCATGCTTTCCTCTGCGGCAAGCTGTGTGACTGCTTGCGCCGACCTGTCATAGCCGACCACTTCAATCCCGCCACGGCGCAATCTGCGCACCATGTTGCCGCCCATTTTTCCCAAGCCGATCATCGCCATTCGCATAACATTCCCCCCGAAAATCATTAACACGAAAAACAATTAAACTGCGCAACCTGTACATCCCGGTTGTAAAATCGTGCCATTGCCATCACCTGCAAATTGCCGCACAAATTATAAGCCTTAACTTGAGAACACAGTAGGCAACAATGGGTAATGCACTGGCAGGAACCGATACCATTTGTTTACAGAGGAGAAAGTGACATGTCGACAGCGTCGAAAATTTCCCAGCACGCGCCGCTCAATCTCAAGCTGGATCCGGTCAAGCAGTCCCTGGCCAAACACCTCATCTTTTCCGTTGGCAAAGATCCCATCACAGCCACTGACCGCGACTGGTTCTTTACGCTCGCACATGTCGTCCGCGAACGCCTGGTCGAACGCTGGATGGAAACCATGCGCCGCTACTACATCAATGATGCCAAACGGGTGTACTACCTCTCCATGGAATTTCTCATCGGGCGCAGCCTGGTGAACAGCGTGCTCAATGCTGGCTTCCTTGATGAGGTCCGCCAGGCTTGCATCGAACAGGGAATTGATCTGGGTAAAATAACGGAACTGGAATTCGATGCCGCGCTTGGCAATGGCGGGCTGGGAAGGCTGGCTGCCTGCTTCCTGGATTCCATGGCGACCATCGGCCTGCCCGGCTATGGCATGGGCATCCGCTACGAATACGGGATGTTCAACCAGCAAATTGAAAACGGCTGGCAGGTGGAACATCCGGACAACTGGCTGCGCTATGGCAACCCGTGGGAATTTCCCCGCCCGGAAGTGCTTTATCCGGTGAAGTTTCACGGACGGGTGGTGCAATACTGCGATGAGCTCGGCAAAATACACCATCACTGGATAGACTCCGATGATGTCATGGCGATGGCCTATGACACTCCGGTGCCGGGTTATGGCATCAATACCGTCAACAACATGCGCCTGTGGTCAGCCAAGGCCTCGCGCGATTTCGATCTCAATTACTTCAACGAGGGCAACTACATCAAGGCGGTTGAGGATAAGAACGAATCGGAAAACCTGTCCAAGGTGCTCTACCCCAACGACACCACCGCCATGGGCCGCGAGCTGCGTCTCAAACAGCAGTATTTTTTCGTCAGCGCCTCGCTGCAGGATATTCTCTACCGCTTCTGCAAACACCATAAAACCTTCGACGAACTGCCGGACAAGGTGGCGATCCAGCTCAACGATACCCACCCTTCCATCGCCATCCCAGAACTGATGCGCCTGCTGGTGGATATACACCATCTGGAGTGGGAGCACGCCTGGAACATCACTACACGCACCTTTGCCTACACCAACCACACGCTCATGCCGGAAGCGCTGGAAACCTGGCTGGTGTCGCTATTCGAGTCGGTGCTGCCGCGCCATTTGCAGATCATTTACGAAATCAACCAGCGCTTTCTGCTGGAGGTCATGCATCATTTCCCCGGCGACAACGAACTGCTCAAACGCATGTCCATCATCGACGAAACGCATGGCCGCCGCGTGCGCATGGCGCATCTGGCGATCGTCGGCAGTCATCATGTCAACGGCGTGGCGCAGCTTCATTCAGAACTGATGAAAACCACGATCTTCTCCGATTTTGACCGCCACTTTCCCGGCAAGCTCATCAACATCACTAACGGCATCACCCCGCGCCTGTGGCTGAACCAGGCCAACCCGAAACTGACCAGCCTGATCACCAGCCACATTGGCAAAGGCTGGATTACCGATCTGTCGCAACTTCGCCAGTTGTCTGACCTGGCCGGTGACCGTACTTTTCAAACCGAATTCCGCGCTGTGAAACGCGCCAACAAACAGCGTCTGGCCGAACTGGTAATGAACAGGCTGGCTCTCGAAATCAACCCGGACAGCCTGTTCGATGTCCAGGTCAAGCGCATTCACGAATACAAGCGCCAGCTTCTCAACCTGCTCCACGTCGTCACGCTGTACAACCGCATCCGTACCAACCCAACACTGGATGTCGTGCCGCGCACCGTGATCATTTCCGGCAAGGCAGCTCCCGGTTATGTCACCGCCAAACTCATCATCAAACTTGCCAACAGCATCGCCGACATCGTCAACAACGACCCCGCCGTGCGCGGCCTGCTGAAACTGGTGTTCATCCCCAATTACGATGTTTCCACCGCCAGCATCATCATCCCTGCGGCGGACCTGTCGCAGCAAATCTCCACTGCCGGCACCGAAGCGTCAGGCACCGGCAACATGAAGCTCGCCCTCAACGGCGCGCTGACCATAGGCACGCTCGACGGCGCCAATATTGAAATTATGGAGGAAGTGGGCGAAGACAACTTCTTCATCTTCGGACTCAATGCGCAGGAAGTGGCCGCGCTGAAAAGCTCGGGATATAACCCGTGGAATTACTACCACACCAACACCGAGCTGAAATGGGCGCTGGACATGATCGCCACGGGCTATTTCTCGCCCGAACAGGCTGACCGCTTCCAGCCGATCTTCGACAACCTGACAAATGGCGGAGACAGCTATCTGCTGCTGGCCGACTATGCCGCCTACATTGCCGCGCAGGAGCGGGTGGAGACGCTATACCGCGATCAGCAACAATGGACGCGCCGCGCCATTCTTAACGTAGCCGGTATGGGAAAATTCTCCAGTGATCGCACGATCAGCGAATATGCGGAAAAGATTTGGGGTGCGAAACCGGTGCTGAAATAGCTGCATACATGAATGCAAATTGAGTGATTAAACTGCTGGAGAACGAGGGTAAAAAACCAAATGCCGCGGAAGAAATTGAACGTCAGATATCTGGTGAGTAGAGATAATGGCATTGTAAGGATGCGCTGATTAAATCGTCATTGCGAGGAGCAAAGCGACATGGCAATCCAGAAGTTCGTTTTGTATCAAAATACTGGATTGCCACGCTTCCTGCCGCGATTCGCTCGCAGCTAAAGGCTTTTCGCAACGACAACCCGGGTGAAAAAATCAGCCCTACAGCACTACTCGTCCAAGGGCGTAACAGCGCCAACAGCCATCCACAGCGGCAGCCCAGCCGCTTCGAGATAGGTGAGGTAAGCCCGCAGGTCAAACTCCAGCTGGTGATAATCGGGTTCCATGTGCAGGCACAGTTGATAAAAAGCCTTGTTGTGCTCGCTCTCCTTGGTGTGCGCAAGTTCGTGAACCACGATCATGCGCAAAAATTCCGGCGGCATCTCCTTGAACACCGTCGCGATGCGGATTTCACACTTGGACTTGAGCCTGGAACCCTGCACCCGCGAGATGCTGGTGTGCGTGCCCAGCGCGTTCCGGATGACATGCAGCTTGCCGTCGAACGCCACCTTGCTCAATTGTCCGGCATTGCGCAGAAACGTGCCTTTGGATTCCAGCACGTAGTCATACAGCGCCTTGTCGGTGCGCACTGCGTGCGCAAGCGGATACTTCTTTAGCAGCATGTCGGCCAGCAGGCCTTGTTCGATCAACCGCAGCACTTGCTCTGCCAGTGCGACAGGGTAGCCAGCAAGGTAATTCGGCGGAGGTTTCGGGCGCATGGCGGCATGGCAGGGGTTGGCAGAAGGCGGGATTTTACAGATTGTCACTCGCAGCGCCAGTTATCGTTGCAGAATGTGCTATTACCTGCACCGCGCCCCTGCGGAAAATAGCGCAAGCCATGAGCAGAATGGGCGATGCCATCGTCTGAGCGCAATTGGCAATAGCTGCCAGTCGAAATCAATGGCGACTATCGGGAAGCGCAAACCTCTGCTAACGACAACAAACAGGTCTCTGAATCGGCGCAAAAAAGGACGTTCAGAGATATCTATGAAAGCGGGTGAAGTCCACTCGATTAATTCGATTAATTCGACTTGACGTGATTAGCCATTTCGTTTTACGCTTCAATCTAGTTGGCGGTTCGCGCGGTTGCGGCGCCGCCATAAAATGAACCGAATGACAAGGGGGTGGGGTGATGGTCAGTAGGGAAACCTTCATGCAAACGGTGAAATGCTTTCCGAGCCAATACCCACAGATGCTTGAGGAGAAGTTCCCTCATATCCTGGAAAAGATCGTCAAGCTCTGGAACTCGCCAGATGGCGAAGCATATTTCGCCGACCTGTTGCAGCCTAATGGCCGTGGCGGCGGCAGGTTTGACCGAGATGGCCTCCCGGAGAAGGCTTGGCAGGAGATTTTACAATTGAGCCAGCTCTACAGGAAGCCCCGTCCAAAACCGGCAAAGTGAGCACACCGGCACGCTTGCTAGTGCGCAGGTGGGTATAGCATCTTGTTATTCTTGGCCTAAATATTTTTGGTGAGCGGCATCTATGTGGATAATTTCAGCATGGCAGCTCATGCACATTCCTGCCCTACACCAGTGTCCGCTAATAACACATTCTGCCAGCCGTAATAGTCAGCTATCCCTGCGTGAAGAATTAGATTTAACGGTGGCCTTGAGCTTGTTGCAAATACAACTGCTCCACCTTCTTGCGCGCCCACGGTGTCCTGCGTAAAAACTTCAAGCTGGATTTAATGCTGGGATCGTGCGTAAAGCAGCGCACTGGCACAGCGACAGCCATCGCTTCCCAGCCCATGCTCTCGGATAGTTGTGTGACGATGACTTCAAGGGTGATGCCGTCCAGACTGGGAGGGCTGGCTGGTTTTTTAATTGAGTCCATATTTTCATTTTACAGTGGATCGCCAGACATGCGCGTTTACAATGCGCCCCTTGTTTACAGAATGCGCCTCTCATGACCGCCCTCGTTCGTCTCGCAAAGCGCATCGCCGAATTAGTCCCCTGCTCTCGCCGGGAGGCCGAACTTTATATCGCAGGCGGCTGGGTAATGGTTGATGGGCAAGTGGTGGAAGAGCCGCAGTTCATGGTGTCGCAGCAAAAGGTCGAGCTCCACCCCGAAGCGAGCCTCACGCCGGTTGAGCCGGCGACCATGTTGTTTCACCTGCCGCCGGGCATGGATGCCAGCTCCGCGCAGCAACTGATTAGCTCCGATACGCGGGCGTCTGACGACCCTTCCGGCATTCACATGCTCAAGCAACACTTTGTTCGACTGACGCAGTGCACACCGTTAGAGATGAATGCCAGCGGCTTGCTGGTGTTTACCCAGGACTTTCGTGTGGCGCGCAAACTGAAGGACGATGCCGCCACGATCGAGCAGGAATATGTGGTGGAGGTCGCGGGTGAACTGCCCGCCGATGGGCTCAGGCTGCTCAACCATGGACTCACTTTTAATGGCCGGGCACTGCCCCCGATCAAGGTCAGTTGGCAAAACGAAACCCGGCTGCGCTTTGCCCTCAAGGGGGTGCACCCCGGCCAGATCGCACATATGTGCATGAGTGTCGGGCTGCAGGTGCAGTCTATGAAACGGATCAGGATCGGGCGAGTGGCGATGGCCAAATTGCAGCCGGGGTCATGGCGTTATTTGATGCCGCATGAGCGGTTTTAAGTTGGTTCGGGCATAGGCCAACGGCTCTGACTTCAGGGCGCCGCTGATTTATTCACTCAATCTGCCGATGCAAAAAACCTTAGGCAACGGGCGAAGCGCGGCGATCCAGTGTTTTGAATAAAACGATTCTGAATTGCCACGTCGCTACCCGCCGCGCTTCGCTCGCGGCTAAAGGCTTATTCTCGCAATGACGATTTCTCTGGGGAGATGGCGCATGCCATTTCAGTTGTATTGACGCGTAATTCCATTTCCACTTTAAAAGTACAACAATCCGTAGATCGGGCTGTGCCCGACAGCTTGACCCGGCGGGTGAAACCCGCCCTACAATAATGCACGCTTAATCTGGAATTGGAATAAGGGCACCTCTAGATATTCGTCACACCGGCGAAGGCCGGTGTCCAGCCTTTTGAAAATACTGGATTCCGGCCTGACCGAAGGTCAGCCTGTCCTGAGCATGACGAAGGGCCAGAATGACGGAATCTGATTTCTTGTCAACTTCGCGGACATACACCGCGCCATATGTAAAAAAATCGCTGATGGCCAGAACCCTGACCATCAGCGACTTTTCATCATCCCGGCCTATCCCGGTGCAACTGGAATAAGGCCGATTTTTCCTTTACCCAATGGCAGCCAATGCCGCATTGAAGGTTGCGCTGGGGCGCATTGCTTTTGACGTCTTTGCGAAGTCAGGGTGGTAGTAACCGCCCATATCCACCGGCTTGCCCTGGGCTGCGATCAATTCGGCATTGATCTTGGCCTCGTTGTCCGTCAGTGTTTTCGCCAGCGGTGCAAAGCGCGCCTGCAAGTCCTTGTCCTTGGTCTGCGCGGCCAAGGCCTGTGCCCAGTACAGGGCAAGGTAGAAATGGCTGCCGCGGTTATCCAGTTCGCCGACTTTGCGGGCGGGTGAGCGGTTGTTGTCGAGGATCTTGGCATTGGCCTGATCGAGCGTATCCGCCAGAACCTGCGCCTTCGGATTTTTGAAGACTTGCGCCAGATGTTCCAGCGACACGCCGAGCGCGAGGAATTCGCCCAGCGAATCCCAGCGCAAATAGCCTTCTTCCTGGAACTGCTGGACATGCTTGGGCGCCGAACCGCCCGCGCCGGTCTCGAACAGGCCGCCGCCGCTCATCAGCGGGACGATCGACAGCATCTTCGCACTGGTGTTCAGTTCGAGGATAGGGAACAGGTCAGTCAGGTAGTCGCGCAGCACGTTGCCGGTGACGGAAATCGTGTCCTTTCCCTGACGGATGCGCTCCAGCGTAACGCGGCAGGCAGCAGCCGGCTCCATGATCTTGATGTCCAGGCCGCTGGTGTCGTGATCCTTGAGGTATTTCTCGACCTTGGCGATGATCTGCGCGTCGTGTGCGCGGTTCTTGTCGAGCCAGAATATCGCCGGGGTGTTGGACAGGCGGGCGCGGGTAACGGCCAGCTTGACCCAGTCCTGAATCGGCGCATCCTTGGTCTGGCACATGCGGAAGATGTCGCCCTGCTCCACCTTCTGTTCCAGCAGTGCCTTGCCGGACGCATCGACGACGCGGATCGTGCCGTTGCCTGCCGCTTCAAAGGTCTTGTCGTGCGAACCGTATTCCTCGGCCTTCTGTGCCATCAGGCCGACGTTGGGCACGCTGCCGATAGTCACCGGATCGAGGGCGCCATTCTTCCGGCAATCTTCGATGGTCGCCTGAAAAACACTGGCGTAGTTGCGATCCGGAATCATCGCCTTGGTGTCGTACGGCTTGCCGTCGGCACCCCACATCTTGCCGCCGTCGCGGATCATCGGCGGCATGGAGGCGTCGATGATCACGTCGCTAGGTACATGCAGGTTGGTAATGCCCTTGTCGGAATTGACCATCGCCAGTTGCGGCTGTTTCTTGTAGCAAGCCTGGATGTCTGCTTCGATCTCGGCGCGTTTGGCATCGGGCAGCGTGGCGATCTTCGCCAGCAGGTCGCCGAAGCCATTGTTGACGTTGACGCCGAGTACCTTGATGGTCGCAGCGTGTTTGTCGAACACATCCTTGAAGTACACAGTCACTGCATGGCCGAACATGATGGGATCGGAGATCTTCATCATCGTGGCCTTGAGGTGCAGGGACAGCAGCACGTCAGGTTGCTTCTTCGCTTCCTCAATCTGCTCTGCGTAAAACTTGCGCAACGCGCGGCAGCTCAGGGCTGACGCATCGATCACCTCGCCCGCCTTCAGCGTGGTCTTTTCCTTCAGCACCGTGGTCTTGCCGTCCGCGCCGACAAACTCGATGCGCACGGGGCCGGCTTCGGAAACGGTGACGGATTTTTCGCTGCCGTAGAAATCACCGGCTGTCATGTGCGCCACATGGGTCTTGGAGTCGGGGCTCCATTTGCCCATGCGGTGCGGATGCTTGCGTGCGAAATTCTTCACCGACAAAGCCGCGCGGCGGTCGGAGTTACCCTCGCGCAAAACCGGGTTGACGGCACTGCCCAGCACCTTGCCGTAGCGTGCCTTGATTTCCTTCTCGGCATCATTCTTCGGATCTTCGGGATAGTCCGGAACCTTGTAGCCTTGCGACTGCAATTCCTTGATCGCGGCCTTGAGCTGCGGAGCAGACGCGCTGACATTCGGCAGCTTGATGATATTGGCTTCCGGCTTCAGTGTCAGTTCGCCCAATTCGGTCAGCTCATCGGCGATGCGCTGGCTCGCGGTCAAATTTTCCGGAAAGTTCGCGAGGATCCGTCCTGCCAGGGAAATATCCCTGGTTTCGACGGCAACGCCTGCTGCCTTGGTGAAGGCCTGAACGATAGGGAGCAATGAGTAGGTTGCCAGTGCCGGCGCCTCATCGACCATCGTGTAAATAATTTTTGCGGTTGTCATAGTTTTCCTCTTCAATTAAGTAATGTAGGTCGGGCTTTGCCCGACCTACAATCCGGGTTCAGGCCGCCTTCATCTGGCTGGCGAACAACGAAAGCGCCCCGCCTGCACGGATCATCGGAATATCTTCCTTGCCCTGTGCGAGCTTGAGAGGAATATCGCCGAGACCGGCAACCACCAGTTTGAGCTGGCCGCTTTCCAGGCCGGAAGTGTCGAGAGACACCTTGGCGCCCTGTTGAATGCGGTCAAGATCGGCCGGGTTTTCGAAGATCAGCCCGAGGATGCCGAAGTTGGCGAGGTTGGCCAGATGGATACGCTCGAAACCCTTGGCCACGATGGCGCGTATCCCCAGGATGCGCGGACACAGTCCGGCGTGCGCGCGCGAGCTGCCCATGCCGTAGCCGTCGCCGGCGACGATGAAGCCATGACCACCCGCATCGCGTACAGCTGCCGCGCGTGCGCTGAAGGTCTTGTCCACCTGGACAAAGGTCGCCTGCTTTGCGTATTCGTCCGCGTTGGAACGCAACGACAGGTACTTGCCGGCCGGTTGAATATGATCGGTCGTGATCTCGTTGCCGAGCTTGAGCATGATTTCGCCCGCCAGTTTGGCCGGCAATGGATCCAGCGTCGGCAGCGGCGCGATATCCGGGCCGTAGCGCATCACCACCTTGGCGGCTTCAGCTGGCGGCAGCGGTGCGGTATAGGCGCCCATGTCAACCACGGCCGGAACCTGCTTGAATGCAAGGTCGCCCTTGAACAGAGTACGCGGGTCGGTAATAACGCCCGTCAACGCGCCGGCGATGGCAGTGACCGGGCTGACCAGATGCACGGAAGCGCTCTCGGTTCCCGAACGGCCTTCGAAATTGCGGTTGGCCGTGGACAACATCACACCATTGCTGGGAGGGCTGAAACCCTGGCCGATACAGGCGGAGCACGCGTTTTCCAGGACGCGCACACCGGCGGCATAGAAGACTTCAATGTAGCCTGCTGCCGAGAGCTGGCGGGCAATGGCTTGTGAACCGGGCGCTATCGCGGTATCGACCTTGACTTTCTTGCCGCGCAGCAGCTCGCCGACGCGCGCCAGGTTTTCGTAGTTGGAGTTGGTGCAGCTGCCGATAAACACGGTGTCGACCGGTGTCCCAGCATGCTTGGAAACGGGCTCCATTGACTTCAGGCGCGGGTAAAGCGCAATGGTGGGCTCCAGCGCCGACAGGTCGATCTCGACCGTGCGGGAATAGGTTGCGCCCGGATCGGCGGCCAGCGGCTTGAAGTCGTTTGCGCGCTTCCGGCCTTCGAGGTAAGCCTTGGTAATATCATCGGATGGAAAAATCGAGAAGGCGACGCCGGCCTCGGTGCCCATGTTGCAGATGGTGGCGCGATCGGTGACATTCAGGCTCTTCAGGCCCGGCCCGGTGTATTCCAGGCAGATGTCCTTGTTGCCCTTGATGCCGATCACCTTGAGCACGTTCAGGATCACGTCCTTGGCAAGCACACCCGGATGCAATGCGCCGGTGAGATTCACCTGCACCACTTTCGGCATTTCGATCTTGTAGGAGGTGCCCGCCATCGCGAAGCTCACGTCCGTACCGCCCGCCCCCATCGCCAGCATGCCCATGCCGCCGGCATTGGTGGTGTGGGAATCGGAACCGATCACCGACTTGCCGGGAACTGCGAAGTCCTCAAGGAACACGCTGTGGCAGATGCCGTTGCCGCCGCGCGAGAACCAGCAGCCGTACTTCTTGCTGAAGGTCTCGAGGTAGCGATGATCGTCGCCGTCGATGTAGCCGACTTGCAGTGTCTTGTGATCCACGACGATGACCGAAGTGGTCTTCACCCGATCCACGCCCATCTTCTCGAAGGCCAGTGCGGCAGCGGTGCCGGTGGCGTCCTGATACAGGGTGTGGGTGAACTGGATTTCCAGCGGTTGCCCCTGTTCGGGGAGCTGTTTCAATCCACCGGCCGCATTGGCCAGCAGGATTTTCTGTGCGACGTTGAATGCTGTCATGAGATCCTCGTTAAATTACTGAATAAAAACGCGAGTTAAAGGAGCAAGGCTCAAATTGATTTTCGAATTCCAAAACAATCTGAGCCTGCTCCCGTTTGATGTTAACTATTCCATGAATAAACATATTTTCCGTTCGTGCCTTAGGCTTGACGGATTAGTTTTTCATGTGTTTTGCAAAAAATCCTGTCAGGAAACGTGGGTGCACTGCGAAGCCGGGGTACGGGTATCCATATTGCGGCCGCGGTTGATGTGGTCGTCGATTTCGCCGGCGCATCCTGCCATGCGGCCAAACAGGAACGCGGTGAAGGCAGCCATTTCCATTGAGCTTTCGCTGAACTCGCCCTTGCGATAACGCGACCACAGGAGTTTCAGCAGCATCGCGGCGATGATGGCATCGATGTTGACGCAGAACACGTTGGCGGTCACGCCGTTATCGTACAAGGCCTGTACCAGCGTCCTGTAATAATCGTGGAAAATATTTTTCTCGCCACGTTCTTCGAACAGGCTTGCGATGTAAACCTCGCGCGGATCCTTGTTGACCGGATGCCCCTTGAATACCGGGTGATTGACACCCGGGATGCTGCGCACCGGCAGGCCGAGCGTCTTGTTGGCTTTCTTCTCGTCATTGAAAGCCTTGGCGTAGGCGGTTGCCATTGCCTTGAGATCGATGCCGTGTTTGGCGGTGCTGGCATCGGCCAGCGGGGTGTTCTTGAAGCTCTCGATCAGGAACTGGATACCCTCGTAACCATTGCCGCCGTGGGCGAAGCCGGTGTGGGTCAGGAAACCGATCATGCCTTTGTTGATCTGCACACGCTCCGGCGATTCCGGGCCGTCGGCCGACACCGCGCCCTTGCAGCCCTGGGCCGAAATGGTGCCGACGCCGTTGGAGATGATCAGCCCCAGTATGACCTGGAACGGGAATAAGTTTTCCGCTGTTGGCCGCTCGCCGAGCAGCGAGAGATAGGCTATCTGGGTAGTGGTCCAGGACTCCAGCATTTCTTCGTTGCTGATACCGCAGAACTTGCCCGGCTGGTGGTGCTTGCCCTCGGCTGCGGCGCCGATGATGGCTGAGAACAGGTTGGTGTACCAGGGCAAATTACGCACGGTCAGGCGCGAGATGCGCTTGCGGATCAATGGCTCCCAGGCGATGGTTGTGGTGAGCGCGGCAATCACCGCATCTGCTGTCGGGTGGCCTTTCAGGCTGCGCAGGTAGCGCACGAAGACCGACTTGGCTCCGCGTTTGTCGAACGCCTTGAGCATAGCTTCGGCTTGCGCATCCGGTGTTTTGCCCAGCAGGGTTGCGAGTTGTTCGGGGCTGGCTGTAGTGGGCGTAATTTTTGCCTGCTCGTCGTCACCCGTAAGCAAACCGGAGTACGCGAACAGCTCGGTCAGCGTATCGGCAGCCTTGCGTGCGCCGTCAACGCGCTTCGGGCCGAGCAGCGCAACAGCCGCGCTGATCGCCGTGTTGGGGGCGTTTCCGGCCTCGCGTGCCGCATCGGCGGCAGCCAGCATGGCTTCACCGTGCAGGTTGACCCGCGCCGCCACTGCGATGTTGAACAGTGCGTTATCGTTGGCATCGTTGAGCTCGCGCACCAGTGCCATGCACAGGTTGGATTCCAGCGGTTGCTTGGCGGTGTCCAGGATGGATATGTTGTTGACCTTGGTGACCTGGGTCTTCGGGTCCATCACCGAGCTTCCCGAGCAGTCTTTCATCGACTGGCGCGGGAATATGGCGCCCACATGCTTGAGCAGTTCGGCAATTTGTTCGTCGTAGGGTGACATCGCCTTGACTACGGGAATATTCAACGCAGGCGGAAGTTTCAAACCCTGGTCGTCGCCGAACCACGGCTTCAACTCAAGATTGCCTTCCGACGGGAAATCCTGCTTGACGCCGTTCAGCTTCATCACCGCCGTCAACGCCAGCGGGATGTGCGAAATATTGGTGACTACCGCACCCAGCTTGGAGCACACCGGGTTTTCGGGCGTAAACAGATCGGTCACGCCGAATTTTTTCATGAACCATGCTTCTTTGGCACGTGCATCATCGCCCGATCCGGCAATGGCGCCGGCATGGCCGACAGCCCGCGTCAGGTTCGCCTTCCAGCGGCCAACCACGCAGGCTACCACCGGTTTTTCGAACGTTACTGCCTCTTCATAGTAACCGCCCGGTTCGGAGTACATCACCGCCGCCTTGGTGCGCGCGTCGTTGGCCATGCCGTAGGCAAACTCGGGGGTGGCGTAATTGATATAGACATCCTTGCCGCTGGAAATCAGCGTCGTCGTCCCCCATCCGCCTATCGACAGGTAGTTGGCGATCGTGGTCGTAAAATTGCCGGAGTTGGAATAGATGGCGATAGAGCCTTTGCGCAAAGTCTCGGCAGGGTTGTCTCCGCCCAGCGCGCCGCCAATACGCACATTGTTCCAGGAATCCGCCACACCCAGACAGTTGGCGCCGAAAATATCCACTCCGCGCTGCTGGCCGAGCGCCCTGATCTCGCGGGCATCGTGTACCGAGGTTTTTTCGGTGAGGATGATGACCTTCTCGACATCGGGATTGATCCGGATCAGCTCGGCCACACCGTCGCGCACGGCGGCAGGCGGCAGATAGACGACGCCGACATTGAATTTGTGTCCGGCATCCAGGCCTTCACGCACGTTGTTGTAGACAGGGATGTTGCCCAGGGATGTCTCGAGGACTTGCCCACGGCGGCCCGGCGATGTGCCGAATACGATATTGCCTCCCGAATAGACATGGCTGACCGGTGTCACGGAGCGTGATTCGTTCCCAAGAATATTCAGCACACAGATGCGATCCTCGCGAGTCGCAATATCGGCCAAGGACCGAACGCCAACAAAATATTTAAATTTCTCGATACCAGGCTTTCTCATTGCTTTCACCTTTACTTAATTCATTGCATGTCAAATTTGAGCGGGTAGCTGGTAGCCTGTAGCGGGTAGCAAAACCGGGTTGGCTACCGGCTACATGCTACGAGCTACAAGCTGGACGCTTAAGCGTCGGCTGGCAAACCCAGCATTTTCGCCACTTCAGCGCGACCGCCGCTCTTCATCCAGCGATCCGCCTCCTGGGCGTAATTCACCACGTCTGTCATCGCAGAGTCGAAGCCGAAGATTTTATAGGGTATCCGCAGCGCGTCGAGAACATCCTTGAAGGCACCCATGCCGCGAATCACATTGGGGCCACCGCGGCCTATCACCACATACAGCGGCGTCGGTCCGTGTTCGCTGAAGTAATCGCGCAGTGCATCGGCCATTGCCCGGAACGTGACAAAGATGTCCGTGTTGTTGGCCTTGCCGCCAATGATGAACAGCACATTCGACTGTTTGAGATAATACTTGAGGCAGATGCGCATCACTTCGTTCATTTTCTCGTAGGGCGGATTGCCCCCGAAATCGGAGGAGATGATGGCATCGTTGCCCAGCACCTCGGTGACCAGGGAATTTGCACCGCCCCCGAAAGTAGGCGCCAGGATCGTGCCCTTCTCGTTGATCACGTAAACGTCGCTTTGCCCCTGGTAGGTGCGCAGCTCGTTGATCTCCTGCTCAAAGTCGTTGGCCTCGGTAACAAAGAGGTCGACGGGCAGGTTCAAACGGTTCACACGCGGATCGTCGCGGTCGAAGCCGCACTTGAAGTCGCAGGCCACCGGTATCAGGGAGCCGGATTTGCCCTCCATCATGCGGATAGGATTGAGTTCCAGCGTCGACATGCCGTTATGGTGGAACAGATCCCACAGCTTCGGCAGGTATTGCACCAGTGGCGACACGATCTCGCGCGGCGCACCCAGATCGGAAAGCGCGTTGGAGATGATGAAGGACTTGAGTCCGGTCAGAGGATCAAACGGAACCTCGATGATCTGGGTCTTGTCCAGTTCCTCGATGTCCATACCGCCGTGGTGGGTGAGCGTCATGACCGGCGCACGGTAGCGGGTCGAGTCGGTGAGCGAGAAGTAAACCTCATGTTCTGCCGGAACAGAACCCTCGAAAGTAACCCCCCGGGATTTGTAGACGGCATTGCCAACTTTATATTCGGCAAAGTACAGGCGCTCTTTTTCGGCCAACGCCGACTTCAGGTCGGTGGCACGCCCGATCAGCCCGGACTTGCCCTTCTTGCCTACACCACCCTTGAAGATGGGTTTGACGAAGACCGCACCGCAACGCTCGATCAGGCTGTGTATCTCGTGTTCGCTGGCTTCCGGCCCGAGCACCTCGGCGACCGGAAAACCGACGGTCTTGAGCAACCCGGCCCCGTAGAGCATTCCACTGACGTTCATATTTCCTTACCCCTTAACTTTATTAAATTCTTGTTGTTTGCAACGCGTAGGGTGGGCACGATTTTGTGCCCACGCGTCAATTCAATAGATGGTGGGCACAACGTGCCCACCCTACGATTTAAAAGGTTTTGAATTTTTGCTTTACCTCCCCTGAGCGCCGCCGAGTAGCGG
>JAUSMR010000143.1 GCA_030645955.1 Gallionella sp. | reverse complement strand
GCGCTCGACAAACAAGCGAAACAAATTGCCGTCGCCAGCGCCTTTGTTGAGGGGCGAAGCAGCGGTGTAATAGTCATCGGCGACTTCCATGTCGCGTTTGGCGACTGCATAGGCAGCGGCAATATGCGTACTCTCCAGCAGCCGCGTTTGCACAGCGGCTTTCTCGATGTTTTTCAGGCTGCGGTAGTTGCTGTGGTACTGCGGGAAAAAGTCGGTGTCGGCAAACTTGGTTTTGTCCCACGGCGGATTGCCCACAATGATGTCAAAGCCTTTTTTGCCCCGTGCAAAGGCTTCGGGAAAAGCCACTTCAAAATGAAAGAAGTGGTAGCGCGCCGCATAGGCTTCAATTTGTTTGAGCGCAGCGCTTTTGGTCTTGGCGTCGTCGAACAACTGGCTGATGAGGTCTGGCGTTTTATCAAGTGCCTGGCAGGCTTTGACGTCACCCTCGGCCAGCAAAGCACGGCGGGTGCAAATAAAGCTCAGTGCGCGCGAGAGCAAATTGAGCTTCGGCGCGATGGTGTTTTTCCACAGTGCTTTGGACTGCTCTACCTCTTCGGCGGTGGTGTCACGCATGGCATCGAGTTCATGCATGACGGTGCGAAGGTCGTCAAAACGGGCGCTGAGGTTTTCGACAAAAAGATCGTTTTGCTTGACTTCGGTAGCGTTGTAATTAATGAAGTCCTGCACGCTGGCGCCCATGAGCGAGTTGCCGTGCTGCACATGGTGCTCAATGAACGACAGCGGCGTGCCAAAGATGAAGCTGTCCATCCACAAAGACAGGCGAGCCAATTCAACGGCAAAGGGGTTCAGGTCCACGCCAAAAATACAACGCTTGAGCAGGGCGCGCTTGAGAATTTGCGCGTCTTCCGGCATGTAGTCCAGATTCAGAAACTGCAGTTGCTCGCTGATTTTGGCGCTCTCCTCGGCCACGAGTTGTTGCAGATCGGCATCGGTGTCGAGCCGCGCCAGCGCCAAATCAGTCAAATAGCCCAGCGCCTCGACCAGAAAATGGCCGCTTCCACAGGCGTTGTCGAGGATTTTGAGGTCCATGAACGTCCGCCCGTTGGCATCGCCACTGGCCGCCGCCGCGGCAATAGCGTGATCGATGCTGGCTTTGACCAGCGGTTGCGACAGCACGGGCTCGGTGTAGTAGCTGGCCGTGGTTTTGCGGGAGTTGCTGGCACTCTTGAGGTAAACGTCGCCTTTTTTGACGCTGACTTCACGCCATGCCCGAAAGCCTTTT
>JAUSMR010000141.1 GCA_030645955.1 Gallionella sp. | reverse complement strand
GGTTACCGACGGTATGGCCAGCAAAGCAGCCAAGGAAGCTACCGAGGGTGGCGAGTCAGTGCAACAGACTGTGTCTGCCATGAAGGAAATCGCCAAAAAAATTGGCATCATTGATGATATTGCCTATCAGACTAATTTGCTGGCGCTCAATGCTGCCATCGAAGCAGCACGCGCGGGCGAGCATGGCAAGGGCTTTGCAGTGGTGGCGGCGGAGGTACGTAAATTGGCAGAACGCAGCCAGGTAGCGGCGCAGGAAATCGGTGAACTGGCCTCCAGCAGCGTGCAGGTGGCAGAGAAAGCCGGCAAGCTGTTGGACGAAATGGTGCCTTCCATTAACAAGACCTCTGACCTAGTGCAGGAGATCAGCGCCGCATCGGAAGAGCAATCTTCGGGTGTGAGTCAGATCAATACCGCCATGAGTCAGTTGAGCCAGATCACCCAGCAGAACGCATCTTCATCTGAAGAGCTGGCTGCTACTGCTGAGGAAATGAGCAGCCAGGCCGAGCAACTGCAACAGACTATGGGATTCTTTAAAGTAGAAAACAATACCAGCGGCAGCCAACACAAGACTGTCGTGAGCAGGGTGGTGGCAGATATCAGCAAAGCTGCTCGTCCGGCCAAAGCCAAGACAAAGTCTGCCATACACGCCCTCGCTGGCATCCCAAATGAAGCTGAATTTGCCCGATTTTAATAGGAGACAGCCATGGGTGCACTAGCTAAAAAAGAAATTCATGCTGCCGTCTTGCAGCAGGAAAGGGGGCAATATCTAACCTTCCTGATTGGAGGCGAAATGTTCGCCATCAGCATCCTCGGCATCAAGGAGATCATCGAATACGGTAACCTCACTACCGTTCCGATGATGCCGGACTTCATTCGCGGAGTGATTAACCTGCGGGGCGCAGTTGTGCCGGTGGTGGACATGTCTGCGCGCTTCGGCCGCACAGCATCCGAAGTCACGCGGCGCAGCTGTATCGTCATAATTGAAGTTGAAGCGGATGAAGAAAAGCAGGATGTCGGAGTAGTCGTGGACTCGGTATCAGAAGTACTTGAAATACCTGCCGCTGAAATTGAGCCGGCACCGAGTTTTGGTGCCAGGATCAGGGCTGACTTTATCAGCGGCATGGGTAAAGTTAACGGCCAGTTCGTCATCATTCTTAATGCTGACCGTGTGCTGTCGGTGGATGAAATGGCCATGCTTTCAGGGGCAAGCGGGA
>JAUSMR010000133.1 GCA_030645955.1 Gallionella sp. | reverse complement strand
AGCCTTGTCCAACCAGGTATGAGCCTGAAGGAGGCCTGTATTTCCAACGAGGAATGAGCCTGAAGCGAAGAAGCTGATGGCAAAGGCCGTGTGGGTTGATCATCCGGAGGATGGTCATCAACATGAACGAAGAACGGATTGGCACGATCGAGCAGATCGAACAGTTTCTCGCCGCCAGCGGGTCGATTGAGTTTTCGGCAAGTGGCGACGACAGCGAGCGGTACGGGCACATCAGTCGGGTACTGAAGCGCTTTGACTATCCCCGGCGCGACAAGCGCGAACGCGGGGTGCTGCTCAGGTACCTGCAACACACCAGTGGCTACAGCCGGGCGCAGGTGACCCGCCTGGTCACTCGATGGCAACGCAACCGATTGGCCAAAGTTCCACTTGCCAAGCGCTATAGCGGGCCTACGGTGCCTTTTGCCCGCAAATACACGCCGGCCGACATCGCGTTGCTGGTCGAGATGGACAAAGCCAATGAGGATGTCTGCGGACCCGCCATCGCGCATCTCCTGCAACGTGCCTACCGGACGTATGGCAATCCGCGCTATGAACGTCTCGCCACGCTATCGGTCTCGCACTTGTACAACCTGCGCAAGAGCGCCGGCTATCAGGGGCAGCGAAAGAGCTTCACGTCGACCCGACCGGTGTGCAACGCCATTGGCGTACGCAAAGCGCCCGGCCCCGAGGGTCGTGCCGGCTTTGTCCGCATCGATACGGTGCATCAGGGCGATCTGGATGGCATCAAGGGCGTCTATCACATCACCTGTGTCGATGCAGTGAGCCAGTGGCAGGTCGAAGCCTGCGTGCAGGGCATCAGTGAAGCGCATTTGCTGCCCGTTCTGGCGTTGATCATTGACCAATTTCCGTTCGTGGTACTTGGCTTTCATTCCGACAACGGCTCGGAGTACATCAACCATCAGGTGGCGGAGATGCTGGAGAAACTGCGCATCGAGCAGACCAAGTCACGCTCGCGTCACAGCAACGACAACGCCTTGGCCGAAAGCAAAAACGCCAGCGTGGTGCGCAAGCACATGGGCTACTCGCATATTCCTCAGCAGTTCGCCACGCCGATCAATGCGTTCTACCAGGAGACCTTCAATCCCTGGCTCAATCTGCACCGCCCCTGCCTGTTTGCGACGTCGGTCACGAATGCGAAAGGCAAGATCGTCAAGCGATATCGGCACGAGGATGTAAAAACGCCGCTGGAGTGCCTCACCCAATTATCGGCAAACAACTTGGCCACGTTCAAACCGGGTATCTCGCTGGCAGCGCTACAGCTACAGGCAAAGTCACAAACCGATCTGGCCGCCGCCCAAGCCATGCAACGGGCCAAGAGCGAAATGTTCGCCCGGTTCGCAAAACCCAAACGTCGCGCCTGAAACCAGACTCTCTCCAACGACTGCCGCGCTTCGCTTGTCAGACAGACGTATCGCTGCGCAATCCGACCGCCGGAAGCCCTGCGGGCAGCAAAGCGCAAAACCAGCATATTCATGCTTTGAAAGTCGAAACCCAAAACGCCCCGATACAACTTCCAACGCTTTCTCTTACACTGAACCTTTCAACCCTTCAACCCACACCAAGCTCAACCACGCTTCAGGCTCATACCTGAATTGGAAACTACTGAGTCGGTGCTGGCAACACGGCGGTTCATGCCGCGATGAAAAGCAATGCGATACTGAACCGCCCTACCCGGATCGAATCATGAAACCGCACCACTGGCCCTGGACCTTCGTCGTCTTCACCGTGCTCGGCAGCATCTCGCTGCTCGCTGGCGGCGGCGCACTGGCAGGAATGCTGAAGGGCATCCATCCGCTGTTCAACGACGACATGGCCGGCTGGGCGCTGATCGTCTCGGCCATCGCCTGCATCCTGACCGGCGCCTTTCCCCTCGTCCTGCGCCGGCTTGCCGAACGCGAGGGTGCCTGAGGTCGGTAAATGGGTGGCACGCTGCCGAAGTGAAAGTCGGCGCTGGCGGCGACCCGAGGGTAGTGCAGAGCAAGGCGATCATGCTGTGATGGAGATCGATGCGACGCTGACCCGTTTGGTCTGGGCATTACGTCTTGAGGCGGGGCAGCCATTTCGTTAGGCTCAGTTCAACGGCTGCCTCTCTTCCAATTTCTGTGAGCTCAAATTTGGAGCCCGAATATACTTGAATTATTCGTGCTCTCTCAAGCTTGTCAAACCCATATTGAACATCGACACGATTGGTAGTGGTGACACCCACGATGTCACTAACTGACAAATTCCATCCTCCGCCTGCAACGATAGCAAGGAATACGCCCATCACCCTATGATCGACGGTCACGGGGAGTCGCGCACTGACTTGATTCAAAACGCTAGGGTCGATTGATGCTATCAAATTGTCAAAAGTACTTTGTTCCTGCTGATCGCCTCTAGGGCTAATGGGGAGACTATCGGTGGTAGGCTCGGAATATGTTCCTTGAAGCATTTCGCTTAACTCTTGTTTAGAACCGATCTCGGGTCTTTCTTCCAAGGCACGTAGCTTTTCTTCCAAGGTGCTAACGAGGTTTAGAGCTTTGTCGCGCTCGCCCTCAAGCTGGGCTATGCTGCTAAGCAATGTATTGTTTCGTTCCTCAATTTCCCTATTTTGAGCGACTAATTCGCTCATTCGCTTTTGCGCTGCCACTTGATCTTCGACTGCAGTGCGCCTAAGCACGATGGCTTCGGCCTGCGTAAGCGGCATTTCATCTTCGATGCTCTGTTGCACCGCCTTCAACTTTTTATGTTGGGAATACCAGTAGTGAAATATCCACCTAGCTGGGTACGGATAGAGCAAGATAAAAACGACAGCTGATAGAAGGGGAAACACTATTCCGGATGTAATCCATGCATCCGTATTCGGGTAGAGTTTTTCCCATGCGGTAATCTTTTCCGCGTATTTGAGTTCAGAAAATAGAACCAATACGGCGCGAATGTTCCACGCGAGCCACGCGATTATGAATCCCCCGAAGAGCG
>JAUSMR010000130.1 GCA_030645955.1 Gallionella sp. | reverse complement strand
TGCTGGAAGAAAACGCTGAAGCCATCTGCGCCCTGCTCACTGCCGAGCACGGCAAGGTGCTGGGCGATGCCATGGGCGAGTTGCAGCGCGGCATTGAAAATGTCGAGTACGCCAGCTATTGCCCCGAACTGCTCAAAGGCGAGCACAGCAAGAACGTGGGCACCGGCGTTGACTCGTGGAGCGAGTTTCAGGCGCTGGGCGTAACCGCCGGCATCACCCCGTTCAACTTCCCCGTGATGGTGCCGCTGTGGATGTGGCCCATGGCCATTGCCTGCGGCAACACCTTTGTGCTCAAACCGTCCGAGCGCGACCCCAGCAGTGCTTTGCTGGTGGCGCAACTCGCGCTCCAAGCCGGCTTGCCACCCGGCGTGCTCAATGTGGTGAACGGCGACAAAGAAGCCGTGGACACACTGCTGGCCGACAAACGTGTGCAGGCCATCAGCTTTGTCGGCTCCACGCCGATTGCCGAGTACATCTATGCTACCGGCTGCGCCAACGGCAAGCGCGTGCAGGCACTGGGCGGTGCCAAGAACCACGCCGTCGTGATGCCCGACGCGGACATAGCCAATGCCGTCAGCGCCTTGATGGGCGCGGCCTACGGCTCGTGCGGCGAGCGCTGCATGGCGATCCCGCTGGTGGTTGCGATAGGTGATGCCACGGCTGACGCCGTGGTGGCCGGCCTGAAAGTAGAGATCGCCAAGATGAAAGTGGGCCCCGGCACGGATGCCGCCAATGACATGGGCCCGCTGGTCACCCAACAGCACTTCGAGAAGGTCAAGGGTTTTGTGGACCAGGGCGTGGCCGAGGGCGCCACGCTGGTGGTCGATGGTCGTGGCATCCGGGTGCCCGGCCATGAAGAAGGTTACTTCCTGGGCGCCTGTCTGTTTGACCACGTCAAACCCGGCATGACGATTTACCAGGAAGAAATTTTCGGCCCGGTGCTGGGCGTGATGCGCGTCAAAACCCTGCAGGAAGCCATGGACCTGATTGACGCCCACGAGTACGGCAACGGCACCTGCATCTTCACCCGCGACGGTGAAGCGGCGCGCTACTTCAGCGACAACATTCTGGTCGGCATGGTCGGCGTGAACGTGCCGCTGCCGGTGCCGGTGGCTTACCACTCGTTCGGCGGCTGGAAGCGCTCGCTGTTTGGCGACCTGTCAGCCTACGGCCCGGACGCCGTACGCTTCTACACCAAGCGCAAAACCATCACCCAACGCTGGCCCTCACACGGGGTGCGGGATGGCACAGTATTTAGCTTTCCGAGCAACCGCTAAGCCAGCGGTTTAGAGTCCCCAAACACCCGCTTGACTCTGACGAGTCAAGCGGGTGTTTTTTTGGAGTCTCAGCGAGATTTGATTCTTGAACTGCTGTAGTGCAGCGTTTGCGATTAATCAATAACTCACCTGTTTTTGGATAGTCTAGAAGACAAGTGATACCTAGAATCAGTCAATAACGGTTGCCGGGTTTCACGGGGTTTTTATACCTGTATAAAAATCTGAAAAATCAACAAAAGGCCAGGCTACAAGCCATTCTCAAGAGGTTTTTATGACTAGATTATTCCGCAGCGCCAAGATTAATCCGCAGGTTTTACGGTATATATTTCGTTGAACTAAACCGCTGACGCGGTGGCTGGCTCTCACAGGCCGTCATCTGCTACTGTAGGCACGCGGCACAGTACCCGCAATTCGGAAAGGAGTCAGTATGCCAAATGCAACTGTACGTCAATACTTCGACAAGAGCGACTTCGACCTGTTACTCAGCGCAATCTCGCTAATGCCAGAGCTGGAGCTAGTTGCCTATGCGGGGAAACTTGCTCGTAGCCAGCTCTCCTACCCTGTCGAAACTGCCTCTGAATTCTTGGCTCTCTTTGGTGATGCGAAGGCATTGAGGTACTTCGACCGGGAGATTACCTCCACGCAGGCGAGCAGATTCATGCCAAAAGAGTTCTTCCCAATCTCAGACGAGAAGGACCTCCTCAGAAAGTTGCTCTTGGCCTTTCAGCACGGAAGTATCACTCATGCAGCCGAGGCAACGACCAAGAGGGCTCGGACGAAAGCCAAGACCGAGTCAGCATCGGATTTTCTTATCCCTAGCCCAGCGCATGGATAGAGAACCCAAATGAGACTATGGGGAGCAAACAATGCCAAGTTCAGGTGGTGTAACGGTCTTCTGTCCAGCCAATAAGTGGACCCAGGTTGAGTGGTACGTCGGCACGATTGTTCTTTCTAAGAAATACACAGTAACTCCTGGAGTCTTAGTTCAGTGGAGATGGTTTTCCGGCGGTATTCCCCCCTATTGGGCAGGCAGCTTTACGGGCAGCGCCGTAATTACGCTTACTCCGTCTGTTTATGTCAGCCTTGAGTTCAATCCAACTGTTGGCACAAATGTTGTCATTACTGCCGCTTAGGAACGCCTACCCTTCCATTGAGCGGATGGCCTAAAGGGGCCGCCGCTCATGTCAAACGTTAGCGATCCAGCCGGCCCCGCCCGGACTCCGAGCCGAAGAAACATAGCTACAAGTCATGATGCGCTCGTTTAATATGGATGTTACTTAAGAGAAGTTAACATCGGCAACCAAGAAGGAGTTGAACTATGAATCGAATCGGCTTTCGTGTCTTGATAAGCTTTTGCGTTGTAGGGCTCGGCCTGTTTGGCATTTTTGGGTGTTCACCTATCCCTCCAATAACCCCAACTACAACGACGGTCGGTCTCAGCGTCGGCACGCTCGTGAAGGTCTACGGGACAATCCACAGCAGCCCCAACTGCAGCCCGCCGCCGACCCCACCGGCGCCGGATATCCAGGCTGGAGCTTCGTTGAATTCACTGGGAATTTTTCCTAGGCCATTGCCAAGTTCAACTTTCCACAATGAAACAGAATCCTTGCCCGGTAGTTGGTGAAGTTGCGAAACCCGCGCGCATTGGCTTTGATGAGCTGGATGGCACTA
>JAUSMR010000129.1 GCA_030645955.1 Gallionella sp. | reverse complement strand
GGTGTCGAAGGCTAGGGAAGCGCAGATTAAATCGTCATTGCGAGGAGCATAGCGACGTGGCAATCCAGAAGTTCGTTTTATATCAAAACACTGGATTGCCACGCTTCGCTCGCAACGACAGCTTGGGTGAATAAATCAGCGATTCCCTAGTGTGAACAGGCGGGCGGGTAGGCCTTCTTTTCTTACAAACACTGCATCCGACCCGTCGCTGGACTGCATTTTCAGTTGTCCGATTTTTTCGGGCAACTGGCCATAACCCTCCTGCAACAGCTTCTTCTTCAGGTCGTTCCAATACTTGCAAGGCCGGTCACCTCCTACCAAAGCTTCGATCACGTCAATGACCGAGAACCGCCACTCACCCTCATGGAACGCCTTGCGTATCTGCTTTCCTTCAAAAACGGCAAGTCTGGATGTTTCTTCGGAATTCATGTCGGTGTCCTCCCGTTGCTTAATGCGTGATGCGGCTAACCAGCAACTGCAAGTATTCGTGGTTCCATGTGTAAAACGACAACCGCATCGTAGAGAACGCTCGTTCTGTTGCCAACCAAATCCGCAGGAGCCTGTTACTTAGGTGGCGCAGCGGCAGTGCTTGTAGATTCATCCGTTGTGGCTGAGAAAAAATTCGATCTGGCCCCATTAACGCATTCTGCGCATGAATTTCGGTCCCGCGCTAGAATGACCGCCATTCCCCAGCCAGTCGCCGAACTTTCAGGCCCACCTCATGATTGAAGAACGTTTAGTAAACATCGAATCCCTGGCTGAAGCGGGAAATGGGAGTATGTCTGCGAACGAAAGGCCGCCTCATTATTAGCGTGCAGTCCCGCCGCCAGATCACCTCGTCCTGTCGGGCGAGGGTCTCGAAATCAGCGGCTGTGATCGCTTCAAGGCGGGCGTTGGTGAACTCCATTTGTGACTGGTTCGTTTAAGTATGGTGGCTGACCTGAATGATGGCTACTCCGCAAAGGTCTCTCCCCCTGCGTTAATTGGAAGCCGATGCGCCTTGATACAAGTAGCGCTGAAAGCCTGAGAACAGGTTGCGGATTTCCGCGATGTCTCCGCCCAGGTCGGCGACCGCATCGGGAATGGAGTCGTGATATTTCAGGCGCAGCAACTTGGTCAGCTTCTCCTGTTCCAGTTCCTCCACCCCCTCCTGCACATAGTGAGCCAGCACGAAATCGATGAAGGCTTGCTGCTTGTCGCTGAAGTGTTCGTGTATGTCTCCATGCGCCGCGACAGCCCGCTCCTCGCGGCTGATCGGTTGCAGCGCGAAAGCCACATGCGCCAGCACGTCGAACAAGTCGCTGTTTTCGGCGTCGATGATCTTCTGCATCTCGAACAACTGATCCTTGCCGAAGCCTTTTTCCGAAAGCCCTTCGAGCAGCTTCTTGCGCGTGTCCGGCAGACTCCACAGCGCGCGCAGTTCGTCCTCATCCCTGAAGAATTCCGGCAACTGGCCGAACAGCAGCGTCAAAAACTCTGCGGCTGAAATCGGCTTGCCGTCCGGCCCCCAGAAGGTCGTCACGGAAATATGCCGGATGCTGCGCTCCTTGCCATCGCGCAACTTTACGCGCACTTTCATCTTCGCTTCATATTCCGGGTGTGGCTGCTCAAACTCCGGCAGCTGCTTTGGCGTAGTTGGCGGATACACTTTATCCCCGCCCTCGCCCACCTCGATCGGCTCGCCGTCCCACTCCGGGTCGTTGAACAGATGATGCGCCTTCACGAAATCGTAAATGGTGAAGTATTCCTTGCCCTCAAAAAGCCGCGTGCCGCGCCCGATGATCTGCTTGAACTCGATCATCGAATTGATCGGCCTCATCAGCACGATGTTGCGCACGTTGCGCGCATCCACTCCGGTGGAAAGTTTCTGCGAGGTGGTGAGGATGGTCGGGATGCTCTTCTCGTTGTCCTGGAAGTCGCGCAGAAATTGCTCGCCGCGCTCGCCGTCGTTCGCCGTCACGCGCACGCAATAGTTCGGATCGGTGCTGGCGCTCTTCATCTGGTTGATCAGGTCGCGCACCGCCAGCGCGTGCGCCTGATTGGCGCAGAACACCAGCGTCTTCTCGCGCTGGTTGATCGCATCCATGAACAGCTTCACGCGGTAGCGCTCGCGCGCCTCGATCTCGATGATGCGGTTGAAATCCTTCTCCTCGTACAGCTTGCCCGCCTCGATCTCGCCCTCGACCAGATTGTCGTCCGAGGTGTAGCGGTATTCGTCCAGCGTGGTGGCGTACTGCTTCACGCGGAACGGCGTGAGGAAGCCGTCGTTGATGCCTTCCTTCAGCGAGTACACATACACCGGCTCGCCGAAATAGGCGTAGGTGTCCGCGTTGTCGCGGCGCTTGGGCGTAGCGGTCAGGCCGAGCTGCACCGCAGGCGCGAAGTAGTCGAGGATGCCGCGCCAGTTGCTTTCGTCGTTCGCCCCGCCGCGGTGGCACTCGTCGATGACGATGAAATCGAAAAAGTCCGGCGGGTACTCACCGAAATAAAAAGCCCTGTCCTCCGTTCGTGGTGAGCTTGTCGAACCATGAATGGAGGAGCGCAACCCTTCGACAGGCTCAGGGCGAACGGAGTATGAATCGACGGTCGCAGCCCGAACGATATTCGTAGATGGCCCGCTCATGAACGTCTGGAAGATCGTAAAGAACACGCTGCCGTTCTTCGGCACGCGCCCCTTCTTGCGGATATCCTCCGGCGCGATGCGCACCAGCGCATCCTCGGGAAAAGCGGAGAACGCGTTGTATGCCTGATCGGCAAGAATGTTGCGGTCGGCAAGAAACAGGATGCGCGGCCTGCGCGCCGCATCACGTTTAAGGTTCCAGCGCGCATGAAACAGCTTCCACGCCAGCTGGAACGCGATAAAGGTCTTGCCGGTTCCGGTCGCCAGCGTCAGCAGGATGCGCTGCTGGTTATGCGCAATCGCCTCCAGCACCGCGTTGATTGCGCTGTCCTGATAGTAGCGCGAACCCCACAGCCCACCCTTGTCCTCGAACGGCACGGCGGCGAAACGTTCGCGCCAGTCGTTCGCCTCGGCGAACGTGCGATTCCATAATTCTTCAGGAGATGGATAAGCATCAACCTCGCCCTCCGCGCCGTTGTGCATGTCCACGCCGTAGATACGCTGACCGTTGGTCGCGTAGCCAAAACGTGCGCCGATCTTGCCCGAATAACTCTTGGCCTGCCCCAGCCCCTCGGTGTGCGGCAAGTCCCGGCGCTTCGCCTCCACCACCGCCAGCTTGTGGTTGCGGTACACCAGCACATAGTCGGCGATCTCCGGCTTGCCGCGCTGCCCCGCACCCTGCAAGCGCCCCTCGGTGATGCGGTATTCGCGCATCACCCGGCTACCCTCGACCACACCCCAGCCGGCGGCTTTCAGCGCGGGGTCGATGTGTTCGGCACGGGTTTCGGCTTCGTTCATTAGAGAAATATGCGTCAAGTTTGAGTCAAGTTATCCGTCAAGCGAACCTAACGAAAAACCGCCCCAGAAGCCTTGATGTACTCGATGAAATTGATGCAGGAAACAGAAATCGTCGCCATTGCACACACTGCGGGGATTTTTCTTTTTGAAGAAACTTGGGGCTGATTGGTTTGACGTTCTTCATCCGACACCAATTCAGCCCCATGCAAACGTGCCGTTGCGATAATCAGGATGTCGTTTTCGCCAACACCTTTGGCATGGTAGTTATCATCCACAATGCCAAGCAAACCCTTAATGCGTTTGGCTTCCTGCACAATGGCATTGCTAATTGCCAACTGCTCCAGATTATTTTCTTTCAGCCACTCTCCACAATCCGGTGTTTTGTGGTTTACCTCATCAAACGCCACGCTGGACATAACCAGCTCTTTCGCTTCAATTTGACTCGCCATCCATTCCCATAAAGGTGGAAATTGATCTATCGGGTAGTTGTCCCACGCATAGATCATGGACGACGCATCAAACACCCGCATAGTAACGCTCCAACTGATGCAGGTCTTTGATCTTCAGGTTATCGAGATAACTGCTCGCTTTGGCTAGCGTGATATGGCGGGCATACAGAGAATCCAGCACCGTGCGCACAAACGTGTCGCCGAAAATATGCATTGGCTCCCTGTTGCGATACTTACGGCTACCGCCATCCTCCACAATAATTGGAGTTTGACGACTCCATTGCCGGTAAGCCTCATATCGGCTTTGCGGCAAGCGCCCTGCATCCAGCAATCGGCGCAGAATCATCTCGCCGCTCACACCCCATGCCTTGCGCTGGCGTTCGAGCCAGTAGTCATATTCGGATACATCATCGGGTCGTTCTGCATCGCTGATGCTTGCCAGAAAAGAATCCGGCACCAGCAGGTATCCGGCAAAAGCATTGGCCTCGCTCTCATGCCCGCGATGGGATTCCAGGTCGCGCTCGTCATCAATCGAACTGGTTTTATGCAATAGCAAATGCCCCAGCTCATGCATGAGAGTGAAAGTCTGCCGGGTATCCCAGTCCTGCTTTTTGACCACAATCACCGGACAAGCCACGTCGTACAGGGAGAAACCAAGAATCGGGTTCTCCTTGGCGATCTGCCACTTCCCGTTATAGCCGTTGCTGCGGAACACCAGCACGCCACGGAATTCCAACGCTTCCCGGTAAGTATCAAAATTATTCTGGTCATTCAGCCCGAGCCATCGCCGCGCAGTGCGCGCCGCTTCTTGCAGGTCATCGTTGGGCAAAACTGGCGGGGTGAAGCGCGGGCGGTCGGCATCGTCGAGGTCTTCGCGCAAACTTAAATACACTTCGCGCTGTTTTTCCACCCGCTCGATCAGCGCTTTGAGCTTGGCGGACAACTCCGGCTTCTGGTTGGCAAGGGTGCGGAACTGAGGCGAATGCACCTGCGCTTCATCCACCGCCCCCTCCTCAAGGAAGAACAGTACCCCCCTGCCAAAATGATCGGCGACCTTGCGCAACTGGTTGAACGTCATGCCATCATTGCCCGCCATGACATGCTCCATGGTGGCCGCAGCAATACCCGTTTCAGCCGCAAGTTCGCCCGGCGTGATGCCGAGATCGGCACAACACCATGCGATACGATCCGGATTGATAGACTGAATGCGTTCCATACGGATCATTATAGCCGAGCAAGCCCGCCCACTACAGCGCCCCGCTGAATGCCTGATGCAGCAGCGACTTCTTCATCTCGTCGAGGGCGGCGAGCTTGCGCTGGTAGAGGGATTCGAGGCGTTGGGTTTCTTCGTGAAGAGCGTCGAGCTTTGCGGCCAATACCGCTTGTTTCTTCACATCAGGCAGCCACACACGAAACTCGAAAAGATGCTCTCGATTGACCTTCGGCATTCCTGCGCGAGCCGATCCTTGAATCGCGTAGTCGGTGAAAGATTTGCTCAGTAACAAATAAAACAGGTAATCGCGAGTTATCGCGTTCGGCAGCGGTGCAAGCGGATACATGTCGGCGCTGCACAAACCATTGAAATGAGGCCGCGCCACTTTCATGAGATAAGGACGAATCTTGCTGTAGAGAACCATTGATTCGTCGAAGAGAAACTTGCCGGAAATCAATCCTTCCTCCCGCGCCGTTTTGAGTTCAACGAAGACACCCGTCTGTGACTCGATATTTCCTGCTCCAACGTGAGTCAGATCGAGAAACTCCTCTTTGCGCGGATCAACAAGAGTTGAGGTGATGGCGCATACGTCACTCAGCTTCTTTTCAACCCACCCCTCGCCGTGCAGGGTAAAGACCGATTGCAGTTGGCTTTCGAACAGCGCGCGGGCGTTTTGCAGGTTCTGTTCGGCGGTGGCTTTGGCGGTGGCGATGCCGTCAAACGCTGCGTCGAGAATGGCGACGATGCGCTGCTGTTCGGGAAGCGGCACGTTCGGTATCTGAACGGTCTCAATCATATCTTTTGAAATCACTGTCTGGGCAGCGCCGACCGAACCCGACCGTAGGCTCTCCACAAGGGTCATCATGAAATAGTAAAGGTAGAGCTGGTCGAGTTTTTCTACACGTGGGCGTATTGCTGCAACTGAGCGGCCGATTGCGCACTCTTCGCCCAAGTTGATTTTTCCGCATGTTGCACCCACGACGCATAACAAAACATCGGTTAGACGCGCCATCCTTAAGGGGTTTGTCGTCCACTCGCGAATCTCTGGTCGCGTTTCGCGAAACTCACCGACTTTTACAAATGGTGTGCCACGCCCATCAAAGTTGCAGTCCTTGCTAGATGGTGCCTGACCCATAATCAGCTCCACGACATTTCCAAGTGCTGTTGTTTTTATTGCTAGCTTCACAGTAGCGCCCTGATGTTCCCCAGCACCTCCGCACTTTCCGCATCCAGCGCGGCGATCTCGTCCATGATGTCCTGCGGGCTGCGATGCACCACGGCCTCATTGCCGTTGGGGTTCTTCACCGACAAATCGAACCCTTCGACTTCGCTCAGGGCGAACGTATCTACAGACCAGCTCTTGGGCGAGTCGGCGCAGGTCTTTTGCAGTTCAATAAATTCGGCGAGGTCGGCGTCGTTGAGCGGGTTGGTCTTGCCCATGTTGCGACCGGGATCGAGCTGGTAGTACCAGGTGTTGCGCGTCGGCGTACCCTTCTCGAAGAACAGCACCACGGTCTTCACGCCCGCGCCCTGAAACGTGCCGCCGGGGCAATCGAGCACGGTGTGCAGGTTGCAGGACTCCAGCAATAATTTGCGCAGGCTCACCGAGGCGTTGTCGGTGTTGGAGAGGAAGGTGTTCTTGATGACCACGCCCGCGCGGCCGCCGGCCTTGAGCATCTTGATGAAGTGCTGCAAAAACAGGAAGGCGGTCTCGCCGGTTTTGATAGCAAAGTTCTGCTGTACTTCTGGACGTTCCTTGCCGCCGAACGGCGGGTTGGCGAGGATCACGTCGTAGCGGTCCTTGTCCTGCACGTCGGCGAGGTTGAACGACAGGGTGTTGGCATGGACGATGTTCGGCGTCTCGATGCCATGCAGGATCATGTTCATGATTGCGATGACATAGGCGAGACTCTTCTTCTCCATGCCGTAGAAGGTTTTTTCCTGCAAGGTCTTGAGGTCTGCCGCTTTTTTGGCCTGCGGGCGCAGGTAGTCGTAAGTCTCGCACAGAAAGCCCGCGCTGCCCACCGCGCCGTCGTAGATGGTCTCGCCGATCTTCGGCTGCACCACGTGCACCATCGCGCGGATCAGCGGGCGCGGGGTATAGTACTCGCCGCCGTTGCGCCCGGCGTTGCCCATGTTCCTGATCTTGGCTTCGTACAGGTGCGACAGCTCGTGCTTCTCGGCCTGCGAGTTGAAGCGCAGTTCGTCGATGTGGTCGATGATGTCGCGCAGGATATAGCCGCTCTGGATCTTGTTCTTGATCTCGCCGAAGATCTGGCCGATCTTGTATTCGAGGGTGTCCGAGGAGCTGGCTTTTTCCTTGAAGCCGTGCAGGTAGGGGAACAGCTTCAGGTTGACGAACTCGATGAGGTCGATGCCGGACTGCGCGGCGTTGTGGTCGAGCTTGCCGTGCCTGTCTTTCGGCGCAGCCCAGCTCTCCCAGCGGTAGGGCGAGTCGAGCACGAAGGAATATTTTCTGCCCTCCAGCCCGGCCTCCATCGCCTTCTGGTGTTCCAGCGCGTCGAGGTATTTCAGGAACAGCAGCCACGAGGTCTGCTCGGTGTAGTCCAGCTCGCTGGCACAGCCCGCTTCTTTCCTGAGGGCGTCGTCGATATTCTTGAAGGTTTGTTCGAACATGGTTATCCGGGATTGTTGAATTGAGAGATGCCGACGGTTTATGGGGCTTTTATAGGTGTAGCGGCGTTGTCTCTTTAAGGCTATTCAGCGCGTTAACTAGCGCCGAATCCTAACAGATTTCGGCGTATGACTGGCTGCGATTGGCTCACAACCCCCTCTTCCTCCCGCGTGAGAGGGTAATAGATGTGGCAGGCAAAGGAAGGAACAATTGGGGACAGACCACGGTTTCATTATTGGCCTGGCCTAACTCAAAGTTCACTTAGCGAATTTCCTCAACCAATTCCGGGTGTTTATCCAGAATGCGAAACAGATTAACGACTGCCGCAACCGGCTTGGACTTGCCATGTTCATAACGCGAAAATGCATTAACCCCGCCTCCCGCAATCGCGGCGGCTTCTTTTTGCGACAGTTTGAGTTTTTTGCGAATACGAGCCAACTCCGCGGATTCTTGTTTGTCTGTTGCTTCGCGCAGTTGCTCCACTGCCGCCGCATAACGTTTGCCTTCTCCCCTGGCAAATTCGCATTCACCGCACGCAGGGCAATGCCAGCCGTCCACTGCGGCAATGGTAATTTGCTCGCCACGGTATTCGACGACCTTGTCCTTTTTGCCGCGCACCATGTCCGCCTTTTCGCAATTCAAGCACAAGTGCTTCATCTCATTTCTCCTTAAACTGTGAGTCCCGGAAGGCTAGGATGTAGGTTGATATGGCGGGAAGGTTGCGTTTCTACCCTCTCCCTAGCCCTCTCCCTGCAAGGGAGAGGGGACATTGTGTAACGGTTCATGTGGGATAAAAATTCGTTTGCCGAAGGCCAAGCACTACTGCAACCGCACCCTCGGAACTCAGCCCCAAATCCCAAGCGCCATGCAAAGCAGTCTGAGTAAAAGCATCGACTCCACTGTCAGCGACGATTGCCAGTACATCGGACAGCAAGTAGTTAGGCTTCTTTTTTTCCATAGGCAGATATTAACCTAATAGGTTATGTTGTTCAATGGTGATTTCTTTGAACCCGGACAATCCATCAGCTTTGTCATTCCCGCGAGATACACATTCCCGCGAGATACCGGAGTCAAATTGTTTTATGTTTCGACGGTTGGAGGGAAGGTTGGAGGGGTCAGCGTCGTTATCTTTTTGTAGTTATCTGGTGCGCTGGCTAGCGCCGAATCCTGACAGATTTCGGCGTATGAATGGCCGCGATTGGCTCACAACTCCCCTCTTCCTCCCGCGTGAGAGGGTAATAGATGTGGCGGGCAAAGTGGCCCGCCCTACTCCTGCTAGAATAATTCATGTCTCGCTGATCCGGGCGGCCTACAACACTAAGGAGCGAATGATGCTGAAAACCGACATCTGCAAGCTTGCCGTCTTTGCGTTGATATTTTTGTTGTCCGGTTGCGGCACCAATCCTGTGACGCACAAGCGGGAACTGCAATAAAGCAGGACTGGGGACTGGGGACTGAGGACTGGGGACTGAGGACTGAGGACTGAGGACTGAGGACTGAGGATAAAGGCGCAAAAATGCGATTACAGGTTTTGAGCTTTTATGAATTGATCGGCGGTGATGATGGGACAGACAAACTGGCCAGCGAGACTCAGTAGATCCCGGTCACCGGTAACCAGGTATTTCGCCTTACCCGCTACGGCGAGTTGCAGAAAAGGCAAGTCGAACGGGTCGCGGCAGGCGGGTGTTGCGGGTGGCTTGGCGGGCATGCGCACGGTGGTGCAATAGGGTAGATAGTCGGCAAGCAGTTCCTGCTGTTCTGCGGCAGTGAGTTTGAATTTCGGGTATGCGAGCACACGTATGAGTTCTGTAGCAGTGACGCTTGATACCAGCGGCTGACAGTGCGTGCCTTGCCATGCATGGCGTAGCGGCGCCAGTCGTCCATGAGCAAATACCAGCGCGGACAACACCAGATTGGTGTCGATTACGACGCGGGGTACAGGTTTGGATCGCGGCATTACTTGCGTGATTTGTTAGTAGCAGGTGATTTTCGCACCCATGCGACCGCATCGGCAATATCCTGCTCGTTCAAGTCCAGTTCGGCCAGTTTGGCGCGCACGGCATCGCCACGCTGAATGCGCACCGGGGTGAGCACGATCTGGCCGTTGCGGGCTTCCACATCGAAGTATTCCGCAGGGCCAACAACGGCGGTCACGCTCTTGGGCAGGGTGAGCTGATTTTTAGAGGTCATTTTAGCCAGCATGATAATGCTCCGATTCGGAAAGTAAGGATTCCTTACTTTATGCTATATGCCGCAAAAAATCAAGCATCAAACGGGGTAAAAGCGCCACTCGCGCTCAGACACTGACCATCTCCCGTTCGATGGATGGACGCAGTTCGGGACGAAGCGCCTTTTCGGTTACCAGATCCACCGGACACTTCAACAAGTCTTCCAGATAGAACTGGACGCCGAAGTAGCGCTTGGAGGTTGCCGCTCCTTCAAAAGCCACAAGCACGTCCACATCGCTATCATCACGGGCGGCATCGCGCACCGTGGAGCCAAACAAGGCTAAACGGGTTACGCCAAATTGTTTGGACAATTGCGCCTTGTGTTGAGTGAGTAGTTGTAGTGCTCTGGTGCGATCCATATATAACTCCATTCACGGTGAAACATTTACATTTTGCTTGCTGCCCCATTGTTTTCCCAGCTAGTCAGCCAGGATATCGCTGGTCATTACTATCAGATAGTCCAGCGTATCGAAAACAATTTCTCAAGCCATGTGTTTTGGTTTGGCTTACCTTCAATTGCCGCATTCAATTCTTCGCTTGTGCTAGTAGCGGCGAATCCTATCAGATTTAGGCGTTTGACTGGCTAAGTTTGCTGCTCAACACCCCTCTAAATGGAACAACTAGCCATTCGACTAGGCTGCCAAAGACCGCAGCCAAGTCACTGGTTATCCCGCTTGCGGGAGAGGGAGTATTGCGGGCAAAGTTGCCTGCCCTACTCCTGCTAAAATGATTCATGTCTCGCTGATCCGGGCCGCCTACAACACTAAGGAGCGAATGATGCTGAAAACCGACATCTGCAAGTTTGCCGTCTTTGCGTTGATATTTTTGTTGGACGGTTGCGGCACCAACCCGGTGACGCACAAGCGGGAACTTCAATTGGTTTCCGAATCGCAGGAGCTATCCATCGGACAGGAGAACTATGCGCCGGCGCGCCAACAGCAGGGCGGGGATTACATCATCGATCCGGAATTGACCGCCTATGTGCAGAGTGTGGGCAACAAGCTCGCGGCGGTTTCCGATCGGCAATTGCCTTATGAATTCGTCATGTTGAATGATTCCGTGCCCAATGCCTGGGCCTTGCCGGGCGGGAAGATCGCGTTCAATCGCGGCCTGCTTTACGAACTGGAAAGCGAAGCGGAACTTGCCGCTGTACTGGCCCATGAGATCGTCCATGCGGCGGCACGGCACGGTGCGCAAAAAATAGAGACCGGCATGCTGCTGCAGGGTGCGGTGATGGCGGCAGGCGTTGCCGCCCAGGACAAGAGCTATGCAAGTCTGATCGTGGGCGGCGCGCAATTGAGCTCGCAGCTCATCGCCACCCAGTTTGGACGCGACGAGGAATCGGAAGCGGATCTGTACGGCATGCGTTACATGAAGAAGGCGGGGTATGACCCCACCGCCGCGGTGACGCTGCAAGAGACGTTTGTGCGCCTGAGCAAGGATCGCAAATCCAGTTTCATCGAGGGTTTGTTTGCCAGCCACCCGCCTTCTGATGCGCGCGTTGCCGCCAACAAGGCCGCGCTCGCCGAGCTGGGTGCGGGTGGCGATTGGGGCAGAGAGATCTATGCGCAAAAGGTGGGCAAGCTGAAAGCCGCTCAAGCTGTCTATAAGGCGTATGACGACGGCGTGAAGGCATTGGCCAAGGGTGATGTCAGCCAGGCTGCCGGATTAGCCAGGCAGGCCGTCGAGGCCGAGCCGCGCGAGGCGCGCTTTCATGAGCTGCAGGGCGATATCGCGATGAAGCAAAACCACGGCGAAGAAGCACTGGGCTACTACCGGCAAGCCATCAAGTTGCAGCCGGATTATTTCCGGCCGCATGTGCAGATGGGTGTTGCACTGGCCAGCCTGGGGCGGCAGGCTGAAGCAGAACCTTATCTCAAGCGCAGCAACGAGCTGTTGCCCACTGCGACCAGCCATTATTTGCTGGGCCAGCTTGCAGAAGCCCGGGGTGATGTGGATACCGCTTTAGCGCACTACCAGACTGCGGCTGGTTCAAACTCCGATGTGGGCAAATCATCGATGGCGCAATACGAGCGACTCGACCTGCCGCGCAATCCGGCCAAATATCTGCAGGCCGCTGCCCAGGCAGACATCACGGGGAATGTGTTTGCTGTCGTATACAACCCCACCGGCTCGGCCGTTGCCAATGTCTATGTGCGGGTGGTGCGCCTGGATGCGGCAACCGGGCAGCCCAGCGCACAGACCAGCTCCTTGCTGGTCGCATCACACATCGACCCCAAACAACGCGGTCAGCTCCAGCTGGCGGGCGTGCGCGTATTAACAACGGCCGGCCTGAAGCTCTATCGGGTGATCATTGAAAGGGCTGAACTGGCCAGGTAACGGGGGTTGGTGACACTCCGGCAACACCTGCTGCCAAGAATGGTTTCTCATTGCGGTTTGCTGAAAGAGCATCCTCCAATTTCGGTTAAACTTTCGCGGTTGGTAATTCAGGATTTCTCAAAAAATGGACGTGGCAAGTTTGCTTTTACTGCTGTTGTTGGCCGCGCTGGGGTGGTTCTGGTTCGTCAGTCTGAGCGCGCTTGAGGTCGCCCGGGCCAAGGGAAAAAGGGTCTGCGACGATGCGAACGTGCAATTTCTCGACGACACGGTCGCCAACATTTCGCTGGCGCTGGTGCGCGACAAGGCCGGGAGCAGGGTGTTGCGCCGCACCTATCGTTTCGAATTCAGCGAGACCGGCGACTCGCGGCTTGAGGGCCGTCTGGTCATGCTTGGCAGAAGGGTCGAGTCGGTAACGCTGGAGCCTTATCAGATATTGTCTTGTGCAGACATACGGGACGCTCCCCAGCAGCTACCCTCTGCCTGCTCCTCTCAGGACGCGCATTGCCCAACATGCAGAACGGATTCCGTTTCAAAAGAAACACGGTCGTAGGTCAGGCTTTGCCCGAGGGCCTGAGCTGGCGGGTGGGACCCGCCCTACCTTAAGGATCGCTGGATGTGCTTTGCCCAACTTGGGGAACGGATTCCATTTCAGGAGAAACACGGTTGTGGGTCGGGCTTTGCCCGACAGCCTGAGCTGGCGGGTGGCGCCCTACCTTGGAGCAAAGGCGTCAGCGTCATTGTCACTCTACAGCTACCTGTTGCGCTGAATAGTGGCGAATCCAATCAGAATACGGCATGCAATGGCCGCGCTCGTTGCAAGTGCGCTCAGGCTGAATCTGTGCGATGATTTCGTCCGATGATGAAAACACTTTTACCGATACTGGCGGTGTTTATGGTGAATTTTGCAGCAGCTGCGGAAGCCGGAACGGGGCCGGCGGCGCAGGGCATCAGCCTGCCTCCGCCGCCCTCGGCAGGTACTGTGAGTCTGGAAGATGCCTTGGCGCGCCGCCGCTCGGTGCGCGAATTTGCGCCGGGGGCGCTGACGCTGGCCGAGGTCTCGCGGCTGGCGTGGGCGGCACAGGGCGTCACCGCGCCGGAGCGGCGCACGGCGCCTTCTGCGGGCGCGACTTATCCGCTGGAGGTTTATCTGGTGGCGGGCGATGTCGAGAATCTGGCCGCCGGCGTGTATCGCTACCGCCCTGACGGGCACCGTCTGGAGTTGGTAGCCGATGGCGATATCCGCCTGCCGCTTGCCGATGCCGCCCTCGGCCAGACATGGATAAGCAAGGCGGCGATGGTGGTGGTAATCGCCGCCGTGTTCGAGCGCACCACTTCACACTACGGCAAACGCGGCGAGCGCTATGTGCACATGGAAGCAGGACACGCCGCCCAGAGCCTGCTGTTGCAGGCGGCAGCATTGGGGCTGGGGGCGAGGCCGGTGGGCGCTTTCAACGACCTGGGGGTTTCGCATCTGTTGCGTCTGCCGGGTGGAGAGGTGCCTTTGTATCTTATTCCTGTGGGCAAGACACCACGTTTCTGATTCCATATTCAAAAGTAAAATGATCGTTGGGCGGGCGGTGCCCGGCGTTGATCCTGGCGGCGGGTGTGACCCGCCCTACGAAATGCTGTTGAACGGAAAATGAAATAAGGGCGACACGCCGGCCGATAATGCCAGCGTCATTATCTCTTCACGGCTGCCCGGCATTTGCCGCTGCGGATCGAACCAGCTTCGCTACTCGTAGCGCAAAAATTCCTCGGCCAGCGCATCGGCGCCGAAACGGTCGATCAGGTTGTCGATTTCAGGCATCAGCACGTCGGCTTCATCGTCCTCCAAAGCGCCCTCGCCTACCATGCGGCTGGCCTGGCCGCTTTCCAGCGCTTCCTTGATCGTTGCCAGCGTCGGCGGATTGTCGCGGCTCTCGTCGCTGACTACTTCATCTATCACCCGCGAAAGTTGCTCGCTGGCAAAGGCGTATATGAAGTCGACCGCTGCCGCCGATTCTCCGAACTGCCCGATCAGCTCGTCCAGTTCGTCGACGAGCGATTCGACGGTGTCGAAGTAATGCAGATGTTCGGCTTCATCGATTTCGGCAGGCAAATCATGCTCGATGAATGAGCGAACCGAGGCGAGCGTTACCGGCTCGTCGGTTTCCAGCTGGTTGATGATGGTTTCGATGAGGCCGGACAGTTCCGGGCTTACGCGGCTGGCGATGTCTATCGGGTTGCGGATCATGATTTATCCTCCTCTTTGATGTTACCGGGCATGGTGCTGTTGGTACGAACCGGATCAGCGTGCCCTCGGGAAGCTGCGCCCTTCGGCTGGCTCAGGACATGCTTTGTCAAAGCTGGTTGGGATGTGCTTCCTGCAAAAAAACCGGAGCCAGCTTTTCCGTCCTGATTCTGGCGCGTTTGACGGTGCAGCGCAAGCCAAAATGGCCTCGCGCATCCCGCGTGTTCACCGCTACAATCATTGAATGAAGAAATTTTTGCTGGTTATCGCCTTGCTGCTTGCCTTATCGCCCGTATCGTCGATGGCAGAGGACGGGACATCGCTTGCATTCACCTTCCGGCGCGAAGTGGATCGCCGGCTCGATGTTCCGCAACAGGAGCAGGCGCGCTATGCACAGTTGCTGATAGCCGCTTTGGCAAGCGCAGGGATTCCAGTCATGAAATCCCAGTATGTGGTGATGGTGGATCGCAACCCATACGTGCAGGCGATTTTTGTGTATTGGCTAAACGCGCGGGCATCGCCGGGTCGTTCGCACTTTATCGGCGCCTCGCCCACATCAACCGGCAAACCGGGCAAGTTCAACCATTTCATCACCTCCCTGGGCGTGTTCGCGCACTCACTGGACAACAAGGATTTTCGCGCTGAAGGAACGCTCAACGACTTTGGTATCCGCGGCATGGGGCACAAGGGTATGCGTGCCTACGATTTTGGCTGGACGCAGGGAGAGCGCGGATGGGGCCGCAGCGGCCTGGGTCAGATGCGTTTGCTGCTGCATTCGACAGACCCCGATCTTCTCGAACAACATCTGGGAAAAGCCATGTCAAAAGGATGCATACGCATACCCGCAACCCTGAATACCTTCATCGACCGGTATGGACTTCTGGATGCCGATTATGAGCAGGCGCTGACAAACGGGAAACAATTTTGGGTAATTCGCCCTGATCGAACTCCCACGCCGTGGTCTGGCCGCTATCTGGTGATCGTCGATTCAGGCAGCATACAACGTCCCGCGTGGTCGCCCGAACCCGCTGCAATTGCTCAATAGCGCGCGGCAAGCACTCATAACGGTGAAAGCAGCACACACTCGCGCCATTCCTGATGTGCAAATATCATCCGTGCTCCGTCCCTGAATTCATCCGCACAGAGTATCAGGCGATGAAATGAATTTAATGCTAAGCTGATTTTTCTGATTCAGAACCTCGCAGCAGAGCAACGTTTTTGCGCCTGTTCGACACGAACGGTTTTTGATTTTTTCAGCGAGCGTAGCCCGGATGAAACGCAGTGTAATCCGGGGCAACCTTGGGCGCGCACGTCGTCACCCCGGATTACGGCCTTCGTCCTGCATCCGGGCTACGACACTAAAATTTCATTCGCGCCTTGTCTCGCTTAGGATTTTGAACTTATTGAGGCACCCATATGTTGTGGCTTGCATTCAGAATGTTATTTCAGGAGCGCGGCAGGCTGGTCATCACTCTGGTCGGCATAGTCTTTTCCTCTGTGCTGACGCTGGTCGAGGTGGGCATCTATCTGGGCATGATGGGCAATGCCACCGGCGTGGTGCGCCATACCGACGCCGACATCTGGGTGGTGTCGCAAAACGTGCCCAACTTCGATTTTTCGCAGCCCTTTCCCGCCTATCGCATCAACCGCATTCGCGCTCTCGACGAGGTGTTGTGGGCGGAGAAGATTCACGTCTGGTTCGCCTTTCTAAAGCTTGCGGACGGCCGCCGCGAGCAGGCCCAGGTGATCGGTTTTAATCCGGATACCGGTATCGGCGGCCCATGGGCTATGGCGATAGGCAAACCGGCCGATGTCAAAGGCGGAAGCTACATCATCATGGATCAAAGCTCGCGGCAACGGCTGGGCAAGCTTGAGCCGGGCTCGATGTGGGAACTCAATCTGTTCAGGGAACAGTCATTCAAGCTGGTGGGATTGTCGAAGGAGGCGCTCAGCTTCACCACGATCCCGGTGGTGTTCACTTCCTATAACGAAGTGGATATGAATTTGATGGGCACTGACTTTGAAGGCCAGACCTCGTTCATTGTCGTCAAGCTCAAAGACCCGGATCGGGTACCGGAGGTGGTACAGCGCCTGCGCGCGGCGCTGCCGGACAACGACGTTTACACCAGACAGGGATTCATCGACCGCACGGTCAACTACTGGACCATCCAGACCGGCATGGGTATGGCGTTTTTCCTGACCGCGATTCTCGCCGTGCTGATCGGCGGCGCCATCGTCGGCCAGACCATTTATGCGAGCACGATGGAACACCTGCGCGATTACGGCACGCTCAAGGCGATGGGGGCGCAGAATAGCGACATCAATCTGGTGATACTTACCCAGGCGGCGGTGAGCGCGGTGATGGGTTACGCCATCGGGGTGATCGTGACCTTCGCGTCGCGCGGCGGCATCGAAAGTGCGGGGGTGTCGATGCAGTTGCCGTTGCTGCTTCTGGTGGTGGTGTTTGCGATCATCATGGTGACCTGCCTGGCGGCGGCCTATATCTCGGTGCGCAAGGTCAAGACGCTGGATCCGGTGATGGTGTTCCGGGAATGACGCCCGCCATGGAAATGCCAAGGGAAGTCCCAGGGGGAATCAGGGACAAGGTGATACTCGAAGCCCGTGCGGTCAGCAAGACCTATGGCGCAGGCGCCGGGCAAGTGGCGGCGCTGGAGTCGGTCTCCGTTACGCTGGCACAGGATGAAGTGCTGCTGATCATGGGGCCGTCCGGCTCCGGCAAGACTACGCTGCTGTCGATAATGGGCTGCATTTTGCAGCCAACTAGCGGTAACGTGCTGATAAATGGCCGCAACGTGGGCGCATGCGACGAGCATGAGCTGGCGAACATCCGCCGCCAAAGCTTCGGGTTTGTTTTTCAGGCATTCAATTTATTCCGCTCGCTGACAGCGCAGGAAAATGTCGAGGTGGTGCTGCGCATGAAGGGAAAATCGAAACAGGGCGTTCGGGCGGAGGCTGCGGAATTGCTCGAACGTGTCGGTCTGGGGCGGCGTGCCCACGCCTACCCGCGCGATATGAGCGGCGGTGAAAAACAGCGCACCGCGATCGCCCGCGCGCTGGCCGGTGATCCCCCGATAATTCTGGCCGACGAGCCTACCGCCAATCTCGACTCGAAAACAGGCCGCGATATTTTGCAGCTGTTGCGCGGCCATGCCGGTGAGTTGCACAAGGCGGTGGCGATTGTCAGCCACGACCCCAAGGTCGAAGAGGTGGCGCACCGGGTGATTTATCTGGAAGACGGAAGGTTGAGATCATGAAATGGAAACCGGTTGCAGTGGCGGCGGCCGTCATCATCCTCGCGCTGGCCGCTTATCTTGGCCTGCGCGCAGACAATGGCAGTACATCCGGCAACGGCAGCACGCCGGGCGCGCAGCTTCCGGCCCCGCGTTACATTGCTGCTGAAGGAAAACTGGAGGCGCGACCGGGAGCGGAGATGGAAGTCGGCAGCGAGCTGATTGCACGCATTGAGCGTTTTATGGTCAACGAAGGCGATCACGTCGACAAGGGACAGGTGATCGCTGTTCTGGATTCGAAAGATTTTGCTGCCCGATTAAAACAGGCCGAGGCCGAATTGGCGGTGGCGCAGGCCCGGCGGGCCGAGGTGGCGGCGGGCGCCCGCGAACAGGAAATCAAACAGGCCCAGGCGGTGTTGCAGCGGGCGCAATCCGAGCGAATGCTGGCCGAAAAGGAATTCAACCGCATGAGCCAGCTTTACCAGGACAACTTCGTGTCGCGAGCCACGCTCGATAACACTGAAAGCGCCTACAAGGTTGCGGCGGCACGGGCAGCAGAGGCCGAAGAGCAATTGCATCTGTTGCAGGCCGGTCCCCGCAACGAGACTCTGGCGTTGCATGATGCACAGGTGGCGCAGGCCGTGGCGAACGTGCGCTATGTGCGCTCCCTGCTGGACAAAACCCGCGTGGTCTCGCCGATCAGCGGCACGCTGATCGAACGTTATATGGACGTGGGCGAAGTGGTGATTCCGGAAAAACCCATTCTCGTCATTGCCGATACCGGCCAGCTGCGCATCAATGCCGAGGTGGATGAGACCGATGCCGGCCGCCTGCAGCTCGGTGATCCGGTGGAGATCAGCGCCTATGCTTATCCGGGCAAAGTGTATAAGGGACGCATCGAAGAAATCGCCGACTATGTCGGAAAACGCGAGCTCAAACCCAACAACCCGGCGGTCAATCTTGGCCTCAAGATCATCCAGGTGAAGATCGCGTTTCTGGAGCCGCACCCGCTCAAGCTGGGCATGACGGTGGATGTTCGCATCTCGCCGGCAGTACGCCCTTGATTAGTCGCCCAGCGAAAAGCTTCTGCTGAGAATCTATTCGTTCAGCCTGATTGAGTAACATCATCCCCTCCCCCATGCAGTGGGAGGGCTAGGGTGGGGGTAGAAATTCAAGCGTGAATGCAGTCACCGTTTCTACCCCCACATCCCGCGACACGTTACTGGCGAAGCCAGCCGTTTGCGGGAGCGGGTGTGAGGCGGCCATTCCCGCCCCGGATGCTTCGCAACGCCGTGTCATGGCCGCCATCCCAACCTTCCCCCTGCAAGGGGGAAGGAGTCAAAGCGAGCGTAGCTCGGATGAAACGCAGTGTAATCCGGGGCAACCTTGGGCGCGCACGACATCACCCCGGATTACGGCCTTCGTCCTGCATCCGGGCTACGAGACTGCCTATTACGCCTGCGGGATAACCAATGACTTGGCTGTCGTCGTTGGACAGCCTAGTCAGATGGCTAGTAGTTCCATCAGAGGGACTGTCAAAGCCCGCGCATGAACTGTGGCCGTAGCGGGCGCACTCCTTCGATGGCTTCACGTAATTGGAGCAGCAGTTTTTCCTTGTCTCTGGGCAGATTGCCCGCCAGCGCCAGGGCATTGGAGGCGTGGTTGGAGCGAAACACAACAGGCTGCGGCGGGTTGAGACCGCTGATCAGTCTTTCCTGTTCCTTGAGAATGGCCAAGTCATCCTGTACTTCGAAAGGTTCTCCGAATTTCTTGTGGAACTCCGCGGTGATGCTTTCATCCAGATAAAGCTGCAGCGTGGAGAGATAAGTGACAGGGGCGCTGTTAAGCAGTGCGATGGTGCCGTTTATATGTTCTTCGCTATAGGCTTTGCCGCCCAGACCAAGGATGACTGTTGCCGATACCTTCATGCCGCTCGCGTGTGCCTTGGTCAGCACCTCGATCATGCGGCGTTGCGTTGCGCCTTTGGTGATTTTTTTGAGTATTATTTCCGAGCCTGATTCCAGGCCAAAATAAAGCAGGTTAAGTTTGTGCTGCTTCAACAGTACAAGCTCTTCCGCACTTTTGCGTTGAATATTTCCGGGCGTGGCATAGCAGGAAACGCGTGCCAGCCCTGGCAGTGCATTGGCCAGTTCGCGCAAGATCGCCAGCAGGTGTTCGGTGGGCAGCGCCAGCGCGTCGCCATCGGCCAGAAACACGCGGTGGGCATCCGGCCATTGCGCGGCGGCCTGATGAATATCGGCAATAACTGCTTCGAGTGAGCGCTCGGTGTATTGCTTGCTGCGATACATGGCGCAAAAGCTGCACTGATTGAAGCTGCAGCCCAGTGTAGCCTGGATGATCAGATTGTCGGCCTCGGAAGGCGGACGGTACAGCGGCATGTCATACATCATGGATCAGTCGATAAAGAATTCCGCAGGGTGATACTCCAGCCCGAATGCCTCGGCAACCTTTCTGTGCGTTACTTTTCCGCCGATGATATTGAGTCCATTCAGCAGGGCCGGAGATTCCTTGAGCGCCTGCTGGTATCCCTTGTTCGCCAGTTTAAGCACATAGGGCAAGGTTGCGTTGGTCAGCGCCAGTGTCGAGGTGATGGATACGCCGCCGGGCATGTTGGCCACGCCGTAATGAATGACTCCCTCGACGATGAACGTCGGGTTTTCGTGTGTGGTCGGATGCATCGTCTCGACACAGCCGCCCTGGTCGATGGAAACATCGACGATCACCGCGCCCGTGCGCATCGTCCTGAGGTCTTCCCGGCGGATCAATTTGGGCGCGACGGCTCCGTGTATCAGCACCGCGCCGATGACCAGATCGGCACTGGCAATCTGCTCAAGCAGATTGTGCCGGTTCGAAAATACCAGTTGCACGTTTGCGGGCATGACATCGCTGAGATAGCGCAGCTTTTCCAGCGAGACGTCGAGGATGATTACATTGGCGCCCAGCCCGGCTGCCATTTTCGCCGCGTTCACGCCGACCACGCCGCCGCCGAGTATCACCACCCTGGCGGGCGGTACGCCCGGCACGCCGCCGAGCAGAATGCCGCGTCCGCCGTACAGTTTCTCCAGATATTTGGCGCCTTCCTGCACCGCCATGCGCCCGGCCACCTCCGACATCGGCGTCAGCAGCGGCAGTTCGCGCGAAGGCAGCTCGACCGTCTCATAGGCGATGCACACCGCGCCCGACGCCATGTGCGCGCGGGTCAATGATTCGCTGGCGGCGAAATGGAAGTAGGTGAAAATGACCTGGCCGGGCCTGATGCGCTTCCATTCCGGCTCGATCGGCTCCTTCACTTTCACGATCAGGTCGGCAGCCGCCCAGACCGCATCGGCATCCTTTGCGATTTGCGCGCCTGCCGCCAAGTATTGCGCGTCGCTGAACCCGCTGTCCAGCCCCGCGCCCGTTTCCACGATGACCGTGTGCCCCGCAGCCGCCAGCGCCTCCGCCCCCGCCGGAACCAGCGAGACGCGGTTTTCGTTGGTTTTTATTTCTTTTGGAATGCCTATTTTCATTTCAATTCATTCACTCGCTGGCCAATCGTTAAAGGGGAATGGTATGTCTTCGGTGGCAAAACTCAGGAAATTTACGATTTGCTGGAAGTAGCGAGCCAGGCTGCGGCCGAATTTTGCCAGGCGTTCATTGGGTGTATCGTTCAGCAGCATGATCACAAACTGAATAACCGCAATGACGCCCAACACTGTGCCACCCACGTGCAGCGCCAAGGCCATCAACAGCATGAACAATCCGCGCATCCAGATGTTGCGTTTGTTTACCGGTGTTTCAGTACTTCCATTCATGGCTGGTTCTCCTTTAACTGATTCAGTGAGTTTAGCGACTCCATTCCCTCCCCCCTTGCAGGGGGAGGGCTAGGGTGTGGGTAGAACTTCAAGGGTACATGCAGCCGACAGTTTGTACCCCCATCCCCGCCTTCCCCCTGAGAGGGGGAAGGAGTAAGAACCCAAGGCCTTCAGGCACCTTCGCGGCGCTCGCCTACTTGCCCTCGTCTGAGTCGTGGCTGCCACGATGCGAGCCGGTTTTTTTCATAAAGCTGCGCCGCAGTTCGGCCAGATGTTTGAGCCGCTGCGCCACGAGTTGGTTGAGGCTGCCTTCGGGCAGCTTGCCATGCTCGTCGGGTGCGCCGACGGGAATGCCAGTCAGCAGTTCGAGCGCTTCGTCCACCGTGGCTACCGCGTAAATGTGGAAGCGCCCTGCTGCTGCCGCTTCCACCACGTCGCGGCGCAGCATCAGGTGTGTCACGTTGGATGCGGGAATCAGCACGCCCTGTTTTCCGTTCAGGCCGCGTTTGCTGCAAATATCGAAATAGCCCTCGATCTTTTCGTTCACTGCGCCGACTGCCTGGACCCGTCCGAACTGGTCCACCGAACCGGTTACTGCCAGCGACTGGCGGATCGGGGTGTTCGCCAGCGAGGACAGCAGCGCGCACAACTCTGCCACCGAAGCGCTGTCCCCTTCCACATGTCCGTAGGTCTGCTCGAACACCAGGCTGGCCGAAAGCGAGAGCGGCTGTTCGGGGGCATAGCGCGAACCCAGGAATGAGGACAGGATCAGCACACCCTTGGAGTGGATCGCTCCGCCCAGCTTGACCTCGCGCTGAATGTCGACCAAGTCGCCTTCGCCCAGACGGGTATTGGCGGTGATGCGCGAGGGCTGTGCAAAGGCGAAATCGCCGAGCTGGAATACGGACAGTGCGTTCACCTGCCCCACCTTTTCGCCCTCGGTGTCGATGTGCAAAATGCCGCGCAGGATCGACTCATGGGAGCGCTCGCGCAGGCGGTCGGAGCGCCTGATCTGCGCCTCGATTGCCCGCTCCACGTCGGAATTGGTCACTGCATCCCGTTTGTCCTGGCCCGCCCAGTAATCCGCCTCGCGCACCAGATCGGCCAGGCTCTCCACGTGCGTGGACAGCTTCTGCGCATCTTCGGCGCGGCGCGCGCAGTGTTCGATCACCCGCGCCACGGCGCTGCGGTCAAACGGCCGCAGCTTTTCCCTGCGCGCCAGCGTGCCGATCAGCCGCGCGTACAGCAGGTCGTTATCCGTGCTGCGCTCCACTTCGTCCTCGAAATCCGCCGCCACCTTGAACAGCTCGCGAAATTCCGGATCGTATTCGGCAAGCAGGTAATAGAGCAGGCGGTTGCCGAGCAGCACAACCTTGGTATCGAGCGGAATCGGCTCAGGCTCCAGCGACACGGTGCTGACCAGGCTGTACATCTGGCCGAGCGATTCGATGCGGATCTCGCGCGTGGAGAGCGCGCGCTTCAGCCCCTCCCATGAAAACGGCTGGGAGAGCAGCTTTAAAGCATCCAGCATCAGATAGCCGCCGTTGGCCATATGCAGCGCGCCCGGCTTGATCAGCAGGAAATTGGTGATCAGCGCGCCAAGCTGGGATATATGCTCGACCCGCCCTATCAGGTTCTGGTAGGTGGGGTGCTCCTCGTATACCACCGGCGCGCCCTCGCTTTCGCCGCGCCCCACCAGCAGGTTGACGCGGAAGCGGCTGAAATCGGACTGCTCGGCGGTGAGGGTAGCCAGCTCGGAGGAGCCCTGCCGAGGGTTGCGGAATTCATCTATGCTTTCGATGACGTTCTGCTGCACCTCGTTCATGTAGCCGCACACCCGCGGGTGATTCGCATAATCGCTGCGCAGCGCGTCGATCAGGTGGCCGACGGCGAACAGCACCGCCTCCTCGTTCAGCTTGCGCACTCGCTCCATACGCTCGCGCCGCCACTGGCGCGCCTGAAGCATGACCTTCTCCAGTTGTTCCTGCAGGGTGCCGGTGGCTTTCTCGATGCGCTCGCGCTCTTCCGCCGGCAGCTTTTCATACTCGTCCTGGCTCATCACCTCACCGTCCTTGGCCGGCGCGAAAGAAAAACCGTTCGGCGTGCGCAACAACACGATGCCATGTTTGCCGGCCTCCTCGCCCACATCGGCGAATGCGCCCGTCTGGCGTTCGCTGTACTCCTCGTCGATCTTGCTCAGGTGATGGCGGTATTCCTCACCCTCGAACACGGCGGGTATGGTGGCCTGCAGTTCCGCCACCAGATGCTGCATGTCGGCATGCAGGCGTGTGCCCAAGCCTGCCGGCAACTGGATCACGTGCGGCTTGTGCGGCTGGGTGAAATTGTGGACGTAGCACCAGTCGGCGGGCTTGGCATCGGTCGCCACACGCTGGTCGAGCAACTGGCGGATCAGCGTGTGCTTGCCGCTTCCGCTTGGCCCCATGACGTAGAGGTTGTAGCCCGCGTGGCGCATGCCGATACCGAAATGCGCCGCATCTATCGCGCGCATCTGGCCGATGCCCTCGGTCAGGTCTTCGAGTTCGGCGGTGGTCGCGAAAGTGAGCCGTTCGGCATCGCATGGCCGGTACAGTTTGTCTGGCGAAAGTGGAGAAATGGGAGAAAGCGGGGAAACAGGACTCATATTTGCAGTCTACTCTTCTTTGTCAAAATGAAAAATTACGATCAACCTGCGCAGCGAGTTCGTGCAGCGCGCTGGCGATCTCCACCCGGTAATTATAAGGCTCATGGAGTTGGCGCAGCGGTTCCGGCAGCCGCGCCAGGCTGGTTGCCGCGTGGATGCGGATATCTGCGAGCGTCGCGGCGGCTGCGATGCGCCGCCCTGCGCGCATCATTGGCTTCAGCAGCGGCTCGCCCGGCTGTATATCTTGTTCCAGCGTCACGACATCCGAGGCCATGCGACCATCGGGATCGTAACTGCGGTACACCTGCTTGCGCCCGGGCCAGGTTTGCTTGCCTTCGGAGCGCTTGCGGCGCGCCTTGCCGGCATATTCCTGCAGCTTGTAGGCGCAGTCGAGATAAGGCACGTCGCTCGATGTGTCCATGCGCGTGCCGATGCCGAAACCGTCCACTGGCGCGCCTGCGGCCAGCATGTCGCGCAGCACATGCTCGTCAAGATCGCCGCTGGCGAATATCGTCACATGCTTGAGTCCACCCTCGTCCAGAATTTGCCGGACTTGATAGGCGTGATCGGCGAGGTTGCCGGAATCGATGCGCACGCCCTTGATGAGGATGCCGCTGCGTTCCAGTAGCGGCGCAAGCGCCACCACTTTGCGCGCCGCGGCCTCGGTGTCATAGGTGTCGATCAGCAGCACGACGTTGTCCGGTTGTGCATGGGCGAAATGCTCGAAGGCCTGCGTCTCGCCATCGTGCGCCTGTATGAAGGAATGCGCCATCGTGCCGAACAGCGGAATGCCGAATTGCATGCCCGCCTGCACCGTCGATGTGCCGGTGAAACCGGCGATGTAACTGGCGCGTGCCGCCAGCAGCCCAGCTTCCGCACCGTGGGCGCGGCGCAGCCCGAAATCCACCAGCAGTTTGTCCGGCGCCACCAGTTTCATGCGCGCGGCCTTGGAGGCGATCAGCGTCTGGAAATGCAGCAGGTTGATCAGCCGCGTTTCCACCAGTTGCGCCTGCGCAATCGGCGCGGTCACGCGCAGGATGGGTTCGTTCGGAAAAAACACCGTGCCTTCCGGCATCGCGTGCACATCGCCGGTGAAGCGCAGCGTTTCGAGTTGCGCCAGGAATCCGTGATTGAAGCGGCCGGTCGATGCCAGCCATGCCAGTTCTTCAGATGAGAAGTGCAATCCCTCCAGAAATTCCAGCGCCTGTTCGAGTCCAGCCGCCATCAGGAAGCCGCGACCGGGACGCAGCTTGCGCACGAAGAACTCGAACACCGCGGTTTCTTCCATGCCGGAGTCGTGATAGCCCTGCATCATCGTGAGCTGGTAAAGATCGGTGAGCAGCGCGCTGCCCGCAAGGTTCCCCGTAGAGTTCAATGGTGGGGTCATGCGGCGATCCCTTCGACGGTGATGGGTTGCGCGCCGAGGCGCGCCATTTCTTCTTCGGCGCGCAGCCCGTCGCCGGGCCGGACATCCACCGCGCGGATCGCGTCAGCCAAGAGGAACACCTGATAGCCGAGCCGCAGCGCATCGCGCACGGTATTGAGCACGCAGTAGTCGGTGGCGAGCCCGCCGATGAACAGACGGCGGATGTTGGCGGCGTGCAATTGCTGATCCAGATTCGTGCCCTCAAAGCCGGAGTAGGCGTCCTGTTCCGCCGTGTCGGCCTTGGAGATGATCACCGCAGAAGGCGGCAGTTGCAGTGCCGCCGCGAACTCCGCGCCGCGCGTGCCCGCCACACAATGAGGCGGCCAGATGCCACCCTGCGCGCGGAAGGAGCAATGCCGCCCGGGATGCCAGTCGCGCGTCGCATACACCGGCAGGTTTTTCGCTATGAATGCGTGCAGATAGCGGTTGAGCACCGCCACCACCTCGTCGCCGCGCGGCACCGCGAGGCTGCCGCCGGGCAGGAAGTCGTTCTGCACGTCCACGATCAGCAGCGCGTCGCCGGGTTGGAGCTGTATGTCATTCCGATTCGGTGTAGTCATATGCACCTCGTCATGTAAATGCAACTGGCGTAGGGCGGGTTAACCAGCGGCTTGCCTGCGTTTTTTTGCAGGCTTAGCCGAATGGCTATGCAAAGCCAACCCGCCGTGGTTGCCCGGCATCCGGTGGGTTAGGCGGGTGTGACCCGCCCTACGTGCGCTTAACAACATTTCATTAAATTTGATCATACAAGGGTGCGTGACACGCACCCTAACCTTTGATGCAAATCAGCGGTCTTACCCGCGCCACCTTGCGCGCCAATCCGGCATGGTCAGCCGCATCCACCACTGCACTGACATCCTTGTACGCGCCCGGCGCTTCTTCGGCAACCCCGCGCATCGAGGGGCTGCGTATCAATATCCCGTGCCCTGCCAGATCGTCGACGACGTGCCGCCCGTTCCAGCTGCGCAGTGCCTGATGGCGGCTCATCGCGCGTCCCGCGCCGTGGCAGGCGGAGCCGAAGGCAAGCCGCATGCCCTGTTCCGTTCCGGCCAGGATATAGGAGGCCGTGCCCATGCTGCCGCCGATCAGCACCGGCTGGCCGGCATTGCGCAACTCGCGCGGCAGATCGGGATGCCCCGGCCCGAAGGCGCGCGTGGCGCCCTTGCGGTGCACGTAAAGTTTTTTTGTCCGCCCGTCCACCTTGTGCTCCTCCACCTTGCAGGTGTTGTGGGACACGTCATACAGCAGCGGCAGCCGCGCCTGCGGCAGCACCTGTGAAAATATCTGGCGCGTCAGATGGGTGAGTATCTGGCGGTTGGCCAGTGCGCAATTGATACCCGCCCGCATTGCGCCGAGATAGTCCTGCCCGAGCGGCGAATTGATCGGCGCACAGGCCAGCTCGCGGTCGGGCAGTGCTATGCCATAACCGGGAGCAGCCAGCACCATACGCTTGAGGAATTCGGTGCCGATCTGGTGGCCGAGGCCGCGCGAACCGCAATGGATACTGACCACGATATCGCCAGGTTTCACGCCGAACGCAGCGGCGATCTCCGGGGCATATACGTCGGTCACCTGCTGGATCTCGAGGTAATGGTTGCCGGAGCCGAGCGTGCCCATTTCGTCGCGCTGGCGTTTCTTGGCCTGTTCGGAAACCTGCGATGGGTCTGCACCGCTCATGCAGCCGCCCTCTTCGATGCGCTCCAGATCGTCCGCCGTGCCGAAGCCGCGCTCCACCGCCCAGCGGGCACCGCCGCGCAGCATCCTGTCCATCTCCGCGGCATCCAGCCGGATCGTGCCGGTGCTGCCCATGCCTGCGGGTATGGTGTGATACAGCGCATCTGCGAGCCGCATTTTCACGATGTCGATATCTTCGATACGCAGGCCGGTATGCAGCGTGCGCACGCCGCAGGAAATATCGAAACCCACCCCTCCCGCCGACACCACGCCGCCCGCACCGGCATCGAACGCTGCCACGCCGCCGATCGGGAAGCCGTAGCCCCAGTGGGCGTCCGGCATCGCCCAGGATGCGTTGACTATGCCCGGCAGCATCGCGACATTGGTGACCTGCTCATACACCTTGGCATCCATCTCGCGCATCAGCGTTTCGCTGGCGAAAATCACGCCGGGTACATGCATTTTGCCGAACGGCTTGATGTGCCATTCGAATTCTGATTTGCGTTCAAACAATGCGAGGTCCATGGTGTTCCTCCGTCATCAGGTTTCGTAGGGAGCTTCGGCAATCCCCGGATTACACTGCGTTTCATCCGGGCTACATGTTTGGTTCCGGCTTGTCCGGCCAAGGCTTAATCGCTATTACCCTGGAATCCTAAACGTCCACCACACATTGGGCGAGCCAGCCGCCATCCGGCTGTTGCGCAACCTTCAGCGCCGTATAGGTCGCGCCTTTTATTTCGACTGCAGGATGGTGGCGTGCCACCTCCAGTGCTTCTCCCCACGCCTGTGCGGTGAGGCGATCCCCTTCCAGATGCACCTCGAATCGGCTGAACAACATGTTGCGCGTCGCCATCTCGTAAATCAATATGTTCAGCCAATCCACCAGCAGTAGTTCAACATCGGGCGCTGCGCAGGAAAGCCGGATCATTTCCCCGGGTGCCACATCTGCCGGGTCGGTGATCACCGCCGTCAGCGCCAACGCAGCCTGTTCGAAAGCCTGATCCAGCGTCGCGCCCAAGCCGCGCACTCCGATATCGGCTTGATGGGGGAAGTGCTCCCAACGGGCAGTGATGTTCAAAGGTTCTGGGGTACTCACAGCACCTTGCCGCCAAAAGCCGCCGCCACTTCGGCGCGCAGCAATGGCACATCCCCGCCCATATAGCGCGGCGAGAAATGCAGCGGAATGACGCAGCCGACATTCGCAGCACGGGCGATTTCGCCTGCTTGGCGCGCGGTCAGGTGAAATTTGCGCCGCCCATGTTCGGCGTCGCGTTCCATGAAAGCCGCCTCGATAAACAGCAGGTCGGCATTGCGTGCCAGGTCGATGATGTGCGCCACGTTATCCTGATGCCATGCGACATCGGTAACGTAGGCGATTTTCTGGCCCGGCACGATGCGCAGCGCGGGCTTCAACTCGGCCAGCGACAACAGCCGTTCCTGCTCCGCACCACCCTCGCGCCAGGCCACGCGTATCTGCCACTGGTCTGATTCGTTGCGCAACACCGCCTGCTTCAAGTCGCGCAGCCATGCACCCACCGGCAGGCCAAGCTCCTGCAGGCGGTTCTTCCACACATTGACGTGTGCCTGTTCCTCCAGCGCATAAGCCAGACAAGGGATACCGCCATGATCGAGCAGGGTGCAGCGCACCTGCATGGCAGGCTCGCGCAACAATACATTCTCCGGGCAGGCCACACTTTCCTCGTCTTCACGGCGAAACTCGCTGTGGCAGCGGAAGCTGGCGCGCCGCCCTGCCCCTTTGCCATCCACCTCGGTGACGCGCAGCGTAAAGTCGGACACATAGTTATGCACCAGATTCCAGGTGTAGGCGCGCAGTTTGTGCTCCACCTGCGCCAGAAAACCGGGCGGGCCGAACAGCTGCAAATCCTTTTCCCGTCCCAGCAGAATGCGCAGCAGCCAGTCGAAGCCGATGAAATGATCCATGTGGGCATGGCTGACAAATGCATGGCTGATGCGCAACAGTTTGCGCGGTGACAGAGCCCGGATGTCGCCCAGATCAAACAACAGGGCGCGCCGTTCGAACAGGCAGTCGACAAACAGCGCGGGATCTCCCGCAGAACCGTTTACCAGATTTGGATGAAAAGTCGGGCGCATGTCAGCTCTCTCCCCTGTTCGGGAAGCAACTGCTACGAAACCGCCCCCAGCAACTCAATCACTTCCTCGTCGCTTACCTGAGGGAAAGACTGGTAGAACTGCCCCACCGCATAAAACATCACCGGCGCGCTCAGGCACACCACTTCATCGGCATAGGGTTTCACCTTGGCAAGCGTATCCGGCGGAGCCACCGGCACCGCGCAGATCAGTTTTTTCGGGGACTTGGCGCGCAGCGCATGCAGTGCGGCGATCATCGTCGAGCCGGTCGCCAGACCATCGTCCACCACGATGACAACGCGCCCCGCCGGGTCGAGCGGCGGGCGCACCGGGGTATAGCTGGTGCGCCGCTCGCGCATCACCTTGAGTTGCGTTTCCTTCTCGGCTTCGATGTATTGCGAACTGCCCCCCACCCGCCCGGCATAGTCGCCGAGATAGGTCCAGCCGGTCTCGTCCACCGCGCCGATGGCGAATTCAGGATTGCCCGGCGCGCGCAGCTTGCGCACCAGCACCACGTCCACCTCGCCGTCCAGCGCATCGGCGATGATTTTTGCCATCGGCACTGCACCGCGCGGAATCGCCAGTACCAGCGGGCGCTGGCCGCGATATTGCGCAAGAGCTTCCGCCAATCTGGTTGCAGCATCATTGCGATCACGAAACATCATGTCATCCCTCCCCATGTTATCCGGCAAACCGTAAAAAGCATCGAATGTGTCAGGTGATGCTACACTAACCAGACCTTCAATGCCGTATCAACGACGCCTCGAACTGCTCAAGCGGCACCGGCTTACCGAACAGATAACCCTGGAAGGCATGGCAGCCGTGCTTATCCAGAAAGTCGCGCTGTGCCTCGGTTTCCACCCCTTCGGCAATCACGTTCAGTCCCAGTGCCTCGGTCATCGCGATGATGGCCTGCACGATGGCGGCATCGTTGGGATCGCTGGTGATGTCGAGCACAAAGGATCGGTCGATCTTGATTTGATCCAGTGGCAGGCGTTTCAGATATTGCAGCGAAGAATAACCGGTACCGAAGTCGTCCATCGAGAAGTTCACACCAAGCATTTTTATTTCGCGCATCTTGGCGATGGTGTCCTGGACGTTCTCCAACACGGTGCTTTCCGTCAGTTCCAGCTTGAGATGTGAAGGCTTCGCGCCGCTTTCCAGCAGCACGCGCTGCACTTGGGTGACAAAATCGGCCTGATGGAATTGTTTGGCGCTGACGTTCACTGCCAGCGTCAGGTCGCGGGTCAGCGCATCGTTCTGCCAAGCCTTGAGTTGGGCGCAGGCGGTTTCCAGTACCCACATGCCAATCGGCACAATCAGTCCGGTTTCCTCGGTCAGCGGGATGAATTGCATAGGCGAAACCAGGCCGCGTTCCGGGTGTTCCCAGCGCAACAACACTTCCGTACCCAATGGGCGGCGCAGGCTGTCCACCTGGACCTGGTAATACAGGCGGAATTGCTGCCTGGCGAGTGCCTGGCGCAGATCCGCTTCCAGGGCAGCCCGTATATCCAATGTCATTTGCATCTGCGGGTCAAAAAAGCGGATGGCATTACGCCCTGCCGTCTTGGCCTGGTACATGGCAATATCGGCGTGCTTGAACAAATCTTCCATTTTGTTCTGATGGTCGAGAAACAGGCTGATACCGATACTGGGCGTGACCAGGCACTCAAAATCATTCAGTGCATAGGGCTGACCCAATTCGTCGCGTATTTTTTCCGCGACCAGTTCAGCTTGGGTGGCCGCCTCATCCGGTTGACTGTTCAGCTCTTCGAGAACCACCACGAATTCATCGCCACCCAGCCGCGCCACGCTGTCACCCTCGCGCACACAGCTCTGCAGCCGGCGTGCCACCTCGATCAACAGCAGGTCGCCCATGGTATGACCTTGCGTGTCATTGATCGTCTTGAAGTGATCCAGATCCAGAAACAGCAATGCGCCATGCCGGCCGCTGCGCGCGCTGACCGCCATTGCCTGCTGCAAACGGTCCTGCAACAGGCGGCGATTCGGCAGGCTGGTCAGCGGGTCGTAGAAAGCCAGGCGATTAATATCTTCTTCCGCTTTCTTGCGCTCGGTGATATCGACAAAGGTGACTATTGAGCCGGTCACCACATCGCCAGCCATGATGGGATGCGACCAGTATTCAACTGGGATCGCAACACCGTCCTTACTCCAAAACACCTCATCATCAATATTGGTTATTTGATTGGTCTGATAAGCGCAATATATTTTGCATTCACTTACCGGATATGGGCTGCCATCGGTACGGGAATGATGAATGAGTTCGTGCATGTTTTTGCCCAGCACTTCATTGTCGTTCTGGTAACCCAGCATTTGCATGAATGATCGATTGACGAAGGTACAGTTGCCATCGGTGTTTATTCCATACACACCTTCAGCCATCGAATTGAGCAGGCGATGCAAGTCATCGCGGGAATCACACAATGCATGCTCCACTTTTTTGCGTTCCGTGATGTCGAAAAATGAACCGACGTAATGGGTGATGGTGCCATCCGGCGCGGCGACGGCAGTGATCGTCAGCCACTTCGGATAAATCTCACCGTTCTTGCGCTTATCCAGAACTTCCCCGCTCCACTTTCCTTTACTGAGAAGATCTGCCCACATTTCCTCGTAGTATGCTTTGCTTTTCCTTATTTCCGGTGCACTGAGTATCCTGGGATTCTGGCCGATAGCCTCCGCTGCCGTATAGCCGGTAATTTCTTCAAATGCCCGATTGACGCGCAAGATTTTTGGAGTGAGATCGGTAATCACTATCGCCGCCTGCGTTTCAAAGGCAATGGCAGCAATGCGCAAGTCTTCTGCTGTCTTTGCTGATTCTGTTTCTGCTTGCTTGCGCTCGGTCACGTTGTGCAAGAACACAACAAGGCTCTTTGTCCCTTCAATGTAAGACGTGACTACTTCGATATCGATCAGATGCCCGTCATGATGGCGGTGCCTGGTTTCAAAACGGTCATATCCCTGCTCGACAACACGCCGGATATGCGCTGCAACAGCTTCAGGCGTTTGTTCTACGGCCTCGAATTTTGAGACATGCGCACCGACAATCTCGTCTCTGGCATAACCAGTGATATGGCAATAGGCCTCATTGACTTCGACGATGCAACCGGACTGATCCACCTTCCAGAATCCTTCGTTAGAGGTATTCAGCATCACCCGCAATTCACTGAGTGCTTCGGCCTCATGCTGCTGCGCAGCCTGCAGCCGATCAGTCATGAAGTTGAATGAAACGGCCAGCTCCGAGATTTCATCGCGCCCTGCCGCGTCTGCCTGAGCCTGGTAATCTCCCGCTGCGATGGCTCTGGTTACATTCGTGAGCCTGGTTATCGGCTTCACGATGCGTTTGGCAAGATAGACGGCCGTCATGACCAGTACCGTGCCAAACAGGAATATCGCGATAATTATTTTCTGCTGCAGCGATTTCAGTGGCGCAAAGGCTTCATCCTGGGCTATGTGCGCCATGATGCAGGCCGAGCCGAATTCCGGAATAAAGCGGAATCCATGAATGATGGCTGCGTCCCGGTAATCGAGATCAAGCACTTCACCCGATTGACCGCTCAGGCAAGACTGCATGGGGGGTGCGGAAATGGGGAGTTTGTGCCCTTGCGTAGAAGCATATCTGGGCTTGGTGACGAAATAACCCTCGCCATCCGCCAGAAAGGTCTCCCCTGAGAGCCCAAGCTCTTTGGGGGGGGTAGCAAAAACAGGTTCAAGTATCGATGATGGGTAGGTAATTGCCAACTGAAATCCAGTCGATTCTTCCGCCACTGAAACGAAATACGAGTGGTTGCTTTTGGGACCGGTTCCGGAAAACTTTGCCAGTTGCCCGGTTTGAAACGTAACGGGCTCTTCATTCCGGGTCGCGGAGGTTCCGATGGTCAGGCTATCCCCGCTTTTCCTGCGCAGGGTCGCTCCCAGGGCACCTTCTGCGGCCAGGTATGACCTGATCAAACCGGTGGCACAAAGATGATTTTGACTGGCGGAGTTGCCGCTGCATTGGTCACGCAGGTCCGAGAGGAAATGTTCCGCCCTGATATTTGCCCGGGTCAACACCATGACCAACTGATCATGTTTTGAATCGGCAATTCGGCCCACGGCTTTTATTCGTTCCGACCTGACGGTCTCGAACACCATGTTATAAGCCACCCAGCCGATTGTTATGGTCGGCAAAAGAACCAGCAACAGCAGCGCCACGGTGAGGCGTGCTCTAAGCGAGTTGAATTTAATTCTTATTGCCATTGAATCTCTCTTATGTGTTTCCTGGATCCAGCAACCGTAGGATGCGCTGAGGCACGAAGCGCATCGTTCGCGATTGATGCGGTTCGTACCTCACCACATCCTACGCGCTCTGTTCGGGCGATTCGTGAATCGCACCTACGTGCCTTACAATTGCTTGCGCTGCCGTCTTGCCTCGAACAGACAGATGCCCGCGCTCACCGAGACATTCAGGCTTTCCACGCTGCCCAGCATCGGGATGCGCACCAGCTCGTCGCAGGTCTCGCGCGTCAAACGGCGCAGCCCCTCGCCTTCCGCGCCCAGCACCCAGGCCAGCGCGCCGGTGTGTTTGAAGCCATTCAAGTCCTGCCCGGCATCGCCCGCTGCGCCAACCACCCAGATGTCGCGCTCCTGTAACTCTCTTAAAGTACGGGCGAGATTGGTGACGGTGATGTAAGGCACGGTTTCCGCCGCACCGCAGGCGACCTTCTCCACCGTGGCGGTGATGCCGACCGCGCGGTCTTTCGGGGCGATTACCGCGTGTACGCCGAATGCGTCGGCGCTGCGCAGACATGCGCCAAGATTATGCGGGTCTTGCACGCCATCCAGCACCAGCAGCAACGGCGGTTCGCCGAGCGTGTCCAGCACATCCTCCAGATGCTGCACCCGCTGCGCCGCATCGACGCGCGCGGCGACACCCTGATGCCGCGCATTGCCCGCCATGCCGTCGAGGCGCGCCGCTTCTATCGGGATGATGCGCACGCCATTGGTTTCAGCGAGCTTGATCAGGTCGCGCATGCGCGGATCCTGGCGTTGCGCCTGCAGGTAGATTTCCAGCACGCCATCCGGATTCTGGCGGATACGCGATGTGACCGCGTGAAAGCCGTAAATCAGGCGCAGGTCAGCCATGGCGTTTCTTGTCGCCGGTTTTTTTTGAGGACTTTGGGGCAGGCTTCTTTGCGGCTGGTTTTTTTGCCGGTTTCGCCGCCTGATCGTGGCCGGCTTTTTCGATGATTTCGTCCAGCACGAAATCAATCTTGGTGCTTTCCATATCCACCTTGACCACGCGCACCTGCACGCGATCGCCGAGACGATAGCGTTGTCCGGTGCGCTCGCCGAGCAGTTGATGTTTCGTGGCGTCGAATTGGAAATAGTCTTTGCCGAGTTCGGAGATATGCACCAACCCTTCGACATACAGGTCATCCAGCGAAACGAACATGCCGAAGCTGGTGACCGAGGAAACCGTGCCGGTGAACACGCTGCCGAGATGGTCGCGCATGTAGAAACATTTCAGCCAAGCCTCGACATCGCGCGTGGCATCATCGGCGCGGCGCTCGGTCATCGAGCAATGCGCACCCAGCTCGGCCCACTTCTGCGCGGGCTTGTATTGTTTGCCTTGCAGCACGGCCTTGATGGCGCGATGCACCAGCAGGTCCGGGTAGCGGCGTATCGGCGAAGTGAAGTGCGTGTAAGCGTCGTAACCCAGGCCGAAGTGTCCGATGTTCTCCGGCTCATACTTGGCCTGACGCAATGAACGCAGCATCACCATTTGCAGCAATCCGGCATCGGGTCGGCCTTTGATGCGCTTGAGCAGCTTGGAATAATCGGCTGCCTGCGGATCATCTTCACCGGTCAGTTGCAAACCGAATTCCTTCATGAATTCGCGCAACATTTCCAGTTTTTCCGGTGTCGGCCCCTGGTGAATGCGATACAACACGGTGTGCTGGTGTTCTTGCAAGTATCCTGCCGCGCACACGTTCGCCGCCAGCATGCATTCTTCGATCAGCTTGTGCGCATCGTTGCGTACCACCGGCACGATGCGCTCGATCTTGCCCTGATCGGTGAAGATCATCTGCGTCTCGACCGTCTCAAAGTCGATCGCGCCGCGCTTCTCGCGTGATTTTAATAACTTCTGGAACAATTCATAGAGATGTTGCAGGTGCGGCACGATGGAAGCATTGCTCCTGGCCAATGCACCATCCGGTTGCGCCAGCATTTCAGCCACCTGCGTGTATGTCAGCCGCGCCTGCGAATGCATCACCGATGGATAGAACCGGTATTTGCCAATATCACCGTTGCTGCCGACGTGCATGTCGCACACCATACACAGACGATCCACCTGCGGATTTAGAGAGCACAAGCCGTTGGATAATTCTTCCGGCAGCATCGGGATCACGCGGCGCGGAAAATACACCGAGTTGCCGCGCAAAATCGCCTCGCGATCCAGCGCGTCGCCCGTCTGCACATAGTGGCTGACATCGGCAATCGCTACCACCAGCCGGAAGCCGCCTTTTTCCGGCGCGCAGTACACCGCATCATCGAAGTCGCGCGCGGTCTCGCCGTCAATCGTGACCAGCGGCAGATTGCGGATGTCTTCACGCCCGGCCCAATCTGCGGCGGCAACCACCGGAGAAATCTGTTTGGCCTGTTTTTCGGCATCCCTGGGAAACTCGTGCGGCAGATCGTGCTTGCGCAACGCAATTTCGATTTCCATGCCGGGGTCGGCATAGTTGCCCAGCACCTCGACGATGCGACCGATGGGCTGGGCATGCTTGTCCGGGTGTTTCAGGATTTCCAGCATCACCACCTGCCCGGCCTCGGCACCGCCTGATTCGCCGGGAGCGACCAGGATGTCCTGGGTAATGCGCCGGTTTTCCGCAACCACAAAGCGGATTCCGTGCTCTTCATACAAGCGGCCGACCACGCGGTTATTGGCGCGCTCCAGCACCTCGATGATTTTGGCTTCCGGGCGGCCGCGCCGGTCCACGCCGCTCTGCCGCACCATCACGATATCGCCGTGCAACACCTGGTGCATTTCCTTCTCGCTGAGGAACATATCGGGGCTGCCGTCCTCCGGAATCAGGAAGCCGAAGCCGTCCGGATGTCCCTGCACCTTGCCTTTGATCAGATTGAGCTTTTCCATCACACAAATCGCACGTTTGCGATTGCGCATGATCTGCCCGTCGCGCTCCATCGCGCGCAGGCGGCGCGCAAACAAGTCTTCCTCGTGCTCCTCGATGTGCAGCAACTGCAACAACTCTTCATCACTGACCGGAGCGCCATGCTCGGTGAGTATCTGCAAAATAAATTCGCGGCTGGGCAGCGGATGCTCGTATTGCTCGCGTTCGCGTTCCAGATAGGGGTCTTGCATGCGTAAATTAATTTTCTTTTTCATTGACAATAAATCCTTTAACAATTAAATTGCGCGCCTTCAACAAGTCTTGGCCCAGATGGCGGAATTGGTAGACGCGCACGGTTCAGGTCCGTGTGCCGCAAGGTGTGGAGGTTCGAGTCCTCTTCTGGGCACCAAACATTAATCGGCTCGCGCAAGCGGGCCGTTTTCTTTTCGTGCCCTGAAAAGCGAAGCATGCTTCGCGCCAGGACTCGAAAGGCATCCGATGCAACGGATGCCAGGGTCGCGCCTGTGTGACCGAGCTTCTTCCGGGCACCGGTTATAAATTTCGACACAAATACACAATACGCATCGCAGTTATTGCGATGCGTATTTGCGTTGTTCATTACTGCCGCCAACTTATTCGAACGGATGGCGCAGTACGATGGTTTCATCGCGATCCGGCCCGGTCGAAACCATATCGACCGGCACACCGCACACTTTGGCTATACGCTCCAGGTAATTGCGCGCGGCTTGCGGCAAATCTTCATAGCGTTGCACACCCAGCGTAGTTTGACTCCAGCCCGGCATTTCCTCATACACTGCCTGGCAATCCGCCAGCGCATCCGCACCGGCTGGCAGGATGTCGCTTTCCACTCCATTGATGCGATAGCCCACACCAAGGCGCACGGTTTCCATGCCATCCATCACGTCCAGCTTGGTGACGCACAGACCGGACACGCCGTTGATCTGGATTGAACGTTTGAGTGCTGCTGCATCGAACCAGCCGCAACGGCGCGCACGTCCGGTGGTGGAGCCGAATTCATGACCGCGCTTGGCCAAGCCTGCGCCGATTGGATCGCATTTGTCCACTGCATCATACAGCTCGGTGGGAAATGGGCCGGAGCCAACACGCGTAGTGTAAGCCTTGGTGATACCCAGCACGTAATTGAGCATCTGCGGCCCCACTCCTGCCCCTGCACAGGCCGCACCGGCGATGCAGTTACTCGACGTGACATATGGATAGGTGCCGTGATCGATGTCCAGCAACGAACCCTGCGCTCCTTCGAACAGCAGGCTCTTGCCTGCCTGATTGGCTTCATACAGGGCGCGCGGCACATCCATCACCAGCGGCTTGATGCGTTCGGCCAGCGCCAGCGTATCGTCCAGTGTTTTTTGAAAATCCACCGTCTCGACATGAAAGTAATTTTTCAGCACGAAGTTGTGATAATCCAGCACCTCGCCCAGCTTGGCGGCAAAGCGTTCGCGGTAAAAAATATCCTGCAGGCGAATTGCGCGGCGCGCCACTTTGTCTTCGTAAGCAGGGCCGATGCCGCGACCGGTTGTTCCAATCTTTGCCGCGCCCTTGGCCAGCTCGCGCGCTTTATCGACCGCTTCGTGATAGGGCAAAATCAACGGACAGGCTTCGGATATCTTTAAACGATTATAGATATCGATACCGGCTTTTTGCAGCTCGTCCATTTCCTTGAGCAATGCTTGCGGCGACAGCACCACGCCGTTGCCGATGTAGCACATCACATGGTCGCGCAAAATGCCAGAGGGGATCAGGTGCAGAACTGTCTTCTTGCCGCCGATTACCAGCGTATGCCCGGCATTGTGCCCGCCCTGAAAGCGCACCACGCCATGCGCATGATCGGTCAGCCAATCGACGATCTTGCCCTTGCCTTCATCACCCCATTGGGTGCCGATTACTACTACGTTTTTAGCCATTACAGAGCTTCCAGATTTTAAAAATCCCAAATTTCAAACATCAAAGAGCGACGACCTGCCAGGCGCCGTCGCGCAAAACCAACTCTCGATCGCACTGCAACTCCCTGCGCAATGCCGCATCGCCAAGCAAATCCACCACCACCGCCTCGCCCGCCGCGCGCAGCTGTGTGATCTTGTCGCGCAAAGCGGCATCATCGAGATGCGGCGCGCATACTCCCGGCCTGACAGTTTGCGGCGGCAGCAAGCGGTACAACTGGCGCAGGTCCATGCTGAATCCGGTCGCGGCACGCGCACGTCCGAAGCTCTTGCCGAGATCGTCATAACGGCCGCCCAGAGCGATCGCATCGTGGCTGCCGGCATGATAAGCGGCAAACACCATGCCGCTGTGATAGTGGTAGCCGCGCAAATCGGCGAGGTCAATCCCGACATTGGACACCAGCGATTGCAACTTGCCGGAGATGCTCTGCAAGTCATCCAATGCCGCAGTTATTTCAGTATATTTCGGCAACGCCTGTCGTGCCCGTGCCAGCACTCCCGCGCAATTGCCATACAGTGCCGGCAGAGCCAGCAAAGCATTGCGCAAGGTTGCATCCAGCGCCTGGGTCAGGGACTGCAAGGCCGCGCTGTCTTTGCTCTGCAACGCGGCGAATAATTCACCTTCGAGTTCCTTGTCGAGTCCGGCGTGGCTCACCAGCGCACGAAACACGCCAACATGACCGAGGTCGAGGTGCACGTCCCTGATGCCCAGCAAAGCCAGCGATTGCAACATCAATTGCTGAATCTCCAGATCGCTTTCCAACCCTCCGTGCCCATATAACTCGGCGCCGATTTGCAACAGCTCACGGGTACGCGTCAGTCCCGCCGGCTGGGTGTGCAGCACGCTGCCTGCATAGCACAGGCGCGCCACGCCTTGACGATTGAGCAAGTGGGCATCGATGCGTGCCACTTGTGGCGTGATGTCGGCGCGCAACGCCAGAGTACGCCCGCTCAACTGGTCGACCAGTTTAAAGCTGCGCAGATCCATGTCATCGCTGTCATCGATCAGCAACGATTCGGCATATTCCAGCAGCGGCGGCACAACCAATTGATAGCCATGCTTGCGCAGCAGATCGATGAACTGCGCACGCATCTGCTCGACGCGCCAGGCTTCGCCGGGCAGCATGTCCTGGATGTATTCGGGGAGTAACCAGTTTGGCATTAATTAATCCAGCATCGTAGGGCGGGCTGCGCCCGCCGCCAAAAATATGTCGGGCTTCACCCGACCTACAAAACCCGACACCGCAGCAATATTCATTTAACCAGGTACAACAGCAGCAATCCGGAAAGCATCGCGACGATACCGACAAAACGCAACTGGCCGTCGGACAGCGACACCAGCCTGCGAAAGGTCTCACGCCACAACTCAGGCAACAGAAACGGCAGTAAACCCTCAATCACAAGCATCATCGCCAAACCGAGCAGCCAGTATTCCAGCACTACTTACCGCCCTTGCCGGAACTCTTCAGGTATTTGAAAAATGCCGAACTCGGGTCGAGCACCATCACGTCACTCTTGTTTTTGAAGCTTTGCTTGTAGGCTTCCAGGCTGCGGTAGAACGAATAAAACTCGGGGTTGCGGCCAAACGCGGCGGCATACAGCGCCGAGGCCCTGGCATCGCCTTCACCCTTGGTCTTCTGTGCCTCGCGGTATGCCTCAGCCAGAATCACCTCGCGCTGCTTGTCGGCATTGGCCTTGATTTTTTCTCCCTCGGCTGCACCGGATGCACGCAACTCATTCGCCACGCGCTTGCGCTCGGCATCCATGCGGCGGTACACCGATTCGCTGATTTCCAGCGGAAAATCCACGCGCTTGAGGCGCACATCCAAAACTTGCACGCCTATCTTGCGCGCATCGAGATCAGTCTTTTCGCGCAACACATTCATGATCTGTTCGCGCTCGCCGGACACCACCTCGTGTATGGTGCGCTTGCCAAATTCCTCACGCATACTGGAATTGACCGTCTGCATCAAACGTGTTTTGGCGCGCACTTCATCGCCGCCGACGCTGATGTAGTATTGCTTCACGTCCACGATGCGCCATTTGACGAAAGAATCCACCATCACGTTTTTCTTTTCCGCAGTGATGAAGCGTTCTGGTTCGCCGGTGTCCAGCGTCAGGATGCGCGAATCAAAAAAGCGCACGTTCTGCATCAGCGGCACTTTGAAATACAGGCCGGGGGCAGTTTTGACGCTGACCATTTCACCCAGTTGAAGCACGATAGCGGCTTGTCGCTGATCGACCACGAACATACTCATACTCAACATGATCAGTACGGCGACCGCACCGATCAGGATATTATTCATATTGATTTTCATTATCGTGCCTCCCGATCGCGGCCAAGCAATGAATCTCGTGCGCGCTGTGCTGCGGTATTGTCACTTGTCTGTGAAGTGGCAGGTAATGCTTCAACTGCCGCGCCGGCAGTGCGCGTGGTTTCAAGCAATTTATCCAGCGGCAAATACAACAGGCTGTTGCCGCTCTTTTGATCGACCATCACCTTGCTGATATTGCCCATCACCTGCTGCATCATGTCTATATACATTCGTTCACGTGTGACTGCAGGCGCCTTTTCATACTCCACCAGAATCTGTTTGAAGCGGCTGGCATCGCCTTCAGCATTGGCAATCACGCTTTGCTTATAGCCTTCCGACTCCTGTATCAAGCGTGCCGCCGTACCGCGTGCGCGTGGCACCACGTCATTGGCATAAGCCTGGCCTTCATTTTTTTGCCGCTCGCGGTCCTGGCCGGCTTTCACAGCGTCATCAAAGGCAGCCTGAACTTGTTCGGGCGGCTGTGCGTTCTGCATGGTCAGCTTGCTGATCAGGATGCCTGACTTATAGCGATCCAGAATCTCCTGCATCAACTTGGTCGCTGCCGCAGCCACTTGCTCGCGCCCCTCATACAGCACGTAGTCCATCTTGTTTTTCCCGACCACTTCACGAATGGCAGTCTCCGCCGCCTGGCGCACGTTCTCGTCGGGCATGCGGTTATTGAACAGGTAATCGGCCGGATCGCTAAGGAAGTATTGCACCGCAAACTGAATGTCGATGATATTTTCATCATCGGTCAGCATCAGCGACTCTTTCAATATCTTGTTTTTGACGTTATCGCGATAGCCGACTTCCGCTGTCCTGACCTGGCTCAGATTGACAATCTCCACCGTTTCAATCGGAAACGGCAAGTGCCAGCGCGGGCCAGGCTCGGTCGTTTCGACCATCTTGCCGAAGCGCAACACCAGGCCGCGTTGGCTGGCATCCACAATGTAAAAGCCGCTGCCTAGCCAGATCAACGCTGCAATCGCTGCAATCAAGCCGATGCCTCCGGCAAAACCTTGCATCGGCGCACCGCCGCCGGGTTGTCCTGAGCCGCCTTTGCCCGCCCCGCCCTTGCCGCCCATCATCGCGGACACTTTTGCATTGAGCTTGCGCAACAACTCATCAAGATCGGGCGGACCGCCGTTGTTATTTTTTTTGCCCCATTGCGGATCATTCAATCCCATATTATTCACTCACTTGGTTAGTTTGATATTCACTTGCTAAAGCCGTCTGGCGCGCAGTCTTGGCTTCCGTCAAAGCCAGCCGCAATCCATCCATGCCGGCGCCGCTTTTGGCGCTCAGAAAAACGCGGGCGATTCTACCATAATCGTCCCGTTGCAGGCTGGGCGGCACATCCTGCAGGTCGATTTTATTAAACACCAGAACCTGCGGGATATCCGCCGCGCCGATCTCCGCCAGCACCTTGTTTACCTCGGCGATCTGATCGTCACGCATGGGATTATTGGCATCCACCACATGCACCAACAAATCCGCCTGTATCGTCTCTTCCAGCGTGCTGCGAAACGCTGCAATCAACGAGTGCGGCAGATGGCGGATAAAGCCGACGGTGTCCGACACCACGATCTCGCCCGATTCTTCAGTGAACATACGGCGCGAGGTCGTATCCAGCGTGGCGAACAACTGGTCGGCCACATAGACATCCGCGCGGGTCAGCCTGTTGAACAGCGTGGACTTGCCCGCATTGGTATAACCGACGATGGATACCGACAGCACATCGGCACGATTGCGCGCACGACGCTGCACCACGCGCTGCTTCTTGAGCTTCTCCAGGCGGTCTTTCAACAGGTGTACACGCTTATCCAGCTTGCGTCTATCCAGTTCCAGCTTGGTTTCACCGGGGCCGCGCGCGCCCACGGCATGTTTCTGCTGCCCCATGTCCTGATTCATACCGACCAGGTGCGTCGCGAGATACTTGAGCTGCGCCAGCTCGACCTGAAACTTGCCTTCGTGGCTCTGCGCGCGCTGCGCAAAAATATCCAGGATCAACATGGTTCGGTCGATCACCCGCGTATTCAGTTTGGCGGTCAGGTTGCGCATTTGCGCGGGGGAAAGGTCATGATTGAAAATGACCAGCGGAGCTTCCATACGCTCGACGAGCTCGGCGAGCTCCTGCACTTTGCCGCTGCCCGCGAACAACGCGGCATCGGGGCGCTGGCGCTTGGCTTCAACGATGGCCAGCGTGCGCACGCCGGCAGTTTCGGCCAGCAAACGCAACTCCTCCAAACTCTCGCTGTGGTCGCTTGCGCCGAAATCAATGCTGACCAGAACTGCGGCCTCAGGGCCGGCGGGCTGTTGCTGCTGCATTACTCGTCAGCGTCTTCGTAAGAAATATTGACCGCGCGTGCCGGAACGATGGTGGAAATTGCGTGTTTGTAAACCATCTGCGTAATGGTGTTTTTCAGCAGCACCACATACTGATCAAATGACTCAACCTGGCCTTGCAGCTTGATGCCGTTCACCAGGTAAATCGCGACCTGCACATGCTCTTTACGCAGCGCATTGAGAAATGGATCTTGCAGTTGTTGTCCTTTTACACTCATTTTATTGCTCTTATCAGTTAGGAACGGGATGGCACTTTACTGGATTCCGGCGCGGCTGTGAATATATTTAGGCTGAAGTCATAAAAACTGCCGGAAATTTACAGCCCGCAAATGCAGCTTTAACTTTATGGAGGTCAATCAAACAATAGCCCCAAAGCAGCCTTTTTGGAGTGAGAACCATTCGTTATCTCTGGCGTGGCTTTCTCAGCCGCGAGTATTATCCTGCCCACGTTCGCAAATTCCCGTACTCCCGGCTGCCGTCGCTGAAGGGTAGCGGTCGCGCAAATACCTCAAGGGAGGGAATCTCAGCATCTCGGGAATATACCGCCAATACGGTGGCGCGACACCCAACGCATTCAGGGTGCTGTAAAGCATGCGTTGCTGTTTGGAGGCATTGCCATCTGCGGCATGGACGATGCAGGGATTGCGCACAATAGCCTGATTGATACGATCTATCACACGTTGCTCATTGATTTCTGGCGAGAGATAGAAAACGCCTTTCGAAAAATCCGTTTCCGCGGGGATATAACCATCCTGGATAGCCTGGCGGGCAAGCGCGGTGCCGGGCAGAATGCGAATGCCGGTAAAAAAAACGGTCAGGAATTGGCGCCCGGACAGGCGCGTTTCGACAAAGCGGATGGTTTCTTCACAGGTAGCCATCGTCTCGCCGGGGCCGCCCAGCATAAAGAACCACATGCTTTTCAGGCCAGAAGCTGCCGCATGCTCAAGGCAGGAGCTGACTTCCCTCATCGTGAAACCTTTGCAATAATTTTTCAGCATCGGGTCGCACCCGGCTTCGGCGGTAATCATCACCGAATTAAAACCTGCCCGCTTCATCAAGGGGAACAAGTCTGCCGGCACATCGCGGGGGTTGACCCCCATTGCGGTGAAGTTGGCCTTGACGCCACGACGGATAATTTCTTCGCAAATCCTCTTCGCATGGGACGCGGGGACATTGAAAGTCGAGTCCACAAACTCAAAGGTGCGCGGTCGAATATCGCGCAACACCTGTTCAATTTCATCCACCACTTCGCCCGGCTCACGCAAGCGGCAATGCTTGCCCTCTACCAGCGGATAGGCGCAATAAATGCAGCTCATCGGACAACCGCGCTTGGTCTGGATCGGCCAGGTACCACCGCCGCGCTGGTAAGGCTTCCACGAGATCCACTGTTGCATTCCGGAATGCGCAAAGGCCGGCAACAATGTGGTGTGGTTGCGCACTGGCTTGCCTTCCGGGCTGTTGTAACACAGCCCGGAAACTTTAGTCAGCGGAGCTCCTTTTTCAAGCGCTTCAAGCAGCATGGGTAAAGCGGTCTCGCCTTCTCCCACAATCACATAATCAGCGCCAAAAACGGCCAATGCCTTCTCCGCCAGGATCGAAATGGCCGGGCCGCCCAGCACCAAAGGAACAGGCTTGTCTTCCGGGGTGCGGGCATTCGCCCTGATTACCGCGACCTGCTCCAGAAGCGACTTCAGCGGCGAATCGAAACGCTGGGAAATCACGTTGTCAATGTTGCGAATGGAAAGGCCAATTACCTCCGGCTTGAAGGCCTTGATTCCGGAGGCTAATTCTCCCAGCAGGTCCCGGGCGAAGGCCAAGTCGAGCAACTTTACTTCATGACCTGCGGCACGCGTTGCCGACGCTACATAACTCAAGCCAACCGGAGGAGCAGGCTCCAACTCACGGCTTTGATTAGAATAGATAAGAAGAATGCGCATAAAAAATTATTAACGAAACAGCAGATCGATGATTAAAAAAACCGAGGATAACAGATACGAAATTCAACCGCACGAGCCCTGCCATCCCGACCGTAATTCCTGGAGCTGATCCTGGTTGAGATGATTGAATTTGGGCAAAAACATATTGTTATCACTTCTCCCCTCACCTTAAAGGGGCAGGAGAGCAAGGCGGAAGGAACCTTCTGAATATTCCAGATGATGAAATCACGATGCGGGGCAAGACCACGCCGGCAGCAGTTATGCGGCTTTGGCGGGAACGAAGCAGCAAATAAAAATGGGCACCTTGAATAATCAAGTGTCCAGTTTTATACCTAATTGGTGCGCCCGAAGAGATAAATCTGGGCACTGGGAAGTGAAATTGCACATCCCTTAAGAAAAATAATCTGCGTCAATATCTCTGGCATGGTGCAACACCCGAACAACCAACAAGCCGTCTGCATTTGGCAAATAGAAAATGATGTAAGGTGTACGGGTGGGAAGACTACGCAAACCATTCGCCAATTCTGGGCGTGCCCTACCCATCTCTGGCTGTCTGCCTAATGCCGCAATAGTTAATTGAATCGAGTCCAAGGACTCATCGGCTGCAAGCAGATTTTCCTCTGCTATGGCCAACCATAGCTCCAGCAGATCGGCTTCCGCTGAATTGGTAAAACGAATACGAGACATCAAGCAGCAGCCTTGCGAGTTTTCAGCAACTGACGGCCTTGTTGCTTCAGGCTGGCAAAATCAATTTCCTTTACACGACCATTTTGCGCATCGCTCAAACCTTTGGCAATATCTTGGCGCAGGCTGTCGAGTTTCGCCGTTTTGACCTGCTCATATGCCTCAAACAATCTCAAAGCTTCACGAATCACTTCGCTTGCCGAACCATACATGCCAGATTCAACACGTTGGCGAACACGCGCCTCTAATTCAGGTGGCAAAGATACGTTCATAGACATGACAACTCTCCTTATGGAATACTGACAATATTATGGCAGTTTATGTCATAAATTGCCAACGACCCATAATGTGCCTAGTTTTATATGCTCGGCCAAAAATGAAAACGGGTTGATTCACAATAGAATCAACCCATTATAATGATGGTGCGCCCGGAGCGATTCAAACGCCCGACCCCTTGGTTCGCAGAGGCCACAAGTTAAAATAAGTTATTTATTATCAATGAACTGCAACACCAGCCAACTTCATTTACAGCCTCACAAAGCCCAATAAATGGGTAAGACAGCCTCATCGAGCTACGATTTGGCTACGCTACTTCCATTCCATAAGCGCATTCGGAACAACCTAGCTTGCTTATTATTGTATATCTTCATAATATACACGCATGATTGATCTGACCAAGATTACCGACTTCAATTGGGATGACGGGAACACTCGCAAGAACGACAAGCACGGTGTTTCAACGGCTGAAGCAGAGCAGGTTTTTTTCAATGAGCCACTCCTGATGATTGCCGACACGAAACACAGTCACGGCGAATCGCGTTTTCATGCACTAGGAAGGACAGACGAAGGACGAACTTCACATATCACATTCACACTGCGTAATTCTGGCGAGAGGATTCGCGTTATTTCGGCCAGAGACATGCACAGAAAGGAGCGCACAATTTATGAGCAAACAACTTAAACCGATTCCAAAATTTGCCAATGAGGCTGAAGATCAAGCCTTTTGGGAAAAGCACGACTCCACAGATTATCTGGATTGGACGAAAGCCCAACGGGTTGTGCTGCCCAACCTGAAGCCCACGACCAAAACGATTTCACTACGACTGCCCCAGCATCTTCTGAATTCCATCAAAGCCGCAGCGAATTCGCGTGATGTGCCATACCAGTCACTTATCAAAGTGTGGCTGCAAGAGAAATTGCACAGTCACTGATCCTACTCAAGTCACCCAAAAGTCCCCACAGCCTTGCATCGCAAGTCTGTGACAACGCATTGCACAAGAGCATCGTTGTTGTGCCACTCCTAACCGGCACAAATGACGGGCTGGAAACAGTAACTTCAGAAGATTCATAACCACGTCATTTAATCACTTGAGGCGTTGCTTTTTCGGAGTAATTCGGAAAATTCGCTGAAAGGTATTGGTTTGCTAAACAGATAGCCTTGACATTCATCGCAATGGTGCTGTTGCAAGAACTCTAATTGATCCGGCTTCTCTATGCCTTCTGCCACCACTTTGAGCCCCAGGCCGTGTGCCATGGCAATTATCGCAACGACGATAGCCTTACTTTCACGTTTGCCATCGGCGGTCACACCATCTATAAAGGACTTGTCTATTTTCAACTCATCCAAAGGGAAGCGTGACAAGTAGCTTAAAGATGAATAACCGGTTCCGAAGTCATCCATGGAAAGTTTGAGTCCCATACCCTTTAAATCTTGCAATATCGTGATATATTCCTGAGCGTTGCTCATCAACAGGCTCTCGGTCATTTCGACGGTTATAAACTGTGGGTCGACACCACTGTCGTTAATAATATTTTTTATCGTTGAAAGAAATGCCTTTTCCCGAAATTGTCGGCCTGACACGTTAACCGCGATTTTAGGTGTGGGTAATCCGGCTTCTGTCCATTTCATGACGCTTCTGCAAGCCTCCTCAAATACCCACTGACCAATTTGCACAATCAGCCCGGTTTCCTCGGCAAGAGGAATAAACTCGTCGGGTCTGATGAATCCGCGTTCGGGATGGAGCCAACGAATCAAGGCTTCTGCACCTACCAACTTTCCGCTTTGGGTGTCAATCTTCGCTTGATAGAAAAGCTTGAATTCATTCCGCTCAATCGCATTATGCAAGTCATTTTGCAGGGCCATGAATTTCAACGATTGATCGTTCAAGTCGCTGGAATAAAAACGGAAAATGTTGCCACCTTGCTTCATGGCAAAGCTCATCGCAATACCAGAATGTTTTAGCAAATTATCGCTATCGGTAGCGTCATTAGGGAACACGGCAATGCCAACGCTGCATGTAGCATGTATCCCATGCTCGCCAATGTTGAAGGGTTTGTTTACGGCGTCCAGAATCCGTTGACAAACCGATGGGACATCGTCAATCTTTTTCACTTCTACCAGTAAGATGGTGAACTCATCGGTCCCAAGGCGCGACAGGCTGGGAAACAATCGCTTGTCAGTATTCAGGGCTAAAGTGTCACTGGTGCGCACAACCAGTTCCAGTCGTTTGGCGAAATATTTCAGGAATTCGTCCGCAAGGGATGGGCCGATGGCATCAGTGATTTTTTTGAAACGATCAATGCTGATAGACAAGAGCACGCTTAATCGGTTGTAACGTCTGGCCTGACGTAAAGACCATTCCAGATGATCTGCAAATCTTGTTCGGTTGGGTAAGCCTGTGAGCCTATCGTAATAGGTCAGCTGATCCTGGTAAGCCTTGGAGGCGAGGGTGTTTCGGAGCCGCAAGATCAGTTCGCTTGAATCTACCGGTTTGGCCAGAAAGTCGGTGGCACCGAGTTCAAGGGCTTTGAGTTTGGTTTCTGCATCGGTAGAAGAGGTCAGCACGATGACGGGAATGTGGCGCGTTTTCTTATCTGCGCGCATCACGTTCAGAATATCAAACCCGCTGACATGGGGCATCATCAGGTCCAGCAGGATTACATCCGGCCGCTCGGTTTCGATGAGACTCAATGCGTCACGAGGATCACTGGTTGAAACAAAGTTGTGGTAGCCGGCTTCTTCCAGAAACTCCATTAATACCTCGATGGTGATCGGTTCATCATCGATCATCATGATGGTGGATTCGCACAGTCGCGCAAAGTTGTCTACGTCACTGGCGTCTTGAATGGCGCCAGGGAATGACGTTGATGGTTGGCTGGCAGCCTGGCCGTTATCGCCGGTGGTTGTATCAGTGTGGTGCGGTGTCATAAGCAGGGCTCACCTGTTTGGTATCTTGTTAGTTGATTAAAACCGGTTGCTGTCCTCGCGTGCCGGGCTGAAGTTTGTCTCGTGAGTCAGTTCCGCCTGTGCAGGGTTTGTGGGCGCGCCCTCCGGCACCACAATACGTTCTGCCAACTGGCGTAACTCTTTCAATATGGTATTGATATCATCAATTGCGGTGGCTTTTGCCGCAATTTCCAGCAGCGCGGCAGGTTCAGTGAATACATTGTAGCCAATCGTACCGCCGGCACCCTTGAGCCAATGTGCCAACTCGGATATATCTTTAAAATTATATTCGCGCGCAGCCTGATCCATTACATCCAGTTGCTCGAAAAGACGCGGTGTAAATTTCCTGATACTTGGCAAAAACCGTGGTTTAATTGCCAAGCTGGAAATGATCGGTACACCACTGGCAGAAACTGAAGACGGCTTGGGTGAATTCATCTCCTGCCCTCTCTGAGATGAAGGTGAGAGAACTGGTACAGCAGGGGCCTGGGCCAAGCCAACTGCCTCTGCATTCTGTGGCAACACAATTCTCTTTTGCAGATTTCGCAACACCTGAATGGCGGCTTCGATCTGGTTTTCTGCGCCGGATTTGACCAAATTCTCCAGTTCGACAGATGGTTCGGTGAAGGCATCATAGCCGACGGTCCCCGCCGCCCCCTTGAGCCAATGCGCAAGACTGGCGAGTTCAGCCATATTGCGATCCCGCCATGCCTGTTCCATGGCAGCCAGCTGTTCTTCAAGGCGTGCAGTGAACTTCTGGATGGCCGGATGCAGGCGCGGCTTGTTGGCCAGACGTGAAATGATCGGCGCTTGCGCTGGCAGGTCTGGAGTACCGGCAGGCGCCTGGTGCGCCAACTCTGCCGGTGAGCCTGGCCGCTCCCCCTGTACCCGCTGGCCACCCAGCGTTTCGGCCAGGGAGGCCATCATGAGGTCGATGTCGATAGGCTTGGTAAGATAGCCCGAGCAGCCGGCTGCCAACACTTTCTGTTCGTATCCTTTCATCGCGTTGGCCGTCAGCGCAAATACCGGCAGCTTCAGGCCATGCGCGCGAATCTGGCGGGTTGCCGTATAGCCGTCCATTACCGGCATTTGCATGTCCATCAGAACCAGGTCGAAGTGGCCGCCTAGCACCTTGTCCAGACCAATCTGGCCATTCTCGGCCTGATCGACTTGCAGCCCGTTTTCCTCGAGCACCAGGGTGACCAGTTCCCGGTTCTCCGGGCCGTCGTCCACGACCAGGACCCGGCGCCCCGGTGGAAAGACCCAATGTATCTGGCCTTGCTCAACCGAAGTTTCCTCTTCGGCCAGAATCTGTTCCGGATCCAGCATCTGCACATGGTCCAGTGATCCTGTCTCCACAGTGACGGCAAAGGTGCTGCTCTTGCCCAGTTCGCTGCTGGCAACAACATCACCGCCCAGCGCCCGGGCAAATCGCCGGCTGATGGATAAACCGAGGCCAGTACCGCCAAAGCGCCGGGTGACGCTGTTGTCCGCCTGTTCGAACGGATTGAAAATTTTCTCCAGCTTGTCTTCGGGGATACCGATGCCACTGTCAATGACGTCTATATGATAAACAGACCTGTTCTGCGCCTGTTCCAGGTATAACACGACCCGGATGGCGCCCTGGTCGGTGAACTTGATCGCGTTGCCAACCAGATTCGTGACGATCTGGCGCAATCGCCCCGGGTCGGACTGGATGCTGGCGGGAAGCTTGCCTTGCGCCTCCAGTTTCAGTTGCAGGCCTTTTTGCTGTGCCTTGGTGTTGAGCACGGCAACCACTTCGCGGATGACATGGTGCGGGGTGCACGGAATAAGCTCCATCTCCATCTGCCCGGCTTCAATCTTGGACAAATCCAGAATGTCGTTTATCAGCGCCAGCAGATGTTTGCCGCTGGAGTGAATGGTTTTAAGGAATTTGGCCGAATCCTTTTCATTCTTGATGTAGCCGCGTTGCAGCAGCTCGGTGAAACCGAGAATCGCGGTCATCGGCGTACGTATCTCGTGGCTCATGCTGGCCAGAAAATCGCTCTTGGCCTGATTGGCCGCTTCTGCCTCGTCTTTTGCTTTATGCAATTCGATCTTGCCTTGTTCGATCTGGGTCACATCATTGAGACTGATAAACACCCCATTGGGTTTGCGCCCGCTGCCCAGTACGGGTGAACAGTTCACGACAAAATTGCGTTGCAGCGCCTTTGCATTGCGCAGGTTCAGCATCTGATCGGTCTGGTTGCTGCCATCTTGTAGCGTGGCAAGCCAGGGCAAATGGTCTTTCGGCAGCGGTTGGTTGTCGTCACCCAGCCATTCCAGCGAGGCCGCGCTGACGCCCATCAACTCCTCGGGTGGCTTTCCCAGGAATGCCGCGAAGGCGTTGTTTGCCAGAACAATATTTTGTTTCTTGTCGATCACCAACAGGCCTTCGGCCAGGGTGTCCAGCGCGGCTCTGACACGCCCCGGAATGGCCTGAGAAGGATCCAGATGGCGCAGGACTTTTCCCAAATAGAAGTAAAACACGCTAAAACAAATGAAGGATACGAAGCCGAGGAGTTGCAACCAGGGATTTTGCAAGAATCCAAAGAGGCCTGACTTTGTAGTGGGGTGGTAACGCAGCTCAAGTTGCCCCCAGCGATTATTTCCGGCCAGGATGGGAACCTGCATTTGTGTTTCTGTGGAATATTCGCCGGTAGTGGCATCCCAGCGGGTTTCATGTTCGCCTACCTGAAGTGCAATGCTCCCATCGTTTTTGCGCAATGCAGCGGAAGCAATATCAGGATTGCGCTTGATGATCAGTTTGAAGGTCGATTCCAGCAGGCGCGCATCCCCGACCGTGAGAAGGGCAGTGCCGCTTGCAGCCATTGCTTCTGCGAGGGATGCTCTGCCATCACGGATCGCACCGGCACGGTCTGGAACCAGCCCGAAAAAAGTTGCTGCGAGCAGCGTGCTGGTTACCAGAAATGCTAGGCCTAACGCGATATGCGTCTTGGCGTTCAAGCTCTTTATAAAAGCATTTATAGAGCTAAATATTTTCATGGCAAGGTGGCAATGGCTTAACCATCATATTTGTTCCGCGATGCATGCCGGGGATTGCCAAGTGTTCAGGCATTTTTGTTTTCTTCCGGCGTTGCATGTTCTTTATTCGGCTGCTCTATAACCAGTGATTCCAGCGATTCATCTTCACCTGCTTCATCATCCTCGTCGTTGTCTTCCTTCAGGCGGCCAAGAACAGGCAAGGGGTCGATAAAACGCCACGCAGGCAGTGCAGACAACAGGCTGCTCAGCAGGACGCCGCCGCGCAGCAGCCACAACACATATCCAATAGAAAGCCCTGTCCCGACAGCAACGGATGCGCCAATGATGTGTTTTTCTCCCTCGGCGTCAGCCGTGATATGTTCGCGCAACTGATCCAGTTCCTTGATAAAAGCATGGTTTTCTATAGCCGATGTGACGACATCAAACAGTGGCAGTTCACCTCGTATACCTATCTGAAAATCAGCCAGGATTTCCGGATCCAGATTAAACAGTGCAGCGGCGTTGGCCGGATTAAGGTTGGCCCGAGTGCCTTCGCGCCTATCTTGTGACGTTGCTGAGCTGCTGGCAGATGTAGAATTTGCAGATGATGTTTTCTCCTCTAGCAGATTGGTCGAGGTTGCGAAAACGTCACTTGCTTTAGCCTCAAAGGGTAGTGGTACAGCCACTTGGCTGTCCTTGGTGGTTGTTTCCGTATCAGCAGCCTTAACGATATTCTCAACCACGGGCGGTTGACTTAAGGGTTCTGGAGCAGGGGTGACGGGAGTTGGGGGTGGGAATGTGGCATTTGTAGCCACCACCGTGGTGATGTTATCGGTGACCGCTGCGGCGACGCCGTCGCTGACGCTGATCGTGAACGTGGTGGTCTCGGTGCTGCCCGGCGTGACGCGGTTGGCGGCGGGCGTGAAGACCAGTCCCTGCACGGCGGTGGTGGCGGCAGCGGCCGTGCCGCTGAAAGTGTAAACGCCGGTGAGTGCATTGTAAGTGCCGCCGCCGAGATTGGAGAGCACGCCCTTGGCCGCCGTGTCCAGCGTGACTGACAGCGTCTGGGTTTGCGCTGCATCGGCATCGGTGATGGTGACGGCAGAGAACGGCGTGGCGGTCGCCGTGTTGTTGATGCTGGTGAGTGCGGTCGCGCCGCCCAGCGTGGGCGCATCGTTGACCGAAGTCGATACCACGGTCGTTGCAGCATTGGTCACCGCAGCCGCGATGCCATCGCTGACGCTCACCGTGAAGGTCGTGGTTTCGGTCAGGGTCGGGTTGACCCGGTTGGCGGTGGGCGTGAACACCAGACCCCGAACGGCGGTTTGGGCAGCCGCGGCGGTGCCGCTGAAAGTATAGACGCCGCCTCCAGCATCGGTGAACCCGTTCAGCGTGGTGAAGCTGCCCTTGGCGGCCGTGTCCAGCGTGACTGACAGCGTCTGGGTTTGCGCTGCATCGGCATCGGTGATCGTGAAGGCCGAGAACGGCGTCGTGGTCGCCGTGTCGTTGATGTTGGTGACGGCAGTTGCGCCGCCTATTACCGGCGCGTCGTTGGCCGAAGCCGAGACCACGGTTGTGGTGGCATCTGTTGCAGCGGGAGCGATGCCATCGCTGACGCTCACCGTGAAGGTAGTGGTTTCCGTCAGGGTCGGGTTGACGCGGTTGGCGGTGGGCGTGAACACCAATGCGCGGATCGCCGTTTGCGCCTGAGCCGCCGTGCCGGTGAAAGTGTAAACACCGGTGCCCGCATTGTAAGCACCGCCGCCCAGATTGGAGAGCGCACCCTTGGCCGCCGTGTCCAGCGTGATCGACACACTCTGCGTCTGCGCCGGGGTGTCCGCATCGGCGATGGTGACGGCAGAGAACGGCGTGGCAGTGGCGGTGTCGTTGATGCTGGTGAGTGCGGTGATGCCGCCCAGCGTGGGCGCATCGTTGACCGAGGTGGTCACCACCGTGGTGGTGGTGTCGGTGACCGGCGCGGCGACCCCATCGCTGACGCTGATCGTGAACGCGGTGATCTCG
>JAUSMR010000120.1 GCA_030645955.1 Gallionella sp. | reverse complement strand
TAAAGACATTCATGGACGGAGAACCAATGAATTGCGCCACGAACAGATTGCCCGGGTGATCAAACAGTTCCAGCGGCGTGCCGATCTGTTCAATGATGCCGTCATGCATCACCACGATGCGATCGGCCATGGTCATGGCCTCGATCTGGTCATGCGTGACATACACCGTGGTTGTTTTCAGGCGTTGGTGCAAGGCCTTGATCTCGGCGCGCATGGCGACGCGCAGTTTGGCGTCCAGGTTGGAGAGCGGCTCGTCGAACAAAAACACCTTGGGGTCGCGCACGATGGCACGCCCCATCGCCACCCGTTGCCGTTGCCCACCCGAGAGCTCGCGGGGGAAACGGTCCAGCAGCGGGTCCAGGTTCAGAATGCGCGCTGCGTCACCCACGCGTTTGTTGGTGAGCGCTGCATCGGCGTTGCGCAGTTTGAGACTGAAGGCCATGTTATCCCGCACCGTCATGTGCGGATACAGCGCATAGCTTTGAAACACCATCGCGATGTCGCGGTCTTTGGAGTCGAGTTCATTGATCACGCGGCCATCGATGGCGATTTCACCGTCACTGATCTCTTCCAGGCCGGCCAGCATGCGCAGCAAGGTTGATTTACCGCAGCCCGAAGGGCCTACCAGCACAACAAACTCACCATCGGCAATGTCAAAACTGATGCCGTGAATGATCTTGACCTTGCCAAAGTTTTTTTCGATTTTTTTGAACGATACGGATGCCATGAAGTCAATTCCTTTTTGCCTAGCTTTTCACCGCGCCAGCCGTCAGGCCAGACACCATGTAGCGTTTGAATGTGTAATAAATGGCCGCGGGCGGCATGGCGTAAATGAGGCCGGTTGTCATGAGCAGTTCCCACGGGGAATCGTCGGCCGAGAGAAAATTACCCAAGGCCACCGCCAAGGTCACGCTGGTATCGTTAGACAGCAACAAAATCGCATACAGGTACTCGTTCCAGGCCAGCAGCAAGGCGTAGGTGCCGACGGCAACCAGCGAAGGCACCATCAGCGGCAGGTACACCAGCCGGAACAATTGCAGGGCGGTCGCGCCATCCATCCTGGCCGCTTCGTCCAATTCAAAGGGCAATTTGTCTGATGCCTGCTTGAGTACCCAGATGCAGTACGGTGACGCGATGGTCACCATCGCCAGAATCAGCGCCCACTGGCTGTTGAGCAGACCATAGTTGCCCATGGTCTTGTACATGGGGACCGCAAGAAACGCTGCCGGGATGAAGTAGGTGAACAACGCAAGGTTCATCACGGTGCGGCCACCGCGAACTTTCAGGCGACTGATGGCAAAGGCCGCCGCCGTCGAGATCGCCAGTGTCAGCGCGCCGACCGACACCGCAATCACCAGCGAATTGCCCATCTGGGTCCAGAAGTGCGCCAGGTAAAAGTGCTTTTGTCCGAATACAAAATAAAAATTATCGAG
>JAUSMR010000119.1 GCA_030645955.1 Gallionella sp. | reverse complement strand
ACGCCAGAGCAAACCTTTCAACGTCGCACCCCCCCAAGAGGTTGTGACCCCAGACGAGATCAGCGCCACCAAAAACAAGACCGCCAAGGCCATCACCTACAAACTTGAGCGGAGCATGCCGCCTTCCCCCTTAGCCTACATTTCGCGCCGTGAGAATCGAATAGGGAGACACAGGGTACACATTGAGAGGCCTGAAAATAGCGGTTTTGAGCGGTATTTCGGCGCAAAAGGGATGAAATCCAGGCAGGTGGTTTGGAGTAATAGCGTCAGTTGTCTTGTTCATGGGGAGCAGGCGCACTGCTGCTCTGGGCGGATGGGTCAGCACAGCGGGGGCAACTGGCGAACGGGCGGGCTAGCGAGCAGGATGGGCTCAGGGCTTGGCCCGGCAACAGTCTGCACAAGGTCAGCCAGAGCAACAAAGACTAACTCCAGGATGGCTGTCAGTGCGGGATCTACGGGCGTGAAACGGCGCAGAGAAGAGCCATCCCAACAGTGAGTTTCGATGACCGTCAGTTGGTCCAGACGCTGGATCAAGCGGCGGGTAGTCATCTGCATGCCCTGTTTTTGCATCTGGCGTTGGAGCAGATTGTAGGCCAGCAGAGCCACCATGTTGACGAAGAGCATGGAGGCGATGCGCTTGTCCTGATGCAGGTAGAGGGGTGAGATGGCCAAGTCATCTTTGCAGATATGAAAGCAGGTCTCGACCCCATCTTTGGCGCGGTAAAGGCGGAATATCTCGTGATGGGAGAGGGTGCGATCGTTGGTAACCAGGAGATAGCGACCATCCATCCGTTCGGCCTGCGCCAAGAGCTCTGCGTTGAGCTGCCAGAACAGTTTGACCTGACCATCGGTGCTTTCGTAGATGGTGACCTGGACAAATTCGGCTATCTTGGAGAGCCGCAGGCGGGAGTTGACGCTGCGTTGGACGGCCTTGAGCGTAGTCAACCGGGGTTGGCCGATCTGGTTTTTGAGTGTTTCCAACTCGGCGCAGACGGCACCGAGCAGAGCCTGACGACTCTGACGCAGTTGGTCGCGCAAGGGGCCTGACACGACGACGAGGGCCTTGTGGGTGACAGATTCGCCTTCATGCGTAAAGGTCACCTGCGTACCCCGCCCCCAATAGTGGGGGGATGGCCCCTCCTCGATGGGAAAGGCCTCGAATTGGGCATCGGACCAGACAGCGATTTGTTTCTTGAGTTCTGGGGTAGCCGCACGCAATCCGGTCAGGTGGCGCAAGCCGTGCTTGTCATAGGCAATGGCCAGTTCGGCGCTGAGCATGGCCCTGTCGCCGATGATCAGGCTGGCAACTTCCGTCTGGCCGTGATGCTTGAGCCAGCAGGCCAGATTTTCCATGTTGCTCTGCACCGTGGCCTGGTCGCTGGTGCGCCCGGACCAGGGGGCGTAGGCGACAGGAATATTGCCGTCGGCGCTGGCATCCACGCCCAACTTGAGCTTGCGTTTGTTGCTGGGGGTGTTGTGGGCAAAGCCGAAGTCCATCAACTTGCTCTCCTTATAGCGACCATGACCGATGATGGCGGTCACATCGTAGAAGAGAACCGAAAGGTCGATCTGGGCTTTGACCAGGGCGATTCCCACGATTTCTTGCCAGATGGCATCCAGATGGGGATACAACGCATCCAGCGTGCGTCCCAGTCGGTCATCGTTGAACTTCGCCGCCGGGATGCCCAGTTCAGCCACCAGTACGGTCTGACCGATCCAGTCGCTCATCTGATACAGAGGTAGAGGCAGCATCAGTCGGTTCAGCACCAGCACCATGAGTACAGTCCCGTGCTCCACATCGGCTTGGGTCGGGCAGTGGCGGTTGATGATCTCACGCACCTGCAGCGTCTCCAACAGCGCATATAGAACCGGCAGAGCCCCCAGCTTATAGCCTAGCTGGCTGGCCGTCAACCAGTCCACTACCTGCGCCATTGTCAGAACGCCTGTGAGCGCCAAGCGCGCCATCTGCGCGGCCCGCTTGGCTTGACGGTAGCCTGCTTGCCAGGTTCGATACTTGTGCAGCGCCCATTTCTTCCAGCGCCACTGGCTTTGCCAGGGAAACAATGGCCCAGCCCGTCTTGCGTCATGGCTCACAACACCCAGTAACGTGCTCTCCTTAAGCTTCTGTCGCAGGGGTGCTGTTGACTCTGTTGGCACGCAATAATCGCTCGCTCCCAGCGCGGCCAACACCACCACAAACCAGACTATCCAAACTACGACTCGGATGCGAGACTCTTTTATGGCATACTTGTTCATTGGAAGATGCTCCGGCAAAGTGGCATTTGTCACCCATACTTTGCCACAACTGGAGCATCTTCCCCTCATTTGTCTCTCTATTCTGTTTTCAAGGTGCGAAATCTAGGCTAAGAGAAGAAGTGGACCGCGCCCGCCTGGTTCCCGCCCCCGCTCAAGGGCAAAGAGACCTCCATCAAAGCCCAGTTGAAGCTGACCGACGAGTACGAATCCACGGCGACGCCTGCGGTCCACGCCACCAAATTGGGCTTTGAAGGCGAACTGGAAATCGGCAACAAGAGCGGCAAACTGAGCATTGAAGGCACAGCCAACATGCGCTACAGCGACGCCGGTCTCGAATTCATCGACGGCAA
>JAUSMR010000118.1 GCA_030645955.1 Gallionella sp. | reverse complement strand
GGCGGTGTCGGCGGGATAAGGCGCGCCGACACCTGTCAGGGTGTCGTGAATCGGATCGAAGTGGATCGAATCGGCCTATCGTTTGGCGAGATGAATGCCCGCCAGCATGCAGCGCACCGAGCCGCCGGCCATCTCAATCGTGGGAACCGATAAGGGGACGATGCGCGCACTGCGCTCTATCACCTCTTTTTGCGCGGGTAACAAGCTGGCCAGGGCGCGCGATGACATCGCCAGCACGCGACCCTCGCGACCGGTCAACTCCAGCGCATTGCCGGCGAACTCGGCAATCTGCGCCTTGCTCAGCGTGATGACGTCGCGACCGAATTCGCCCAGGCGCGCATGAATCTCCGCGCGCCGTGTTGCATCCTGGATCGCGTCAAATCCGACCATGGCGAATTCCGTGGCCACGCACATCAGGACATTGGTGTGATAGATCGGCTGGCCCGAATCATCGACCGCGTCAAACATCATCGGCTCGAAATTGAAATGCGTGGCGAAGCGCTCCAGCGCCACGACATTGGCGCGGTTGGAGCGCGCGGTGTAGGCCACGCGCGCGATATGGTCCAGCACCATGGCGCCCGTGCCCTCCAGAAACAGCCCGTCCGGCTCCAGTCCGGAATAGTCAATGACATCCTGCACCCTGTATTGCGTCTTGAGTATCTCGATGACGTCCTGGCGCCGTTCCCGCCGCCGGTTGGGCGCGTACATCGGATACAGCGCAACGTGTCCACCGGCATGGGTTGAAAACCAGTTGTTTGGAAAGACCGAGTCTGGTGTTTCCCATTCGCCCTCGTCTTCAAATAAATGCACACGCACCCCATGCGACTCCAGCGTTGCCGCGGCAAGGGTGACCTCGTCGTAAGCCGCGCGCGCCATGGTCTGCGCCGCGTCCGCCGGGCCGGCTTGCTGGAATCCATTGTCGGCGGCGGTCTGCGGATTGGGCGTGAACCCATGCGGCCGAATCATGACCACCGCGCCGGGGGCCTGGATGGAACGAACTTGCGCCATGGGGTCAATCTCTTTCAGTGATGGGCTTCAGGCAACACGGCGGATGGCCGCACGGGCGGTGCCAGCACGGGTGTGACGGAACAGATCCTTCGGATCGTCGGCGTTGGGAATGAGTTCAATATCCTGCCCGATGCCATGGCGCAGCGCCTGCTCAAACACGTAGCGCAGCGTTGAATAGTCCTCCAGCGCAAAGCCAACCGAGTCGAACACCGTCACCTGGTCGGCGCTTTGCCGGCCCACCGCCGTGCCCGCGAGAACCCGCCACAGGTCGACGACCGGGAAGTCGGACGGCAACTGCTGGATGTCGCCTTCGATGCGGGTCTGGGGTTCGTACTCCACAAACACCCGGCCCGCGCGCAAGACATCGGCATGCAGCTCGGTCTTGCCGGGGCAGTCGCCACCCACGCCGTTGATGTGCATGCCCGGCTCCAGCATCTCCGGCGTCAGGATGGTCGCGTAGCTTTTGTCAGCCGTCACGGTCGTCACGATATCCGCCCCGCGCACGGCGTCCGCCGTGGAGCTGGCGCGGCGAATGCGCAGGCCGGGATAGGTGGCGAGATTGCGCACCAGTTTGTCGGTGGCGCGTTCATCCACATCGAAGACGGCGATTTCTTCGATGCCCAGCAAGCTGTGAAACGCCAGTGCCTGAAACTCGCTTTGCGCGCCGTTGCCAATCAAGGCCATGCGACGCGAGTCGGGGCGCGCCAGCGCGCGGGCCGCCATCACCGAAGTGGCGCAGGTGCGAAACGCCGTGGCCACGGTCAGTTCGGACAGCAGCACGGGATAACCGGTGCCCACCTCGGCCAGTACGCCAAACGCCATCACCGTATAGAGCCCCTGTGCCGTGTTGCCGGGATGACCGTTGACGTACTTGAAGGCGTACCTGAGCGCGTCGGACACCGGCATCAATTCGATCACGCCCGTGTCGGAATGGTTGGCCACCCGGGCCGACTTCTCGAAGTCGGGCCAGCGAATGAAGTCTTGCCGAATGCACTCGGCCAATTCGCCAATCAAAGTCGTCACGCCAATGGTTTGCACCAGTTTTGACATGGACTGCACATCTATAAATCGCGTCATAAGAATCCTCTGTTTGTTGATCTTCAGTGGCACCGGGGCCAGCAAGGCTTTTATTGTTCCTGGGAGTCAAGCCAAACAAAAGGGCACCAAGTGGCAAGAAAAGTATTGGCATTTGCCAAAATGTAAGTACAGTAATTACATTTTGTATATCGAGAATGCTATGGATGACACAGACCGTGAACTGATTGGCCTGCTGCGCGACAACGCGCGCATGCCGGTGGTGGCCCTGGCCAGCAAGCTGCGCATTGCCCGCGCCACCGTGCAGAACCGCTTGGCCCGCCTGGAGGCTGATGGCACGATTCTGGGCTACACCGTGCGGCTCAAGCCTTCGGCCGAGGCCAACCGCATTCGCGCCATCATGACGGTGGCAGTCGAGGGCAATCGGGCCTCAGAGGTGCGCAACAAACTCCGGGGCCACCCCAATGTTTATGCGCTGCACAGCACCAATGGCCGGTGGGACATCGTGGCGGAGTTGCGCGCCGATACGCTGGAGGCGTTTGACCGCGTGCTCAACGCCATTCGCCTGATTGACGGCATTGCCACGACGGAGACGAGCATTTTGTTGTCGACTTATAAGGTCTGATGGAAAGCATTCTTTGCCTCGTACACGGCTGCGGTTTCAGATGACTGGACCGTGGCACGTAGCACGTAAAGGTGGTGTCGCGTCAATTCCTTCAGTCCGCACATCGCCGTCGATGTGGCCTATTGCGCGTCAAACATTCAATGAGCACATTGGTGAAAGACGGCGATCTTCATGTCACCCTCCATGTATCCGTACTTGGTCTTTCAGACTCCGTCGCCCCTAAGGTATAACGCCCTGGATCAGACAGCAAAACAAAGTTAACAGGGAGCACAGCTTGTGACCAACCGAAATCGGGCCTATTACGCGGATTCAATAGCAGACTTTTTGACCCGCTCGTCGGACGAAATACTTGGCACGTTGGTACGGAACAGCGCGTTTAGCATTGAGGGACCTCAACGCAATGCTTGGCTTGAGCAGATCAGCTTGCTTAAAGTTACTTTGGGTGCCTACGCCGGCCGAGGCAAGGTGTACTTTGAGTACGCCGTTCCAAGGCTGGGTAAACGGATTGATGTCGTGGTGTTGCTTGACCACGTAATTTTCGTGATGGAGTTCAAAGTCGGCGAAAAGGAGTTTCTCTCTTCTGCCAAAGACCAAGTGTGGGACTACGCCGTAGATTTAAAAAACTTTCATGAGACCACGCACGACAAAACGGTAGCGCCCATCCTCATTGCCACCCGTGCGCAAGATCA
>JAUSMR010000111.1 GCA_030645955.1 Gallionella sp. | reverse complement strand
TGAGCCTGATGCAAATGGCCAAAACCAACGCGTCGCTGACCCGCCTGGCCAAAAAAGGCTTGCCTTACATCAGCGTGCTGACCGACCCGACCATGGGCGGCGTCAGTGCTGGATTTGCCTTCCTCGGCGATATCGTGATGGCCGAGCCCAAAGCCCTGATCGGCTTCGCCGGTCCGCGCGTCATCGAGTCCACGGTACGGGTCACGCTTCCTGAAGGTTTTCAGCGGTCCGAGTTTTTGCAGACCAAAGGCGCGATCGACTTCATCTGCGACCGCCGGGAGTTGCGCAAGACGGTGGCCAGTTCGCTAGCCATGCTGCTCAAGCAGCCGGCCGATGCGGTCAGTTGAAATCTGACGCTGACCTTCGATGGCGTCAAAAGCTACCCTGAATTACCTTGCCTGCACGCAGCAAGTGCAGAATAAAAGAGATCATGGGATGATGGGAATTACCCAAATTTGAAGCACGGCACCATGTCTGAAATCCTCACACTGACCTGTCTTCCGCTCTTTCCCCTGGGCACCGTGCTCTACCCGGGCGGCTTGCTGCCGCTGCAGATTTTTGAGGTTCGCTACCTGGACATGATCAAGAAGTGCCACAAGGCCGGCGCGCCTTTTGGCGTGATCTCATTGACTGAGGGCGCGGAGGTTCAAAAGCGTGGTGATTCGGGCGCCAGCGGGGATGGTTTTGCACGCGAAACTTTCAGCAGCGTTGGTACGCTGGCACGCATCACCGAGTTTTCAGTGCCGCAGCCTGGCCTGATGACGATCCGTTGCCTAGGGATACAGCGCTTTGAAATCACCCGAAGGGAAAGACTCAAACACGGGCTCTGGATTGCGGATGTGACGCGACTGGATGACGACCAGTCGGTCAAGATCCCTGACGACCTGCAGAGCACTGCAACGGCACTGGCCAAGCTGATCAAAAGCCTGCAGGCGCGCGATGTACCCGCCGGGCAAATGCCGATGCAGCCGCCCTACCAACTGGATGACTGCGGCTGGGTCGCCAATCGCTGGTGCGAATTGCTGCCAATCCCCACGGCGATCAAGCAACGCCTGATGATGCTGGACAACCCGCTGCTGAGGCTGGAACTGGTCAGCGATATTCTGGAGCGTACGGGTATTGGCCTCTGAGATTTCAGCAACGGCGCCCCTGTATTGCAGGCAAATACGCCTTTCAGGCCCATAGGCGGGCAAAACGGCCGCTTAAAAACCTAAAATCATGGATTCGGCGCGCAGCGCCCGCTCCTTTTCGCCCTTTTTTCCGGAACCCCGACCTTATGTCCACCCCGCCAAATCCAGCCGCAGCCGGCAGCG
>JAUSMR010000109.1 GCA_030645955.1 Gallionella sp. | reverse complement strand
CAAGGCGGCATCCAGGGCCGCTTGTGAAAGCTCAGCCTTGCCCTGCATGGCATAGGCAGAAACAAGCGACATCTGCAGACTTGCTTTTGGGGATGGTTGACTTAATTCAACCTTGGCCAATTCATCCGTCAGTTTCCTGGCATGCCCTTGTGCCAACAGGGCTCTGGCCAATTGCGGCATCACCAAGTCTTGCGGGTGTTTCAAATCAAGGGCTTTGCGCAGTTCAGTTTCGGCCCCCACGGGGTCCCCACTGTCCAGCAGCGCAGTACCCAACAAATAGCGCGCCTCAGGCAAGTCCGGATTGCTCTGCAGCGCATTTTTGATCTGTATGACAGCAGCCTTGTTATCGTTCTTCGCCAAATAGTCTTTGGCCGAGAGGAGCATGGCATCCGGCTGGTCGCCGCAAGCAGCGAGCAATATAGACACCAGCACGGTCGAAAGAGCCGTGCGAGGAATTGATTTAATAGAGTTCATGTCTGTATACCCTGAAATGAAATTTGAACGCGAAGAAAACTACTTCAAAGCCAGCCGGTGCATCAAATCGTAAAGCGTGGGCCGACTCACCCCAAGCAATTCAGCCGCCTTGACCATGTTGCCATTGACGCGACCTAGCGCCGCAATAATCGCCCGTTTTTCAGCGTTGTCGCGAATCACCCGCAGATCCAGTGAATTGTCAAAATCATCCAGCGCAGTATTTTTCAAACCCAAGTCTTCGCTGGAAATCTGGTTGCCATCCGTCATGATGGTGGCGCGCTTGATGCAATTTTCAAGTTCACGGATGTTGCCTGGCCACGGGTGGTGTTCGACCGCCTTGACAGCCTCTTCGCTGAGCGTCATGGAAGATCGGTTTTGTTCATGCGCAAAGCGCCGCACGAACGCATGCGCCAACAGCGCTGCGTCCCCCACCCGGTCCCGCAGTGGCGGAATGTTCACAACAATTTCAGCCAGCCGGTAATACAAATCTTCGCGAAACCGGCCTTCTTTGCTTAGCGCATTCAAATCCTGATGCGTGGCACAAACGATGCGCACATCCACCGGTATTTCTTGCCGCCCACCTACGCGTTCAATCGTTCTTTCCTGCAAAAAACGCAGCAGCTTGGCCTGCAATGGAAAAGGCAAATCTCCAATCTCGTCAAGCATCAAGGTCCCGCCATTGGCCGTCTCGATCTTGCCCAGCGTCATTTTTGCCGCTCCGGTGAAGGCCCCTTTCTCAAAACCAAACAGTTCACTTTCCAGCAGATTCTCCGGGATAGCGGCACAGTTGATGGCAACAAATTTCTCCGCGCGCCGGGGGGAAGACTGGTGCAGACCGCGCGCCAGCACCTCTTTACCCGTACCGCTTTCGCCAAGCAACATGACCGTGACATTGCTACTCGCCACCTTCTCAATCGTGCGGCAGATACGCAACATTCCGGGATCGCGCGTCATCAAATCCGACAAGGCATCCGGTTGATACAGTGCCTGTAGCCGCCGATTCTCGCTTTGCAGTTCAAACAACCTGAAGGCACGCTCAACGGTCAAGTTAAGTAACTCGGGCTCGAACGGCTTCGCGAAAAAATCATAAGCACCCATGGCAACAGCACGCAAGGCATTGGCCTGATCGTTTTGTCCGGTCAGGACGATCACCTTGATGTCTGGGTCAAAAGCCATCATTTGCTCAAGCAGGCGAAACCCCTCAGACACCGAGTCCGTGTCTGGCGGCAGTCCCAGGTCCATCGTCACGACCGCAGGCGTGCTTTTGCGCATTTGCAGCAATGCGCTTTCCCTGTCGTGGGCCGTCACCGAGTCGAACCGGTCAAGTGACCACTTGATCTGCTTTTGCAGAGCCAGGTCGTCTTCAACAATCAACAATGAACGCGTTTTATCAGCTGTCATGAAACCTCCAACGAATGAAGGTCTGACTCATTCTGAATATCAAACAAGGGCAGGAGCATTTTGACCGTCGTCCCTTGACCCAGTTCGCTGTCAACCTCAATCCGCCCGCCCAATTCGCGCACATACTGGAAGCTTTCATAAGCGCCAATGCCCATCCCGGCCTGCTTCGTAGTCTGAAAAGGCTTGAACAGGCGATCGCGAACGAAATCCCGGGACATGCCCTGTCCCGTATCACCCACCACAATTCTGGCATGACCACTTGCACGATCAAGATTGAGCCAGACGCGGCCCCCAAGGTCCGTGGCATCAAAAGCGTTTTGTACAACATGTCCGATGATTCGCTCCAGTCGCTCCTCGTGACCACGCGTAAGGACCGGCTCCGACACCTGAACTTCAAGCGTTCTGCCACGTCCCGCCGCGACCGCCTCAATGCGTTGAATGATTCCGCCCAGATTCACCCCAAATGCCATCCCTGGTGGCGTGGCCCCCTCGCGCAACTGAAGCATGAGCTGCCGCATTCTGTCCAGTGAATTCTCGACCGTCATCAACATGTCTTGCTGAAACTCCGGGTTGTCGCCTAAGCGTTTAGCGTTTTTCATCATCAGGGAGAGTTGCGTCACA
>JAUSMR010000106.1 GCA_030645955.1 Gallionella sp. | reverse complement strand
CAAATACCCGCACTTTGTCCAGCTATCGCGAAACCAGCTCCAGCAGCAGCCGTTCCAGGTCAGCCTCCGCAAAGCGTCCGAGTTTGGTGGCTGAAAGGCGGCTCTGAGCGTCGAAGACGGCAGTAAAGGGCAGCGCCTGTCGGGTGTTGCCCAGAGCGGCACTATTCTCCATGACGCCGATATCGCCGATCAACAGGGGATAGCTGACAGGAGTTGTTTTCTGAAATTCAAGAATTTTAGATGCGGTATCGATGCTGATGCCAACAAATTGAACGTTTTTGTCGCGATACTTGTCTTGCAGCCTGGAAAACCCGGGCATTTCCTCAAGGCAGGGATGGCACCAGGTTGCCCAGTAGTTGACCACCAGGACTTTGCCACGCCATTGACCGATAGCTTGAGGCTGGCCGTTCAGATCGGTCAGGACCATTTCAAAAATCGCCGATGCCGGGGTTGCTGCGGTCGGGAATTCGGCGTTTTCCCCGAGCGCGCCCAGTCGATAACCGATTGCCGCCGAAATCAAGGCGGCACCGGCCAGCATCAGCCAGAGTCGTGATCGCATCATTCCGGCGTTTCTCGCAGTAGTTCAAGCACCGCCTCGGCGCGAACGCGATGGCGACCTCGGCTTCCATGGGAGTTCCTGGGTTGATGTCGTTCCGCCGCAGGTGGGTATACCGAGATCAGTACCGGAAGATCATTCCACTCAAGACACAACTGGGCCTCAACCCCAATACGTCTGTTATCGAGTATATCGTAGGAGATGCCGTGAGATAGGAGCATGATCTCCACATCTTTGCTGCTATCGGCGAAAAGTTCGATCTCCACGGCGGAATAGCGGCCGGCGGTACCATCCAGTGCGCCGCCGCTAAGGTAGGGGTTGAATTCGGCCAGCAACTGCATTACTTCCAAGGCGGTTGTGCGCAAATCATGTAGCCGTTCGCGCTGCTCATCCTCCTGGTAAAGCGACTGCCAGGCGCGCAACTCTGTCTCGATCTCTTCGTTGGTCGGCAGTGCCTCGCCTTCTCCCGCGCCCAGGCTGCGCGCCGCCTTGCGTTTGGCAGCGCCATAGTCGGTGATCCCTTCTTCAGCCATCAGGCGTGCCGCGGCGCCGGCAATCGCGCGTCGCAGATGGCTTGAGGCGGAGGGGGCAGGTTTGCGGCGTGGCATGCGGTGGTTTGGCGAATGCGGTGAGCGGGTAAAATCCGCTTCATTATTTCACGGAACGGTGACATGCATATCCACATCCTCGGCATCTGCGGCACCTTCATGGGAGGCATCGCTTTGCTGGCGCGAGCGGCAGGGCACCGCGTTACCG
>JAUSMR010000101.1 GCA_030645955.1 Gallionella sp. | reverse complement strand
GTGCGCACGCCGACTTCCTGTCCCAGTTTGCTGGCTTCCAGGACGCTTTCGCTGGAGGCGAGGGCCTGTTGCAGCGCCCTGACCTGGGCGATGCCGCTGACCACACCAAGATAGGCCTGACGAGTTTGCTGCGCGACGTTGCGGCGGGTGTTTTCCAGTTCCTGTTCGGCGCGCTCACGGTTGGCCTCCGCCTCGCGCCATCTGGAATTGACACCGCCACCCTGGAACAGCGGCATATTCAATTGCACGCCGATGCTCTTGTTGGTGCTATCGCTGCCCACGCCGAAACTGCCGCCAGTGGCTGCGCTTTTGGAATAATTCGCCACGATATCCACAGTCGGGTAATGCCCGCCGCGATTGCGCGCCACTTCCTTCCCGGCAATCTCGGCGCCCGCCTGCGCGATGGCCAGCTGCAAACTGTTCAACTGGGCATTGGTCACCCATTGCTCCATGTCGGTAGGTTGCGGGGCTTCCAGCCTGAATGCATTGCCGAGCGGCTTGAGGTCCTGCGGGACGGCATTTATCAGTTGCTGTAGCGCGCTGCGCTTGATTTCAAGATTGTTCCGCGCGGCAATTTCCTGCGCGCCGGTCAGATCATGGCGGGCCTGTGCCTCAAGCGTGTCGGTGATCGTGGCGCTGCCGACTTCGAAATTGCGCCTCGCCTGTTCGAGCTGTTCGGAGATCGCGGTCTTCTGCGCCTCTACAAGCTGCACGCTGTCTTGCGCGATCAGCACATCGAAATAGGCCTGCGCGACGCGCAACATCAGATCCTGTTCGGCAATCCTGAATTGCGCCTCGGCCTGCGCGACCTGCAATCCGGATGCGCTGTAAGCCAACCAGTTTTGCTGGCGGAATAACGGCTGCACCAGGTTCACACCGTAGCCGTTGCTGTTGTAGCGGTTGCTCCCGCCGGGCAAAAAAGTCGTGCCGCGATACTGCACGGTGCTGTCGTTAAAGGTGGTGTTGGCGCTGAGATTGACCGACGGCAGCAACGCAGAACGGCCCTGCGGCAGCTTTTCCTGCCCGGCGTGCAGATTAGCGCGTGCGGCGGCAAATACCGGGTCGTTCGCCTGTGCGGCGCGGAAAGTTTCCAGCAGGTCGGCAGCGTTAACCGCACCGGGGATAACCAGTGCAAGCAGCAAAGCATACGGCATCTTTTTCATGTCTATTTCTTTCTTTGGCTGAATAATAATTAAACTTCAGAGCAACGTTTCTTTATGCCGTGCAGATAAATGGGGAAAGTTTTTCTAGCCTCATCCAGCAACGAGCGCTTTCCGCCAAAAATTGAAACCTGCATGACCAGTCCCTGGATCATGCCGATGTAAAGCACGGCGGCACTATTGCTGTCCAGGCCGGGTGGCACCAGGGATTGCGCTTTTGCGGCATCGAGCAACCCGGCAATCTTGGTTTCATAGCCGGAGATGATTCCCTGTATCAGGTCGCGGAGTTTGCTGTTTTTTTTGTGCAGCAACTCGGAGAACAGCAGTCTCGGAATCGCCGGGTGTTTGCTGATGAAGGCGATGTGCGCAAAGAACATGCGTTCAATCGCATCGACAGGATTGTCAGCCTCTGACGCGGCTTTTTCCAGCACTTTCATAAGCTGCTCGCGTATCCAATGCATGACCGCAACCCAGATGTCGTCCTTGGTCGTGAAATGCTTGAAGATGGCGCCCTGTGTTACTTTCATGGCATCCGCCATATTCTGGGTGGTGACGTTGTCCACGCCTTTTTCTGCGGCCAGATCCACGGCGACACGGATAATTTCGTTTTGTCTTTCTTCCGTAGGCAAACGACGTTTGACTGCTTCCTGGTTCATGACTTTTCTCCCGATAATTTTCCGTCAGGCTTCACGGCCTTCTCCCGCTTCCTCATAAGTACGCCCGTCGCGGATATGGTAAACGCGTTTGAAGGTCGGGATGATCTTTTCATCATGCGTCACGACGATAATCGCGGTCCGGTATTGCTTGGCCATCTGATTCAGGATGCGTACCACAGTCAATGCGCGTTCGCTGTCCAACGGCGCCGTTGGCTCGTCGGCGAGGATGACCGGCGGGTGATTGGCCAATGCGCGCGCAATCGACACGCGTTGCTGTTCGCCGCCGGAGAGCTCCGAAATCTGCGCCTTGGAGCGGTGGCCGACATCAAGCGCATCGAGCAATTCCTTCGCGCGGCTTCGCGCTTGCCCGTTCGGGACCCCAGCCAGCATCGGCAACAGGGCAATGTTGTCGGTCACATCCAGAAACGGGATCAGATAGGGGGCCTGAAAAACAAAACCGATACGATCACGCCTCAGCGTGCGCAGGTCGTCGATTTTCCATTTATGGTCGTAAATCGTTTGCCCGGCGAGCTGCATCTTTCCCGCCGTCGGCTCGATCACCGCGCCCAGGCATTTCAGCAATGTGCTTTTGCCCGATCCGCTCGGCCCGACCAACCCGACCACCTCACCCGGCCAGATAGTCATGTCCACGCCCTTCAGCGCATCGACAGCGGTATCGCCCTCGCCATAGCGTTTCTTCAGGTTCTCGATATGTATTGCCGGTTCGCCCATTATCATCCTCCAATCGCAGTAGCCGGATCGATCCGCAAGGCCGCCCGGATCGCGAAAATGCTCGCCAGGGAGCAGATCAGCATCACCAGAAGAAATCCCCGGATCGCGTCACCGGGGATCAGCAATACATATCTTGGGAACAAAGGTGCCCACAAGGTCGCCGCTGTCTTGCCGACCACAAAACCGATCAGCCCCAAACCGAGCGCCTGTTGCAATATCATGCCGCTGATCGTTTTATTGCCTGCTCCCACCAGCTTGAGCACGGCGATTTCTCGTATCTTGTTCATCGTCATCGTGAAGATGATAAAGGCCACGATAGCCGCGCTGACGATGGAAAGAATCACCAGAAACATGAAAATCTGTTTGGCCGAAGTCGCAATCAATTTGGCGACCAGAATTTCTTCCATCTGGTCTTTGGTATACGCCTGCAAATGCTGCCAGCGGCGGATTTGTTTCGCGATTTCCTGAGCGTCATGACCGGGTTTGATGCGCACCAGCACGGCATTGACCATATGACTCGTGGCCTGGCTTGCCAGAACGGCTTCCAGCAAGCCAGGCACGCCGGGGCGGTTAAAGGCCGGGTTCGCTGACGTCCGCGCGCGCTCATTCAGCAGCGCATTATTGTCTTTCAGGAATTGCACTTCCTGGGCATCCTTGATCGGCACGAACACCATCGGATCGCCGCTTGACGAGACCATGCGCTGCGTCAGCCCGACGACGGTGTACTGGTGGCGGCGAATCTGGATGCGCTCGCCAATTGCCAGTCCGGCCTTGATGTCGGCCAGCGCTTCGTAATGTGTGCGCGTGATCGGGCGGCCAGCCACCAGGTAGGCCGGTTCGCCCGGCTTGCCCGGCTCGATGCCCACCAGCATGACGCGCACATCTTTGGCGCCTTGCTTGACCTGCATCGTCAGATACGCCACGTTGCCCGCTTCCATGACACCCTCCTGGCCCCGGATGTCATGTATCACGTCATCGCGAATGCTGGATGGCTCGGCATAAGGGCCGAGCGTGTCTTGCTGGACCACCCATAGATCCGCTCCGGCGTTTTCGATCAGCGCCTTGCCATCGTCCACCATGCCGCGGTACACGCCGGCCATCGTCAGCGTGACGCCGATCAGCAGCCCAAGCCCTATGCCGGTAAAGACAAACTTTCCCCATCCATGCAGGATGTCGCGGCTTGCGAGATTTATCATCCAAAATAATCCATTAGAAATAATTCAATAATGTTCATTACGCCTGTAAAGCTTGTAGATTCAATGTAGGAGCCCGATTCATCGGGCGATTATGTGTGCAAGCTATCGCGCAATAAATTGCGCTCCTACAATGCACCTTGGTTCTATTGGGTTTTCTTGGATCATTGGAATTACCCATGGTCAGCTTTTCACGATTTCCGGAACTACCTTCAACTTGAGGTCGTCTTTCATCGCCTTCTGGCTGTAGACAATCACCTCATCGTCATCGCTCAGCCCATCTACAACCTGTGTTCGTCCATCCAGTGTTGCAATGCCGGTTTTGATGGCTTTGAATTTGGCGCGATTATTAAGCAGCACCCATACGCCTTTTTGCCGGTTGATCTGTTTCACGGCCGCAGTGGGTATCGAACGGATATTTGCCAGACCGGGGAGCTTGATGGTGACTTCGGCGTATTCGCCCAGGCTGATATTCGATTCCGGTGCGGCAAGAGAAACATTCACGATACGTTCCTCGGTAATCGCATCGCTGATCATGTCGACCCGTTTGACCGCGCCTGCAACGGCAGTCTGTGGCTGCGAGCGCAGCACGATGCTCGCCAACTGGCCAGCACGGACTGAACCCGCCTGCTTCTGGTCGATACGGGTTCTGATCCAGATGTCGCCCGGATCGACCACTTGCAGCACCGTCTGCCCCGGGACAACCGTCACGCCCTGTTCAACCATTCTTGCCGTGACGATGCCGCTCACCGGGCTGAACAGCAGGGTTTGATCGCGCAGCTTGGCTACGCCCGATGCATCCGACTGCGCCTTTTCCCGGTCATGTTTAACAGCCGCCAAAGAAGCGCTAGCGGCATCCAGCGCGGCTTGTGCAGCATTTTTTTCGTTCAGCTTGGCATCCAGCAATTCCTGGCTGACATAGCCCTTCGCATGCAGATCGACAAATCGTTTATATGTCGACGATACCGTCTTTTCCTGGCTTTGCGCCTGCGCCAGCTGGGCCTCGGCCATCCTGATCGAGTTGGACGAGCGCTCCGCCATCAACCGGCTGCTGGTGAGCCGTTCATTGAGATCAATCGGGTCCAGCCTGGCAACAACTTGTCCGGCTTTCACATAATCGCCCTGATCGACCAGCATGCTGCCAACCCGCCCGGTCATCGTGGAAGAAACGTTATAAGTATGCCGGGCCTCGGTGATCCCAACGCCAAACACCTCGGAAGCAAGGCTTCCTGTCTGGATTTTCTCGGTAGTCACCTTGATTGGCGCCAACGGCCCCTGGGTAAGAACCACCAGCGCAAAGATGGAAATCAGAAGAGTCGCCAATAAAATCAGCTTGAGTCTAAGTTTTGTCATAAGCCCGTCCATAAGCAATGCAAGTAAGTATTCGGTTACTATCTTAAGGGCGCGCAACAAAGTCTGTCAAGCCATACCTGCGGCCAGCAGAATCAATGTGCATTATCGTAGGCGGGTAGAACCCGCCAGATATAACTGTCGGGCGCAGCTCATATTGCCGGGCACTTCTGCTACAATAATTCGAGTTTGTGAGCAGTAGTGCAGGAGCGGAGAAAGCCTGAGTCGAAATAAACCGAGCAACATGTTAAAGACCGAACGGATTGCCCGTAAATAGTTATCGTGCCCCCTAAAACTTGGAGCCGGATGCGAAAAGCATAAATATTATTTATTCCAATAAATTCCAGATGTTACCAATTCAACTGTATGCGCATTACATTTTTATGAAGGGTCAAGTATGAATAGAAACGCTTTAGCCATGATTTTTGCAACTACATTTATTGGCGGTTGTGGAGGTGGAGGAGGTGGTGTCGTTTCAACTGTAGCTGATCGCACGACGACAGGAACAGGAATGCGGGCGTTAGTTAGCGTTGCGGTATCTGGATTGGCAAGTAATGGGCTCACACTGCAAAACAATGGACTCGATAATCTAATAGTTTCATCTAACGGGAGTTTTACGTTTGTTAACAAGGTGCCTAGCGGTTCACCGTATGCGGTAACAATACTCACCCAACCAACAGGTCAGGCCTGTGCGGTAACGAATGGCAGTGGCACTGTGAGCAATGCCAATATATCCAACGTCACAGTAGTGTGTTCAGGCGGCGGTACACCGACTGCAACAACATACAAAGTGGGGGGTAGCGTTTCAGGTCTGACCGCCAGTGGCCTCGTAATGCAAAACAATTTGGCTGACTATCTGTCGCTTTCTGCATCGGGCGGATTTAATTTCAGCGGACGCTTAAGTAGTGGCGCATCTTATTCGATTTCGATATTAAGCCAACCTGTTGGACAGACTTGTACCGTTACCAATGGTGCGGGCGTTGTTGGTAGTGCCGATATTTCCAATATAGCGGTTACATGCGTGGGTGGATCGGGAAAAACGACGAATATCAGCCTCGGTGGCGTTATCACAGGCTTGTCTGCCACGGGGCTTGGCTTAAACGTTACATATGGAGCATTCGGCTCAACCTTCACGGATAACTATATTACCTACAACGGCACATTTTCCTTAATGAGCTGGTTGAATACAGGAGATTCCTATAGCGTTTCTGTAGCAACTCAACCGGCTGGTCAGGTGTGCACTGTTTCAAATGGTTCAGGCACTGTCGGCAATTCAGATATATCCAGCTTGAGCGTAAGTTGTACGGGTGGCAGCGGCACACTTATGCCAACCTATTATTACGTTCATGCTGTGATCAACGGGTTAACAACCAACGGCCTTGCTTTATCAATCGTCGGATTTTCCGGCAGTGGGGCTTACACAAGTAACGTGACGTCGACTACCTCGGGGATGGGATACTACTTCCAGCAGCCAACAGACTATTCGATGACTATTCAAACTCAACCAACGGGTCAGACCTGCACTGTGCTCAATGGGGTAGGTGTGGTATCCAGTGCCGCGCCTGTGAACATTGAAATTAATTGCATATAACAATGCAACTTCTGTGAGCATCAAATAGGGGCTTGGCTTCAAAGCACGCGATTTGCTTTAAGTCACCACGGGCGAATCCGTACAACGGGTTCGCCATGTTTTTCCAACGCAATCACTTTGGACAACTCCCCCATCTCAGAAGTGGAGACCTCAGTACCGGAGTCGAATTGTTTTTGGGCGGCTTGATTTGTAGAAAACGAATTTGCATCACCCCTGTTAACGGAGGCTGCCCATGCCCAAAGTTCTTGTTCCCCTCGCACAAGGCTGCGAAGAAATCGAAGCGGTCACGGTGATCGATATCCTGCGCCGCGCCGGAATAACGGTGGTCAGCGCAGGTCTGGATAATCAGCCGGTGCGCGCCAGCCGCGGCGTGGTGTTGGTGCCTGATACCACGCTTGATGCCGCGCTGAACGACAGTTTCGACATGATCGTGTTGCCCGGCGGACAGCCGGGAACCGACAACCTCAATGCCGACAGACGCGTCATTGCGTTGCTGCAGAAGATGGCGCAACAAGGCAAATATGTCGCCGCGATTTGTGCCGCGCCATCGGTGCTGGCCAGCGCCGGATTGCTCGACGGCAAACGAGCCACCAGTTTCCCGACATGCCTGGACGGGTTTCCCAATATCAATTTGCAGACTGCTGCGGTAGTCGAAGATGGCAATCTGATTACTTCGCGCGGGCCGGGCACGGCTATGGATTTTGCGCTGGTGCTGGTGGAGCGGCTGGTTGGCAAGGCCAAGCGCCGGGAGGTCGAGGCGGGCTTGCAGCGCTAGGGAAACGTCGATTTAATCCGTTCGTGGTGAGCTTGTCGAACCATGATTGGATTAAATTATTAACATCAAATTGGTACGACTAACCCTTCGACAGGCTCAGGGCGAACGGTTGTTTAATCTACGCTTCCCTCTTCGCGCTTGCCCACAGGCTAGCGCAGGCTGATGATGCGCCAGCCGTGTTGTTCGGCATGGGCGCGCAGCACGGCGTCGGGGTTGGCGGCGACCGGGTTTTTCACTTTGCGCAGCAGCGGCAGGTCGTTCAACGAATCGCTGTAGAAGGTGCTGTCGGCGAAGCTGTCCAGCGTCCAGCCGCGAGAGGACAGCCAGTTTTCCAGGCGGGTGATCTTGCCTTCGCGGAAACACGGGATGTCCGCAACATTCCCGGTGAATTCGCCGTCCTTGTGCTCCGGTTCGGTGGCGATCAGGTGCTCGACGCCGAATTCGCGCGCGATCGGCGCGGTGACGAAGCTATTGGTCGCGGTGATGATGGCGCACACATCGCCCGCCGCAAGATGGCGGTTGACCAGGTCTCGCGCAGGCTGGGTCACCATCGGCAGCACGCTTTCCCGCATGAATTGCCGGTGCCATTCGTCCAGCGTTTTGCGGGCATGGCGCGACAGCGGCTTCAACTGAAAATCCAGGAATTCGTTGATATCCAGAGTGCCTGCTTTGTAATGTTCGTAGAAGACGAGGTTCTTCGACTCGAACAGTTCGCGGTCCAGCACGCCAATACGGATGAGGAATTGCGACCACTCGAAATCGCTGTCGCCGTTGAGCAGGGTGTTATCTAAATCGAATAAGGCCAGGTTCACTTCAACTCCAGTTTCAAAATCTATTTTCACGGGAAAACTCCCAGCTATGCTGGGGACTCACAAAGTCTGACAGTTCCGGGAGTTGGTTCATTCCCACAGCCCGTTCGCCCTGACCCTTCGGCTGCTCTCAGGACTAAAGGCCTTGTCGAAGGGCCGTTCATGGTTCGACAAGCTCACCACGAACGGCTTCTGCTGAGTACGGGCGCAACAGTACACGAGGCGCGGAAAAAAACAAAGGCGGACCAGCCGCCTTTGTCAGCATTTTACTACCCTTGATTCGACTACCTGTAGCTCACTCCGACGAACAGCGTGCGCCCCGGATTGTCATAACCATGCACCAGCATGTAATCGCGATCGAACAAATTATCTACGCGCGCCACTACTGAAATATTTTTGTCCACCTGGTAACGCGCATTCAGGTTGAACACCTGGTAGCCCGGCAATGTGACCGGCGCAAATGTATTGATGTCAGCATCCTGTCGCGAGCCGCTGTACTGGAATTCTCCCGTTGCATCCCAGGCGCCGGCATGCTGAGTCAAGGCAACGCTGGCGTGCTGCTTGGCCCGGCGAAGCAGGATAGCGCCGGACTGGGTGTCGCGCGGATTTTGCAGTGTTGCGCTGGCCTTCACTCTGGTATCGCCAAACTCTCCTGCATAGCCCAGTTCCCAACCATCAATGCGCGCCTGATTGACATTGACCATCGTGCTGAAAGTGCCGTTGATGGCAATCAGGTCGCGAATGCGGTTGTCGAAATACACCGCATCCACCCGCTGTCCGTCCGCCGCGTAATGCAGGCCAAGCTCATTGTTCCGGGCATGTTCCGGGCGAAGGTTCGGGTTGCCCGCAAAACCAAAAGAGAGCGGGTAATACATGTCGTTGAAGGTTGGCGCTTTGAAGGCGCTGCTGATGCTCGCCGTGGCACGCCAATTATCCGCAAACGAAAGTCCATAACCGAGCAGGCCGGTATTCGCCGTGCCGAAATCGGAATAGCGGTCCTGGCGCAGGTTGAGTTGCACATGCTGCGCGCCGTATTCACCCACATAGCCGCCCAGCAGACTGTTCACGCTGCGGCTGGTCGGGGAATACAGCGTGTCGGAAGTGACCGACTGCACCAGATGCTCGGCAGCCAGATGGGCGCGCTGGTTATCGGCAAGCTGCAATTCATTCTGCCAGGCCAGTTGATTGTTGGTGGTCTTGAAACGGCTGTTCTCCGCACCGTTCAGGTAATCGCGGCTGTTGTCGGTGCCGCGCGCCCAGTTCAATTTGCTGTGCCACATCGCGCTTAATTGATCGTCCAGGCCCAGCGACAGTTTGTCGATGTTCGAAAGCGTGTTGTTGCGGTCGGTCGTCGCGCCAAAGGCGTTGTCGTACTGGCTGTCGGCACGCGAGCTGAACCATGAGGCAGATATCCGGTGATCGGCACTGATCGCGTGTTGGACCTGCGCATTGAAAGTGGTGTTGTCGTAGCCGTCGTTATCGGGATTGATTGTCGGCACGATGCTGGCCTTGATCGCCGACACGCCGTTGGTCTTGTTCTTGCCGGCGTTCACGCTGAATGAAGTCGCATCCGCACTGCCGGAAAATCCGGCGGCCAGCCGCCTGGTGCCATGACTGCCCAACCCGGCGCTGGCATTCAGGGCCGGCTCACCGCGGCCGCGTTTGGTGAACAGCTGGATCACGCCGCCGATGGCTTCGGAACCATACAGGCTGCTGACGTTGCCGCGCACCACCTCGATACGCTCGATGCTGTCCAGCATGATGTGTTCGAGCGCGGTAAACCCGGCGGTGGCGGAATTGATGCGCACGCCATCCAGCAGCACCAGCACGTGACTGGAATTGGTGCCGCGCATGAAGGTGCTGGATTGCTTGCCCAGCCCGCCGTTCTGCACCACTTCAACACCAGCCAGGGAACGCAGCAGGGTGGGCATGTCGGGCGCGCCGGATTTCCGGATTTCCTGTTCGTTCAGTATCGTCGTGTGCGCAATGGTTTGATACAGCAACTGCGGCATGCGCGCCGCCGTCACGACCACCTCGTCGAGGCTGGGTGTTTCGGCATACGCGGCAAGGGAAAAAGAGATCGCACCGATTAGCGCAACCGTGAGTAAATTTCGTTTCATGATCGTTTCCTGAGTAAGTTCCAAGCGACCCCGCTGGAACGTTAAAAATTCAGGAAATACGAAGGGAAGAAAAACCGGAATACGAACTGTGCTGCTGTTCATAGGTATCCTGATGCGACCTCCCGTAGCATCTCCTGTTCCTTCGCTCACAGGCCGGTCTCCGGGCTCACAAGTCTTGATCTGCCGCCTTCCCATGATTGCTCACAGTGGCATATTGGCAAATCCGCACTCGCTTACCGTTGCGGGGGCAGCACAGGCATCGGGTTGAACTCCCTTACCTGTTTCCCGTTTAACCCGTCTGCAAACAGACGGGAACCTCAAAGCGGCGCGCACTTTACCATAAACAGATCGCGCCTCGCCAAATCAAGCAGGACAGCGAAGTTACAAACCGCATGCACAACTCTCTCTTACCATTTGACTTATCAGCACTTTTCAAATTATAGTCAGAGCATGGAAAACGAACTGAATGCCCTGGAAGTGAAACTTGCTCAGCTGATACAGATGAGCGGCAAGTTGCGTTCGGAAAATCACCAGTTGCGCCAGGAGTTAGCACACGCTCTCAGCAGCAATCGCCAATACAGCGACAAGATGGAAAGCGCGAAAGCCCGGCTGAATAAGCTGCTCATTACTCTTCCAGAAAATCAAACGTGAGCGGCAAAACCAAAACTCTGGAAATCAAGATTCTCGACCGGGAACTGAGCATCGCCTGTCCCGAAGAAGAGCGCGGCGAACTGCTTGATGCTGTGGCCTATCTGGACAAAAGAATGCGCGAGATACGCGATGCCGGCAAGATCGTCAGCGTCGAACGTATCGCGCTGATGGCCGCACTGAATATCACCCACGAACTGCTCACCACAAAAGTTGGGCGCGGCGTTGACCTCTCCGACTTTAAGCGTAGAATGGGTTCCATGCAGGCAGCGATTGATGAGGCATTAGCCGAACAAGATACGCTGTTCTAGACAATAAGTTCCGGGTTTGTCCCCTGCGGTGTTCGTCAGGCTCATAATTCTTTGAACCCATAAGCTTAGGCTTAGGCCGCAACCCTCGATGTTACTGTTGTGCGCATCCCTCTGCGGATGTACCTGATGTAACTGGGAAGCAGCCCTCTTGAACCCAGGTTCAAGATAATGAGTCAACGGCACAGGCGGGGGGCTTTATTCCAGTGCGACCTTTTCAGGTCGCACTTTTTATTGGTGGTTAATTTTATTTTCAATTCCAACATGAACCAATGATGCTGGTGTAGGAGCGCGCCATGCGCGTGAAGGGTGCGCCCCTACAAAAATATCGTTTTTTATCAGGAATGGATATTCCATTTGCCTTTCCAAGCAGCAATAAAAATGTAGGGTGCATTCCATGCACCATTAATACTGGCGCATGGAATGCACCCTACGATATTTCACTTTTGATTTAGAAATGGAATAAATACATGCGCTACTGGCTGATGAAATCCGAACCTGGCGATTGCAACATTGACGATCTCGCCGCCATGCCAAGTCAAACGGTGGCATGGTACGGCGTGCGCAACTACCAGGCACGTAACTTCATGCGCGACCAGATGAGGGTCGGCGACGGCGTGCTGTTCTATCACTCCAACTGCAAGGAACCGGGCATCGCCGGCATCGCCAAAGTCAGCAGCATCGCCTATCCCGACGCCACGCAATTCAAGCGCGACAGCAAATACTTCGATCCCAAGGCCACGCAGGAACAACCGCGCTGGTTCAATGTGGATGTGCAACTGGTAAGGAAAATACCGCTCATCACCATCAATGAATTGCGCGAGCATCCCGAACTGGCCCGGATGCGCACGCTGCAACGCGGCAATCGCCTGTCCATCACTCCGCTCGATCCGGACGAGTGGAAGTTCATTACGCAGAAGCTGGTGCACAGCTGACATGGACTGGTATTTAGCCTATCTCATCCTTGGTGCCTTCGTCGGCGTCTTTGCCGGCATGTTTGGCATCGGCGGCGGGGCGATACTCGTGCCGGTGCTGCTGTTCCTGTTCGATGCGCAGCACTTTCCCGCCGAGCATTTGCTGCATCTCGCGCTCGGCACTTCGATGGCAACCATCATCTTCACCTCCCTTGCCAGCCTGCGCAAACATCACCAGCTCGGCGCGGTGAACTGGCGCGTGGTGCGTAACATCGCGCCGGGTATCCTGATCGGCACCGGTATCGGCGCACTGTTCGCCACCAGCGCCTCGCCTCGTTTCATGGGAATATTTTTCGCGCTGTTTGTGTATTTCGCGGCGATTCAAATTTTGCTCGACAAACGTCCGCATGCCTCGCGCCAGCTTCCCGGCGCAGCAGGCATGACACTGACCGGCGTATTCACCGGCTGGCTGAGCAGCATGGTATCCATCGGCGGCGGCACGGTGGTGGTTCCCTTCTTGCTGTGGTGCAATGTCGCGCTCAGGAATGCGATCGGCACCTCTGCCGCAATCGGCTTTCCGGTCGCGGTCGGCGGCACGGCGGGCTACGTTGTTACCGGCATGAACATACCCGCATTGCCCGCCCACACCCTCGGCTTCGTCTACCTGCCCGCATTGTTCTGGGTCGCAGTCGCCAGCGTCATTACTGCGCCGCTCGGCGCGAAAGCCACGCATCGCATGAAGGTCGGCATGTTGCGCAAACTGTTCGCCGTGCTGATGATCGCATTGGCGACCAAGCTGCTGTTCAAGGTGCTGGGCTGATTTGCAGTAACTGTCCGGCCTGTCTGTTTAAATTTCGCTTGTTCTGAACTCGCCGGTACCGAACCAGATAAATGCCATAATTCGCCATGGTTTCCATTTCACAAAAAGACTCCTTCCTGTCCGGCAAGGAACACGAGAGCACACAATCATGGCTTGCTGCGCTCGCAGCGGCCTTTGCTCCCGCAGAAGTCGAGGTGATCCGCCAGGCCTGTGAACTGGCTGAGCCGCTCTACGCCGGGCAAGTCGAGCTGACAGGCACACCGCTGATGCGCCACGCGCTCGGCTCGGCTTCGATTCTGGCCGACATGAACATGGATTTCGAGACTGTCGCGGCCACCATCCTGCATGCAGTGCCCGAGTATCTGGATGATTGGGCTGAAACACTGGAAACACGTTTCGGCACCAATGTGAAGATGCTGGTTGAAGGCATTTCGCGTATGGAACAGATCCAGCAATTCAGCGAGATGCCCAGCCATGACAAAAAGGACAAGGACGAAGCTGCGCAGCAGATCGAAAGCTTGCGCAAAATGCTGCTGGCGATGGTGCAGGATATCCGCGTGGTGTTGATCAAGCTGGCCGAGCGCACCCAGACCTTGCGTTGCCTTTCGGGCGCCGACGAAGACCAGCAGAAGCTGATCGCGCAGGAGACCCACACCATCTTTGCGCCGCTTGCCAACCGCCTCGGCGTTTGGCAGCTCAAATGGGAGCTGGAAGATCTTTCCGTGCGCTATCTGGAGCCGGAGCTGTACAAAAAAGTCGCGAAGCTGCTGGATGAACGCAGGGTAGACCGCGAGCAATATATCGCGGAGGTTGTGGCCCAGTTGCAGCAGACGTTGAGCCAAGCCGGCATACCGGCCGAAGTGTCCGGCCGGCCGAAACACATCTACAGCATCATCAACAAGATGAAGCGCAAGCAGGTGGATTTCAGCGAGCTCTATGACGTGCGCGCGGTGCGGATACTGGTCGGCGGCATGACACGGCGTGACGAAGTCTCCGGGGCGAGAATGCCGTCCTCCGCCTCCTCCCGCAACCGGCTGCTTCGCAGTAACGTGTCGGAGGCGGGCGACAGCGTGGTCGGTGGCAGCGTGGCTGATGGGATAAGGGCCTGCTACACGGCGCTCGGCCTGGTGCACGACCTGTGGCAGCCGATTAGCGGCGAATTCGACGACTACATCGCGCACCCCAAGAGCAACAACTACCGCTCGCTGCACACCGCCGTTGTCGGCCCGCGCGGCTTGGCGCTGGAGGTGCAGATACGTACCCAGGAAATGCACCAGCATTCCGAACTTGGCGTAGCCGCTCACTGGCGCTACAAGGAAGGCGGGAAAACCGATTTGCAGTTTGACGAAAAAATCGCCTGGCTGCGCCAGATACTGGAATGGAAAGAAGAGTTGGCCGACAAGGGCGACATGCAGGAGCAATTCAAAAACGAATTGTTCCATGACCAGGTTTACGTGCTCACCCCGCAGGGCAAAGTGATAGATTTGCCCAAAGGCGCAACCCCGGTGGATTTCGCCTACACGCTGCACACCGATCTGGGACACCGCACGCGCGGCGCCAAGGTGGACGGCAGCATCGTCCCGCTCAGTTACAAACTTCAGAACGGACAACGTGTGGAAATACTGACCATCAAACAGGGCGCGCCCAGCCGCGACTGGATCAACCCATCGCTCGGCTTTCTGCAAAGCTCGAGTGCCCGCGCCAAGGTGCGCGCCTGGTTCAGAAGCCAGAACTATGACGATAGCGTCGCGCAGGGCAGGGTGCAACTGGACCGGGAACTGCACCGTCTCGGCGTCGTCTCCGTCAACCAGGAAAAGCTCGCGCAACGACTGCACTTCAACAAACTGGACGACTTGCTCGCTGCCATCGGGCGCAACGAAATCACGATGCATCGCATAGCCGTCGCGATCCAGGAAGAGTTGCCGACCAGGGTGATAGAACCAGCAAAACCAAAGGCATTCCGTCCTGTGACCAAACGTGCCTCAAAAGCAGACATCACGGTCGGTGGCGTGAACAACCTGATGACCCGAGTAGCCAGATGCTGCAATCCGGTACCGGGGGATGCCATCGTCGGCTACGTCACGCGCGATCGTGGCATCACGATACATCGCAAAGACTGCGCGTTTATGCTGCACCTGACGGAGAGCAGACGTGACCGCATACTGACAGCCCAGTGGGGTGAATAATATGTAGACCGGATGAAGCGAAGCGGAATCCGTGGAGCAGTGAGCGAGCCAAAAAGTGCCCCGGATTCCATTGCATTCCATCCGGGCACTATTAACGTCGACAATAATCAGGAAGGATTTTTATGCGTAAAATATTTTGTGTGCTGTTGTCTGTAACTATGGTTCTGAGTGTTGATGCTCTGGGCGGCACGCCGACCACGACTGGCAAGGTGATAAAGGCAAAAAAGTGTTTATTCCCGAAGTCCAGGAAGCGCGCCCCTTTGTGGGTCTGTAATGCACCTGTCGATGGCCTGGCGGTTACGGCAGTGGGTTCGGCTGCCAAGTCCGGTGCGGGCATTTCGTTTATGGAGCAGATGGCCGCTGCCGATGCGCGCGTGCGTCTTGCCCGGAATTTGCGCGAGGCTCTAAATTTGCGCGGGTCTGTGCAAAAAAATTTATCGGGGCAGCAGAAAATTGCGGGCAGCGCAAACTCAGCAAACAAGGATACGGCTGACCGCGATAGCGCTTTGATAACCAGGATTACCGATGAATCGTTGCAGGGCACAAAGGTTATGAAAAGCGCCTACGGCCCGGATGGCACGCTGTATGTACTGGTTGGTCTTGACGCGGCAAGTGCGCAAAATCTGCACGAGTCCATCACCACAGATTATCCGGAGCAGAAGCGCAAGTGAACGATCCACAGGCGGAAAGCTCGCGCTTTTGATAGGCAGAAAATTTATTAAGCAACACAACCATCCATGGTGGCCGGCACAGCCTAGTCACTGATCACGTTGTTGGAGGGCAGCTGCCGGCATCCGATGCGCATTTCGAAAACTGCCGGAAGTGTTTTACTGTTTGTTAGAATAAACATAACAGCCTAGCGCAACTGAACACTTAGCCAAAACAATTTAGACTCTGGTTTTTTCCGAAGGCGCAGGCCGATAAATGCCATTTGGCTTGCTATATTTGGAGTTATAGACGGATGATCGAGGAGCGCGTAGAGTATTTACCTTAGTTCAACAATAATCGAAAGTGAGAAGTGCGATGAGCTTATTGAGATGCAAGTTAAGCAACTCCTCCCGTGGGCTCGGCTTGAGCTTGCTTGGCCTCATTGCCCTGATACTTTCCGCATGCGGTGGCGGAGGGGCAACATCGGCACCGGCATCCAAAACCACAACGACTACCACACTGGCAAGTATTGACATCACCCCGGTTTCGATCTCTATGCTTTCGGGATCCACTATCAATCTCGTCGCCACCGGCTCTTACAGCGATGGCACGGCCGCCAATCTCACCAGCCAGGTGACCTGGGCGCCTGCAAACAGCGCCATAGCCACAACCAGCACTACCGGTGTCGCCACCGCCGTGAGCCCCGGCAACACCACCATAACAGCCTCGATGAGCGGGGTTACTTCACCTGCCGCCAGCATTACAGTCACCGGCGGCACCACGCCCACCGGCATCAACATCAGCCCGGCCACGGTCACCGCTCCCCTAGGCCAGACAGTCACCTTCGTCGCGATGGGTACTTTTGCCGATCTCACCACCGGCAACGTATCTGGATCTGCAACCTGGACATCCAGCAATACCAGCGTGGCCACCGTGAGCAACGGCAACGCCACCACGCTGGTTGCCGGCTCGACCACCATCACGGCCAGCATCGGTTCGTTGACCTCCACTGCCGCGTTGACGGTGACCGCGCCGGTTGCAGGCACAGGCCCGCTTTCCGGGGCAACCTGGACATACACCTCGCCGACCAACGCGATCTGGAGCCAGGTGGGCGACGCCACCGTGCCTAACGGCGGCAACGTGTACAAAGCCCCCGCGATCCTGGACGGGCAATCCACCACGGCCAATGTGACGGTGAACGTACCGGCCGCCGGCAATGTGAGCTTCTACTACAAAGTGAGCAGCGAAGCCGATTACGACTATCTGATCTTCACCATCGACGGGGTAGAGCCTGCAACGGCGCGCTGGTCGGGACTCGTTCCGTGGGCGCTGGCAAGTTACCCGGTCACGGCGGGCGCCCACACCTTGCGCTGGGAATACCTCAAGGATAGTTTGCTCAGCGCGAACCTTGATACCGCCTGGCTCAGCCAGGTCAGCATCCCGGCCGCAGCAGCCCCACCTGGCACGGCAGTAGGCACGCAGATGGGCGGCGCGCGGCAGGACGTTCCGCTGGCACTGACCACGGCGGTGACCACACTGGCTGGGTCGGGACTCATAGGTTCAGTCAACGGCACCGGCACGGCGGCATCGTTCTCTAATCCTCGCGGCATCACCACCGACGGCGTCAATCTGTATGTGGCGGATACAATTAACCACAAAATCCGCAAGATCGTGATCGCGACCGGCGCGGTGACCACGCTGGCCGGATCGGGAACGGCGGGCGCGGTCGATGCCACCGGCACGGCGGCCTCGTTCAACGGCCCTTACGGCATCACCACCGACGGAACCAGCCTGTATGTGTCGGATACCAGCAACCACAAAATCCGCAAGATCGTGATCGTGACCGGCGTGGTGACCACGCTGGCCGGATCGGGAACGGTCGGCGCGGTCGACGCCACCGGCACGGCGGCCTCGTTCAACGGCCCTTTCGACATCACCACCGACGGCGCCAGCCTGTATGTGGCGGATGCCTACAACCACAAAATCCGCAAGATCGTGATCGCGACCAGCGCGGTGACCACGCTGGCCGGATCGGGAGTGACGGGCGCGGTCGATGGCACCGGCACGGCGGCATCGTTCAACTATCCTTATGGCATCACCACCGACGGAACCAGCCTGTATGTGGGGGATAGCAGCAACCAAAAAATCCGCAAGATCGTGATCGCGACCGGCGCGGTGACCACGCTGGCCGGATCGGGCGCGATAGGGGCTACCGATGGCACCGGCACGGCGGCATCGTTCTACTTTCCTGTCAACATCACCACCGACGGCGCCAGCCTGTATGTGGTGGATACCGCTAACAACAAAATCCGCAAGATCCAGTAGCCGTTGTGCTGAACAGCCTGACTGCGCGCCCGAAGTAATTACTGATGAAGCTCTGGCCCAGCCACCAAGTCACCAAACAACGGTGGCCTGGTGGCTGGTTCCAGGCTGTCGCCCAAAAGCGGCAGCAAGTCATTGGGTTATCGCGGGCGGTTTTGTTTAAGGGCCGGAAGTGTTGATGCCGATGCGCGCGTGCAGCTTGCCCGGAATTTGCGCGGGTCAGTTCAGAAAGAAATTGCAGGCAGCGCAAACGCTGCAAAAAAGGATACGGCTGACGGCGATAGCGCTTTGATAACCAGGATTACCGATGAATCGTTGCAGGGCACAAAGGTTATGAAAAAAGCCTGGGGCCCGGATGGCACGCTGTATTTACTGGTTGGTATTGACGCGAAAACTGCGCAAAAGCTGCACGAGTCCATCAACGCAGATCAACCGGGGCAGAAGCGCAAGTGAACGGCGTTACAGTATGTACACTCCACGGTCTGCCCTGATCTGAATGCATGTGGGAAGTGGCATGCTTGTTCAAAAGTAATACGAAGCTGGCCCGTTTAATTCATTCCAGTCACTCGAGATTAAAAACTTTCGCATAATCAGCCAGATATTCTGTAGCGAATTCAGTCTGCATGCTACGTTCAAGGACACCAGGCTGAAACATATAGTCGTTTCGGACTATATGAATTCCAAAATTTTGAATGTATGGTGCTGCTATCTGCTGATAGTTGTGAACAACATGACCGTGCATGACACAAACAACCAAATAGCTAATACAGAGAGCCTTCTTGCAGCGAACAATTTCCTCTGTTGCGCCGATTCTCAATCACCAGCCTGCTGGTGAGCCAATTTCCCGCAATCCAATTTCAGTAATGTCGTTGGATATCCACAACGTTGTAGTCTATTTTCAGGAGAGCAGGATGAATTATTTATGGACAAAGCAGCTGAGTGTCGGCAACAGAATTATCGATTCTGCACACAAAAAATTACTCGGCATGGTTATCAGCATTGAGTCCTTGGTTAAAGCAGGTGACAGTGCTGCCCTATCAGAGGCATTTGAACTGCTCGAAGATTGCTTAAGTGATTATTTTCTGTTTGAGGAATATATTGCGCAGGCGATCGACCTCCCCTTTTCCCGGCACGAGCTTGCGCATCAATGTCTGTTGAATGAAACTCGGCGCATTAAAAATGAGTTGGCGGCTAACAATGGCATGTGGTCTGACACAGCGGCGAAGCATTATTCCAAGTTGTTGAGGGATTGCTTGATCAAACACATCCAGGAAGAGAGCAAGCCGATAAAAATAATGCTGGATACGCAACTTTACGACTTCAAACCCAGTTGAGGGGCGGAGTTGTTCATCCCTGGAATCTCGAACGTCCGCTCCGGTTTTTGCAGCTTCGACAGGTTGTCTCGGAATATCCGAAAAGGGTCGATAGGAATTATGCATGCCGCGTCGACTACCAAATAGCAAGGTATGACAAAGCCGGGAAGCTATTCCCGTTAACCTCCAAGATACGCGCGCTGCACCGCATCTCTACCCAACAGTTCACTCGCCGCACCCGACAAAGTGATCGTCCGCTTTCCATCACATGGCCGCGCTGGGCGGCTTGCAGAGCGAGCTTGGTGTTTTGTTCGGCCAGCAGGATACTCATGCCTTGTGCTGTGATGTGGCGGATGGTTGCAAATATCTTTTGCATCATCAGCGGGGCGAGTCCCAGGAATTAATGGGTCAGGTTCAAGTTGGTTTGGCACGATAGCTGGTTCAATTGATGCGTGGTTGATATCATCGGACATGATCGCCTGTGAGAAAAGGGCGCATATCTAAAGGGTGAAGCAGGAATGTCCAGTCCACATGCCCGATACTGGATTGCTTGACAAGCCGCGCGCACACTCTTACCTTGACGGCTGCTTGATCTCACTTTCCCATTTCGAAAGGATGCATCATGTCCAGACAAATCTACGTGAATCTTCCGGTTAAAGACCTGAACAAATCGGTCGCATTCTTTACCCGGCTCGGCTTCAAATTCAATCCGCAGTTCACTGACGAAAATGCCACTTGCATGATTGTGGCCGAAGATATTTTTGTCATGCTGCTGGTGGAGAAATTCTTCCAGAGCTTTACTGCCAAGTCGATTTGCGATGCCACGAAAAGTGCGGAAGTGATGATGGCCTTGTCCTGCGCTAACCGCGCCGAAGTAGATGAACTGGTACGCAAAGCGCTCGCGGCTGGCGGTACCACACCCAGACCACCACAGGATCTCGGCTTTATGTACGGGCAAGATTTTGAGGATCTGGATGGCCATATCTGGTCACCGTTCTATATGGAACCGGGTGGCGTACCCCAAGAAGCAAAAACATGAAGCCGAGAATCACTGTCATTACCCTCGGTGTCGATGATCTGGAAAGGTCACTCGCGTTTTACCGGGACGGTCTTGGTTTGCCAACACAGGGGATTTTTGGCAAGGAGTTTGAATACGGGGCGGTCGCCTTTTTCGATTTGCACGCGGGACTGAAACTGGCCATCTGGCCACGTAAAAGCATCGCACAGGACACGGGCATTGCTTTGGGGTCGCCGAGCGCCACCGATCTCACGGTAGGGCACAACGTCGCGTCAAAGGATGAAGTTGACGCGGTTATGGAGCAGGCAAGGCGGGCGGGCGCCGTGATCGTCAAGCCCGTACAACCAACATTCTGGGGCGGTTACGCCGGGTATTTCCAGGACCCCGACCAGCATGTGTGGGAAGTCGTGTGGAATCCGCAGTTCGATATTCAGGAGTAAACGAAATGCAGAAAATCACCCCGTTCCTGTGGTTCGATAACCAGGCCGAAGATGCCGCTAATTTCTATGTGTCGGTCTTCAGGAACTCAAAGATATTGAGTGTGCAACGTTATGGACAAGAAGGCGCCGAGGTTTCCGGGAGGCCGAAGGGCTCGGTCATGACGGCGAGTTTCCTGCTCGACGGCCAAGAGTTCGTGGCATTGAACGGCGGGCCGGTATACAAGATTTCTCCCGCCATCTCATTCGTCGTGAACTGCGAGACCCAGGAAGAAGTCGATGAGTATTGGCAGAAACTCACCGCAGGCGGAGAGGAAGTTCAATGCGGCTGGCTGACTGATAAATTCGGCGTGTCCTGGCAGATCGTCCCCACTCAACTGGACAAGTTGTTGAGTGACCCAGACCCGGTGAAATCGGGAAGAGTGATGCAGGCAATGCTGCAAATGAAGAAGATCGACATCGCAGGGTTGAAGCGGGCATATGAGCAGCGATAATCAATCGCGAAGATAGAAAGCAATCCCGGCTAACCTCCCAGTCCGCGTAGGGCGGGTTAGGCGCCAGCCGTAACCCGCCGGATGCCAGCAACCACGGCGGGTGTGACCCGCCCTACATTCGCTCCGCTTTTTTCGCCGGTTTCCTCCTTGCCTGATCGCCCCTCGCTACGTATTTCAATACCCTGTTAGACCGCGCATGCTTTGCTCTGCAAAATGTGGCCGGCATCGCGTATGGCTGAGTATAACTTTTGCGCCTTCTGCGGCGGCTGGTTGCTTCACTGCTTGCGGCAATATCCGGATGGATGGGTGAGCTTGTAGTTATTGAGCATGGCCGCTGCCTGCTGCTGTTCCTCTTCCGTGAGCGGCTGGTATCCCCGGCCATATTTCCAGCCATAACCCCAGCGGTACCATGTCGGCAATACGGGGCTGCCGCCTAGCCGGACGCCTTCATACATCGTCTCGGCGAGCGCATTATTTCCTGTGCGTTCCAGTACACAGGCATGGAGCGCCTTATCGGCTGTCTTACGCTCAACCTCGCCGCCACCGCACCAGTAGGCCAGGTCGTGATTAAAACAACAGTCGCACCAATGCGTCCGATCAGGCAATGTCCCATCCGGGAACAGGCTGCATCCGTCACTGGTGAACGCTTTGAGACCGGATACGTTTGCACATCCACTCAACAGCAGTGCGGTGGCAAGTACAATCAGCAAAATAATTCTGCATTTCGGGCTGACCATTATCCTCCCAGATACGCGCGCTGCACCGCATCGCTGCCCAGCAGTTCGCTAGCCGCGCCTGACAATGTGATCGCGCCGCTTTCCATCACGTAGCCGCGCCGGGCGGCTTGCAGGGCGAGCCTGGCGTTTTGTTCTACCAGCAGGATGCTCATGCCTTGTGCCGCGATGTCGCGGATAGTTTCGAATATCTTTTGCACCATCAGCGGCGCCAGACCCATGCTGGGTTCATCCAGCATCAACAGGCGTGGGCGACTCATCAGCGCGCGCGCCATCGCGACCATTTGCTGTTCTCCGCCGGAGAGTGTTCCGGCCAATTGAACTTTGCGCTCGGCGAGGCGCGGGAAGAGTTCGTACATGCGCTCCAGGTCCGCCGCGATTTCGACTTTGTCGCTGCGGCTGTATGCGCCCATCAGCAGATTTTCTGTCACTGTCATGCGCGCGAATACGCCGCGACCTTCCGGCACGAGGGCGATGCCCATAGCGGCGCGTTGGTGCGCGGCAACATCTTTAAGATTTTTTCCGTCGTAATGGATATGTCCGCCGACCGGATGCAACAAGCCTGCCAGCGTTTTCAGCGTGGTGGTCTTGCCCGCGCCGTTGCTGCCGATCAGTGCGACGAGCTCGCCGGGGGCGATGTGCAGGGTTATGCCCTTTACGGCCTGGATGCCGCCGTAGGCGACTTCAAGGTCGCGGACTTCGAGTAGGGGCACGGCGCGCCGTACCTCTACCGGAGAAGCTGTGCCCCTACTCATCACCACCCCCGAGATAAGCGGCGATCACGTCGGGATCTTTGCGCACTTCTTCCGGCACGCCTTCGGCGATCTTCCTGCCGTAATCGAGCACCGCGACGCGGTCGCACAGTCCCATGATGAGTTTCACATCGTGTTCGATCAGCAGCACAGTGATGCCGCTGGCGCGGATGGTTTGCAGCAGTGTTTTCAGGCTTTCGGTTTCGGTGGCGTTCATGCCGGCGGCGGGTTCGTCGAGCGCCAGCAGCAGCGGATCGGTGGCCAGTGCGCGGGCGATTTCCAGCCGGCGCTGTTCGCCGTAGGACAGATGCTTGGCGAGAGTCTGCGCGGGATTTTCGATTCCGGTATAACGCAGAAGTTCACGCGCGCGTTCGGTGATGGCGCGCTCCTCGCCACGGGTGGTGCGGTTGCGCAGCAACGCGCCGAACACGCCCGAACGGGTGCGCACATGGCGGCCTATCATCACGTTTTCCAGCGCGGTGAGGTTGGCGAACAGGCGGATGTTCTGGAAGGTGCGCGCGATGCCGGCCTTTGCCAGCACATGCGGCTTGCAGGCCTGATATTTTTTTCCGTCGAATCGAAATTCGCCCGTGCTCGGCTGGTACAGGCCGGTGATGACGTTGAACAGCGTGGTCTTGCCCGCGCCGTTCGGGCCGATCAGGCCGTAGATCTCGCCGCGCCGGATGTGCAATGACACGTCGGAAAGCGCACTCAATCCGCCGAACTGTTTGCCGATAGAGGAAAGTTGCAGCAAGGGAGTCGTGTCTGTCATATTGCCTACGCCACTTCGTCGCTATTCAGTTCGCGGCGGCGCACGCGCGACGGCAGCAACCCGGCCGGACGATATAACATCATCACGATCAATGCGCCGCCGAACAGCAGCATGCGCAGACTCTCGGGATCGACCAGCGTTTTGCCGAACAGCGCTTGTTGCAGCGGCACGACGCCGTGGCGCAGCACTTCAGGCAACACGGCCAGCAGTACGCCTCCGAGTATCACGCCGGCGATGTTGCCCATTCCGCCCAGCACGACCATGCACAACACCATGATGGATTCCATCAGGCTGAAACTTTCCGGGCTGACGAAGCCCTGGAATCCGGCGAACAGCGCGCCGGACGCGCCGCCGAACATCGCGCCCATCGCGAACGCCAGCAGCTTGAGGTTGCGCGTGTTGAGGCCCATCGCCGAGGCGGCGACCTCGTCCTCGCGTATCGCCATCCAGGCGCGGCCGATGCGGGATTTTTCCAGACGCTGCGAGGCGAATATCACCAGCGCGGTGAAGGCGAGGAATAAATAAAAATACAGATGCACCGAGGGCAGCGAGATGCCAAAGATTTCCTGCGTGACATTCAGCCGCACACCCGCCATATTGACCGGATCGATGCGGCTGATGCCTTGTGGGCCGTTGGTCAGATTGACCGGCGCATTCAGGTTGTTCAGGAAGATGCGGATGATTTCGCCGAAACCCAGCGTGACGATGGCCAGGTAATCGCCGCGCAACCGCAGCGTGGGCGCGCCGAGCAATACGCCAAAACCGCCGGCCACCAGGGCCGCCAGCGGCAGGACTATCCAGAACGACAGGTGCACACCATTGGGAAACGCCATCGGAAAGGCAAGCGCCAGGTGCGGCGAACCGGCCAGCGCGTAGCAATATGCGCCCACCGCGAAGAACGCGATGTAGCCGAGGTCCAGCAGGCCCGCGAAACCGACGACAATATTCAGGCCGAGCGCCAGCATGATATACAGCATCGCGAAATCGACGATGCGCACCCAGCCGCGCCCGAGCAGCGCGTCGGTGGCGAAGGGCAACAGCAGCAGTGCGGCGAGCAGCAGCCAGAACATCACGCGTGAATTGCGATTGTCGAATAATTTCATCTCGTAAAAACCTCGCAGAAGCGTCGCGAGCAGCCCGAAGCGCAAGGAGCCGCACAGCGGGCGACGAGACATACCGTATGGGTAGGCGAGGAGCACGCGCGCACGCGACGCCGCGATTCGGGCGCGCAGTAGCTTATGCGAGGATTTTTAGGCGCGTTCCGCAATGCGCTCTCCCAGTAATCCGGATGGCCTGAACACCAGCACGGCGATCAGCACGAAGAAGGCGAACACATCCTGATAGTTGCTGCCAAAAACCCCGCCGCTCAAATCGCCGATATAGCCCGCACCCAGACTCTCGATCAGGCCGAGCAGAAGCCCACCCAGCATCGCGCCGCGCAAATTTCCGATCCCGCCCAGCACCGCAGCGGTGAAGGCTTTCAGCCCGAGCAGGAAACCCATGTAGTAATGCGCCAGCCCGTAGTTGGCGCTGACCATCAACCCGGCCACGGCGGCAAGCGCCGAGCCCAGCATGAAGGTGACGGAAATCACCCGGTTGATGTCCACGCCCATCAGCTGCGCGGCGTGCTGGTTTTCGGCCACCGCGCGCATCGAGCGTCCCAGTCTGGTTCTGTGCACCAGCAGCATCAGCCCGGCCATGATCGCCAGCGCCAGAACGAAAATAATGATCTGGATATCGTTGATGATCGCGCCGACTATGCTGTGCGGATTGTTGGCGATCAGTTGCGGGAAGGAGTGGTACTCGCGCCCCCAGATCATCATCGCCAGGTTCTGCAACACGATGGATACGCCAATCGCGGTGATCAGCGGAGCGAGGCGCGGCGCATGGCGCAACGGGCGGTAGGCGATGCGCTCGATGCCGTAACCCAGCACCATGCAACCCAGCATCGCCAACCCGGCGCTGAGCGGCAATGCCAGCAACGGCGGCACACCGATACCCAGCAACGCGGTCAATGAGGAGATTGCCAGCATCGCGCCTATCATCACCACTTCGCCATGCGCAAAGTTGATCAGCCCGAGTATGCCATACACCATCGTGTAGCCCAGCGCGACCAGCGCATACACGCTGCCTTGCACCAGGCCGTTGATGATTTGTTGTAGCAGTATTTCCATAAATAAAACGGCAATCAGCCACGGATGGACACAGATTAACACGGATAGAAACACGGTGTTTATCAGTGGACATCCGTGTTAATCCGTGGCTAATTTTCTGGCAAAAAAGGAAAAGCGACACGCAAGGTGCCGCTTCATCATTCATATTTCGCGTATCAATGCACTGCTGGAGTTGCGCTTGCGCCTAGTGACTCCAGCGGCTGCCACTTGCCTTGTTGCACTTGGTACAGCGTGATGGCGCCGCCCTTCAGGTCGCCTTTTTCATCGAACCGGATATTTGCCGTCACCCCGTCATGCGAAATGCCGGCAAGCGCAGGCAGGTATTTTGCCGGCTCCACCGAATCGGCCTTCTGCATCGCGGCGATCATCACATTCACCGCATCGTAGCAGTACGGTGCATACAGCTGGATGGGCTGGTACTTGGCGACAAAGCGCGTCTCGAACTCTTTTCCGCCCGGCATTTTATCCAGCGGCACGCCGGGCAGCGAGGCATAGCTGCCTTCTGCCGCATCGCCCGCCAGCTTGATGAATTGCGGCGTATATCCGCCGTCGCCCATCATGAATTTCAGTTTCAGCGCGAGGGCTTTGAGCTGCTTCGCCATCGGTCCCGCTTGCGGGTCCATACCGGCATAAAACAGCAAATCGGGCTGCTTGCCTTTGACTGCGGTCAACACTGCGGTGAAGTCATATGCCTTGTCGTTGGTGTATTCATGCGCCACGATTTGCGCGTTGCCCGCCTGAGCGGCTTTGATGAATTCGTCGGCCAGACCCTGGCCGTAGCCCGTACGGTCATCAATGACTGCGATCTTTTTCGCTCCGAGGTTCTTCGTTGCGTATTCGCCCAGCACGCGGCCTTGTTGGGCGTCATTGGCCATCACGCGGAACGCGGTCTTGTAGCCCTGCGAGGTGTAGGCGGTGGCGGTGGCGGAAGGCGAAATCTGCACAATTCCGTTGTCGCTGTAGATTCTTGAGGCGGGAATGGTCGTGCCGGAATTGAGATGCCCGATCACCCCGCTGACTTGGTTATCCACCAGCTTCTGCGCGACGATGGTGGCGGTTTTGGGGTCGGCCTGGTCGTCTTCGCTGATCAGCTCGAAATGCACTTTGCGGCCGCCGATGACGATACCCTTGGCGTTGGCGTCGTCTATCGCCATGCGTGTGCCGCTTTCGTTGTCCTTGCCGATGTGTGCCTGCGGTCCGGTCAATGGTGCTGACGCACCAATGCGCACGGTCAGCTCTCCGGATGCGTTTTGGCCCGGCGTGGTCGATTTTTCACACCCGGCCAGCATCAACACGATTGCGGCAAATAATAACGAATGAGCAGAATAAAATGACATGGTTAATCCCTTTAGTAAGGCGCGCAGATTATGCAGAGGCGGCGCGTTGCTTGTCAATTTTACGTGCGATAACTGCACAGGCAATAAAAAAGCCGGCTTGCGCCGGCTTTTCCAGGACTGTGTCCGCTTACTTTGCCAGACCCAGAACGAAGTCTACCAATGTACCGGCATCAGCTTCGCTGAGCTTTGGATTTGCTGGCATAGGCATCGCGCCGAATGAGCCGGAACCGCCCTTGATCATCTTGGGAACCAGTTTAGCCTTCGCGCCGGCGTCACCCTTGTATTTGTCGGCAACCGCTTGCCAAGCCGGGCCAACCAGCTTCTTGTCGATTGCATGACATGCCACGCAACTATTTTTCTTGGCAAGTTCCGGCATATCGACAGCCAACGCGCTACCTGCTGCCATCAAACCTGCTGCTGCAACCATACTTACGATGATAGACTTCATATTTGCTCCCTATGGTGATTGAAAAATCTTAAAAGATGTGAAGGTCCTGCCTTCACTGTCAATTCTAAACAACTCCGCCTGCTTTGCATAGCTGCCAGACCAGGCAGCCAAGTCACCGGCTGGTTAGGCCAAACAACTTTTCAGGCGGTAAGGCAATAACGCAATTCTGCCCCGCGGCGTTGACAGCTTATTTCAAAGCCGCACAAATTTTGCCAGAGTCCAACGGCTTCAATAACTTACGGGCCGGGCGGCATTACCCTGGTACCCCATACGCCGTTGCCATCCTTGACGATCTTAAACGCCAACCCGGCTTCATATCACGCATCGCCGTGATACTTGGCCGCCACATCTTTCAAAGAAAGGCCGGCCGTTCCTGTTGATTGCATGGCAAGCGAAGCATCAAGGGGTATTTGAAAAATTACATCGATTCGGCGCGGTATTCGACGATGAGGGTATGTCTGGTTCCCGCGGCGACCCTGACGGCATTTTCAATTGCATTGGCCGATTCCACGCACAGCATTTCGCGCCAGCCGTCCGGTTGTCCCAGGTCGCCCATCCTGTCGGCCTTCGCCGTCCACGGCGTCCATACCACGGTGGAAAGACTGCCGGACTTGGCGACAAGAATGCGCCGCTTCAGTTTGTCATCCTCGATCACGCATACCGCGGCGGTGTTGATGTACACGCGGTCGGTCTCACCCGCGAACCGGATTATGCCGTCCTGTTTTTTGAGCGTCGAGCCGCCCACTTTGTCCCAGTAATCGCAGCCTGACAAACCGGTAACGCGCACCGTGCCGATGTCGCCAATCCGGAAATAGGTATGCAGGGCTTCGCTGATCTCAAAATCGGATTCCCCTGTGTTTTCGGTGGTCAGTTCCATGCGCAGCGTCTCGCCGGCGATCACTGTCAGGTCCAGATTGCAGGGATGCGGCCACTGTGCACGTGTGTTCTCGCTTTCCACCAGGCGCAGCGTGATGCGCGTCGCGCCGTTCGGCTCAGTGCCGGATTCGACCACTCGCCAGGGCACGGTACGCGCGTAGCCGTGGCCGGGAAAATTAGCTTCGGAAGCATGTGCGCCGAACCACGGCCAGCAGACCGGCACGCCGCCGCGTATCGATTTGCCCGCCGCCAGTTGGGCGTCGCGCGACAGCCACACCACCGGCACGGCCTGGCTCCCGGGTTGCCAGGTCATCAGATGCGCGCCCTGCAAACACAGCGATGCGGACGCCTGTGTGTTGCTGATTTCCGCGACGATCAAACCGCTGGCGTCCTCGCAAAAATTCAGTTGGCCGTCGATGCCGAATTGCGAGTTCAACTGCTGCGCCGAGGTCATGCCGACCTCCCCTCGATTTGTGTCACGTCGCGTACCGCGCCCTTGTCTGCCGAAGTGATCATAAGGCGTTGGCCTGCGGACGGCGGAGCAGTGGCTCCACGCAAGTGGAGATGCGACCCGGCAGCAGTGTCCGCCGCCATCATTTTTTTTCTACCTGTGTCACGTCACGTACCGCACCCTTGTCGGCCGAAGTGGTCATGGCGGCGTAGGCGCGCAACGCTGCGGATACTTGACGCTGGCGGTTAACCGGCCGCCACGCCTGGCTGCCTTTCGCCTCCATCGCGGCGCGGCGGCGCTTCATTTCCGCATCGGAAATCGCCAGCGTGATGCTGCGTTGCGGAATGTCGATTTCAATAGTGTCGCCCTCTTCAATCAGGCCGATTGCGCCGCCCTGTGCTGCTTCCGGCGAGACATGGCCGATGCTCAAACCCGAGGTGCCGCCGGAAAAACGCCCGTCGGTGAGCAGCGCGCACACCTTGCCCAGATCTTTCGATTTCAAATAGCTGGTGGGATAGAGCATTTCCTGCATACCCGGCCCGCCCTTAGGCCCCTCATAGCGGATCACCACCACATCGCCCGCCACGACCCGATCGGCAAGAATCGCCTCCACTGCGTCATCCTGGCTTTCGAACACGCGCGCCCGCCCGGTGAATTTCAGGATGCTTTCGTCCACTCCGGCGGTTTTCACGATACAGCCATCCACGGCGATATTGCCGTGCAACACCGCCAGCCCGCCGTCCTGCGAATAGGCATGCGCCTGGTCGCGGATACAGCCGTTGCTGCGGTCGGTGTCCAGCTCGGGATAGTGCACGGACTGCGAGAAGGCGATGGTGGTGCTGATCCCGCCGGGCGCCGCGCGGAAAAGGTTTTTCACTTCTTCGTCGCCGGTCTGGGCTATGTCCCACTGCTTGAGCGCATCGCGCAGCGTCGGGCTGTATACCGTTTTGGCGTCGGCGTGCAACAGCCCTGCGCGGTCCAGTTCGCCCAGAATCGCCGGTATGCCGCCGGCGCGATGCACGTCTTCCATGTGGTATTCGGAGGAGGGCGCAACCTTGCACAAGGTCGGCACATGGCGCGACAGGCGATCCATGTCCCGCATCGTGAAATCCACTTCCGCTTCCTGCGCGATCGCCAGCAGATGCAGCACGGTATTGGTCGAGCCGCCCATCGCAATATCCAGCGTCATGGCGTTCTCGAACGCATCGAACGTGGCGATGGAGCGCGGCAGCACCCCCGCTTCGTCCTGCTCGTAGTAACGCCTGCACAGTTCGACAATCAGGCGTCCGGCGCGCAGGAACAGCTGCTTGCGTTCGGCGTGCGTCGCCACCAGCGAGCCGTTGCCGGGCAGCGACAGCCCCAGCGCTTCGGTCAGGCAGTTCATCGAATTGGCGGTGAACATGCCGGAACAGGAACCGCAGGTCGGGCAGGCGGAGCGCTCGATGGCCTCGCATTCCGCGGCGCTGACCTTGTCGTCCGCCGCCGCGACCATCGCATCGACCAGATCCAGCCCGATGGTCTTGCCCTGCCAGTTGACCTTGCCTGCCTCCATTGGTCCGCCGGAGACGAACACCACCGGGATATTCAGGCGCATCGCCGCCATCAGCATGCCCGGCGTTATCTTGTCGCAATTGGAGATGCACACCAGCGCGTCGGCGCAATGCGCGTTGACCATGTATTCCACGCTGTCGGCAATCAGTTCTCGGGATGGCAGCGAATACAGCATCCCGGCATGTCCCATCGCAATGCCGTCGTCCACCGCGATAGTGTTGAATTCCTTGGCGACGCCGCCCGCCTTTTCGATCTCGCGCGCCACCAGTTGCCCCATGTCCTTGAGGTGCACATGGCCGGGCACGAACTGGGTGAAAGAATTGGCGATGGCGATGATCGGCTTGCCGAAGTCGCCGTCAGTCATGCCGGTGGCACGCCACAAGGAGCGCGCACCGGCCATGTTGCGGCCGTGAGTGGAAGTGCGGGAACGGTAAGCGGGCATAATGTCTCTCTGTAAAAGTAAAAGCACACGTATAATCGAAGTGTTGATTTTACCCGATTCACACATGCTCGTTCACCCGCAATTCAACCCCATCGCCGTGCAACTCGGCCCGCTTGCCATCCGCTGGTACGGGCTGATGTACCTGGCTGGTTTCATGGCCTTTCTGTGGCTGGGGCGCAAACGCATCGCCGTGCTGAAGCATCCGCAGATCAACGCCAGGCTGCTCGACGACTTGCTGTTCTACGGCGTGCTCGGCGTGATCCTCGGAGGTCGACTGGGCTATGTATTTTTTTACAAAGCGTCTTATTACCTTGAACACCCGCTGGAAATTTTTGCGGTGTGGCAAGGCGGCATGTCTTTCCACGGCGGCTTCCTCGGCGTGCTGGTGGCGATGGCGTGGCTTGCCCATAAACGGAATTTGCGCTGGCTGCAACTGACCGACTTCATCGCCCCGCTGGTGCCGCCCGGACTGGCCTTCGGACGCCTCGGTAATTTCATCAACGGCGAATTATGGGGAAGGCCGGCTGATGTGCCGTGGGCAATGATATTTCCCAAAGTGGACAACCTCCCGCGCCACCCCTCGCAGCTTTACGAATTTGCGCTGGAAGGCGTGTTGCTGTTCGCTCTGTTGTGGCTGTATGCGCGCAAACCGCGCCCCGCCGGCGCTGTATCCGGCTTGTTCCTGATCGGCTATGGCAGCTTCCGTTTTCTCGTGGAATTTACCCGCGAACCTGACGATTTCCTCGGCCTGCTGTCTTTGGGCATGAGCATGGGCCAATGGCTGAGTTTGCCGATGGTGATAGCCGGCGCGCTGCTGATGCGTTACAGCACACTTCACCCTCACCTCAATCCTCTGGGTGAAACAACTAGCCATTCGACTAGGCAGCAAGAAACCGCAGCCAAGTCGCTGGTTATCCCGCCAGCGGGGAGAGCGAAGCGAGGGGGGCGGAGCCAGGCAAACGAGAAAGGCAATTCTTAATCCTTGCGGCGCTTGACACCCGCTAACCGCTCGCACACTATTCCCGTCAACTATATTCCCATTATGAAAGTTACCAGGGCATCACTTTGGACGACATCTCTTTAAGCGAATTGTTTGGCATCTTGCTGCTGCTGCTGATCTTTGGCGCATGGTTTTCTGCGGCCGAAACCTCGATGATGGCGATCAATCGCTACCGGCTAAACGCGCTGGTGCGCAAAGGCAGCAAAAGCGCCAAACTTACTTCCCGATTGCTCGCAAAGATAGACAGGCTGCTGGGCTCGATTCTGTTTGGCAATACGCTGCTCAATGTCGCTGCAGCGGCAGTCACCAATGTTGTCATCATGCGCTTGTTTGGAGCCAGCGAATGGGCCTTGTTGTCAGGCACATTGGGAATCACTTTTGTGCTGCTGGTATTCAGCGAAATCATGCCCAAGATCATCGCCGCGAGCCACCCCGAGCGCATTGCGCTCCCTTCCAGCTACCTGCTCGCGCCGCTGATTACGCTGTTTCACCCGGTGGTTTCAGTGGCCACTGCCCTGGTAAAAGGTGTGCTGTGGTTGCTGCGCATCAAGATACAAACCGATCAGAGCAAGCAAAAAATGACGATAGAGGAATTGCGCGGATTGGTGCTGGATGCAGAGCATTTTTTGCCGCGCAAGCACCAGAAGATGCTGCTCAATCTGGTAGATCTGGAGCGCATCACCGTGAACGACGTGATGATCCCGCGGAATCAGATCGAAGCGCTGAATATCAATGCCGACGCAAACGAACTGCGCCAGCAAATCATTACTTGCCACCATACTTTACTGCCGGTTTACGCAGACATGCAAAGCAACATCATCGGCATCCTGCATATCAAGCGCGCACCGGCATTGTTGCAGGAATCCACACTTGACCTGGCGCAGCTGCGCGATGCGCTTAACGAGCCTTATTTCATTCCATCCGACACGCCGCTGCTCAAGCAGCTCCAGCAGTTTCAGGAACGCCATTCGCGCCTGGGATTAGTGGTGGATGAATATGGCGAGTTGCTCGGATTGGTGACGCTGGAAAATATCCTGGAGGAAATTGTCGGGGAGTTCACCACGCAATCCCCATCGCAATCCGGCAAGTTTTTGCGTCACGAGGACGGCAGTTTTTTGCTGGAAGGCAGCAGCAGTTTGCGCGAGCTGAATCGCAAACTGGGACTGAACCTGCCGCTGGATAGCGCCAAGACTCTCAATGGTTTGATTCTGGATCACCTCGAAGACATACCCGAGGCCGGTACCAGCCTGAAAATCTCAGGCTACCCGATAGAAATCATTCAGGTGCAGGATCGAATCGTGAAGGTGGCGCGCATTTTTCCGGTGCGGCCAAAAAATCAACCATAAAAAACATGCCTTTACAAGAGACGTAAAGCTCGGCATCATGCCCGCCAATATCAGATAGTGACACGAGGGGACTCAATGGCTGTCGCACAAAAATTTCAAAAAGAAAGAGCGAAAGAATATTCCTTTGCCTGGGAAGGCAAGGACAAGACCGGCAAGCCGGTAAAAGGCGTGATGCGCGCCCCCGGCGGAGCCAGCGTATCCGCCCATCTGCGTCGCCAGGGGATCAATGTCACAAAAGTAAAACGCGAGCGCAGCAAGGGCAAGTCAATCACTCCCAAAGATATCACGCTGTTCACCCGCCAACTTGCCGTCATGATGAAATCGGGTGTGCCCCTGTTGCAAGCTTTCGACATCGTGGGAAAAGGGCATGACAATCCCTCCGTGGCACGACTGCTGCTGGATATCAAAACTGACGTTGAAACCGGCAGCAGCTTGCAACAGGCCTTCTCGAAATACCCGCTGTATTTCAACGCCCTGTATTGCAACCTGATTGGCGCAGGTGAGGCTGCGGGTATTCTGGATGCGCTGCTGGAGCGTCTGGCAACCTACATGGAAAAAACCGAGGCTCTCAAGAGTAAAATCAAATCAGCTCTGACCTATCCGGTTTCCATCATCGTGGTGGCGTTCATCATCACCGCCGTAATCATGATTTTCGTGATCCCTGCGTTCAAGGAGTTGTTCGAAGGCTTCGGCGCGAATTTACCGGCACCGACGTTGCTCCTCATGAATATCTCCAATATCTTCGTGACTTATTGGTATCTGATTTTTACCGTGGTTGGTGGAGGCATATACACTTTCCTGTATCTTTGGAAACGCAGCAAAAAAGTTCAGGATGCTATGGATAGGTTGATGCTGAAACTGCCTATTTTTGGCGCGCTGATCCGCAAAGCCACTATCGCCCGCTGGACCCGTACACTAGCCACCATGTTCGCTGCCGGCGTGCCTTTGGTCGATGCCCTTGAATCGGTTGCCGGTGCGGCAGGCAATGTGGTGTATTTTAATGCCACCAAAGAAATTCAACGCGAAGTCAGCACCGGAAATGGCTTGACCGCATCAATGGAAAAAACCGGGCTATTCCCGAGCATGGTGTTGCAAATGTGCGCAATCGGTGAAGAGGCCGGTTCGCTGGACTCCATGCTCAGCAAAGTGGCCGACTTCTTTGAAGCCGAGGTGGACGATGCTGTGGCGGCCATTTCCAGCTTGATGGAGCCGGTCATCATGGTGGTTCTCGGCACGCTGATCGGCGGCATGGTGATCGCGATGTATCTGCCGATCTTCAAGATGGGCGAAGCGATTTAATGGGAAGTCAGGTGAGAAGTGCAAGTTACAGAGCACAAGGCGCGAGGCGCGAGGCACAGAACCCTCCCTCAGCTTTTTGCTCTTCGCCGTTTTTTCTTCAGCCCCCAATCACCGGTCCAATGAGCTTCTTCGGACTACTGCAGGATATGCCCGCAGCATTTGTTGCTGCGAGCTGGATCCTCGGGCTTATGGCCGGCAGGTTCGCTCCGACATAACCCGCAAGCGGATTAGTCTTCACTGAAACAGCCGACATGACTGAAATATTCCATATCCTCCAATCTTCACCGCTCATATTCACCGGCATGTACACCGTATTAGGCTTGATGGTCGGCAGTTTTCTCAACGTGGTGATTCATCGTTTGCCGAAAATGCTGGAAATCGGCTGGCAACAGCAATGCGCCGAGTTGCGCGGTGAAGAGCCTGCCCCCTCCATGCCTTACAACCTCATGGTCCCGCGCTCAGCATGTCCGCAGTGCAATCACGCCATCAGCGCGTGGGAAAACATTCCTGTCGTCAGTTACCTGCTGTTGCGCGGCAAGTGCAAGGGCTGTGGAACGGCCATTTCGCCGCGCTATCCGATAATTGAGGCGATCAGCGGCATTCTGTGCGCCTATACGGCATGGCACTTTGGTTTTGGCTGGACTGCAGCCGGCGCGTTGCTGCTCATCTGGGCATTGCTGGCGCTCACGGCGATCGACTTCGACACGCAATTGCTGCCGGACGACATCACCCTGCCGCTGCTCTGGGCGGGCTTGCTGCTCAACCTGTTCGGTGTTTTTACCGATTTATACAGCGCGGTACTGGGCGCAGTAATAGGCTATCTTGCGCTGTGGAGCGTGTACTGGCTGTTCAAACTCGCCACCGGCAAGGAGGGTATGGGTTATGGCGATTTTAAGCTGCTTGCAGCATTGGGCGCCTGGCTGGGCTGGCAAATGTTGCCACTGATTATCCTGTTGTCTTCGCTGGTGGGCGCGATGATCGGCGTCATCCTGATCGTGGCGCTCAAGCATGGCCGCAACATCCCTATCCCTTTCGGCCCTTACCTGGCGTGCAGTGGACTGATTGCCCTGTTTTGGGGTAAAGCGCTGACAGAAGGCTATCTGCAACTGGTCGCCGTCCCATGACCTCCTTCGATCCTTCGACCGAGCTCAGGACAGGCATGGCCCAGGACAGGCTGATAGTTGGACTTACCGGCGGGATCGGCAGCGGCAAAAGTACCGTTGCAGCGCTGTTCGCGGAACATGGCGCGGGCATCATCGATACGGACGTTATCGCCCACCGCCTGACGCAAGCCGATGGCGAGGCCATTGCGGTGATCCGTGCCGCCTTCGGCAACGATTGCCTCACCGAGGGCGGCGCGCTGGATCGTGCAAAAATGCGCGGGCTGATTTTTTCGGATGACGCCGCCAAGCAACAACTGGAGCGGATTCTGCACCCCCTGATATTCGAACAGGCCAAGGCGCAGTTGCGGCAATTGCAGGCCAAACCCTACATCCTCGCCGTTGTCCCGCTGCTGCCCGAAAGCCGCACATTCCGGCAACTGGTGCAGCGTGTGCTGGTGGTGGATTGCGATGAAAACACCCAGATTGCGCGAGTTATCGGGCGCAGCAGCATGACTGACGAGGAAGTGCGCGCCATCATCACCCGGCAAACTCCGCGCGCCGAACGGCTGCGGCTGGCCGACGATGTCATACACAACGATGGCAGCCTGGACGGGCTGGCCGAACAGGTTGCTGTTCTGCATGGGCGCTATTCGAAAATGCAAAACAGTAATTGACGGTGTAAGGAAATCCCGTATATCTTTCGCAATTAAATTTACCCGCCCAGACCGCCGTGATCGACTACGAATTTCCTCTCAACGAAAAAGTGCGCACCTTGTTGCGCCTGGAGGACTTGTTCGCACGCATGGCGCACTTTACCGGGCACAGTCATTGCATGGATCACCATGCCGCGCTGCTCACCCTGTTTGAGATACTTGAAGTAACCGGCCGCGCCGATTTGAAATCCGAACTATTGCAAGAACTGGAACGCCAGAAGCGTATTCTCTCCAACCTGCATAACAACCCGGCAATTTCCGAAGGCGCGCTGGATGCCATCCTCGCGAAGATTGACGAAGCCTCCGCGGACATACTCGCCATAACCGGCAAAATCGGCCAGCATCTGCGCGAAAACGAATGGCTGATGGGTATCAAGCAACGCGCCTGCATGCCGGGCGGCACCTGCGAATTTGACCTGCCTTCCTATCACTACTGGCAGGAGCAGGAGGCTGGCTCGCGGCGTGAGTATCTGCAGGCATGGCTGGCCCCGTTCCTGCCTTTGCTTGCCGGGCTGGGAATCGTGCTGCGCCTGTTGCGCGAAAACGGCAAGGTTTTTCACTTTACCGCGCATCAAGGCACTTTCCAGCAAATGCAGGGCGGACGTATCGCGCAGATGCTGCGCGTCAGTCTGAGCAGCGAGTTGGCGTGCATACCCGAGGTCGGCGCCAACAAATACGCAATCAACATCCGCTTCATTGCCGCCAACTATGCCGCAAAAACCACCCTGTTCGAACAGGATGTGCCGTTTGACCTGACCTTTTACAGCCTCCCCTCATAATGCCTGCCAAAACACCACCGATTGTGACCTGCCCGCATTGCGGCAAGGAACATCAATGGGACACCAATAACCGCTTCCGTCCGTTCTGCAGCGAACGCTGCAAGCTGATCGATCTGGGCAAGTGGGCCAATGAGGAATATCGCGTCGAACAACGCGAGCAGGAGCTATCCGGGCCGGATCACCAAGCCTGACGCAATAATGCCACGCCATGCGCACCATGCTGTTGCGCGATTGGCAAATCTGCCGCCGTCAAACCGCCCAGCGCATACACCGGAATGGAGGACCCCGCCGCGATTGCAGCGAAACCTTCCCAGCCCAGATGCGGCGCGCCGGGATGAGATAGTGTCGGCAACACCGGACTCAGCAGCGCGAAGTCGCAATCCAGTTCCTCGGCGCGGCGCAATTCCTCCGTGTTGTGGCAAGAGGCCGCGCACCAATCCACTTCCGGCCTGTGCCGCAAATCCGCCAACTGCGCGCCGGTAAGCTGCACCCCGTCCGCGCCGATCTGCTGGGCCAGGGCGATGTCGGCATTGATCAGCAGGCGCGCACCATGTTGCCGCACCAGCGGCAACATCTTCAGCGCCAGCTCCCGCAGCGCCTCGCGCGAATAACTCTTCTCGCGCAACTGTACCAGCCGCAACCCATTGTGCAGCGCGGTTTCCAGCCGCCGCATGAATTCCTCCTCGCCCAGCTCCTGCACATTGCTGATCGCATATAACGAAGGCAACTCCAGCGCGCGCAGGATCGGTGCGTTGGCAGGCAGCACTGGAGAAACAGAAACATATCCCCTCGCCCCCTCGGGGGAGAGGGCTAGGGAGAGGGGGCGTTGCCACGCAAATTCTTGCCCCTCATGCGGATGCAACTCTCCGCTCCACGCCGTCACGCGAAAAAAATTCAGCCGCACCGTCGCATGGGGATAAGTGAACACCCGGGTCACCCACGGGTACGCGGTCTGCACCTCAATCCCCAGTTCCTCGCGCAACTCGCGCACCAGCGCATGGTAGGGCGTCTCGCCGGGTTCGATCTTGCCGCCGGGGAATTCCCAGTAGCCTGCCCAGATTTTGCCGGGTGGGCGTTGGGCCAGGAGGAAGGAGTTGTCGGGGCGTTGCAGTACGGCGGCAGCGACTTCGACGATTTTTGTTTTTTCAATTGGGTTGTTCAATGAAACCTCGTACTTAATCAGACCGTTCGTGCTGAGCTTGTCGAAGCATGAATGACCAGAAACAAAAGCAACTTCGCCGGGGGTAGCCCGGCAGCTAGCCACTTTCTTTTGCTTCGCCAAAAAGAAAGTAACCCAAGAAAAGGCGCCCCCGGTTTGCCGCCGCTTCGCGGTGCCCTGCGTTGCTCGACTGGTCAGGCGGCGCACAGGGGAGGAAAAAGCGGAAACCCAAAACCGTAAAGCAGATTTTGTAGGGTGCAATAAGCATAGCGCATTGCACCGAATGAAACACATACGGCGCAATGCCCGTTGGTTATTACGCCCTACGCGGGCTGCCTTCTCAAAAATACTTACTAAAAGGGTGCGGAATATTTTCGTCTTTTGACATTTTCCGAATAAGCTCTAATGTAGCTATGCAATCTGCTAATGCACTGTGTGTTGAATTTGGAAGTCTTAAAAACTGAGGACTGCCTTGATAACCTTTATAAGCCCACATTGCACACTCCCAAATCAAATCTTCCGGCAGATTTAGATTGTGCAACCTACAAGTATTTTCAATAATTTTCTGATCGAACCGAGAGTTGTATGCAACAACTATTTTTCCATGAAGGATTTTAAGTATCTCTGGATATTTCTTAGCAAAACTCGGAGCCTTTTTTAAGGCCTCGTTTGTTATTCCATGTATCCCAATAACATGCTCGGGAATTTTATAAATAGGTTTAAAGCGAGCGTTGTATAACACTTCGCCACCCACAGAAATAATTGCCAGCTCGATAACTTCTGCGTTTGGATTTTTCTCAAATCCTTCAATTAGCCCTGTGGTTTCGGTATCTAGAATTACTGCATTGGGTAAAGATAAAAGTGTTTGCGACCATGAAAGAGCATCCAGCCGATCTCTAACTCTGCGGGGGCGATCAAGCCAGCCTATGTGAACTTGTTTCTTTGAAACCAAGTTGTTTTCATAAAGCAAACTAACATCTAATCGGTAGTGAAAAGCTTCGCGCCCCCTCCATTTTGCCAAGGCATTTCTGACATGCTCCTTGGCTTGCTTCTCCGTCCAACCATTGATTTTAATAAGTTGCGCATATGCCTTATCAGCCAAGCCGACCATGGAGGCTCTACCAAAATGGATCGCGTTATGACATTCCTCGCAAAGTGATTTGAATCCAGCTAATCGTTGAATCAACTTTGTATCGTCGAACTCCCACAGCTCATGCAAATGCAGGTTATCAACTCGACTCTCACATATTTCACAAAAAATAAAGTTGTACCCTAGAGAACTTGTCCCCCACTTAGCGCCGCCATTATTACCTACAGGCTGATTTAATGTTGCTCCAAGCTTCCATCGCAGTCTTGACCATTCCATGCTTGAAACGATAGCCCTAACATTTTTTCCCCACATATTTACCGGGATAAGGCTAACGCTTATCTTAGGATTTTCATTGTTCACTGGTATCTCGTTTTGCAATTAGAGTAGAGACTCCAATGTACCGGAGTCGAATTGTTTTGCCTATCTTCCTCAGCATGGTGGGCAACTTGTTGCCCACCTGCATTTTCGGTTTTAGATTTTTGTTTTTCATCCCCTGTGCGCCGCCGAGTAGCGGAGGCTGGTCAGGGGATTTCGGTGAGGACTGTCTGAGCACGCAGTGCGAGTTCCGCAGCCGCCTGACCAGTCGAGCAACGCAGGGTACCCCGCAGGGGCGGCAAACCGGGGTCGCCTTCTTTTTGGTTACTTTTTCTTTGGCGAAGCAAGAAAAAGTGACTAGCTGCCGGGCTACCCCCGGCGGTTTTGATTTTGATCAGTCATGCTTCGACAGGCTCAGCACGAACGGCCAAGACTGCCAAGCTACCCCCGGCGAAGTTGCCTTTCGCCCTTATCCAGATTGGTTACCGGCTTGTAATCAAGAGCCGCATATTTGCTAGTGACCGAAATAATCGCATACCAGCAATCATCTTGCTTGCTATCATGGCAATTACTTTCAATGAGGTGTTGATGATGACTGTCTCTGCATTGAGCGGCCGGTTAGCCGCAGTCGTAGTGTTCGGTTTGTTGAGTTCGCCGGTGTGCGCCGGCGAGGTGAGCGTGGCGGTGGCAGCGAATTTTGCCGCACCGATGGAGCGCATCGTGGCGCTGTTTGAAAAAGAAAGCGGGCATACGGTGAAGGTCAGCCTTGGCTCCAGCGGCAAGTTGTATTCGCAGATCAAGGGCGGTGCGCCGTTCGATGTGCTGCTTGCGGCGGATGAGGCGATTCCGAAGCGCCTGGTGCAGGAGGGGCTGGCGGCCGGCGGTTCGCGTTTCGTCTATGCTTTGGGCAAGCTGGTGTTGTGGAGTACGCAGCCTGACTTTGTGGATGCCAGGGGGGCAGTGCTCAACAAGGGTGGTTTCGGCAAGCTGGCGATCGCCAATCCGCGGCTTGCGCCTTACGGCGTGGCGGCGAAAGAGACGCTGGAAAAATTGACGATGTGGAATGCGATGCAGGGCAGGCTGCTGAGGGGCGAGGACGTCGCGCAGGCCTATCAGTTCGTGGCGACAGAGAACTCCGAACTGGGTTTTATCGCGCTGTCGCAGATCATGCGCAACGGCAAGGTGAGCGAGGGTTCGTGGTGGCTGGTGCCACCCGAAATGTACAAACCGCTCCGGCAGAGTGCGGTGATGTTGTCCGGCGCGAAGGACCAGGCAGCTGCACAGGCGTTCCTTGCTTTCCTTAGGAGCGAGAAAGCGGTGGCGGTGATGCGCGGGTTTGGTTATGAGTTGCCCTGACCAGAAGTGCTAATTCGCCATTTGCAGACCTTTCAACTTGAAACCCCCGATTGGTCCACGAAAGACACGAAAGACACGAAAGACACGAAATAAATCCAAAGGCTGCAATGGTTCGATCACTCACCCATTTGGTGAACTTCCATAACTAAGTATTTCATTGATTTATTTCGTGTCTTTCGTGTATTTCGTGGACTAACTGCTTCTTCCAGGTTCAAAATTACTCCGCTGAAGCCGAAACATGCATCGCTTTCGCCACCACCTCGCGCGTCAAATGAGGCGCGAACAATTCAATGAAATCGTAGGTATAGCCGCGCAGGTATTCGTTCTTGCGTAGCGCAATCCGCGTGGTGCTGGGCTTGAACAGATGTCCGGCATCCATCATGCCCAGGCGCTTGTCGCGTTCCGGGATGTAGGCCATTTTCGCCAGGATGCCGATGCCCAGACCCAACTCTACATAGGTCTTGATCACGTCCGCATCGATCGCGGTCAGCGCGATGTTGGGCTGGATTTTCGCGGCTTCGAACGCGGCATTGATCTTGCCGCGGCCGCTGAATGCAAAGTCGTAAGTGATGATGGGGTATTGCGCGATTTTCGCCAGTGTCAGCTTCTTCTCCTCCAGCAAGGGGTGATGCAGCGGGGTAATGACGCAATGGTTCCATTCGTAGCACGGCAGTGTCACAAGATCGTCATACAGCGACAGGCTTTCTGTGGCGATGCCGATGTCGGCCTCGCCGCTCAGAACTTGTTCGGCGATCTGGGTCGGGTTGCCCTGGTGCAGCCCCAGTTTCACGCCGGGGTAGCGTTTGATGAATTGCTTGACTGTCGGCGGCAAGGCGTAGCGCGCCTGGGTGTGGGTGGTGGCGATGGTCAGGTGGCCGCTGTCCTGCGAATGAAATTCCTGAGCGGCTTGTTTAAGATTTTCCGCATCGTGCAGCATGCGCTGGGCGATGGCCAGCACGGCTTTGCCCGGCTCGGTGATGGCAACGAGGCGCTTGCCGTTGCGCACGAAAATCTCGATGCCCAACTCTTCCTCCAGCAGCCTGATCTGTTTGCTGATGCCGGGCTGTGAAGTGTACAGTGCAGCCGCAGCATCGGATATTTTCAGTCCCTGGCGCACGATTTCATTCAGATAACGCAGTTGCTGTAGATTCATGGCGATATTTTCAATATAGTCTATGGTTATAAAATACTAACATAAAAGTATTTAAGAATATAAGGCGCGCGAACTAGAATGCGCGCCATGAATTCTACAGGACGGTAACGCATGGATGGTTTGTACGCATTATCCGGCTTTCTGGTCGGTTTGATTGTCGGTGTCACCGGGGTCGGTGGCGGTTCGTTGATGACGCCGTTGCTGGTGCTGGTCTTCGGTGTTTCACCGGCGACCGCAGTCGGCACCGACCTGCTGTATGCATCGCTGACCAAGTCGCTGGGCGGCTGGGTGCATGGCAGGCGCGGCTCGGTGGACTGGAAAGTGGTCGGGTTGCTGGGTTTGGGCAGTCTGCCCGCCGCAGTGATCACGATAGCGCTGCTGAAATATCTGGCGCTGGACGAGAAGACATTGCGCAGCCTGGTGACCAGTGTGTTGAGCGTGGCGCTGTTGCTGACGGCTGCCGCCCTGTTGCTGAAAGAACAGATCAAGAAAATTGCGCGGCGCAAGGACGGCACGGTGTACGAACTGCACCACCGCTATCTGCCCGCCGCGACGATAGCAACGGGCATCGTCGTCGGCGTGCTGGTGACGATTTCTTCGGTAGGCGCGGGTGTGCTGGGAACGGTCGCCTTGCTGTTCCTGTATCCGCGCATGCCGGCGGTGAAGGTGGTGGGCACCGACATTGTCCATGCCGTTCCGCTGACCGCGCTGGCCGGTGTGGGGCACATGGCATTGGGCACGGTTGATCTGGTGCTGCTGGGCAGTTTGCTGCTGGGCTCTTTGCCCGGCATCTACATCGGCAGCCACTTGAGCGCGAAGGTGCCGGAAAAGGTATTGCGCCCTCTGCTGGCGACCATGTTGTTGATTATCGGCGCCAGGATGGCGCTGAATTAGCCAGGATGAAACTGTAATAAATGGAGAACACGATGAGCTTAAACATACAAAATTTATCCGACCTGGAAGAAATTAACCGCTTCGAACAAGTCATTCAAACCTTCAACGAAGGCGGCATGGACCTGGATCGCATGACTGCGGCGCGTTTGCAACATGGCGTGTATGGCCAGCGCCAGCCGGATTTTCACATGCTGCGCATCAAGGTGCCCGGCGGGCGTATGTCGCCGGAGCAGCTGGATGCGGTTGCGGATGTCACCGGAACTTACTCGCAAAGGGGCATTGCGCATGTCACCACGCGCCAGTCCATACAGGTTCATTACATACCGCTCGACAGCGCACCCGCTGCGATGCGCCGCCTTGCCAGGGTTGGCATGACCACGCGCGAGGCGTGCAGCAACACGGTACGTAATATTACGGCTTGCAGCCTGTCCGGCGTATGCCCGCGTGAACACACCGATGTGACGAAGCATCTGGATGGCGTGGTGAAGCACTTTTTGCGCAATCCGCTGAACCAGCAATTGCCGCGCAAATTCAAAATCAGTTTCTCGGCTTGCGAGTCGGATTGCGCGCAAGCCATGCTGCACGATTGCGGCGTGGTTGCGGTCAGCAAAGACGGCCAGCACGGCTTTATGGTCAGGGCTGGCGGCGGATTGGGGCACAAGCCGCGCGAGGCGATCGTGGTCGAGGAATTTATTCCGGAGCATGAGCTGTTGTTCGCGGTGGAGGCACTGGTGACGCTGCACAACAAATACTCCGACCGGACCAAGCGCGCGAAATCACGCATCAAATTTCTGGTCGAGCGTTTCGGCGTGGACGGTTTTCGGGAAAAGTATCGCGAAGAATTCGAGCGCACCAGGCAAGCCCTTGCAGATCAGCCGTATCCGAAAGGCGAGTGGCGTGCGCAAACAGGCGATCAGTCTCCCGGGCAGGGCGCGCCGCGCAGGTTGTTTGCGCAACACCAGGCCGGCTTGTTCGTGCTGCCGATCGCTTTGCCGATAGGCGATATTACGCCGGTGCAGTTGCGCGGTATCGCCGCGTTGCTGCGTGCACAGGGGTTGAGCGAGGTTCGTACCACTCAGGATCAGAACCTGACAATTTTAAACGTGCCGCAAGCCAAAGTGGCTGCGCTGCGTGACGGATTGGCCGCGCTCGGTTTGCGCGAGCCCAGTGCAGGCGACAACGTGGTGGCTTGTCCCGGCTCATCGACTTGCCGTCTTGGCATCACTGCCAGCACGCTGGTCGCGCCCGAGCTTTCCGGCGGGCGCGCCGATTTGAACATACGGGTATCCGGTTGCCACAACGGCTGCGCGCAACCCGAGACCGGCGACATCGGCATTTACGGCGAAGGCAAACGCATGCACGGCAAACTGGTGCCGCACTATCAGATGTACTTTGCCGGCAGCGGCATGGCCAGTAGCGGCACAAAGGCTGGGGCGCTGGCTTTGAAAGGCCCCGCGCTGCCGGTGGTGCGCATCAAGCAAGCCATTGAGCGCGTGCAAAGCGCGCACCAGAAGAGTGGGGAAGCGAGTTTCTTTGACTGGGCGCGCGCCCGGGAGGAGGGCTATTTCAAGCAACTGCTGGCTGATCTGGCGGAAGTGAAGGCGGAGGATTTGCATCTGGTCATGCGCGATTTCGGCGACGCAGCGGACTTCCGCGTGCTGAATCTGGGCGGCGGCGAATGCGCGGGAGTGTCGCAAGTGATGATAGGCGCGAATTTCTTCGAGGCCGCACATGAGCGCGAATACCGCAACGCACTGGTGTTTCAGCGCAAGTTCGGCGAAGCGGCGCAGTGTAACGAAGCGATTCTGCGTTTGCTCGGCTCGGGTGTGGCGCAATTGCTGGGCGGCATACGTCAGGACGATTTGGGCGAACTTGCCGGGCAATTGCAGCAACTGATGCCCGGCGCGATTGCCGGCGAGTTTGCGCGGGCAGTCGCAGCCCTGGCGGATGCGGATGAGATCGGTGGTGAAGAACTCGCGCCGATCAGCGCGGCGGTGGATGGCTGGACGGTGAAGGCGGCGGCATTCGCGGCGGAGCATGACTCGCAACTTGATTTAAATGAAGCAGTAGCCGGCCTGATGATATAGAGGCCGGTACAGGAGGTATGGACATGCAACAAAAAATTGACCGGGTGGTTGCCGTGCTGCAACAGGCGGTGCGCGATTTTTCGCCGGTTTGCTTCGCCAACAGCCTGGGCGCGGAAGACATGGTGCTGACCGACCTGATCGCCGTGCATCATCTGGACATCGAGATATTCAGCCTCGATACCGGACGCCTGCCGCAAGCAACCTACGACCTGATGCAGGAAGTGCACGAGCGTTATGGCATACCGCTGAAAATTTATTTTCCGGACAGCGCGGCGGTGGAAAAATACGTCGCACAAAACGGCGTGAATGCTTTTTATGACAGCGTGGAATTGCGCAAACGCTGCTGCTACATCCGCAAGGTCGAGCCGTTAAAGCGCGCGCTGGCAGGCAAACGCGCGTGGATCACCGGGTTGCGCCGCGACCAGGCGGTCACGCGCGGCAGTCTGGAGGTGTCGTCATTTGACACTGATTTCGGCTTGCAGAAATTCAACCCGCTGCTGGAATGGTCGAACAAAGATGTGTGGGCATACATCAGGCAGAATGATGTACCCTACAACAAACTGCATGACCAGTTCTACCCCAGCCTAGGCTGCGCGCCGTGCACCCGTTCCATCACGCCGGGCGAAGATATCCGCGCAGGCAGGTGGTGGTGGGAAAATCCAGAGGACAAAGAATGTGGCTTGCATGCAACCAAACCTGTTCTTTTGAAACGGGCGTAGGGGCGGGTCTTGCACCCGCCCCCTTTCCCCGGCGGCGATAAATCAGGGCGGGTGCAAGACCCGCC
>JAUSMR010000098.1 GCA_030645955.1 Gallionella sp. | reverse complement strand
AAGGGCTGACCCTGTATTTTCTCTGCGGGCTGGACAGCCAGAAGGCCAGAAACCTGGCTCAAGATGACCGGCTCTCACTGACGATTGATCACGATACTGCGGACTTGATGGCGATCACCGGCCTGTCGATGGCGGCGCGCGCACATGCGGTGGTGGACAGGGCCGAGGCGGAGAAAGTCCTGCGCATGCTGCCGCTGAAATACCCCGAGGCAAAGCCCCTGCCCATGAAGATGCCGACCCCGGACGAGGTGCGCCTGTTCCGCGTCACGCCCTTGGTCATTTCGGTTCTGGATTACACCCAGGGCTTCGGGCATGTGGATCATGTGGTTTGCTGAGGGCTGCGTCCGGCCGGTGGCGCCTTCAGCTGCTTTTCGCTGCTTTGCGTTCCATCAAATGGCGGAGGTGACCGGCTGTGAAAGGCCCGTCCCGGTCGTTCGACTTTGCCGATTGCTGACTTTAACGTAGCGTTCAGCGGTGCGCGGCACCTGCGCGCGTACGATGAAACGGCAAATTAGACGCGGTCGCCTCAAGACGCTCCGCTAGCCAAACTTTAATAACAGACTGCCTTGTGACCCCCATTTTGCGGGCTTCACGATCGAGTGCGTCAATCATCCAGGTTGGAAAATCGACATTCACGCGTTTCTGCTCTTGCAGCACGCGCTTGGCTTTGGACAAGTCCAAAGACGCCGTGAGGCCGACGTCCTCGTCAAACTGTTGCTCGAACTTTTTAGCTTTCATAAAGTACCAGCCGCCGGCCGCATGTTGGTTGACGTGTTAAACAGCTTGCGGCCAATTGATTTGCACTTTTCGGCTGTTGGCAAGACAGTCGCGCAGGTACAGGTTAATGAGGCTCTGATACGGCACACCAGCCTCTTCAGCCATGCTTTTGAAATACTGCACAACGTCTTCTGACAGTCGCATCGTGACCGGCTTTTTCAGCTTGGAGGCGTATGGGTTTTTACGGGACTTCAGTTTGGAAAGATCGTATTCTGCTTTCATGTATGTGCACCTCGATAGAACGCGCTTTCACGCTTGGTTGCTTTTCGGGCCGAGATGATGCGAATCCTTGCACCGTGATCCCGTTCGCAATGCCAGACGATGAGCAGCTTTGCCCCCGAGCTTCTTCCAAGCATCAGGAAGCGATCTTCGCCGGATGAATGGTCATCATCGAAAAACTGTACGCCAAAGTCGTCGAAGAAAATCGACCGCGCCTCTTCAAAAGACACTTGATGCTTTTTGAGATTTGCAGCGGCCTGGCATCATCCCATGCGAACGAAATCCTGCATACACTGTATTTTGGACTTACCGATAGTCAAGTCGCAAAACATGAAGGATCTGACGCTGAAAATCAGCGGCCCGCTTTTGCAGGTCCGCTGCATTGACTTGCGAAAGTTGACAGGCGAGTAGCCTGTTGAGGTCAACCCTTTTTGGCATTGGCCTTGTTGCGCTCCGCCAGGCTCGCGATCAACCCGTCCACACCCTTGGCGTTAATTTCCTGCACAAACTGGCTGCGGTAGGTTTCCACCAGCCAGACACCCATGATGTTGAGGTTGTAAATTTTCCAGCCACTGCCCTCACCGGTGGTTTTTTCCAGCCTGTAGTCCAACTGAATCGGGTCACCCTGGC
>JAUSMR010000080.1 GCA_030645955.1 Gallionella sp. | reverse complement strand
TCCAAGCTTCAGATTATGCTGCGTTGACATGGAATCAAATGCGGAGAACATTCTTTGCCATATCTGCTCTGCAGATTTTTTATCATGGACTCCGTCGCCATAATTATCTGAATAGAGCGCCATGAGGCCTGCCAGGTCTTTTGTTTCAATGGCCTTTTCTGCCGCATGAAAAAACATCATCACTTCATTGAAGGTCTTCTCTCCCAACTGCTGTTTCGCGGCGGGATCGACTAGCATGGAATACTTGTCTGAGATTTGATGTTCCTCCCCGATTGCGGCACCAATAAAGAGGGAGACGGTCATTAAAACAGCCGTGCCGCACATTATGACAAGACGGTTTATTGTGCCCATGTGATTTATACGAAAAGCCATGACGAACTCCTGCTTAATGGTTTTGTGGTAATGCGCTCCGCTTATTCTGGAAAAGAATCGGGAGGCGAAATATGCTGCAAACCTTAAAATATTTACAGGAATGATGCTCCTCGCACGCGAAAAGCTTTATCAGTGTTTGACTGATTATGGTGTAAGGAGATGGGAAAGCTTGCTGTCAGTGCTTGCCTGACAGGCGTAGCTAAAGGGTCAGTCTCGATTGATACTCGAGGTTCAGAAAATTCAAAGGCGCGTTCATCCATGGGGCCGTGGGTAAGAGGGCAAGCGCATAGGAACGTCCGTGCGCGGCACAACAAAAGGTGCTAGCCGCCGGCCGGTCTCACGACCAAGCCAAGCACGTTGCAGGTGTTGCGGAACGTTGAGAACGCCGTGAAGCAGATCGGCGGGACGGTGGTTGAGACTGACCAGAGCAAGGAGACCATGAAGCTCACCAAGGATGGTTCCTATGCGCCCGTGGCCTCGAACGACGCAGAGGAAGGGCGGGCGAAGAACCGTCGCGTCGAGCTCGTGAAGCAATAGCCATCGGGTGTTCCCGTGTCACGCGGAATGGATCCTTTTATGAATCGCGTGGTGTGACAGCAAGGCCAATTGCCGCTGCGTGTGCTCGTAGCCGATGGCAATGATTTCCTCGGCGCGATCGAATTGCAGGAAACGGATGTGCCCCAGCGGCGGCTGGATAATCACCTCCGGCTGGTCCAGGCGCAGACGGGTTTGGGTGATGCGGGTTTCCATGATGTTGATCGAGGCCAGCAGCACTTCGAAGATGCTGGGAAGCGGCTCCGGGGAAGTCCATTTCCTGAATTGCGCCGAGGCAGGATTATCCCAGGCGAGCAGTTTCTGCCTGATGTCCTTCATTGACAGGCGATAGTCGCCCACCCAGCGCGAGAACATGCCAGGCGAACTGTCTTCTGCGCTGCCTGCTTTTTCTGCGGCCAGCAGCGGTTTCATGTTCTTGCCGGCAATGATCTCGTGGTTGAGATCGACCGCGATCACGATATCGGCGCCCATGGCGCGGGCCACGCTCACCGGCACCGGGTTGGTGATGCCGCCGTCCACCAGGATGCGCCCGTTGCTGCGCACCGGCGTGAAGATGCCGGGCACCGAAATGCTGGCACGCACCGCCTCGATCACATCGCCGCTGCGCATGACGACCTCCTCGCCGCTGACGATGTCCGTCGCCACGGCTGCAAAGAGCTTAGGCAGCATTTCGATGGTGTCGGCATGGATATGCGCGCGCACCAGTTCGCTGACCCTGGCACCGTCGAGCAGGCCGGACTTGGGCAGCACGACATCGAAGAAGGACGCTGTCTTTTTCCAGTCGAAGGCCAGAAAGGTTGCTTCCAGCTCACCCAGCTTGCCGGCGGCATGGATCGCCCCGATGAGCGCCCCCATGCTGGTGCCCGCGATGAAGTCCACCTCGATGCCGGCATCCTCGATGGCACGGATCACGCCCAGGTGTGCAAGCCCGCGCGCCGAGCCGCTGCCCAACGCCAGGCCGATTTTGGGGCGGTGATTGCTGTCCACTGTTTTCCTGGTCATCGCAATGCTATCCATTTCTGCCTTTCACCGGCAATTATAGTTGCGGGGTTTCAATTGTTTCAGGCTTCAAGTCATATTGACCCTGAAGCCCATTTTACAGCCCATCAGGCAAACCGCCTCAACGCGGCACAGGCCAAACCGTAGATCAAAACCGCCAGCAAAATCACCGCAGCAAAACCCAGATGAATCGCCAACAGTGTGGCGAGGACGGCGCCCACCACCGAGGCGAAGCCGTTGATCGCCCACGCCCAGGGAATGGCTTCCTCGTCCGTGCCCGCCAGCCGCATCATGCCGGTGGGGAAGGGAACGCCCATGCACATCGCCAGCGGCGCGATCAGCGCGACGGAGATGATTATTTTCGCCGCATCGGGCAGATGGATCAGCGCCTGGAACAGGCCCTGCAGGGTGGCTAAATAGAACAGCGCCAGCACGGCCATCGCCATCACCGCCAGCGTGACTTTGTTCGCCGCCTGCCAGCGTGCGTTTTGCCAATTCCCGGCAAGCCAGCTTCCCGCGGCGGCGAATACCAGGAATGCGCACAGCACGACCGCCACGGCGTACAGCGGGTGGGCCAGAAACAGCACGAATTTCTGGATGAAGGCGATTTCCATGAACATGAAGGCAAAGCCGATCGCGAGAAAATACAGCGCCACCGGCGCGCAGGGCAAGGTGCGCCGGCAGCGTGACAGGGCCAGCGGCGCGAGGATCAGCAGGGCGCTTGCCGCAATCGCCTGCACCAGCGTCGCTACCAGCAGGGGATAGCTCCAGTCGAACAGCGACATGCCGCCCTGTTCGCGCAGGGAGAATATTTCCGCGGCGGCATTCCATTTGAAGAAGCGGAAAAAATGCGGACGGTCATCGGTCGCTGGCTCGATGTAGAACTTGTACCGGTCGATGAAGTCCTGCCGCTGCGGACCCAGCAGAGCAACGGCTCCCTCGTAGAAGTAGGGCTGCGCCAGCAGGTTGTAACGGTTCGCCTCGTCGGCGCGCATGCCGGGGTACCAAGCCAGATCGAAGGAACGCGTGCGGTTGAATTCCTTGATTGCCGCGATTTCCAGCGCGGTGAAATCGCTGTTCTTTACCAGCAGCGTGACGGTCTTCCAGCCCCGTATCATCACCAGCCGCGCGGCGGGATTGGTCACACCGCCCCGCTCCAGCGCGGCCACTGCGGTGGCAAACAGTTTCAGCGCATCGCGCGGCGGCAGCATGAGCCAGCGGGTGACGGCCAGCATGCCGCCCGGCGTGAGGCGGCCCAGATAGGCCTGGAGCGCCTCGACCGTGTAGAGATAGTTTTCGCTCAGGCCGTACAGACCGGCCGAAGCGGTGCCGAATGAATCCAGCAGCGCCACCTGGATCAGGTCGTAGCGCACATCGCTGGTGTTGACGAAGCCGCGCGCCTCGGCCTCGTACACATGCACACCGGGCTGTTCATAAAGATTGCCGGCATAATTATTAAAACGTTGCCGCACCAGACCGGTGACATTTCGATCCAGCTCCACCGCATCGACCGCGACGCTGCCATGGTAAAGCGCCTGCAACACATCGCTGCCTGCACCGGCACCCAGCACCAGCACGCGTGGGCGTTCAATTTTTTCTGAGCCAAGCACATGGTAGGGCAGCGCCGAGGTGAGCTGATCGAGATAAGCCAGCGGCGCGAGCTTGCCATCGAACCTTGTCAGCGCTGACGGCCCGTCTCCGTCCACGAACACGCCCAATTGCGGCGGCGGCTCGCTCGTTGCGTTGAGGCTCATTCCCGGTGCATGGCGCAACGGAACGCGGGTGTTTTCCAGCACCGTGATCTGTCCCAATGGACTGGTGCGTTCCTCGACCACCCGTGCCCCGGCGAAGTTCATGGCCTGGCTCAAATCCTTGTAATCGGATGAATGCACCTGCATGTCGGGCAGCGCCACCGCCGCCAGCACGGCAAGCCCGACGAACAATTCCATCAGCCATTTCGGCCGCACCTTCAGCTCGACGACGGCGATGGCGGCAGCCAGCAACGCCAGTGCCGTGAGGGCGGTCAGCACCTGCTGGGGCGGCACGAGGACCAGCACGCCGATGACGCCCAGGCTGCCGACCCCCGCGCCGAGAACGTCGCAGGCATAGATGCGCGCTGCCTGTTTGCCGAAGTGCGAAAAAACAAGGCCGATGCCCAGCCCCCCGCAAAAGAACGGCAGCATCATCAGCAGATAGACGGCGAGCAGTTTGGCTGGCTGGGTGTTGTCCCACAGCAGTTCGAGCGGATTGAACGGAACCTGTTGCGCCAGCAGGAATGCGGCGGGCATCAGGAAAGCCAATGTTGATGCGGCCAGCACGTACACCGCGCCGAAATACGGGGCGATTTTTTCCTTCAGCAGGGTCAGCGCCGTGCCGCTCGCCCCGTAGCCCAGCATCGCCGCGCTGATGATCATGTAGGCGAAGTGATGCCACAATACGATGCTGAACAGGCGCGTCAGCAATACTTCGTAGGCCAGCACGCAGGCGGAAAGCAGGGCTATTGCGATGAATGGCGGGCGGGGCATGATTTCTTTTTCCGATCAATAGTGAATTGTAGGGTGCATTCCATGCACCAATGGCAATGGTGCATGGAATGCACCCTACTGTTGCCGTTACGAAAGAAAAATGGAATAACTAATGCCTGCCGGTCAACGGAACAAAACGCACCGGCAATATCTGGCGGTTGGTCACCGAACCGTCCTGCTGTTTTTCCACCAGCATCAGATACTGGGTCATGAATTGCGTGCCGAGCGGGATCACCATGCGTCCGCCCGGTTTCAGTTGTTTGATCAGGGGAGGCGGCACATGGCTTGCGGCAGCCGTCACGATGATCGCGTCGAAAGGCTCCGCTTCCGGCCAGCCGTAGTAGCCGTCGCCAACCCTCGTTTCAATGTTGCGATAACCGAGTGATTTCAGCCGCGCGCCAGCCTGTTTTCCCAGCGGCTCGATGATTTCGATGCTGTAAACCGACCTTGCCATTTCCGCCAGAACAGCCGCCTGGTAGCCAGACCCGGTGCCGATTTCAAGTACCCTGTCGCCAGCCTTGATCTTCATCAGATCGGTCATTAACGCCACGATGAAAGGCTGCGAAATCGTCTGCCCATGGCCGATCGGAAGGGGGCGGTTGAGATAGGCAACCGCGGCCAGCGCGTCAGGCACGAAACGATGCCGTTCCACTTTTTCCATCGCAGCGATGACGCCGGGACTGAGCGCGGAAATGCCGCTGTATGAGGATGTGGCGTCAGCATCGGCCAGCACTTCTTCTACCATTTTGTGGCGCTCAGTATCAAACCCACCGCCCTGCGACGGGAAGGCAAAACAGAAAAAAAGAAATGCGATTAGGGCGAAGTGGTGTTTCATGATTTTGTTTTTATATTTACCCTTATAACGTTAGTTGGATGGGCATCGCTACGCCTCATCCATCCTGCCCGCGCTCCAGTATCCGTGGGCTTATGCCCGCCATGTCGGGCAAAGCCCGACCTGCTTAATATGGCAGGCCGGCCAAACGGTTAATATTTTTATTATGAAATCATTGCCGTTGGTACAACCCAATCAGGTCGGAGTGGGCGAGCACGTGGCCTTGCATGGCCATTTCCAGGGCTGCCTTGGCGGGGTGTTTCAGATCCGGCAGCACGATATCCAGCGCATATAGTTTGAAAAAATAGCGATGTTTGCCAACCGGCGGACAAGGCCCGCCATAGCCGGTACGGTGCCAGTCGTTAATTCCATGCAGGGTTCCGGCCGGTAAATCTTTTGCTGCGATACCCTCTGCCAAGCCGTTTGCATCGGGGGGAAAGTTGTACAGGACCCAGTGTACCCAGGTCATTTTGGGTGCATCCGGGTCTGGCGCATCCGGGTCATCGACGATCAAGGCCAGGCTCTTCGTGCCAGTTGGCGCACCAGCCCAGGCAAGCGGAGGGGAAATATTCAGGCCATCGCAGGTATGGCGCGCGGGGATCACGCGATCATGCATGAATGATGGCGACGTGACGATCAGGTGCATGGCGATGTTCTCCTTTCCTGCCGTTGCCAAACCTGTGCTGGCTGCCGCAGCAGGATTGCAGATAAGTGTAATTCGGTGAGGTAAACCCCCGGCTTTGCCGGAGGACTCCGTTAGGGAAACGCAGATTTATCCACTCAATCCGTCATTGCGAGCGAAGCGTGGCAATCCAGTTGTTTGATATCAAACAACTGGATTGCCACGTCGCTACGCTCCTCGCAATGACGGTTTAATCTGCGTTTCCCTAGGTTTGACCGTTCCGGTGGTCATTAACGAGTAACGTTAAAACTTAGCTACATTATTCCCTCCCCCTTGCAGGGGGAGGGTTAGGGTGGGGGTAGAAATTCACGCACGGATGCAGTCAAAAGTTTGTACCCCCACATCCCGCGACACGTTACTGGCGTAGCCAGCCGCTTGCGGGAGCGGGTGTGAGGCGGCCATTCCCGCCCCGGATGCTTCGCAACGCCGTGTCATGGCCGCCATCCCAACCTTCCCCCTGATAGTGGGAAGGAGTGGAAACCAGCCGCCTTGGGCGGCTCATGGTTTTATCAGCGCCTTTGAGGCGCTCACCCAATAAGCCTGTCCTGAGCCTGTCGAAGTGGCCTCCGGCTTTGCCGGAGGTAATTTAATTCGCTTCCGCCTTGTCCGTGTCGACATTGCGTGGCAACGGGATGGTGCGCCGGAATGCCCCGTAGGCGCGCTTTATCGCACCCTTATTGCCCGTCAGACTCATCTTCGCTTTCTTTCGTGCGCTTTGGCTCGTGCTTCTTGACGTCGCCGCGAATTTTGCGCGCGTAGTCCTCAACCTGGCGTTTGGCTGCATCGAAGGCATCGCGCAAGGCCACATAAACATCTTCGGCATGGTCGCGGTTAACCACAATCTCGCTGCCCGGCACGCCGATGTCGATGCGCACGTTAAATTGCTTGCCCTGATTATGGTGCTTGTGCGGTAATTCAACTACCACCCGGCAGGACATAATGTGATCAAAAAATTCATCGAGTTTTTTCGCCTTGTCACGAATGTGCGTTTCCAGCGCCTCTGAATGTTCAACATCACGGATGGTGATTTGCAATGGGATCTGCATGAGTTTCTCCTTAATAATTTCGGCCCGTTTCCCTATCTCACACAAGAGGGAGAGAGGGAAACGGTCTTGCTGCGCGAGTTTAACGTTAACGGCGGTTTATCGTTTCCTTTTTCTGTTCGAATTTTACCAGCTTGGCGAGTGCCAGCAATTCTTCCGCCAGAAGCTCCAGCAGGTCATCCAGGGTAAGAATGCCAACCAGCCCGCCGCTGTCATTCACCACCGGCAAGCGCCGCACCCCCTTGGCGCGCATGTACTCGATTGCCTCGAACATGCCGGCATTTTCCTTTACCGTGACCAGACCGGGCGCCATGATGTCGCCCACGGTGATGACCGCCGGATCGAGTTCCGGCGCCATGATTTCCACCACGAGATCGCGATCGGTGACGATGCCGACCGGAACTCGCACACCGCCGCGATCTTCGACTACCAGCACATCGCCGACGTGATGCTGGCGCATGAGCTGGGCCGCCTCCAATGCGGTGTCATTGGGCTGCACGACTATGACTTCGCGGTTACAAATTTCACTGATAGGCATGACAAACTCCTTATGGTTGGTTACAAGTTGCGGATTTCAATTGGCCTCACCGGATGGGCACTGTCATGGAATCGTCCTCATGGCATCAAGCGTTTTGCATGGCTGCCTGTTGGGTATGGAGGAACCAGCGATCCAGCACCACATGGCGGGTAAACCATTTGTTGCCCAGCAATATCCCGGCCAGAAAGTTGCGCAGGAATGCCGGCCCGCCGCCTGGTGACGCCGCAGGGCCGTAGTGCGCAGCCAGACGGCTGGCATAAGGCAGCAACTGCTGGCGGCGGTAGTCTCCCTTGGCTTCCAGAATGGTGGCAGCGGCCATCAGAGCTGACTCCACTGCCGGCCTTATCCCTTCGCCACTTTGCGGGTAGGCCAACCCGGCTGCGTCGCCGACGAGCAGCATTCCGTCATTGAACTGTTCGCGGGCCGTGTGTCCGTACAGAAGATAAGCATGGCCGTGGAACTTGTCCGGGGTATCCTGTGGAATCCTGCCGCGCTGCTTGAGGAACTCGCAGAAATGCCTGAGCTGTTCCGGATGATGCTGGCTACCCTCGCGGCCCAGCCCGATATTCAGATGATTGCCTTTGCGGAAACACCAGCCGTATCCCTTCATATCCCGGCAGAAGTAGAGTTCCGGGGTGTCCGGCCGTACCTGGCAATCATAGCGTTGCAGTTGATCCATCTCGAACTCGATTTCCTTTGCCGTTACTGCGGGTTCGCTTGCGCCGACCTTTGCCCCCATAAAACGTGCAACCGGGCAGAAGTGTCCCCCCGCGCCGATGACCAATGGCGTGGTGATGGCACCGTTAACCAGCCAGCCGTTGCCGCGCCTTTCCATGGATTCCATCGATTGGCCCTGCAGCAGGCGTGCACCCGAGCGTTGCAGCAGGTAATCGTCGAACTCGCTGCGGCGTATGCCATAGCTGACCGTGGCCGGATATCGGGTCTCCAGTTCGCGCCCACCGATCAAGCCGGTACGGAAGGCAGTGATCGGCTGCAACACATGCTGCCGGGCATAATCTTCGGTATCCAGCCGCAGCGCCTCCACCACAGCCGGGGTGATCCAGCCGGCACAGACCTTGTTGCGCGGGAAACCCGCCTTGTCCATTACCATCACATCCAGGCCATGCCGGCGCAATTCCCATGCACAGCTTGAGCCTGCGGGGCCGCCGCCAATGATGAGCACGTCACAGCTTTCCATGAGCTTCTCCTGACGGGGCGTGCTGCGGTTCGTAAATGTATTGCCGGGTCCATGGAATCCGGTTATGGCCCGCGCGGGCGAAACCCACCTGGAACAGTTGCATGCCCCCGGCCTTGAAAGCAGTGAGAGATCCGGCGAGGTACAAGCGCCATGCCCGCGCAAATTTTGCATCGAACATTTCCGTCACGCGGTCAAAATTATTTTCATACCGCTGCAGCCAGTGCTCCAGCGTCTTGGCGTAGTGCAGCCGTAAATTTTCCACATCCAGAACCGAGAAATTGAAAGGCTCGAATATCTGCATCATTTGCGCCAGGCTCGGCGGGCAGGCGCCGGGAAAAATGTTGCGCTCGGTCCATGCGTCCATGGGCCGGGGATAATTCAGGCCTATGGTATGGATCAAACCTCGCCCGTTGTCCTTGAGGCTGCGATCGATGACCGCCCCCAACTCCTGATAATGGTCCGTCCCAACATGTTCGAGCATGCCGACGGAAACAAAAGCATCGAACTCGCCGCGCACATTGCGGTAGTCATCCTCGATGAACTCGACCCGACCGTCCAGCCCTTCGGCGTGAGCGCGTTGCCGCGCGAAGGCAATCTGTTCTCTGGATATGTTGTAGGCTGTCACCGTCACGCCGTAGTGTTTGGCCATGTGCAACGCCAAAGCACCCCAGCCGCAGCCCGCCTCCACCACTTTTTCGCCCGGCTGCAAGGATAGTTTAAGGCTTACATGATCCAGCTTGGCAAGCTGGGCATCTTCAAGATTGGTGCCCGGGCTGGGGAAATACGCACACGTGTACACCATCCGTTCATCAAGCCAGAGCTTGTAGAAATCGTTGCCGATGTCGTAGTGGTGGCGGATGTTGCGGTGCGCTCCGGGAAGCGTGTTGCGCCGTGCGTCACGGAACGGGGACAACAGCTTCTTTCCGGTCCTGTTCTGGCCGCTACCCAGCCAGACCCGATAGACCGCTTCGAGGAAATCCAGCAGGTTTCCCTGCACCTCAATGCGCTCGGACGAGTATAACTCGCCGAAGTAAAGCTCGGGGTCGGTAATCAGTTTCAATAATGCACCACGGTCGCGAATGATTACCCGCGCTACCGCCTTCCCCTCATGATTCGAAATTTCCTGCCCATTCCACAGCACAATTTGCACTGGCGGATCGCCGATGGCACGCATCATTCTCGACAACAGCATTTTTTCCAGTGCAAAGACCATATTGCCAAGAGTTCGGCGCTGTGCTCCTGTTGGCTCCGGGCAGGTGATTCCGCTGCTTACCGATTTGCTTGATGGCACGGTTTGCTCTTGTCTCATGCTTTGCCTCCTCGCAATCATGTTGCGTTGCTGCCATCAAACCCGTCTGCCATGGCACGCTTATCACTCGTTAAATCCGACCTCGCTATGATACTGCGCAGACACCCGGCCTGCAGCCCATATGCTCGACAATTGCTTTGCGTCCGGGTTGAAGACTGCGCCGAAGTCAAAATTGTAATACCGTGCGTATCGCCTGCAGGCATGTTCTATCGCTCTGACGCCCGGGAATGGCCTCCAAATTTTTACTTGGGGGATTGCTGATTTATTCACCCAGGCTGTCGGTACCTAAAGGCTTTTCGCAATGACGATTTGATCAGCGCTCCCTTAGCCCGGTTGGGAGCCGGCTCTATCCATTCAACCTGACGGGTATGTGGGGCTTCACATTAAAAGCGCTCACTTATCCGGAAACTTTAACGGTAAAAAAAGCATAATGCCCTCGCGCTGCACCAGCACAGCGGCTCGCTTGCCGACTTTAGCCAGCTCCGCACGAAGCTGCCTGATGCTGGAGACACGCTGGCTGTTGATGGCGATGATAATGTCGCCCGGCTGGACACCCGACTCCGCAGCAACTCCCGCGACCGCCTCGACCACCAGCGACCCATCGGTATGCAATGCGCGCTGCTCATCGCGAGCAAGCTCGCGCAGGGTGAGGCCAAGCTGCCCGGGTTCAGCCGCCTTGCCCCCCAGCTCCTGTTTTTGCGCCATGTGTTCGCTATCAGCCTCACCCAGCCTGACCGTCATTTCTCTGGCAGCACCATTACGCCAAACCTGAAGTTTTGCGCTCGATCCCGGCACGGCTTCGGCAACTGCGCGCACCAGATCATCCGCGCCGGCCAGTTCCTTGCCATCAAATTTCAGGATGATGTCGCCGATCTCAAGGCCGGCGCGATAGGCAGGCCCATCTTTTTCCACCGAGGTGATCAGCGCACCACCTGCCTTGGTCAGCTCGAACGATTTGGCATGCTCCGGTTCTACGCTCTGGACGGTCATGCCGAGTCTGCCACGCCTGACCTTGCCATGTTTTAACAACTCGTCCTTCACCTTCATCGCGAGATCAATCGGGATCGCGAAGGACAAGCCCATGTAACCGCCGCTGCGGCTATATATCTGGGAGTTGATACCAACCACTTCCCCATTCATGTTGAACAGCGGGCCGCCGGAATTGCCCGGATTGACCGGGACATCGGTCTGGATGAACGGAACGATATCCTCGCCCGGCAGGCTGCGCCCCTTGGCGCTCACGATGCCCTGGGAAACCGAGTTGGTAAGGCCGAACGGCGAACCGATTGCGACGACCCATTCCCCCACCTCGAGTTTTGACGAGTCACCGATGTTAACGACCGGAAGATCCTTGGCAGAAATCTTAAGCAGCGCAATATCGCTGCGTCTGTCCGCGCCGATGACCCTTGCCTTGAACTCGCGCTGGTCGGTCAGCTTTACAGTTACCTCTTCTGCGTCCTCGACAACGTGAGCATTGGTAAGAACATAACCGTCAGCGCTGACAATGAAGCCAGAGCCGAGCGACTTGCTGCGGAACTCGCGCGGAGCCTCCTCGCCGGGCGTAAACCGGCGGAAGAACTCGTAAAAAGGATCTTCCGGGGTAATGCCTGGGAATGCAGGGAATGGAAGCACACCGCGCACCTTTTTGGTGGTGCTTATGTTGATTACCGCGGGACCTTCCTTCTTGACCAGGGCAGTAAAATTGGGCAGCGCTACCGGCACCGGGGCGTACGGCCCGGTGCCGGTAGATGTTCTTGCATTGGCTGTCGCTATGCTTGATTGCTTATCGCCGCTGACAATCGTCAACGCGATCGTCGCCACGAGAAGCATCATTGTCAGGAAAATTGCGAGTGCAGTCGGATTCGAGGAGCGCATCGCTATGCCCTTTTAGTGCGTCCAACTTACCCGCAACAGATTTTGTTCCGGGTTATAGTGAAATTGCAGCTCGCCCTGATATGCATGATGCAGCGCTTCGCCGATGCCACGGGCAAGATGGATGTCGGTCGTGGTTACCAGTGTTGCGCCATCTTTTTCTTCCACCTCCATGATGCGTTTGAGCGGGTGTTCTGTACGTTCGTGTTTTTCATGGTTGTGCACGAGATGCATGATTTCGTCGCGATGGGATTCGAAGAACTCCCCCTTCATCGTCAGGAAGCCGGCGGGGTAATGGTCATGGATGCGATGGCAGGCGGGGCAGGTTTCCTTATGCGCGTTTGCCGGAGCATTGAGCCACTGCCAGCGGCCACCATGAAACACCGCGCCGCATTGCGGGCAGACGGTCGGCTCCGGCAGCTTGCCTTTGGCTTTGTAGGCATCGTGCACACGTTCCTGAAAGAGATTGTCGTGGCGCTGGATTTGGCGGAAGCCGCCAGAAATAGTTGTTTGATTCATGATAATTTCTCCTTGTGTTTAATTGTTTGACTGCTAGTATTTGTTACTAAAATTCACAGGCGCCCTACATTCCCATCTCACCGATGGCTTCAGGCTGTTCCTCATCCTTCGGCAGGTCTGCAATCATCGCGTCTGTGGTGAGAATAAGACTGGCTATCGAAGCGGCATTCTGCAAGGCGCAGCGCGTCACTTTGGCGGGGTCGAGGATGCCCATCTCGATCAGATCGCCGTACTCCTCGGTGGCGGCGTTGTAGCCGAAGCTGCCTTTGCCCTCCAGCACCTTGTTCAGAACCACCGAGGGTTCGCCGCCGGCGTTGGTGACGATCTGGCGTAGCGGTTCCTCCAATGCGCGCAGCACGATCTTGATGCCGGCATCCTGTTCGTTGTTGTCGCCATGCAGCGCAGCAATCCCAGTCCTGGCGCGCAGCAGCGCCACTCCGCCGCCGGGCAGGATACCTTCTTCGACGGCGGCACGGGTCGCATGCAGCGCGTCTTCGATGCGCGTTTTTATCTCTTTCATGCCGGTTTCGGTGGCGGCGCCGACCCTGATTACCGCAACACCGCCGGAAAGTTTGGCGGCGCGTTTCTGCAATTTTTCCTTGTCGTATTTGCTGGTTGCCTCCTCGATCTGTTTGCGGATTTGCCGGATGCGGTTCTGGATTATTTCCGGGTCGCCTGCGCCGCTGATCAGCGTGGTGTCATCCTTGCCCACTTCGATGCGCTTGGCTTGGCCGAGCTCTTTCAGCGTGGCTTTCTCCAGGGATAGACCGGCTTCCTCGGCGATCACCGCGCCGCCGGTCAGGATGGCAATGTCCGCAAGCATGGCCTTGCGGCTGTCACCGAAACCCGGTGCCTTGACGGCGACGGTCTTCAAAATACCGCGGATGTTGTTGATCACCAAAGTCGCCAGTGCTTCGCCCTCGACATCCTCGGCTATGATCAGCAGCGGCCGCCCGGTTTTGGCGACCTGTTCCAACACGGGCAGCAGATGGTGAATGTTGCTGATCTTCTTGTCGTGCATGAGGATATAAGGCTCATCCAGCGCCACAATCAGTTTCTCGGGGTTGTTGATGAAGTAAGGCGAGAGATAGCCGCGGTCGAACTGCATCCCTTCCACCATTTCCAGTTCGTTTTGCAGGCTCTTGCCGTCTTCGATCGTGATCGCGCCTTCCTTGCCGACCTTTTCCATGGCTTGTGCGATGATTTCGCCGACAGCGGTATCGGCATTGGCGGAGATGGCACCAACCTGGGATATCTCCCAGTTCGTCGTGCACGGCCTGGAAATTTTCCGGAGTTCATCGATAGTCGCGGCAACTGCCTTATCGATGCCGCGCTTCAAGTCCATCGGGTTCATGCCGGCCGCAACGAATTTCATGCCTTCGCGCACGATCGCCTGTGCCAGCACCGTGGCGGTGGTTGTGCCGTCACCCGCCACATCGGAGGTTTTGCTGGCGACCTCCTTGACCATCTGCGCGCCCATGTTCTCGAACTTGTCCTTGAGCTCAATCTCCTTCGCCACAACGACCCCGGAATTGGCCACCAGCGGCGGGCCATAGATGCGGTTCAGAATCACGTTGCGGCCTCTCGGCCCAAGCGTCACCTTGACCGCATCCGCCAGAATATTCACACCCTCGATGATTCTGGTACGGGCAGCATCCTTGAACAAAACCTGTTTTGCCGGCATGGGACTCTCCAGAATGAATGCTGCGCGGGTTGGCTTGGATTTACAGCACGACTATGACGCCTGCTTCCCGCATGACAAGTAGTTCCTCATCCCCGATTTTCACTTACTGGCCGGTAACCTTAGGGAAACGCAGGTCTAATCCGTTCGTAGTGAACCTGATGATTTAATCTGCGCTTCCCTGGTGAAAAATGAAAAATCAACGTTTCGGCTAAACGGCCTGAATGTTGGAGGCTTGCTTGCCCTTGGGGCCTTGTGTCACGTCAAAGCTAACCTTTTGGCCTTCTTTGAGTGACTTGAAGCCGCCCATGTTGATGGCGGAAAAGTGTGCGAACAAATCATCGCTGCCATCATCTGGAGTGACAAAACCGAAACCCTTTGCGTCGTTAAACCATTTAACTGTACCAGTTGCCATGTGACCAACTCCTTGCTTAAAAAACAGGGAAACCCCCTGCGGGTTCTTTACGACACCGAGACTTCAATTGCCTTGGGCTTGGCCTTCTCGGACTTGGCCAGCGTGACGTTGAGCATGCCGTCCTTGAATTCGGCCTTCACGGCGGACTCGTCGGCATCGTCGGGCACACGGAAGCTGCGCACGAAGCTGCCATAGAATCGCTCGATACGGTGGAACTTCTTATCCTTCTCTTCCTTCTCCTGCTTGCGTTCACCCTGAATGGTGAGCATGCCGTCCTGTATGGTGACCTTGACATCCTCCTTCTTCACCCCGGGAATTTCGGCCTTGATCAGATATGCGGTGTCCGTCTCGCTGATATCGACGGAAGGTGCCCAGTCCGCCACCGCCAACATGTTTTGGCCAGATTCGGTACGGGCAAGAGATTGGCCGAAGATACGATTCAAGCGGTTGGAAACATCTTCCAGTTCCCTGAATGGATCCCATTTAATCAAATTCATGACAGTTCTTCTTGTTGAGCGGTTTCAAAACAATCATCGCGCCAAATGCAGTCAGCCTGATCGCATTCGCCGTCATAGGCGGTGGCAAAACAGTCAAAGTTACCCTCAGCAGTTTGAATCATTTTAATCAGATCGGTTTTTGAAAGGTGGTTGTGTTTGATGCTGTGCGACTTGGCAATGGTACGAACCTCTTCAAGTTTCATGGCGGCTCCTGGTTGATTGGTTGATCTGCATGTGTCGCAGCGCAAAGCACGAGGTACTGATAACTAACGATTCTTCAGTCACCAAAACACATTTTAATAATGTTCCTTTAAACGCAAAGTGTGTATCGGTTTTTGCCTGATTTTGGTGTAAGGCACTGAGAGATTTTGTTGTCAGTGTTTGCCTGACGGGTGTTGATGAGGGGCGCGCCCGGATAGGCAAGGTTGTATTATCTGAGTTGCCTCCCGGCTCTTTGTTCAGGCTGTTCGGCTTATGCCAAATCGTGACCTGCGGCGGCGTATTTTCTCAGCGGATTTCCAGCCATATCCCGCAAATTTATCCTGCGAGGCTCCGGTGCTGATTTGTAAAATTACGGCTGTAGTATTGAACCCGGAAAAAGCAGTTGGCAAAAAATATTATGTTGCTTCAATGCGGAATCAGCAGCAAGTACACGCCCAGTCCCACCATCACCAGGCCGCTGATCAACTTGAGCCAGCGCCCTTCTTTTTCCTGAAGCCGGCGCTGGCTGAGAGTGATTACGCCGATAGTCAGGACGATCACGTCATCGAGCATGTAGGCCAGATCATAAAGCAAAAGGTAGCCGTAATAGCTCAGGCTATCCAGTTGTTGCAGCGTCAATATCCGCGTAAACAAAGCCGGGAAACCCGATGTGCACATGAATTCCACGATCTGCACCAGAATAGCCAGTGTCACTGTGCCGAGTATCGCCGCAGCAAGGTTTTCGGCCTGCAGGATACGCCGCATGCGGGCGTAAATTCCGGGCTTGGCGGCAGCGGGAATCGAGAGTGAAACTCCCCACCCGAAAGCCCAGAAGTCCTTGAGGTTGATCGCCCCAGCCAACAACGCAATGGTGGCGATGATGATTTCCGAGACGCGCGAGAGGCCGACCAGCAGAAAAAGATTGAGCCAGGCCGCCATGAAAACGAAATAGGCAAGACCTTGCACGGCGACGAATGTGCCGGCGATGGCAAACATCCGGGAACGGTTATTCATGGGAGCCAGCAGCGAGATCATCAGGATCAATACCCACATAGAGCATGGATTGAAACCGTCCAGCAAACCCATCGCCAGCGTGAACAGGGGCAAACCGACCTGATCGAGCGACACCTTGCGGCCGAAGAAATTGACAGCGAATGCTTCCTGTTTGTTTGCGGGAATGGGCGCGCCCGCTTCGCAGGGCTGGCTATCATCAGATTTGCAGCCGGGCGACGCATCGGCAGGTTTACGGCCTTGGGTGTGTGTTTGTGCCAGTCTGGCGCGTATGAGTTGATCCGTGGCTGCTTCATCGGAAAAACCGATGATCAATTGGCCGCCCACCGCAAATGCCGGCACACTCACCGTGGCAACACCCTGATTTTTGGCAATGCGTATTAATTGCTCCAGGGCAGCAGGCTCCTTGAGCACATCGCGAATCACAATCTTCAGTTCCGGCTGTTCATGCTTGAGTGCTGTCAGGAACGCTTCGGCCCTGGCACAGTGCGGGCAGCCTTCGCGGACGAAAACTTCAATATCGGCTGGCTGTGCGGATGCTTCTTCATTGAGCTTTTGCGAGGGAACTGCCGTGGCGAAAGCGGTTGCTGTACAGCCCAAAACCGATGCCAGAAAAATCAAACACCATTTGGCAACAAACAGCCTGGATATCGTTTTCAAAAAACCTCCAGCATTCATGCAATCCAGGCTTTATTTCGCGGTGTAAGCAGATATTGCGGTATTACCGCAAGGCGGTTGTCAGAGCCAGCGTTGCCTGCATCTTGCCCATTGCCTTCTGCTCGATCTGGCGGATGCGCTCAGCCGACACATTGAATTCTGCGGCCAGGTCGTGCAGCGTCGCGGCAGCGCCGTCATCGCACAACCAGCGAGCCTCGACGATGCGGCGGCTGCGCTCATCCAGCTCGCCCAGGGCATTCGCCAAGCCGGATGTTTGCAGGCGCTCGCGCTGCGCCATTTCCAGTATGCGGGACGGCTCATGCGCCTCATCGTCGGCCAGATAATAGACCGGCGCATAACTCTCGTCGTCGCCGTTGCACGGTTCCAGCGCGACCTCATGTCCGGCGAAGCGCGCTTCCATATCACCCACATCGTGTTCGCTGACATTGAGCTGCCGCGCAATCTCGCTGATCTGTTGCGGCTTGAGCGGTTCCAGCCCCTTCTTCATGCTGCGCAGATTGAAGAACAGCTTGCGCTGCGACTTGGTGGTGGCGATCTTCACCAGCCGCCAGTTGCGCACCACGAACTCATGGATCTCGGCGCGTATCCAGTGCAGCGCGAACGATACCAGCCGCACCCCGCGATCCGGGTCATAACGCTTCACCGCCTTCATCAGGCCGATATTGCCTTCCTGGATCAGATCGGCCTGCGGCAAACCGTAACCGGCAAAGCCGCGCGCCACGCTGACCACCACGCGCAGATGGGAGAGCACCAACTGACGGGCCGCATCCAGATCATTCTCGGCCTTGAAGCGCGTCGCCAGCGCAAATTCCTCCTGCTGCGACAGGATGGGGAAACGGTTGACCGATTGGACATAACCCTCCAGGCTGCCAACGGAAGGCGGTGCAGGCAAGCTGAATGTAGAGTTCATGGCGTTTCTCCTTATGTGAGAGTTTCAGCATTCGCTACCTGCCGCGCTTCGCTCGCAGCAAAAGGCTTTTCGCAATGCCGATTCAATCAGCGCTTTCCAAGAGCTAGGGAGCCTTGTTTGCCTTGTGCCCCAGCGCGATGCCAGCCAGCTCCAGAACCACCCCCAGGATAAGCAACAGCAAACCCGCCCAGATTTCTGGCGCGATGAGCATCAGAACTGCGCCCAGTACCACCATGATTGCTGCGCTGGCGCGCCGGGTGCGTATATTTTTTACCATTTCGTCCTCTTGTTTCATATTTTTTACGACAACACTATGATATTGATTGCCTTGGCCTTCTCGTGCTTGGGAGAATGACGTTGAACATGCCGTCCTGTATGGTGACCTTGGCATCCTCCAGTTCTCTGAATATGTCCCGTTTAACCAGGTTCATAATAGATATCCTTTAGTAGCCTGGCGTTTCCTGCTTTACTTGCGCCTGATCCGCCGCAACAGCGACATTGGCGCCCAGCATCATGAACAAAATGCAACTATCAGCGCCTGTAATGCAAATTTGGGGTTTTGCATAACGATTCCCTTGTTGCGGTTACGGTTAAATCAAACAGCCAAATGCTCAAGTGTCGTTCCAACAATTTTTTACATACTCCAAACGTATGGGTGTGATTCGCAGAACCCGTGCGTCGATTTTGCATGCTCTGTGCCGCATGAAAAATCTGTCGCCACAGTGATTCCATCACCCTTTACGTTTTGAATGGATATGCTCGACGAATATCTGTCTGGAAGTGGCGTGTCCATGGCCAAGTCACGACTCGCCATTGCCATCAAAACATGATCGATTTCCTGTGGTTGGGTAAGATTCTGGCCCATAGATTTTTCCTTATTGAATATTGAAATAACGGGGAAGCCCCCGCACAGAATGGTTTTATATATTCAAAGCCGCATCACTTCTGTGCGTTACCGCACAACAAATTATTCAGTGACAACACCGCGATCAATGTTGCAGCGTGCCGGATGCAATCGAAAAACCATGCTCGAATAATGTTCTCCGGAACGCAAAGTTTGCATAGGTGTTTGCCTGATTGTGGCGTAAGGGAAGCGGAGATTTTATTGTCAGTGTTTGCCTGACAGATGGCAGGGAAGGTGTGGCGCATCACCCCAGCTATGGCGCGAGGGGAATCGCTCACGCCACATGAGCTGCGCTTCCCTGGAGACTGTTTTGGTATTCAGTTCGCTTGATTCGGGATACCCACAAAAAGTCTTGCCGGTATTTTGGCAAGCTTTTTGTTCTGGCACCACTCAGCCAAGTTGCTGGCCGTGCTCGCGTGTGGCGTGGAACTGCACTTTCGGCCAGCGTTCCATCGCAAGGCGCAAGTTCACTCTGTTGTCGGCAAGATAGGCAAAATTGCCGTCCACATCGCGTGCCAGGCGAGCCTGGTTGGCCTTCACGAACTCATTCAGGTGCGCTGCATCGGAGCAGGTCACCCAGCGTGCGGTGTGAATACCGGCACGCTCGAACACGGCATCCACGCCGTATTCTGATTTCAGGCGATGCTCGACTACTTCAAACTGCAACTGTCCCACCGCGCCAATCAGCGGCGTGGTGTCCAGCAGCGGCTCGAACACCTGTACCGCGCCTTCTTCGCCCAACTGGCGCAAACCCTTTTGCAACTGTTTGGCCTTCATCGGGTCGCGCAGGCGCGCGCGGCTGAACAGTTCCGGGGCGAAGTAGGGAATGCCCTTGAATGTGAGCGCCTCACCCTCGGTGAGCACATCGCCGATCTGCAACTGGCCGTGATTGTGCACGCCGATGATGTCGCCCGCATACGCCTCGTCCATGCGCGAACGCTCGTTGGCCATGAAGGTCACCGCGTTGGCGAGCTTCATCTCCTTGCCGGTGCGGCGGTGCTTGACCTTCATTCCGGAACTGTAACGACCGGAACACACGCGCAGGAACGCGATGCGGTCGCGGTGATTCGGGTCCATGTTGGCCTGAATCTTGAACACGAAGCCGGTGAAGGCCGGTTCGGTCGGTTGCACCATGCGCTTGTCAGTTTCGCGTGCCAGCGGCGCAGGCGCCCAGTCCACCAAGGCGCGCAGCACTTCACGCACGCCGAAATTATTGATGCCGGAACCGAAGAACACCGGCGTTTGCTGGCCCCGGAGAAATTCCTGCAGGTCGAACGATGCGCCCGCGCCGCTGACCAACTCGGTCTCGTCGCGCATGATTTTCATTTCCTGCGGGCATTGCTGCACGAGCTGTTCGATTTGTGCGCCTTGCAACACTTCCACTTCCTGATTGGCCTTCGCCTCACCGGGGGTGAATCGCAGCACTTCGTCATTCAGCAAGTGGTACACACCCTGAAAGCGCTTTCCCATGCCGATAGGCCAGGTAACCGGCGCGCATTTGATTTTCAGCACCGACTCGATTTCGTCCAGCACTTCCAGCGGGTCGCGCACTTCACGATCCATCTTGTTGATGAAGGTGATGATCGGCGTGTTGCGCAAACGGCATACTTCGAGCAGCTTGATGGTCTGCTCTTCCACGCCCTTGGCCGCATCCACAACCATCACTGCGGCATCCACTGCGGTCAGCACGCGATAAGTGTCTTCGGAAAAATCCTGGTGGCCGGGAGTGTCGAGCAGGTTGATCACGCAATCGTCATAGGTGAATTGCATCACCGAGCTGGCTACGGAAATGCCGCGCTGCTTTTCGATTTCCAGCCAGTCGGACGTGGCGTGGCGGCCGCTTTTGCGCGCTTTCACGGTACCCGCCATCTGGATCGCGCCACCGAACAGCAACAGCTTTTCGGTAAGCGTGGTCTTGCCCGCGTCGGGGTGGGAGATGATCGCAAAGGTGCGGCGGCGCCTGACTTCATGCGCAACATCGCCCTCGCGCGCGATCTCCCCGGAGTTCGCCGCTATGGCGCTGTTGTCTTCCATTGATTGAATCATTTATATTTTCCGGGTAAAACAAAAGGCTCGCTAGAACCTAGCAAGCCTTAGTCAAATTGGTTGACAGGCGAAGCTTAACGACATTCTTCACTTGTTTATTTCGAAGCCGGATATTAACAGAAATTGCCATAAAATTCGCTGCCCATGCGGCACTCCTACCGGTTGACGCTGATGCAGGGGCGCTTATTTGGCGTGCATGCAGGCAACGATTGGCCATCATGCTAGTCTTTTCTGCGTATATAAAATTTCTGCTTTAAATTGTATAGTCAAGAGCGTTAAGGCGATGGCTTTTTTCCGTAGTGCAATAATCAGATTGGGAGTTGGTTAATGAGACTGTTTCAATATCGGCTGCTTATATCCGTTTCATTTGTTGGCCTGACTGCATCAGGTGTTTGGGCTGCCGACTTTGCAAGCGAGCAGGACTACCTTCAGGAATTTCCTGTGGTATTAAGCGCGTCACGTTTGTCACAGCCGTTATCGGAAGCGCCCAATGCGGTGACAGTCATAGATCGCGCGATGATCAAGGCATCCGGCTTTCGAACTATTGCAGATCTGTTCAGGATGGTTCCGGGCATGTCCGTAGGCTATAAAGACGGGCATTTTCCGATTGTCGCCTATCACGGTTCGACCGACCATTATTCGCGCCAGATGCAGGTTCTGGTGGATGGCCGCAGCGTTTACCTTCCGCCATACAGCAGCGTGAGCTGGGAAGATATTCCGTTGCATATTGCCGACATCGAGCGCATCGAGGTCGTGCGCGGACCCGCTGCGGCTTCATACGGTGCAAACTCGCTGCAGGGCGTGATTAACATCATCACACGCGACGCGGCGAGCGCGGGTGGAAACCGTGTTTCCGTTGCAAAAGGGAATGGCGGGATTTCGGATGTATCGGCCCATTTTGGCAAAACCGGCACCGGCCTGGATTACCGGGCCACGCTGGCCTACCGCGCCGACAACGGCTTTGACACGAGTGTATTGAATGACAGCAATACCACTCGTCTGGCTAACCTGCGCGTCAACTTTCATCCCAATTCGCTTGATAGTTTTGATTTTCAATTGGGCTATAACGAGGGTGTACGGGGGGTGGGTATCGCAGGAAGGGCTACCGATCCATTTGGCGACATCAGGACGTCGTCAAATTTTCAGCAAGTCAGCTGGTTGCGCGCGCTGCCGGGATTCGATGAGTTGAAGCTGAGCTACTATCACATTTACCAAAGCTCCACGGATTACTCACCTTTACAGTCCGCCAATGTTTTTGCGCATCGCAGCGAACTGGAGCTGCAACACACCATGCATTCAGGACCAAGCAACCGTCTGGTCTGGGGCGGAGGCATGCGCTCCGATTCGGCGGATTCTCCTTCAGCACTCACCAGCCCGCAGTCACTTCAACAGTCGCGGTTATTTGCGCACGACGAATGGAGAATGGTTGAATCAACCGTGCTGAATGTGGGCGCCATGCTGGAAAATGACGGGATGGGGCACCGCAACACTTCTCCCAGGGCGTCGATCAACTACCACTTCACCCCGCAACATACGATGCGTGCCGGCACTTCTGTTGCCTATCGCAGCCCCGCCATGCTGGAGGAGAAAATCAACATACCGGGACAATATCTTGCGCTTGGCGGCGTGAGGCCGGAAAAAATCCACTCAAAAGAGATAGGCTATCTCGGCGAATTCAATGCGGTTGGGGTATCGGTCGATGCGCGAGCGTATTTCGACAGGGTGAGCGACATCATCTATGTTGACCCGTCCCCGCTGGCCCCGCCTTCTTTCGACGGCAAGCCATACAGCCTGAGCAATCTGCTGTCCGCAACCTACAGGGGGTTTGAAGGCACGATTAAACACAGTTGGGGAGCAAAGAACACTCTGATCCTCAATTATTCCCGGCAGTATGCAAACTGCTCTCTGACAGGCACGCTCAGGGAGCCTTTGTTTATACCCACATTGCAGAGCATCGCCGATTCCTGTTCTTCGATGGTGCCACGGAACAGCGGAAGCATCCTGTTGACTCAACAGGTGGCGGATGATGTTCAGCTTAGCGCCGGGTATTACCATCAGGGCAGGATGCAGTTCCTGTACACGCCGGCGCCATTATCGATGATGCGCAGGCTGGATTTCAGGGTGGCCAGAACACTGGGAAAAGCACATGAATCCGGCGGGGGAGAAGTGGCGCTGGTGGTTCAGAATGCATTCCGGGATGACCATACGGAATACGCGGCGGTACCGCAGACCAGCGGCCAGATAATTTTTAACCGGCGCGTCTTCGTTACAGCGACGCTTGGCCTATAGAACGGGCTTCCAGGACTCGCCACGATGTTTCGCCAGATAGCCATCCTGTTGTTGTCGAGCACAGTCATGCTGATGACAGCCGGGGTTCAGGCTGGAACATTGAATGTCAGCCTGCTACTGAGCGACAGCAGTCCCCCTTACCGGCAATTTGCAGCCTCGTTCAACCAGGCGCTTGCCGCAAGTAAAGCCGATGTGACCGTGGTTGAATCACAGGACGCCAGCAGCACCCATGCCGATTTGATCGTCGCAGTTGGCATGAAAGCCACGGGATTGGCTGCTGCCCAGGCCGGGATCCCAGTGCTGGCCGTGATGATTCCCGAGACCGGTTATCAAGAGCTGCTGGCACAGACCTCCCGGCAAATACCCGCTCGGGCTATTACAGCGATTTACCTTAATCAACCCTGGGACAGGCAGTTTGATTTCTTGCATGCCGCGCTCCCCGAGCGGCGCAGAATCGGTTTGCTACATTCGCCTGACACACGCATTGATGTTGAGGGTTTGCGCCAGCGCATTGCCAGACGGGGCGGTTCACTGGTTGCGCTGCCGGTCCGTTCCGCCGAAAGACTGTTCCCCAGCCTGGAAAGCGTCCTTGAAGGCAGCGATCTTCTGCTGGCAATACCGGATAGCGCGATTTACAACAGCAGCAATATTCGCAATATCCTGTTGGACAGTTATCGCAAAGGCGTCCCTCTCATCGGTTTATCGCAATCCTATGTAAATGCCGGAGCGCTGTGCGCAGTTTTCTCAACAACGGAACAGATGGCTGAGCAGGCCGGCGCCACGGTGATTTCATTTTTACGGAACAGTCAGTTGCCCGACCCGCAATATCCTGCTGATTTCACTATCGCGGTGAATCAGCAAGTGGCTCGATCCCTGGGTATTGAATTGCCCTCTCCGGAAACAATCCGCAGCCAAATGGGCAAGACCCAAATGGGCAAGGACAGGAGGCGGGAAAGATGAGGCAATACAGCATCCGCCAGCATGTCGCGTTACTGACTCTTGCACCGCTGCTGATAATGGCGATCAGTCTGGAGTCGTATTTCCTGCATGACCGTTTTTCCGATTTTGATAATGACCTGATGGAGCACGGCCAGCTCATTGCCAGGCAGCTCGCATCCAGCAGTGAGTACGGGGTGTTTGCCAATAATCGGCTTTACCTGCAGAACATCGCGCAGGGCGCATTGCAGCAGCCGGATGTGCGTGGTGTGGCCATCCTGAATGCGGCTTCCGAGAGCATGTATGAAGAGGGAAAATTTTCCAGTGCATCTGCCATGTCATCGAAAAGCCCGGCTGCCGATGCAAACATGACTATGCCGGGGCGCTCCGGCAAAATCAGGCTGGCGCAAGACGGAAAAGCCAAAGAATTCGTCAATCTGCAGACGCCAATTCGCATCAGCAGCGAAAGTTTGTGGGTATACCAGCCTATCATTCCGGCACAAGTGGCGCTGGATGAGACCGGGGCTAATTCCGGGGTTAAGCCCGCAGTTCAGCAAGTGGGCGCAGTCATTTTGGAATTGAGCCGTGTGCGAACCGGGCAACTCAAGTCGCGGATGTTTTGGCTGACAATAGGTGCGACGCTGCTGTTTTTGGCGCTTCCCTGTTGCCTGATATATTTCACCAGCCGCAGCATCACCTATCCCATCCGCAAGTTAAGTGATGCCATACAGGAGATAGGCGATGGCAAGCTGGAAACGCGCATTTCTGTATCTGGCCATGTGACTGAACTAAGTACCCTTGCGCGCGGAATAAATGACATGGCCGCACAGTTGCAGCATGAGACAGCAGTTTTGCGCCAACGCGTGGAAGAGGCGACACGCATCGCAGCTATCGCCTTCGAGTCCCATGAGGGGATGATGGTTACCGATGCCAACGGCGTGATCATAAGAGTCAACAATGCGTTCACTAAAATTACCGGCTACACGTCAGAAGAGGCAGTGGGCCAGACGCCAAAATTGCTCAGTTCTGGTTTTCAGAATGCGGATTTTTATGCACTGATGTGGGATAGCATCAATTGCATCGGGGCGTGGCATGGCGAAATCTGGAATCGGCGCAAGAGCGGCGAGATTTATCCGGTTTGGGCCGCCATCACTGCGGTGGAAAAAGAAGACGGCGAGGTCGCCTATTGCGTCGCCACATATACTGACATCACATTGCGCAAAGCAGCCGAGAATGAGATTAATAATCTGGCTTACTATGACGCATTGACACAATTGCCAAATCGCCGCATGTTTGTCGATCGTCTGGCCAAGACGATGGCGGCCAGCAAACGGAGCGGACGGTATGGTGCGCTGATGTTCCTTGATCTGGACAACTTTAAACCGCTCAATGACAAGCATGGGCATGCGGCAGGTGATTTGCTATTGGTCGAAGCGGCGCGCCGCCTCGTCAGTTGCGTGCGCGAGGTGGATACCGTCGCACGTTTTGGCGGAGACGAGTTCGTGGTGATGCTAAGCGAGCTGGATACCGGTAAAGCCGAATCAACCGCGCAAGCCGGCATTATTGCGGAAAAAATCCGCGCCGTTCTGGCCGAATCTTACACGCTGACAAATCAGCAAAATGGTTACGCGATGTGCGCTGTGGAGCATCGTTGCACCTCGAGTATCGGTGTGGTGCTGTTCATCGGCCACGAAGCCAGTGAGGATGACCTGATCAACTGTGCCGATAGGGCGATGTATCATGCGAAAGAAGGCGGGCGCAATGCAATCCGTTTTTATCAGTAGCATTTAACCCGGATTGTTCATTAGGCTTGCAAAGCCAATATCTTCGGCGCAGGAGCCAGATTTTCTTATTGTTCCCATGCTCCGCGTGGGAACAAGGTTTTGACGCTCTGCGTCACGAGCGATTGCGAGCAGAGTTGATGCCGCCAGAGTGGCGGCGGGGGTTAAACCTTGAAACTGTTACTTAGCGCGATCAGTTGATCCAGTTTGATCTTCGCCGCTCCGCTGGCAATCACCCGGTCGGCTTTTTTGACCCCTTCCTTGAGCGTGTCAGCAAGCCCGGCCACATAAATTGCAGCGCCGGCATTCAGTTGCACGATGTCGCGCGGTACGCCGACTTCATTGTTCAATACACCCAGTAATTTTTCACACGCTTCATCGGCGTTCGCCACGCGCAGCATGCCGATGGGCGCGCTGGCCAAGCCGAACAGATCTGGATGGACGGTGTATTCGCTGACCTTGCCGTCTTTTAATTCCGCGATGTAAGTGCCTTCGCTGATGGAAATCTCGTCCATGCCGTCCGCGCCGTGCACCACCAGTACATGGCGGCTGCCGAGTGAGGCTAGCACTTGCGCAAGCTTGGCGGTGAGCGATTGATGGAATACACCGATCACCTGATTCTGCGCGCCGGCCGGGTTGGTCAGCGGACCGAGCAGGTTGAACAGCGTGCGCACGCCGAGTTCGCGGCGCACCGGCGCGGCGTGTTTCATCGCGCTGTGATGGTTGGGCGCGAACATGAAACCGATGCCGATATTGTCGACGCACTGCGCAACTTGATCTGCTGCCAGATTCACATTCACGCCGAGTTTTTCCAGCACGTCCGCGCTGCCGCAGGTGCTGGAAACCGAGCGCCCGCCGTGCTTGGCAACATGCGCTCCTGCCGCCGCCGCTACAAATGCACTGGTGGTGGAGATGTTAAAAGTCTGCGCGCCGTCGCCGCCGGTGCCGCAGGTATCGATCAAGTGCCCGGTGTGTTTTACATTGACCTTGGTGGACAACTCGCGCATCACTGCCGCCGCTGCCGCGATTTCAGCAACGGTTTCGCCCTTCACGCGCAACGCGATCAATATGGCCGCGATCTGTGCGGGGGTGAGATGTCCGCCCATGATGTGTTCCATCAGTTCGCGCATCTCGGCGAACGGCAGGTCATGGCGGTCGATCAGCTTCGTTAATGTCTGTGAATAATTCATGATGCCCCTATATAAAATGCGGTCTGTAGGAGCGGGCCATGCCCGCGAACCGCTTGATCGCGGGTACGAAAAACTATTGTCCGGGCACCCGCATGGCCCATCCCTACACCTTTCCGCTCAAAAAATTCTTCAGCATGTCATGCCCATATTCGGTGAGTATTGACTCCGGATGGAACTGCACGCCATGCACCGCCAGTGTCTTGTGGCGCACGCCCATGATCTCGCCGTCGTCGGTCCATGCGGTGATCTCCAGGCAGTCCGGCAAGGTCTCGCGCTCGATCACCAGCGAGTGGTAGCGCGTCGCGGTGAACGGGTTAGTCAGGCCGGTGAACACGCTGGTGTTGTTGTGATGGATCAATGATGTCTTGCCGTGCATCAATTGTTTGGCGTGGACGATCTTTCCGCCGAACGCCTGGCCGATGCTCTGGTGGCCGAGGCACACGCCGAGGATCGGAATCTTGCCGGCAAATTGTTTGATCGCCGCCACCGACACCCCCGCCTCGTTCGGTGTGCACGGGCCGGGCGATACCACGATGTGCTGCGGATTCATGGTTGCTATCTGTTCGACCGTGACTTCATCGTTACGGCGCACCACCACATCCGCGCCGAGCTCGGCGAAATACTGCACCAGGTTGTAGGTGAACGAGTCGTAGTTGTCGATCATTAAAAGCATGGTTTTCTCGATCTTGTTTCAGGAAAAATTTGTGATTGCTTTCGCTCTGCAAGAACACGATTATCGGGTGATTTCATCTCAATATCAAAATGAAATATCGTAGGGTGCATTCCATGCACCAATTGCTGATGGTGCATGGAATGCACCCTACACAGTTACTTTCGTAATCCTAACTGGCTATCATACTCAACGCCACCGCTTCGGCAACCCTGATGCCATCCACCGCCGCCGAAAGGATCCCGCCAGCATAGCCTGCGCCTTCCCCGGCGGGATACAGGCCCCGGGTGTTGATGCTCTGATAATCGTCCTTGTCGCGTTTGATGCGGATAGGCGAAGAGGTGCGCGTTTCCACGCCGGTCAGTACCGCATCGGGCAGGTCGAATCCCTTGATCTGTTTCGCGAAGGCGGGCAATGCCTCGCGGATCGCGGCAATTGCATAATCCGGCAGGGCGCTGCTCAGGTCGCATAAATGCACTCCGGGAGTATAAGACGGCTGCACCGTTCCGAATTTGGCCGAAGCTTTGCCCGCCAGAAAATCGCCGACCAGTTGTCCGGGGGCGCAGTAATTGCCGCCACCCAACTCAAAGGCGCGGGATTCCCAGCGGCGCTGGAATTTCATTCCGGCGAGCGGGCTACCCGGATAATCCTCCGGCGTGATGCCGACCACGATGCCGCTGTTGGCGTTGCGTTCGTTGCGCGAATACTGGCTCATGCCATTGGTTACGACGCAACCGGGTTCGGAGGCGGCGGCGACCACCGTACCGCCGGGGCACATGCAGAAGCTGTATACCGAGCGTCCGTTGCTGGCATGGTGCACCAGCTTGTAATCCGCCGCGCCGAGCTGCGGGTTGCCCGCGTTGCTGCCGTAGCGGGCGCGGTCGATCAGCGACTGCGGGTGCTCGATGCGGAAGCCGATCGAGAACGGCTTGGCTTCGATATAAATGCCGCGCTTGTGGATCATCTCGAAGGTATCGCGCGCGCTGTGGCCGACCGCCAGCACCAGATGATTCGTCGCGATGTGTTCGCCACCGGCGAGCATCACGCCCGTGACTTGTCCGTCAGTGATTGCTATGTCATCAACGCGGCTCTCGAAACGGATCTCGCCGCCCAGCGACTGTATCGTCTCGCGCATCTTTTCCACCATGCCCACCAGGCGGAACGTGCCGATGTGCGGCTTGCTCACATACAGGATTTCTTCCGGCGCGCCCGCCTTGACGAATTCCTCCAGCACCTTCCTGCCGAGGTGCCGGGGATCTTTGATCTGGCTGTGCAGCTTGCCGTCGGAGAACGTACCCGCGCCGCCTTCGCCGAACTGCACGTTGGATTCCGGGTTGAGCACCCCCTGCCGCCACAGGCCGAAGGTGTCTTTGGTGCGCTCGCGCACCGCCTTGCCGCGCTCCAGGATCAACGGGCGGAAGCCCATCTGCGCGAGAACCAGCCCGGCGAACAGGCCGGCCGGCCCCATGCCGATCACGATAGGTCTTGAGGATAGGTTCTGCGAAGCCTGCGCGACGAAATGGTAGCTGGTGTCAGGCGCGATGCTGACATGCGGATCGTTTTTGAATCGTTCCAGAATTGCCGCTTCGTCGCGCACTGCCACATCCAGCGTGTAGGTGAACTGGATGTTGCTTCTTTTGCGTGCATCCACGCTGCGCCTGAAAATACGGTAATTCAACAGATCATCCGCGAGAATATCCAGCCGCTTGGTGATAGCAGTCTTGATTTCGCCTTCGGCATGAGCCAGCGGCAGTTTGATTTCTGTTAAGCGCAACATAATTTTAATTTTGTAGGGCGGGTCACACCCGCCATTTGAACTCGTGTAACGGCGGGTTAGCTCTGCATAGCCATTCGGCTAGGCTGGCAAACAACGCCAGCGAGCCGCTGGTTAACCCGCCCTGCCTAACTATTAATCGAGGTTGTTATCCAGGCCCGCCAGCACCATCTCCGCCGCGCGCAGTACCGCGCGCGCCTTGTTCTGCGTCTCCAGCCACTCGTTGTCCGGCACCGAGTCGGCGACGATGCCAGCGCCCGCCTGCACGTACAGCATGCTGTCCTTCACCACGGCGGTGCGCAGCGCGATGGCCAGATCCATGTCGCCGTTGAATCCGAGGTAGCCGACTGCCCCGGCGTAGATGCCGCGCTTGGTTGGTTCCAGCTCGTCGATGATTTCCATTGCGCGCACCTTGGCCGCACCGCTCACCGTGCCGGCGGGAAAGGTGGCCTTGAGCACGTCCATCGCATTCAGGCCGGGCTTGAGCGTAGCCTCGACATTGGAGACGATGTGCATCACGTGCGAATAGCGTTCGATGATCATCTTTTCGGTGAGCCTCACCGTGCCGTTTTGCGCGACGCGTCCGATGTCATTGCGCCCAAGATCGATCAGCATCAGATGCTCCGCCAGTTCCTTCGGGTCGGCCAGCAGCTCCTGCGCGAGTTCGGCATCCTGCAGCTGCGTCTTGCCACGCGGGCGGGTTCCGGCAATCGGGCGTACCGTCACCGCATTGCCTTCCAGACGCACCAGAATCTCCGGCGAAGCGCCGACCACGTGATGATCGCCCATGTCGTAATAGAACATGTACGGCGACGGATTGACGCTGCGCAGCGCGCGGTACAGCGACAGCGGTGCGGCGGGGAAGGGTTGCGCCATGCGTTGCGACAGCACCACCTGCATGATGTCGCCGTCGAAGATGTATTGCTTGGCTTTGACCACCGCCTGCTTGAAAGCCGTTTCGCCGAATTCCGAGCGCACTTCGCCGCCGTGCATGGCCGGCGCATGCGGGATGTCCACCGGTTGGCGCAGGCGTGTCGTCAGCTCATGCAGGCGTTGCCGCGCCAGCGCGTAAGCGTCGGCCTGTTCCGGGTTGGCATACACGATGAGAGTGAGCTTGCCGGTGAGGTTGTCCACCACCGCCAGTTGCTCGGTGAGCATCAGCAGAATGTCCGGTGTGCCTATTGCGTCCGGTTTGTGCACTTTGGCCAAGCGCAGTTCGATATACCGTATTGTTTCATATCCGAAATACCCCGCCAGCCCGCCGCAGAAGCGCGGCAGACCGGGCAGCGAGGCGACCTTGAAACGCGTCTGGTATTCGCGGATGAAATCCAGCGGATTCTCGACCTCGTGCGTGGTCTCGTTATTTTTGTGCGTCAAGGTAACCTGCTTGCCGTGCACCGTGATGCGCGTATCGGCGGGCAGGCCGATGAAGGAATAACGCCCGAAGCGTTCACCGCCCTGCACCGATTCCAGAAGGTAGGAATACGGGCGGTTGGCGAGCTTGAGGTACAACGACAGCGGCGTGTCCAGATCGGCAAAGGTTTCGCATACCAGCGGAATGCGGTTATAGCCTTGCGCGGCAAGCGCGCTGAATTCCTGTTCGGTGATGGGGTGCAACATGAAAAACCTCCGTGATTTTGTAGGGCGGGTTAACCAATGACTTGGTTGGCGTAGTTTGCCAACTTAGTCAGATGGCTATGCAGAGCCCACCCGCCGCAAATAAATAATGCCGGGCTGGCTTTGCATAGCCAATCGACTAAGCCGCAAGCGGCAAGTCGCTGGTTAAGCCCGACCTACAAACGCCATCGCCAGACAGCGATTTTCAAATAGCGGAGGTTGTTCATGATTAAACGTGTTTGATAAGCGGCAATGCTGCGGAAAGATTATTTATCACAGCGTCCATATCCAGCGTTTCCACCGGTTCGCCGCGATTATAGCCGTAAGGCACACAGAAAATCGGGCAGCCTGCGGCGCGGGCAGCCAGCGTGTCGTTCAGCGAATCGCCGATCAGCAGCAGTTTTTCGACCGGCACGCCGAAAAACTTTGCCGCGTACTGCAGCGGCAGCGGGTGCGGCTTCTTTTCCGGCAGCGTGTCGCCGGATACGACGATATCGAAATACTTTGCCAGGCCGGTGCCTTCGAGCAGCGGGCCGGTGAAGCGCGCCGCTTTATTGGTGATGCAACCCAGACGGAAACCCGCCGCACGCATGGCTTCCAGACCTTCGATTGCGCCATCGTACGGCTTGCTGCCCAGCAATAACTCGGAGTAATGCTTCTGGAAAATCGGCAGAGCGTGTTCATACAGCGCGGCATCGGGCGTCGCGTGCATGTCACCGGTCAGCGCGCGCTTCACCAGCCAGCCGATGCCGTTGCCGATATAGCTTGCCAGCAATTCCTGCGACACCGGCGCGTAATCAATTTCGCGCAACATGCGGTTGGCCGCCTCCGCCAGTTGCGGCGCGGAGTGCAGCAGCGTGCCGTCGAGATCGATGACGATGGCCGAAACGCCGATCGGGAAATGCACCGGCCGCATTACTTTTTCACCTTGGCGAGTTCGGCACGCAACGCGGCGATCACGCTGTTGTAGCGGTGCTTGTCGGTGTCTTTTCCTGCGCCAAACACCGCGGAGCCTGATACGAAGGTATCCACACCGGCTTCCGCCACTTCGCGAATGTTCGCCGGACCCACGCCGCCGTCGATCTCCAAACGGCAGTTGTAACCGCCCGCGGCTATCATCTTGCGCACCTTGCGCGCCTTGTCCAGCACATGCGGAATGAACTTCTGGCCGCCGAAGCCGGGGTTCACCGACATCAGCAACACCATATCCAGTTTCGGCAGCGTGTATTCGAGAATTTCCAGCGGCGTGGCCGGATTGAACACCAGGCCGGCCTTGCAGCCGCTTTCCTTGATCAGCCCGATGGTGCGGTCGATATGCTCGGAGGCTTCCGGATGGAAGGTGATGTAAGTCGCGCCCGCCTTGGCGAAATCGGGAATGATGCGATCCACCGGCTTGACCATCAGATGCACGTCGATCGGAGCGGTCACGCCATGCTTGCGCAATGCTTCGCACACCAGCGGACCGATGGTCAGATTCGGCACATAGTGATTGTCCATCACGTCGAAGTGCACGATGTCCGCGCCGGAGGCGAGAACGTTATCGACTTCCTCGCCCAGTTTGGCGAAGTTGGCGGAAAGAATGCTCGGGGCGATTTGGTACATAACGTATCCTTCAATTAAGTTCGAAATGCAAGGCGCTTATTCTAACCGAATACTTTAAGAAACCTCTAAACAAGTCCCGTATGGCCGTGAAGGATTGAATCAGTTGCCCCCAAAATACCAGGCCAGAATACATAGTTATTTCGGACTATTGAATAATTGGCGAGAACGCGTATATTTCACAACCCGGCGTAAACAACAAGAATAAATGGGAATCATCACGATGAAACGCGCAGCTTTGCGCCATCCCTGGCCGCTTGCCGTGGCGGCGCTGGGCGTGCTGGTGACGCTCATCGCCGGTTTCGCCGCCAGCCGCTGGATGGATGACCACGTCAGCGACGAATTCTCATATGAGGCCGAGCGCACCGCCGCCGCGATCCAGCAGCGCCTTGACACTTATCAGGAGGTGCTGCAGGGGTTGCAGGGGCTGTTTGTCAGTTCCCAGGAAGTCAGCCGCGCCGAGTTCCGCGCTTACGTGGATTTGTTGCGCCTGGCCGAGCGTCACCCCGGCGCACAGCAGTTCTGGTTTGCCCGCCATGTCAGCGCCGCCGGGCGCCCCGGCTATGAAGCGCGGGTGAGGCGCGAGCTGGCCGCGCAGGGCAAGGCGGACGGCTTCGCCATTCAGCCGGCGGGTGAGCGGGACGAGTATCTCTTGGTCGAATACGTCCATCCTCTCGCCGAGAACCGCCGCTTTCTGGGCTCGGACCTCCTTAGCGTGCCCGAGCGCAAGGACGCCATCGCCCGCACCCGCAAGACCCATCAACTGGTTCTCTCCGAACGCCTCGGCATGAACGGGACGGCGCACTACGCGCTGATCGCCGCCATCCCGCCGCATGGCGGGCAGGAATTTCCCGGCACGGTAAGCATGGTGTTCCGCCCGGCGGAGGTGGTCGGCGCGGCGGCGCAACAGCAGAGCCTTGCCGGTCTCGACCTCGAAATCTACGACAACGCGGAAGCCGCCGTTCGGAGCGATGCGGCGCGGCGGGTAGTCGACGGCGGCGGGAAAAACGGCCGGCTGGCGCGTTACCAACGCACGCTGCCGCTCAAGATCGGCGACCGCGAGTGGGCGCTGGTGGTCACCGCATTGCCGGAATACAAAGCCGCTGCCGCGGAAAACTGGCTGCCGCCACTCCTGGTTGCGGGCGGCTTCATCGTTACGCTGTTGTTCTATTTCCTTGCCGCCTTTATGGTGGCGATGCGGCAGCGGGCGGAGGGCCAATTCGCGGAAACCTTCGATTTCGTGCCGGACGGGCTGCTGATCGTGAACGAATCCGGCCGCATCCTGCGCGCCAATTCGCCGGCCGAGGCCATGTTCGGCTACGGGCGCGGCGAGCTTATCGGCCAGCCGCTGGAAATCCTGCTGCCGGAGGACAAGCAGATCAAACACGCCAGCCTGAGCGCGGAGTTTTTTGCCCACCCCAGTCGCCGGCCGATGGGCGCGCGCGGCGTAGAGATTATCGGCCGCGCCAGGGACGGCAGGGTTTTCCCGGTGGAGGTGGAGCTTGCGCCGCTGGAGACGAAAGACGGCACGGTCGTGATCACCGACATTCGCGATGTGAGCGGCCGCGTGGAAGCGGCGCGGGCGCTGGAAGCCATCAATCGGGAACTGACGCGCGAGCGCGCGGAACTCGCCCGCCGCGTTTCCGAGCGCACCGCCGAGCTAGCCGCCGCCAACGAGGCGCTCAGGCAGGAGATGCAGGTCAAGCAGGACTTCCTCGCCACCATGAGCCACGAGATTCGCACCCCGCTCACCGGGATGCTCGGCATGCTGGAGTTGCTCTCCTTCTCGACATTGTCCGACGAACAGCGCCATGAACTCGTCATAGCGAGCGAGTCGGGCAAGTCGCTCGCGCGCATCATCGATGACGTCCTCGACATCTCCAAAATCGAGGCCGGCAGGCTGCAACTCAGCCCGCAGCCGGAAAACCTGCGCACCCTGGCCGAGTCGGTGCGCAACGCCCACCTCCCCGTGGCCAGCGCCAAGGGGATATCTCTCATGTCCTTCGTGGATCCGCGCATCCATCCGGTGCTGCTGCTGGATGGCATGCGGGTGAAACAGGTTTTGCAGAATTTCGTGTCCAACGCCATCAAGTTCACCGCCGAGGGTTACGTGGAGATTCGTGCCGAGCTCGTCGATCAGACCGATGACAGCGACACGGTGCGTCTCACCGTGCGCGACACCGGTGTCGGCATCACGCCCGAGGCGCTGGCGCATCTGTTCGAGCGCTACAGCCAGGCCGACAGCGGCACGGCGCGGCGCTACGGCGGCACCGGTCTGGGGTTGTCCATCTGCAAGAAACTGGTCGAGATGATGGGCGGCGAAATCGCCGTGGAAAGCAGGCTGGGCGAGGGCAGCGCTTTCAGCGCCACGCTCACCTTCACGGTCGCGGAAGCGGGCGAGGCGGCATCGCCCGCACACCCTGTTGCGCCGGAGGCGGTGGCCGGGCTGGATTCCGGCGGCTTGCCAGTGCTGGCGGTGGACGACCATCCCGTCAACCGCACCCTGCTTGCGCGTCAACTGGGGCTGCTGGGGCTGGCGGTGGAACTGGCCGAGAACGGCAACCAGGCCCTGGCCAAGTGGAAGAGCGGCCGCTATTGCCTGATCCTCACCGACTGCCACATGCCCGGTTTGGACGGCTACGAGCTTACCCGTGCGGTGCGCGAGATCGAGTCCCGCGAGGGCCGGACGCACATCCCCATCATTGCCTGGACCGCCGCCGCGTTGCATAACGAGGTGCAGCGTTGCCATGCGGCGGGCATGGATGACGTGCTGGTCAAGCCCAGCGAGCTGGCGGTGCTGCGGCAGACGCTGGCGCGCTGGTTGCCGTTCGCTCCGGCCAATGGTTCGCCTTCCGCCGCGCCGGATGCTGACCCCACGATCCTGGAACAGGCCGTGCTCACGGCGCTGGCCGGATCGGTGGAAGATGAAGCGGCCATCCTGCGCGATTTCATCGCCCAGACCCAGCGCGATCTTGCGGCGCTGGAAGCGGCACTGGCGGCCAGCGACTTCGCCGCCGCGGCGCGCGAGGCGCACCGCATCAAAGGCGCTTCCCGCATGGTCGGCGCGCAGGCGCTGGCGCAGCACAGCGCACGGCTGGAGCAGGCGGCACACGGCGGCAACGCGCAGGCAGCGCGCCAGCACCTTATCGAGATGCAGGCAGATTTCGCCGGCTTGCAAGCGCGCTTCCCAGTCCCGTCCGGCGGCGAGGCCGCGCAGGCAACCGATAACATGCCGGTATGGGATGCGCAAGCGCTCACCGCGATGGCCGGTAACAGCCCGCAACTCCACCGCGAGCTTTTGGATAACTTCTTAGCCAGCAGCGAACCCTTGGTCGCGGAGATTCGTGCCGCTTACGAGAAACGCGAATTCAAACCGGTCGCCCGCACCGCCACCAGGCTCAAGCCCGCCGCCGCAGCCATCGGCGCGCTGGAGTTGGCCGCCTCCTGCGCCGCGCTGGAACGGGCGGCCAACAACGGCGACTGGCTCGCCACCGGCGCCACCCACGATCACCTGCAGAATGCTTACCGGCGGCTCGCGGCGCTGCACCAGAGAGCCGCGCCGTGAGCGCTTTACCCATCCCCCAACACCCCCGGAAAGCCCCAGGAAAGTGACACGCTAGGAGTATATGGCTATGACCATCGACCCGAAAACCGTAATACTCATTGTGGAAGACCATGACTTCCAGCGCCGGACTTTGGCATGCATGCTGCGTAGTCTCGGCATCATTGACGTCCTCGAAGCCGCCAACGGCCATGAGGCGCTGGAGATCATCCGCTCCGCTTCCAAGCCGCCCGAAATCGTGCTCTCTGACCTGGACATGCCGGAGATGGACGGCATGGCTTTTATCCGCTGCCTGGGCGAAGCGAAATCGGGCCTGGAGGTCATCATCATCAGCGCACTGGACTCGGTGCTGCTGGGTTCGGTGGCCAAGATGGCGGATGCCTACGGCGTACATCTACTCGGCGTAATCGAAAAGCCCATCACGCGCGCACGCCTGGTGCAGTTGCTCGCCGGTCACCAAGCTGCCGGCAAGACACCGCCGCCGGGGCGGCCCGCGCCGCTCGCCTTCGGCTGGCAGGAGATCCGCGCCGGCATCGCCAACCGCGAGTTCGAACCCTTCTTCCAGCCTAAAATCGAAATGGCGAGCGGGCGCGTGGTCGGTGCCGAGGCGCTGGCACGCTGGCGTCACCCCACGCATGGCATTGTCGCGCCCTACGCCTTCATCCTCGAGCTGGAGCGGCACAAGGACATTGATGCGCTCACCTTCCTGATGCTGGAGAAGGCCGCCCACTCCTGCCGCGACTGGCACGCCGCAGGCTTCGATCTCACCGTCTCGGTCAACCTCTCGCTGACTTCGCTCGCCGATACTTCACTCGCCGACCGCATCATCGCCCGCGTCAAAGGTACCGGCCTGAAGCCGAAGCACATGGTGCTGGAGATCACCGAAACCGCCGCCATGACCGAGCTCGCCCCGGCACTGGAAAATCTCACGCGCCTGCGCATGCACGGCTTTGGGCTGTCCATCGACGACTACGGCACCGGCTTTGCCAGCATGCAGCAGCTCGCCCGCGTGCCTTTTACCGAGCTCAAGATCGACCAGTGCTTCGTTACCGGCTGCGCGCGGAATCGTGCCGCACGCGTCATCATCAAAGCGAGCCTCGCGCTCGCCGGCGGTCTGGGGCTGAAAGCGGTGGCTGAAGGCATCGAGACAGAAGAGGACTGGGACACGCTAAATGCCAAGGGTTGCGACATCGCGCAGGGTTACTTCATCGCCCGGCCGCAGGAGGCGGAGGCTTTCCTGGAATTTTGCCGGCAGCGCAGGGGCAGCACCTGACGCGCTGCCGCCGTCCTCACATGGGCGGCATAGCCCCTGCCATCCGAGTTTATGTTCAAAACACCACCCGGAAATCCGGCCTTCAGGGAATCGCAGATTTATTCACTCAATCCGTCATTGCGAGCGAAGCGTGGCAATCCAGTATTTTGATATAGTTATGAACTTCTGAATTGCCACGTCGCTACCTGCCGCACTTCGCTTGCAGCTAAAGGTTTTTCGCAATGACGATTAAATCCTAGAAAAAGCAGTTGGCGGGGTGGTAGGTGCGAATTTATTCGCACGAACAACAGGGTACATGCGAATAAATTCGCACCTACGGATACGATACGATTTTCTGGCGGAGAGCAATTCAAATCGCCGGAATCGGTAATCATGTCAAAATCAGCATCAATTAATGTGCTTTAGTTAATTGAAATTAAAACCTACCGGACAGTAGTGATATCTGCCAATGAAATGGTCCATCGAACATAAGGTACTTACCGGCTTTGCCGTAGCGCTGGCGATTCTCGCCGCCATCGGCTGGCTTGCCTATCAGTCGACCGTGAGCTTCATGCACGCCTCCACCCACTCAATGCACAGCCAGGAAACCATCACCGCCCTGGAAGAAATTTTCTCCCTGACAAACCAAGCGGAAACCCGGCAGCGCATCTATCTGATCAGCGGCGATGAACGCCATCTCGCCCCGAGGCGTGCCTGCATCGACCGCATACATATCCTGCTCGGCAAGGTCCGCGATGCCACCGCCGACAATCCCGGCCAGCAGGCATTGCTGCGCCGGTTGGACGAGCATATCGACGCACGTCTCGCGCTGCTGGAAGGGGTGTTGAAGGTGCGGCACGAGCAGAGTTTCGAGCAGGCACGCCTCAAACTGATGGCCGGCGACGGTGAACGGGAAATGGATGCCATCCATGAAACGGTGGAGCAGTTGCAGAAAGAAGAAGCTGCCCGTTTGCAGCAGTGGGCAGATGTTTCCCGGGCAAATGCCGACCGGATGCTGACCACCTTCATTGCGGCCCTGGTTTCTGTCGCCATTTTTTTCGGCGTGCTGTTTCTGTTCATCGTTCGCGAATTGGCCGAGCGCAAGCAGGCCGAGGAACAGCGGGCGCTCTTGATGCACGAGCTGGAAAGCGCAAACGAGGAACTCAAGAATTTCGGTTATGTGGTGTCCCACGACCTCAAGGCCCCGTTACGGGCCATCGGCTCGCTGGCGAACTGGCTTTCCACGGATTACGCGGACAAGTTCGACGACGAGGGCAAGGAGCACATGCGCCTGTTGATCAGCCGTGTGTACCGCATGGACGGCCTGATCGATGGCATTTTGCAATATTCGCGGGTGGGCCGGGTGAAAGAAACGATCATCGCGGTGGACCTGGACCGGCTGGTGCATGAAGTGATCGACCTGCTTGCCCCCCCGCCAAGCATTGTGGTGTCGATCGAAAACCAGCTGCCCACTGTCATGACAGAGCCGACCCGCATCCAGCAGGTGTTTCAGAACCTGCTCTCCAACGCCATCAAATACATGGATAAACCCGAGGGCGAAATTCGCATCGCCTGTGTCGCCGAGGGCCGGCAATGGAAATTCAGCATCACCGACAACGGCCCGGGCATTGATCAGCAACATTTCGAAAAAATCTTCCAGTTGTTCCAGACGCTCGCCCCGCGCGACCGTGTGGAAAGTACCGGCGTCGGCTTGGCGCTGGTAAAGAAAATCGTGGAAATGTACGGCGGGCGCATCTGGCTCGAATCCACTGTCAAACGGGGAAGCACATTTTTCTTCACCCTGCCGCGCACCGCTGCAAACGCAGGCTCAAACAAAGGAACACAAGCATGAAAATCACCAACACGCCCATCCTGCTGGTGGAAGACGATCAAGTGGACGTCATGCGCCCCATCGACGCCTTTTGGACTATCAGCGAGATGCCGCAATGACCAGGCCCCCAATGACCAAACCACAGATCCGCGTACTCATCGTCGAGGACGACCTGGTGGACCGCATGGCCTGCCGCCGCGCGCTGGCGCAGGATCCGGACTACGAATTCGTGCTGTTCGAAGCCGAAACCGGCCATGAGGGGCTGCAGCTCGCCCATGCGCAAAAGCCGGACTGCGTTTTGCTCGACTACCACTTGCCTGACCTGAATGGTCTGGAGTTTCTGGCCGAGCTGAGAAACGATCTGGGCGAGATCCCGGTGCCGGTCATGATGCTGACCGGTGCCGACAACGCTTCGGTCGCGGTCGAAGCCATGAAGCGCGGCGCGCAGGACTACCTGGTCAAGGATGTGAACCGCCAATATCTGGAACTGCTGCCCTCGGTCATCCAGCGTGTGCTGCGCGAGCGGCGGACGCTGATTGAAAAAAAACAGGTGGAAGCCGAACTGTGGCAACACCGCTGGCGTCTTGAGGAGCTGGTGGCAAAGCGCACCGATGAACTTGCGGAGGCGAATAAACAACTGCGCCAGGATGTTGCTGAACGCAAGCGTGTTCAGGCAGAACTGACACACGCCAAGGCTGCAGCAGAAAAAGCCAATCTTGCGAAATCGAATTTTATTTCCAGCATGAGCCATGAATTGCGCACCCCGCTCAATGCCATTCTTGGATTTGCCCAGTTGATAGAAGCCGGCTCTCCTGCGCCAACGCCCACCCAGATGGCAAGGCTCAAAGAGATTCTCCATGGAGGATGGTATCTGCTGGAACTGATCAACGAAATCCTCGATCTCGCGTTGATCGAGTCCGGCAAGCTTTCGCTGTCGCGAGAACCTGTATCGCTGATTGATGTCATCCTCGAATGTCAAGCCATGATCGAACCGCAGGCGCAACAACACGGCATTCAGATAAACTTCATCCCATTTGACCACACCTGGTTTGCCAATGCCGATCGAACCCGGGTAAAGCAGGTTCTGATCAACCTGCTTTCCAATGCGATCAAATACAACCGCGAACATGGAACGGTCGAGGTGAAATGCACCGCGAGTCCGGACCGCATACGCATCAGCATCAAAGACAGCGGTGCGGGATTGCCCCCGGAAAAGCTGGTGCAGTTATTTCAGTCGTTCAACCGTCTCGGACAGGAGGCAGGCAGCGAGGAAGGGACGGGCATCGGCCTGGTGGTCACCAAGCAACTGGTCGAACTGATGGGCGGCACCATCGGCGTGGAAAGCACCGTCGGGGCGGGCAGCGTATTCTGGTTCGAACTGTTCCCGGTTAGTGGGTCACAACTTGCAGCAAGAGGATGCAAATCTCAAGAGATGACCCCGAAAATTTATGCCGGCATGCAGCAGCACACACTGCTTTATTTTGAAGACAACCCGGCCAATTTGTTACTGGTCAAGGAGCTCATTGAGGAGGATCGTCCCGATATGCGCTTGCTGATCGCGGATAACGGCAAACTCGGTATCGAACTGGCACGCACCCATCTTCCAGATGTGATTCTGATGGATATCACCTTGCCTGATATCAACGGTATTGAAGCGATGGAGATACTACAAAAAGATCCGCTAACGGCGCATATTCCTGTCGTTGCCCTGAGTGCCAATGCCATGCCCCATAATGTTTTGGCAGGGATGGAAGCAGGGTTTTTCCACTATATCTGCAAGCCCTTCGAACTCAATGAATTCATGTGTGTGATCGACGAGGCACTGGAATTTCGAAAAAACAGATTAGTCAGCATGAATAATTCATAAGGAATTGAGGGCTAATTGCTCCAGTATTTTTTAACGCCAACATAAGGAAAATAAAGCATGAAAATCACCAACACACCTATCCTCCTGGTGGAAGACGATCAAGTGGATGTCATGACGGTCAAGCGCGCCCTGAAAGAGATCCGCGTCACCAACCCGGTGGTAAATCTGGAAAATGGCGAGGACGCCTTGAAATACCTGCGCGACCCTGAAAGCGCGAAGCCGTGCATTATCCTGCTCGACCTGAACATGCCGATCATGAATGGCATCGAGTTTCTGCAGGTGGCGAAGCACGACGCCCTGCTTAAGCGTATCCCGGTGGTCGTGCTGACCACGTCCGAGGAACAACAGGACAAAGTAAACAGCTTCGACCTGGGGGTGGCTGGCTATATGGCCAAGCCGGTGGATTACCGGCAATTCGTCGAAGTCATGCGCACCATCGACGCCTATTGGACTATCAGCGAGATGCCGCAGTGACCAAGCCCCCAATGACCAAACCACAGATCCGTGTGCTCATCGTCGAGGACGATCTGGTGGACCGCATGGCCTGCCGCCGCGCGCTGGCGCGGGATCCGGACTACGAATTCGTGCTGTCCGAAGCAGAAACCGGCCGGGAGGGTCTGCGGCTCGCCCATGCGCAAAAGCCGGACTGCGTTTTGCTCGACTACCACTTGCCTGACCTGAATGGTCTGGAGTTTCTGGCCGAGCTGAGAAACGATCTGGGCGAGATCCCGGTGCCGGTGATGATGCTGACCGGCGCCGACAACGCATCGGTCGCGGTCGAGGCGATGAAGCGCGGCGCGCAGGACTACCTGGTCAAGGATGTGAACCGCCAGTATCTGGAACTGCTGCCCTCGGTCATCCAGCGTGTGCTGCGCGAGCGGCGGACGCTGATTGAAAAAAAACAGGTGGAAGAAAATCTGGTCGAGGCCGAAGCAAAGTTCCGTTTTCTGGTGGAGCAGATTCCCGCAATCACCTACACCACCGCGCTGGATGCGCCGGGTACGCTGCTGTATATCAGCCCGCAGATCCGCCAGCTCGGTTTTTCCCCCGAGGAATGGCTGGCCGATCCGGAAGGATTGCTCAAGCAGGTTCACCCGGAAGACCGAACGCACGTGCGTGCGGAGATCGCGCGCGGCTATGAGAGCGGTGAGCCACTGCGCTGCGAATACCGCGTGCTTACCCGTGCCGGCAAGGTGCTCTGGTTCTTGAACGAGGCGAGCCTGGTACGCCACGCATCGGGCGAGCCGTTGTTCCTGCAGGGCGTTCTGGTCGATATCACCGAGGACAAGAAGGTCGAAGCAGAGCTGCAAGTGCATCGCCGGCGACTCGAAGAGCTGGTGGCCAATCGCACGATGCAGTTCGAGAGGCAAACCGCGATACTCGAATCGGCCAACGCCAATCTCGCCAGCAAGCTTGGCGCATGCACACAGGCCGGGAGCGAGCTCAAGAAATACTCCGATCAGCTCGCGGACCTCTACCACAACGCCCCCTGCAGTTGCCACTCGCTCGATCCGGACAGCATGTTCGTTCAGATCAACGACACCGGACTCAAGTTGCTTGGCCGCACACGCGAAGAGGTCGTGGGCAAGATGATGTTCACTGAGCTGCTCACGCCCGCGAGCGGCAAAACCTTCCTGGAAAGCTACACACGCTTCAAGGAATGCGGCTGGCTGCGTGATCTCCAGCTCGAAATTGCGCGCAAGGATGGTACCAGACTATCCGTGCTGTTGAACGCCACAGCGGTCAAGGACGCCGCCGGTCGCTTCGTGATGAGCCGCTCCATGATGATTGACATCACCGGCACAAACCTGCCTCTCACCAATGCCAGCCAATGAGGAGCCAGGTAGCAAAACAATTTTTGCAGCATATTTCCCGCAGAGGTTAAGTTCATGAGCGCAATATTATTTTTGAAGTAACCTGAGAGTGGAGTATTTGCTTGGTGGAGACGAGGAGGATCGAACTCCCGACCTTCGCATTGCGAACGCGACGCTCTCCCAGCTGAGCTACGTCCCCCCAGCAGCGAAATGCTAAACAGAAACTTGCTGTTTGTGAAGTGGCAAACCGGCCGTTCCCGGAACCCTGCAGCGCGATTCACTGCGGCAGATAGCCTACTCCAAAAAATTTATGTGCGCTAACGCACGGATTATTTTGCACGGGAGTGAGATAGTGCAAACAGGTGTGACAAGTGCCTTGGTTCCGGTTGATGCAATTTTGAATTGGAAAAGACCAAACTGGGGCTCGCATAGCCGCTAAGCATGTCATCAGCGGTTAGTGACGTAGCACACCATGATGAACTACCAGCAAGGTGTCGGTCGATTGTACCGATGTTTTCTGGATCAGAGATTGGAGAAGCAAATGAACAAATTGAATAGTATTTCAAAGCCGCTGATGTGGTCCACGACCATACTGATGGCCGCTATTGTGGCCGGATGTGGTGGTGGCGATGGAGTCCCCAGTACAACCATAACCCAACCAGGGACAGTCTGCACGGGAGCGAGCTGCGTGAATCTTGGAACGGCTGGCAATTATGCGATTTTGGCAAACACGGGAATCCACACTGATGCAAATCCATCTGTGATTACGGGAAATATCGCAACCGGCCCAGGCGTCACCTCGACCGCTATCACCGGATTTGCGCTGAACCTGCCCGCAGCAAGTCCATATTCAACCTCAACTCAAGTAAGCGGAAAGGTCTACGCATACGACTATGCACTCCCTACTCCGACTGAGGTGAACACTGCCTCACTCGATATGGGAACCGCATACACCGCCGCTGCAGGGATGGCCACAGCAGGGGGTGGACTCGTTACTGCTTGTCCCGGAGTCGGAGATCTGAGCGGGTTGACCATTGCCCCTGGTGTCTACACCTGTGGTGTCGATATACTAATAAATACAGATGTCACTCTCAGTGGCAACGCAACAGATGTATGGGTCTTCAAGACTACGGGAACTCTTGCTCAGGCTGCCGCAACGAATGTGGTCTTGGGTGGTACCGCACTGCCCCAGAACGTTTTCTGGCAGGTCGCCGGCGCTGTAACCGTTGGATCAACCGCAAATTTTAAGGGAATTATACTGGGTCAGACAGCGGTTGCATTTGGGAATGCCTCATCCATCAACGGCAGGGTGCTGGCGCAGACTGCGGTCACTCTTGATGCTACTACGGTTACACAGCCGTGATTCATGCAATATAGAAAGTAAAGCAGTCAATTAAGGGCCGTCGCAAGACGGCCTTTGAATTAATTGACATGGACTTCCCTTGCTCAAATGGCATCTGAGTCCATTGCTAAATTATAAGTGCAATTTTGCAGGGTGCGTTCCACACACCATCATCGTTGGTGCGTGGAACGCACCCATGGTTGTTGATGTTTTAAATAACAATTGGAATGGGCAACGGAAGAAATCCTGCCGGCCACAGCTGCTTTTCCCTGAGTTCCTCCGGCGACAGGGCGGCGAGTTTCTTCCAGTTCATGCCGTCGGGCAACTTGACGCGCACGCCGCCTTGCACCGGCTTGCCGCGCGACATGGCCGTGGATTTGGCCGGTCGGTCAGCGAGGTCGTAGCGCTCTGTGAGCAAAGCCTGTTGGCGCTACGCAAACTTCGGCTTTTCCGCTTGCAGGCGTTTGTTCAGCGTGGGGAAATCATCCTCGGCGGCCGCAGCGGTCAGCGCGAGACAGGCAATCGCCGTGACGGTCATGCAGCAGCCGATTCGCGAGCGAATTGACATGGTGAACTCCTTCTTAATTGATGGTGCCGTGTTTCTCGTGGCGTTTGAACCATCAAGCCAGCTCGTCGGCAAATTGGTGATTGATGTCGCGGTGACGGACCTCATCTGCGCGGACCGCAATGATGACGTCGCGCAACCGTGCATCGGGCGCGAGCTTCCAGTAATCGAGAGCGATCTTGGGCGACGGGACGTTGGCATAGGTGCCGTTGTCCACGCGGGCCAGATACTCGGTGTAGCTGTAGATCGCTTCTTCCTCCAGGTAACCCACGACACGATGCGCGGACTTTGGCGAAATCACGTAAAGCAGAAAGAAGAAATTATAGAAGATGACTTGAACAACTAGAACCAGCAGGCGCTCAAGCCGCGAGGGCTGCGTAATATGAATGAAGGTCATCAAGTGCATGCGTTCATTCTCGGCCTCATCCAGAAGTATGCGAATCCAGCCGTGATCGCTTTTCATTCGGCGCAGAGCACGCAAATGTTGCAGGGTACCGCCAACCATGCCCGGCACGGCGGCAACCGTTTCCAGCACAACCGCGCGATGGTCATACCGCTGACCAAAAAAAGCGTCAGCAAAGAACCGCATAAACGTGACGAAAGCATAAGCAATCCGGTCACGAAAATCCCTTGGAGCGTAGTGTTGCTCAAGCGGAGGCGTAACAGACATGTCTAGACTCCTCGGTGCGCTGTTCTGTTTCGGCCAGGCTGTACGGTATTCATACCTTATGTCATGAGAAAGTTGAGCAGGTCGGCATTGAGCCGGTCTTTGTGTGTGTCCGCGAGTCCGTGGGGTGCGCCCGCGTAGACCTTCAGGGTCGCGTTCTTGACGAGTCTGGCCGAGGCGCGAGCCGTAGTGTCGATCGGCACGATCTGGTCGTCGTCACCGTGGATGATCAGGGTTGGCACGTCGAACTTCCTGAGGTCGTCGGTGAAGTCCGTCTCGGAAAACGCCTTGATGCAGTCGAGCTCGCCCTTGAGACCGCCCTGCATGCCCTGCAACCAGAACGCGTCGCGGACGCCCTGGCTGACCTTCGCGCCAGACCTGTTGGCGCCGTAGAACGGCGTGGTGAGGTCCTTGAAGAACTGCGAACGGTCGGCGGCGACGCCGGCGCGGATGTCGTCGAACGCTTTGATCGGCAGACCGTGGGGATTGGCGTCCGTCTTGAGCATCAGCGGCGTCACTGCGCCAATCAGCACGGCCCTGGCGACGCGACTGGTGCCGTGGCGCCCTATGTAACGGGCGACCTCTCCGCCGCCGGTCGAGTGGCCTACCAGTGTGGCGCCACGCAGGTTGAGTATTTCGATCAGTGCTGACAGGTCGTCGGCGTAGGTGTCCATGTCATTGCCGTTCCAGGGCTGGCTCGACCGGCCGTGACCGCGCCTGTCATGGGCGATGCAGCGACAGCCGTTGGACGCCAGAAAGACCATCTGGCTCTCCCAGGCATCGGCGCTGAGCGGCCAGCCATGACTGAAGACGACGGGTTGTCCCGAGCCCCAGTCCTTGTAGTAGATTTCCGTGCCGTCTTGCGTCGTAATCGTGCTCATTGTTGTCACCTCGAAAAATGATAGGGCTGGCGAGCCGCTGCCATCCGCTGGAGGAAGCGCTGAAACGCTACAACCCAGCATGCACGGTGCACCGGAAGCAGCCTCTAGTCTGTTTGGTAACGCACATAGTCTCAGCGGCCTTACTGTGTGCGCCGGTGCACAGCGACGCGCGTCATGCGCTGCCATCCTGTTCGCCATGCTGAGTCCGGCCTGACACGCGCGCCAAGGTCATCATCGAACGTCGCCATTTGTGTGGCACCGCACAGACTAAGCCTGAGTACGTGACTAGCCTTGCACGTCCATCCGGCGTTCCCATGAAATCAGGCAAGCCTGTCGCTGCGCGAGGTGCACAAGTGGCGAGAGGACGACTGCGAATGAGGATGTTCGATTGGCAATTCCGCCAGTCGTATTCTGAACAAAAGGAGCTTGATATGAACTGGGATAACGTTGAAGACAACTGGAAGCAGTGCAAGGGCAAGGTGAAAGCAGGGTGGCGCAAGCTCACCGACGATCACCTGGATGTGATTGCCGATAAGCGTATCGAGTCGGCGGGCAAGATCGAGAAGGCATCACCCAAAGAAGAGTGCCTGATGAAAGAAGAAATCCTCTCCCGCAGGGAAGTGCTGCGCGGGGCGCTGGCGGTGGGTTGCAGTCTGTTGGTGCCCGAATTTTTCAGTTCTCCGGCCCACAGCGCGACTTCTGCCGCACCGCCGGCGACGGCCAAGAAAGTGTCACAGGCAAGTGTGAAGTACCAGACTCATCCGAAGGGCGAGCAGAAGTGCAGCAAATGCGTGAATTTCATCGCTGAGTCGAATACCTGCAAAGTGGTTGAGGGCAAGATCAGCCCCGAGGGCTGGTGCGTTCTGTGGGCCAAGAAGGCTTGAGCCGCCATTTCATCAGGCTCGCGCTCTTGGCAGTGCGAGCTTCCAGATGCCCGCGAAATTCGCCAACCGGTTTTAAGCCAGCAGGCAGCAATCTGCAGCATTGTCCGGATGGCTTGCCCATCCACTAGCAGCCTGACGGACTTGAAGAATCGAAGCGAAGACGAACAATCCGTCATTGCGAGCGAAGCGTGGCAATCCAGTTGTTTGATATCAAACGAACTTCTGGATTGCCACGTCGCTACGCTCCTCGCAATGACGATTTAATCTGCGTTTCCTTAAGTCCGACAGGCTGCTAGACCAGACCCAGCCAAGTTCCGAGTTGACATGTATTCTGGCCAGCGAGCCCTCAATAATCAACCTCAGTATTGCGCTTCTCCGGATGCCCGGCCAAATGTTCTTCGGCACTTGGAGAGCGAGTTGCCGAGGAAAGGAATTTCAAACCGAAGGAAAGGATGGAAGGATAGAGGTACAACAAGCGCCACCCCTTTCGTGCGAAGCCGGCAATGCCCATGCCGCGCAATGACAGAAGCGCAGCCACGCCGCCGGACACCAACCCGGGATGGCTGCGTATGAAACGTGCCGCCTTCAGCCCTGTGTCAACAACTGCCAGGGGTTTCTGCCAATGCTGGGAAATTTCGGCCACTTCCATACGCTGGGCCGCGATTTTTTCAAATAGTTCGAGGCGGCGGTGAGCTAGGGCTGCAAGTCGTTTCTTCATGGCCGTGGGGCAAGCAGATCGCGATCATCGGCCAATTCGGCCAGGCTGGAGGAAAACAGTTTTGATTTTTCCCGGGCCATGCGGCGCAAAGCGTTCCATACCAGGAGGCCGGCGACGAAATACAACGCAGCAAAGCCACCCAACACCAGCAGACGGTGGCTATCCCAGAACAACACCACAAAAAATGCGGTCAGTATCATGATGGCCAAACCAAAGAAGAACAGGGCGACGCTGCCATAGAGCAACATTTGCGCAATGCGCAGACGCTCCTCCTCCAATTCGTTGGACAATAATTCAAGCCGCGTCTGCAGGATGGCGAGCAAGGTATCCGCCAACCGTCTCAATGACTCCATCAGTCCGCCAGATTCTGCCATACCTAATTCCCTTTCCAATACAAAAAGAGGAGGCCGTTCCCCCTAATACGCCACGCCGATTAATGATTTATGCCTATGAACAATTTTCAGTTGTTTCAAAACTCCACCCCTTTCAAGGAGACTGTTGGGAATGGGGAAATGGGCATGGCAAGTTTCAACATCATGGCGGCACACCTGCAATGCCCGTCAGATAAACATTCCGGTCTTGCTCCGGGATGTCAATGAAAGCACTGCCATCCTATTTCACGACAATTTCAAAAAGAACCCGCATATTTGCCTTTGCTTCCGGCGAGTTAATATCAGCAGGGGACACTTCAAACAATGCCGGTTTTGTCCTGCCATATCCGATTACCGTAATTCTCTCTGCCCCGATACCTTTTTCAATAAGATAGTTTCTGACCATAGTTGCCCTTTCTTCGCTCAGTTTCTGATTGACCTCTTCCGAGCCTTTAGCGGAGGTATATCCCGCCATACGAACGTTCATTTTGGGATTGTCTTTCAAGACTTGAACGTCCATATCCAGCAGCGCTTTGGCTTCACTGGTAAGCGTTGATTTATCGAAATCAAAATGCGCATCCCCGAAAACGACTACTTCCTCATCAGGCTTCGGATCAAGCACGAGCATCATGAGCTTCAACTCGGACAGGCTTTTCTGGGACAGTTCCATCTTGGGCGCAGGCTTAAACAGCAACATTAAAAGTATCGCCACAATGACGAGTAATATCCCCACAACGACGGGAAGGAGGCTTCTGGCTAGTCTCCTGTTTATCAACTTGGGTTGTTTTCCCGATAGCCTTTCCGCTTCAAGCCAATCAACAAAATCATTGCCGTCCTTAAAGCCGTGCTTTTCATAAAGCTCATAGGCTATGTTCTTTATCTCTTTATTTTCTTCGTTCAAGTCTTTTTGTAACACGTTGTCACCTCGTTCTTCAGTATATATACCTGCGCCTCCCTTAAAGGCGAGGGAGGTTTACAGCAACTGGAAACTAATCGCAGGCATATAACAATTCGAATTAACGCCGTGCAATCAGCATCCCGACTACCGCGCCCGCCAAGGCGGAGATGCCTATCACTTTCCAGGGGTTTTCGTGGACGTATTCGTCAGTGACTTTTGCGGCCTGCCGGGCGCGTTCAATCACGGCTGTTTCTGCTGTATCCAGGTGCTCCTTGACAACTTGCAGGCTCTCCTGGATGCGTGCACGGGCGGCGGCGGCACTTTCACCCGCCTGGTTGGCGGTAGCACGCAACAGTTCCTCGGCATCCACCACCACCAATCGCAAATCATCCATTAGCTTATCTTTGGAGGCTGCGTAGCTTATGTTTTTTGATGCCATTACTTTCGTGGCCATGATAAAACTCCTTAAAAATTAAAATAAAAAAATATGACGTTTTGATACTGATACAACCACTAATGAGACGCTGATTTATTCACCCAAGCTGTCGTCGCGAGCAAAGCATACCAGCCTGATTGCTTCACCATGCGTTGCGAACACCGCCGCATTCAGAGCAGTGTCCGCAGTGCGTCACTTATTCCTCATGTCATTCTTGACGGATGTCACACCTTTGACGCCTCCTGCAATTTCGACCGCCTTGTTAATGTCGGATTGGGAATTGACGAAGCCGCTCAATTGGACCACACCCTTGAAAGTTTCAACGTTGATTTCGGCGGATTTCAAAGTGGGTTCGTGGAATATTGCCGCCTTGACCCTCGTGGTGATGACGCTGTCATCAACATATTCGCCGGTACTCTCCTGCGTTGGCGTGGACGCGCAACCCAGGGAAAACAGCAACGCAATGGTCATAAAAAATGCGGAAAAATACTTAAGTTGTTTCATGGTCTATCTTCCCGGATTAATACAAAATTAAACCTCAAAGTCGCTCATCATCAGGTGCTGTTGCTGCAACCAGCTATTCGCCTTGCGGCAAATTTTATCGAGCATGTCACAATCGTCCCATCAGCAACAGAATAATCACGATGAGCAACACCAGACCAAGCCCGCCGCTCGGGCCATAACCCCACGCCCTGCTGTGTGGCCAGGTCGGAATCACACCGATCAGCATCAACACCAGAATGATCAATAGAATAGTTCCCAATGACATGTCGTTTCTCCTTGTGTATCGCCTAAATTAGACAACTTTGAGTTAGAGGCCATCCTATGGCGCAAATATGAGACCGTCTGTGCGGTGCCGTACATAGCCTGGGGTAAGCTGCAAAAGTGTGCACCAACAGTTGGATAAACTTGAAACTGGGGTGTCAAAATGAAGCAAAGAATGCCGAAAGGATTTACAGCAAGGATGTATGTGAGCCGGGATAATTGTTACGCCAATGTCTTTGGGAATCGCTGATTTATTCACCCAAGCTGTCGTTGCGAGCGAAGCGTGGCAATCCAGTGTTTTGATATAAAACGAACTTCTGGATTGCCACGTCGCTATGCTCCTCGCAATGACGATTTAATCTGCGCTTCCTTAGTAATCACGGACATGGTCGCGATCGTTGCCTTGGCGGTCGTTCTTTTGCTTCCCACGCTGATCGTCCTTGTGCTCGTCACGGCGGTCATCCCGGCGATCACGATGACGTTCCTGGTAACGCGGAACATACTCGCGGTTGTACCAGTTGTCTTGCACAAAGAAGACCCGCTCGCCGCAGGCGTTGTATTTGCGGCAGTGCTTGCTCCAATGTTTGGCGTGGCCCGGGGGTACGCGCAGATAGACCGGTGGGCGGTTCATCGGCACCCGCTCGATTACTTTCGGCTGGCGATAGATCACTTGTGGCGGTGGAAAGTCGCCGATGTCGAGTCGGCCATAGAAGCCGGGTTGGCCGATGCTGATCGAGACTCCAACGTCGGCAGCGAGGGCCGGGATGGTGGTAGCGGCTACCACCGCTGCGATAAGAAAACGTTTCATGTTGGATCTCCTGTGGTTAGCGGTTCCTGATCGAAAAGTTTATTGAAAGGGCTGCCACGGAAAACAGTTTTAGCGGCCAACCGTATGAGGTGTGGGTAGTTCATTTTGCGATTTCAAATGACTGATCAAGCTGCCGCATTCTGCCCGCCTGACCGGCGCTACTCAAAAATTTGCACTCCATTGTTGGATCCGCCAGCTATTTCAAGGTTAGAAAAAAGACAACCAAAATAATCACAGGAGGCGTCATCCCTTGATCACTCTCAGCAAGACAACCACGACAGCGATCACCAGCAGAATGTGAATGAAACCGCCCATGGTGTAAGCAGTGATCAGACCCAGCAGCCACAGGATGAGCATAACGACGGCAATGGTATAGAGCATGATATCGACCTTTCTATTTAATGGTTTATTCTTCCAAAAGCGCCGCCCACCGTGCCGGCACCGGCACGCCGATCACGGTACATCCTTCCACGCCGAACAGCACGATTACTGCTACCGCATTTGCTGCTAATTTCTGTATGTACTCGTTTGAAACACCACTGCGTTAAACATCCGGTGCTGGTGAAATTCCTGCCCGGCGGCTTACTTTCCGTAGTGCATCTTTGCTTCGTTCACACAAAGTTCCTTGGCACCGCCCGACATGGCATGTCACTTTTCTTTCGCCTTCATGCGCGCAGCAGAGGACGCATCGTTGGCTGTTGTGTTTGGCTCCGAGGTTTTCAACTGTTCCTTGGCGACGAATCTTGCGCTCTCCATGGAATGGATGCTGCTGTGCAGTGATAGAGATAACTGTTCCTTAGCGTTGGATTTGGCGCTCACCAGGGCGGCTTTCGCTTCTTTCACACATGCGACCTTGATTTTGCCAGCTCTGTCATCGCACTTTTCTCTGGCCACCGCATAATCTGCTTGCGCCTTGGCAACACTGATTTGGTAGTCCGACTCTCGCGAAGGCTTGTAGCGCGTTTTGAGTTCGGTTTTCGCGACCTTTTCCTTGCCTTTTGCTTCGGCCATGCAGATATCCTTGGCGTTACCGGCGAATGAAGCACAATTCGCCTTGGCGGTCTTGTAACCGGCCACGATGTTTTTCCCGGCAGCCTTGTATTCGCTCTTCGACATGTCTTGCGCCATCGCGCCAGTGCTGAATGCGAGGCTAATTATGGCCAGGAATGCGGTAATGTACGGCTTGTTCATTGTTGTTCCTTTATGAGTTTATTATCGCGGCTGGGTATTCTTCAGCATCAATTACTAAACACTGTAGCGTGGAGATTTTGTCGAGACTGTGCGCTAGCGCACAAAGAATAAAATTGCTGCAGCAGGATTTGAATAATGCACGTAGTCTCTCAACAACGCCTCACGCCAGGCGGATTGGCCGACAATCATCACGCGCAGCATGGTATGGCGAGCATTACTGAATTTCATTTTCCAACAGCACGACGGTCAATCCCTTAAGCACATACCGGCACCCACCCCGGTTTCATTTAAGAAAATGGAGCATGGCCGGTATTTCCGATCAGCGCTGGAAAATAAGCAACAGGTAGGCGAAAAACAACAATAAGTGGACAGAACCGAGGAGAACGTTAGTACGGCTGCTCGAAAACGTCATGGTGCTTAATGCCAGAGTCAACGCCAGCATCGTGATATCGACGGGGTCCAGGCCGAGAATAATCGGTTTGTGGGACAGCAGCCCGAACGCAAGAACCGCAGGAATCGTCAACCCGATCGTGGCGAGCACAGACCCCAGCAGGATGTTAACGGCCCTTTGCAGGTCGTTAGCCAATGCCGCGCGCACTGCTCCGAACGACTCGGGGGCGAGCACCAGCATGGCGATCAGCAGTCCGGCCAGCGCTACCGGCGCGCCTAACACGCGAACCGTAAAATCAATCGGCACTGCGATCTGCTGGGAAAGGATCACCAACGGCCCCATATATGCCAGCAGCAGCAACAAGTGATACGGAACCGAGTGAACCTCATGGACGATCCGCCATTTTCGTTTTGCATCCTTCGTTTCCGCTGTCTGGCGTGCGATCCGAAAGTACGCACGATGGCGTCCGTTCTGGATCGTAAGAAAAACGCCATACAAGGCCACTGATACGATGATCAGGAACGCTGCCTGGATCGGAGAAAACGTCTGGTCAGGTGACGAGCTCGTATAGTTGGGTATAACAAGCCCGATCACGGCCAGCGGCAGAATGACCGCCAGGAAAGCATTGGCGCCTTGGAGGTTGTAGTCCTGCTCCTTGTACTTTAACCCGCCGATCAGCAGCGTCAGGCCGACCTTACCGTTCAGCATGATCATGATTATCGCAAACATCGCATCACGGGCAAGCGTCGGGCTGCCCTGTCCGGTCGACATTGTGGCAACGATGATCATCACTTCGATACCGGTAACGGCCAACGTCAATACCAATGTGCCCAGCGGTTCACCGAGTTTCTCCGCCAGGCTTTCCGCATGCCTTACAACCGCGAAGAGCGAAGCAAGGATGATGAGCAATAACCAGGTCAGTATCAACGTGAAGCGTACCGGGTGCGAAAGATCAGCCAGCAGGCTTTGGCCGAAGACGATGAACACCAGCGTGGTGGCCAAATTGACTGACAGCGGCCACTCCTTCAGTAGTCCCAGACCCATCCTTCCGACGGGGTTCATTCGTTTGGGCGTTTCACTCATATGAATCTTTCATGCGTAGCGCTGTGGCCAAATACTGTGGTCAGGCACGATGGATCATCCGGTGGCGAATCGATATCAATTTTTTAACGCATAAAACGTGCGGCAACCCTTATCGGTAAACTCCACGCTGCCCGGCATCCCGCGCCGCTTCATATTCGCTGCTCTTCCCACAAGCTGATTATTTCTTGGCGTCTTTGGCCGCATCCTCAATTTTGTCACCTGCCTTTTCGATTTGTTGCCCGGTTTTTTCTACTGCCTTATCAATTTCCTTTCCGGCGTGTTCCGCCGGACCTTCCTGTTTCTGGCATCCGGATAACGCTGCAACCAAGATGCCCATTGCAAACATTGTGGCGACATATTTTTCAAATTTCATCATTTGTATCTCCTGAGTTCAGATGTTTTATGCCCAAAGGGCACAAGAACCACTTTGAGGTAAATTTGCGTGATGATCACGCCGGGTTTTCGTTTCAGCATAACCTGAAGGTTAGGGAAACGCAGATTTATTCACTCAATCCGTCATTGCAAAAAAGCCTTTAGCTGCGAGCGAAGCGCGGCAGGAAGCGTGGCAATCCAGTTGTTTGATATCAAACGAACTTCTGGATTGCCACGTCGCTACGCTCCTCG
>JAUSMR010000067.1 GCA_030645955.1 Gallionella sp. | reverse complement strand
GGTGGCCTCACGGTTGTGGCCACGCTGCACTACATGGTGCGGCACGCCAATGACAGTTATCCGTGCACGACGTGGCATGGTTCAACTCCTGCTCGTTTGATGTCGTTGGGTGATTTCAATTGGGCTCCGTCCCCAGTAGTTTTCTGTTCATAGCACTCAACGATGGAATTCATTTGTTACTCCTTGTTGTTGATTACAAATATTTGACGAAGAGCGTCAGTCTTTACGCTAAGTAAAGGGCACATAAAACTTGTGCCATGCCATGGGCCAGGAAGGTCTCCACCCCCACGCTTATAGAACACTGATTCCCCAAGTAACCTACCATCTGAACGACGAAAGACTCGGGTGTATAACCGGAAAAAATCAGGATTTCCCTGTTTGTAATAAACAGTTTCTCGCTTAAACACATACTCCGTTCCCAACGCATTTTCACCTTGGTCAGGCCGGTAGAAATTAATCTGCCCATATTTATTGAACATCTCCGGCGGCAACTTCACCGTCTCATACACCTTGACTCCGCCATCCTTTGCACAGAGTTCACGCACCTGATAATCAAGCCACCATTTCTCTCCGGTAGCCAGCCATAACAATCCAAGAGACACCACCACGCTGACAGCCACCACCGCGCGTTTTTGAAACTGCGTGGTTACACGGCGAAACAGCCATCTAGCAATCAGGAACACAAAAACCGGAATGACTATCCAGTAAAAAATAGCTAAAAGGCCGCTCATGCAGCTATCCTCCAATCTGCCTCATTTGCCGCTTTACCATACAGGCTACTGCCAGGGCCTCCGGTATTGAAAGAAACCAAAGGTACCGGAGTCGATTTCTTTTCTTCACACATCACAATTCCCTCCTATAAATCCAAACCCATCTGCCCCGGCAACACAGCATTTGAAAATTCTGCTTCGCGCCTGCCTCGCGGACGCAAACCAACCCGCCTGCCTATAGCCGCTTCCACCTGCTCGTTGAATCTCTCACTGCCGAGCGGCAAGCCCCGATTCGCTGCCTTGCGTATCTCATCCAGCGCCTCTTCGTCCAGGTGCGCCCGGAATAGCGCACGGTATGCCGCCCTGCGTGTTGCTTCATCCGGCCCCAATGCCGTGTATAAGGGATGGTCGGTGATGAGGTCGTTGCTCGCCCCCAAGCCGTGCCAGCGGTAGCTTGACCAGCGATACTCTCCGGGGTCGCGAACCATGTCCGCGCGCACCGGGTTCAATTCGATGTATCGGTAGCAGGTCAACAAATATTCCTCGGCCTGTATCAGGCTTGCCTTGAATCGCCCCTCCCATACGCTGCCGCTGCGCCTGTAGACCCGATTCACATACTGCGCATAGCGCCGCCCCAGGGATTGCATCAGGCGTGAGATGGCTTCCGGGCGATGCGCCGTCAGCAGCAAATGCACGTGATTTGTCATCAGCGTGTAGGCATGGACATCGCAAGCATATTTCTTTGCGCCCAAGCGCAGCCAGTGCAAATAGAACAGGTAGTCCTCGTCCGCAAAGAAACAGGCTTCGCGGTTGTGGCCACGCTGCACCACGTGCTGTGGATGGCCTGCCAGATTGATGCATGGGCGACGCGGCATGTTTCCTCTTATCTCAATTCATCAAAAAGAAATCGACTCCGGTACCTTTACCTTTATGGAAACCCGACCTACCATGCGTTTTATGGAACTACCCATGCACCCCTCCCTCCGCTTCCTTTTTGCTTTCCTCCTGCGCATCGCTCACCGCGCTTAACGTCCCCTGCCCTATCCGCACTATTTCATCCACCAGCAAGTTCTTCGGCAAGGCATGGGTGATGAACAGCATCGTCACTTTGCCTTTGAGCCGGTTGATCGTGGCGGCGAAGTGTTCGGCAGTGGTGCTGTCGAGGCTGCTGGTGGCTTCGTCGAAGATCAGGATTTTTGGTTGCTTGAGCAGCGCCCGTGCAATGGCGATGCGCTGTTTCTGTCCGCCGGAGAGTCCCACGCCGCGTTCGCCGATTTCGGTCTGGTAGCCTTGCGGCAGGGCTTCGATGGCGCTGTGTATCTCCGCCATTTTGCAGGCGTGTACAACTTGTTCAAATGTGGCGTGGGGGTTGGCCATCAGCAGGTTGTCGTAGATGGCGCCGGAGAACAGGATGGTTTCCTGCGGCACGACGCCGAAGTAATGCCGGAGTTCGTTGGCGGAGAGGTAGCGGATATCGTTGCCGTCTATTTTGATGGTGCCGCCTGCGGGCTGGTAGAAGCCTTGCAGCAGTTTGGTCAGCGTGCTCTTGCCGGAGCCGGACGGCCCCATGATGGCGATGACTTTGCCGGGGGCGACCTTGAGGTTGAAACCTTCATACAGGAACGGCAGGTTTTCGGCGTAACGAAAGCTCAGGCCTTCGATGTCGATTTGTCCCTTTCCTTCGCGCAGGCGGGTGGGGAGGATGGAATAAGGTTCGGCCGGGGCGTTCATGATGTCGCCCATGCGTTGCACGGAGAGGTTGGCCTGCTGGAATTGTTGCCACAGCCCGACCAGCCGCAGCATGGGCTGGGAGAGACGGCTGGCGAACATCTGGAAGGCGACAAGCATGCCGATGGTGAAGTTCTGTCCTGTTCCAGATCCGTCCTGCCCTGAGCCTGTCGAAGGGTTCATCACGGTATAGGCGCCGATGATGAGGATGCTCAGGGTCATCATTTGTTCCATGCCGTTGGACAGGGTGTTGTAGGTGTTGCCGATCTGGCGCACCGAGAATCCCGATCGCAGATATTCGGCGAGGTAGTCGCTGTAGCGGGCATTGAGCTGGGGTTCCATTTGCAGGCTCTTGACCGTTTCGAGACCGGCGATGTATTCGGTGGTGAAGGCCTGGTTGCGCGCGCCGAGCAGGAATTGTTCGTTGAGGCGGTTCCTGAACATCGGTGCGACGATGAGGCTGAGGATGACGATGACGCTCAACATGGCCAGAGCGATGAGGGTCAGGCTGACGCTGTAGTAGAACATGATGCCGAGGAAAATCAGCAGGAACGGGAAATCGAGGACCAGCGTGACGGCGGCGCTGGCGATGAATTCGCGGATGGTCTCGACGCCGTGCAGGCGGGCGGAGATCACGCCGGTGGGGCGGTGCTCGAAGTAGCGCGGCGGGAGCTTGAACAGGTGGTCGAACACCGCGGCACCCAGCACGGCATCGACGCGGTTGCCGGTGTGCAGGATCAGGTACTGGCGCACCCAGGAAAGCAGCGCGGAAAAAATCATGAATACCGCGAGGCCGATGCCGATGACAATCAGCGTGCTTTGGGTGTGGTGGACGACGACCTTGTCGATGATGACCTGGGTGAACAGCGGTGTGCCCAGGGCGAGCAACTGGATGATGAGGGAAGCGATCAGCACATCGCGCCAGATGCGCTTGTGTTTCAACAGCTCCGGGATGAACCAATGAAAGCCGAACGCGGCCTTGCTGGACAGCGCGCCGTCGGGATCCTTGATGCCTTTTGTTTCGAGCGCCAGCTGGAATGCCGTGCCGGCGAAGCGTGCGGCGAACTCCACAAGTGCCATGACCCTGGGGGTGTTGGTTCCCGCCTCGAACAGGGTCACGCTGCCGTCCTTGATCTGGACGATGATGGCGGGATGGTGTTTGCATGGGGTCCGAGGAAGCTCCACAGGAAATTCCGGTGCGGCGGGCGTTGCATTTTGCGCGGCCGGTATCGCTTCTACCCCCTCCCCAACCCTCCCCCTGCAAGGGGGAGGGGGTGCTGGAATTAATGGATTATCCGGGTGCAACACGGCAAGGCACGGCAGGTTGAATTTGGCTAGCTGGCTACTATCACAATCCTGTCGCTTGATGCGAAATCCCAGCGCACGGGCGGCATGGACGAAGGAATCCGAACTATAGGGGGGCGGGAATTGTTTGAGCAGCAGTCCGGCATCGAAGGGTTTGCGGTTCAGGGCGCAAAAACTGCCCATGGCCCAGACGACATCTTCAGCGGTAAAGGTATGGGTGGGCGCGTGCGGTGCTGTTTCTCGCGACAGGCTCTTGGTAACCATCTTCAAGAGCCGGCGCGGCATCAGAGGGTCACTCCCCGAACACTTCCGGGAATCAATCCCGATGCACTGCGTGAAGCTTTATTGCTGGGTTCCGGGACAGGCACAACAGAAGAGATTGCGTAAAGCCTCTGCAAAATTGAACCCGCAAATATTCGACAGGCAGGTACAAAAACCACCCTGCCCTTGCAGAGATATAACATGAACATCCCCTTGGTTCTGCATCACGGTTGGATATATCACCGTTGCGTGTGCTGTATGTTGCACGCTTTGTAAAGCTGTTTCACAAAATACAGGGGATTTTTATCTTTGTATGTAGTCCGTTTGGACTATCTGATCTGCAACGATGGAATTGATGTTTGAATGCCCGGCTTTAGTATGACGGGCGACTCTCGGGAACGCCGCTACGGCAGAGTGGTTGCGGCCTGTTTTGCCACGCCGGAGAGCAATCTGTCTGGTGCCAGGCGGCGGCCCTGCAACATCCCCACCCCGATGAATCCCTGCGGACCGTGCAGCCTGACCTTGCCATCGGGCAAACCGGTGTCCAGCGCGAGCCGCTGTCCTTGCGCGAGACGTTTGATTTGCACGGCATCCAGTTGCAGTGTGGGCATATCCGGCATCAGGGATTCCAGCGGCAGCAGGCAGGCAACGCGCTCGGCCTCGGTCATCGCCTCCAGTTGCTGCAAGGTATAACTGTCCTGCAAATTGAAATGGGCGATCGCGGTGCGGCGCAAACCGATCAGATGCGCGCCGCAGCCGAGTGCCGCGCCGATGTCTTCGGCCAGTGTGCGTATGTAAGTTCCCTTGCTGCAGCGCACGGTGATATCCATCTCGTTACCGCTGAAGTGATGTAATACCAGTTCGTGTATCACCACGCTGCGCAGTTCGCGCTCTATGGTTTCGCCCTTGCGGATGTATTCGTAGAGCGGCTTGCCCTGATGTTTCAGCGCACTGTGCATCGGCGGGAGCTGCTGGATCCCGCCGCGAAATTTTGCCAGCACCGCATCAACCCCGGCTGGTTCGACATTGACCGGATGCTCGGCAGTGATCTCGCCTTCGGCATCGCCGGTGCTGGTGGTTTGTCCCAGGCGCAACAAGGCGCGATAGGTTTTGTCGGCATCCAGCAAAGCATTTGAAAACTTGGTGGCCTCGCCGAAACAGATCGGCAGCAGGCCGGTGGCGAGGGGATCGAGGGTGCCGGTGTGTCCGGCCTTCTCGGCCTGGAACAGCCGGCGGACTTTTTGCAGCGCGGTATTGGAGCTTAATTCCAGCGGCTTATCGAACAGCAGCACGCCGTCCAGCGGGCGATAAGTACGCGCCATTAGCGATTATTTCTTGTCGTCGTGATGCTTATCGCTGGCCACAGCCTGATCGATCAGTTGCGACAAATGGCTTCCGCGCTCCACCGACGCGTCAAACACGAAATGAAGTTGCGGCATGATGCGCAGCTTGATGCTATGCGCCAGTTGGCTGCGCAGGAAGCCGCTGGCACTTTCCAGACCTTGCTGCGCCTCGGCGTGCTTGCCATCCAGACGGGTGAAAAAAACCTTGGCATGGGAATAGTCGTTGGCCACTTCCACGCCGGTGATGGTCACCAGACGCACGCGCGGGTCGTTGATTTCGAGGCGCACCAGCTCGGCTATTTCGCGCTGAATCTGCTGGGCAATCCGATCAGTTCTGGCGAAGTTGCCCATTACAGTGCGCGCGCAACCTCAACGATTTCGTAGGCCTCAAGCTTGTCGCCCACCACCAGGTCATTGAAATTCTTCACCGACAGGCCGCACTCGAAATTGGCTTTCACTTCCCTTACGTCATCCTTGAAGCGTTTCAGCGAATCCAGTTCGCCGTCATGGATTACCACGTTGTCGCGCAATACGCGCACCTTGGCGCCGCGCTTGATCATACCTTCCAGCACCATACAACCGGCAATCGTGCCGACCTTGGAAACGGTGAACACCTGGCGTACTTCGACCATGCCCATGATGCTTTCGCGTTTTTCGGGAGCCAGCATGCCGGATAGCGCGGCCTTGATCTCATCCACCATCGCGTAGATGATGTTGTAGTAGCGGATGTCCACGCCGGAAGATTCGGCCAGCTTTCGCGCCGCGGCATCGGCACGGGTGTTGAAGCCGATCACGATCGCCTTGGAAGCCAGCGCCAGATTGATGTCCGATTCGGTAATAGCACCGACGCCGCCATGGATCAGGTTGACCTTGACTTCACTGGTGGAGAGCTTCTGCAGGGATTGCGCAATCGCTTCGGCAGAACCTTGCACGTCGGATTTCACGATCAGCGACAGGGTACGCACTTCGCCCTCGGCCATTTGTTCAAACATGTTTTCCAGTTTGGCAGCCTGTTGCTTGGCAAGCTTTACGCCGCGATACTTGCCCTGGCGGAACTGCGCGATTTCACGGGCACGTTTTTCGTCCGCCATCACCATCAATCCCTCACCGGCGGCAGGCACCTCGGACAAGCCTTGAATCTCTACCGGTATAGACGGGCCAGCTTCGTTAACCACCTTGCCATTCTCATCCAGCATCGCACGCACCCGGCCAAACACCGAGCCGACCAATACCGCATCGCCGCGCTTCATGGTGCCCGATTGAATCAACACAGTTGCAACCGGCCCCTTGCCCTTGTCCAGACGCGCCTCGATCACCAGGCCCTTGGCGTGCGTGGTACGCGGCGCTTTAAGCTCCAACACTTCGGCCTGCAACAGCACGCCTTCGAGCAATTGGTCTATACCCTGCCCGGACTTGGAGGAAACCTCAACGAACATCACGTCGCCACCCCAATCTTCCGGCACCACGCCTTCAGCGACCAGCTCCTGCTTGACACGCTCGGCATTGGCATCGGGCTTGTCAATCTTGGTCACTGCCACCACCAGCGGCACGTTGCCGGCTCTGGCATGGGCGATGGCCTCTTTGGTCTGCGGCATCACGCCGTCATCGGCGGCCACCACCAGAATCACAATGTCGGTCGCCTTAGCGCCGCGTGCGCGCATCGCAGTAAATGCCTCATGGCCAGGCGTATCGAGAAAGGTAATCATACCGCGTGGCGTATCGACGTGATACGCGCCGATATGCTGGGTAATGCCGCCGGCTTCACCGGAGGCAACACGGGTGCGGCGTATGTAATCCAGCAGCGAAGTCTTGCCGTGGTCGACGTGACCCATCACGGTGACGACCGGTGCGCGCGATTCCAGCACCGCATCATGAGGCGCCTCGGCATCGATCAAATAGGCATCGGGGTCGTCCAGCTTGGCGGCCTTGGCGATATGGCCCATTTCCTCCACGACGATCATCGCAGTTTCCTGATCGAGCACCTGGTTGATGGTCACCATCGAACCCATCTTCATCAATACCTTGATAATCTCGGAAGCCTTGATCGACATCTTCTGCGCCAATTCGGCGACAGTAATGGTTTCCGGAACCGCCACTTCATGCACTATGGGTTCGGTCGGCAGGGAAAAGGCATGTGCCGTTTCTGCCGCTGCATGCTTGGTGTGCTTGTCATGGCGCGGCGCACGCACCGGCGTTGCCCAGACAGCCGCTTTCTCGCCGGGTTTAACGGGGGCGCGCTTCTTATGCCCTTTTTCGTCCCACGGGCTTGCCTTGGCTTCTGTTTTTGGTTTTTTGACCGGCTTGACTACCTTGTCACCGGGCTTGGGTACCGGCTTGTGCAGCGTGCCTTCAGCCAAATTGACCGGCGGGGCAACAACTACAACAGGCGCTGTCTCTTCAACTTTTTTCACCTCCGGTACGGCGGGCGGCGGCTCGGCTTCAACCGCCTTCATGGTTGTCTTGCGTTTGCTGCGCTCCTGCTTGACTTGCACTTCGGCTGCCTGGCGCGCTGCCAATTCTGCATGCAAGTGCGCTTCCTGCTCGCGTGCCGCCAGTTCCTGCTCATCCACAACCTTGGCTGTTTTGCCCTTTGCGGGCGGAGCCACTGCCACTTCAACAGGCGCGGCTGCTTCCGTGGCGGCTGCCGGAGCAATCACGCGGCGTTTGCGCACTTCCACCTGGATGGTGCGCGCCCGGCCGGAGCTGTCAGCCTTCTTGATTTCGGTGGTTTCGCGGCGGATCAGCGTAATTTTCTTGGCGGGCTTTTCAGCACCATGCGCCTGGCGCAAATGTTCCAGCAATTTCGCCTTATCCTTCTCCGACATCGGGTCGGATTCCTGTTCCTTGGCAAGCCCTGCCGCCTTCAACTGCTCAAGCAGCAAGGCCACTGGCAATCCCAGTTCGGCCGCAAACTGCGCTACGTTCAATTTTCCCATTACTGTCCTTTAGACAACACTTACCGACTTAAGCAAACCAAGGTGCGCGTGCCGTCATAATCAATTTATTGGCGCGTTCGCCATCCATGCCGGAAAGCTCCACCAACTCATCCATATCCAGGTCTGCCAATTGTTCCTGTGTCGCAACACCCTTGGCAGCCAGGGTACGCGCGGTTTGCTCATCCATACCTTCCAGCTTGAGCAAATCTTCAATACCATGTTCCACTTTTTCTTCGTTGGCAATCGCCGCATTCAACAGTGCATTACGCGCGCGGCTGCGCAACTCGTTCACAGTCGCTTCATCGAATGATTCGATTTCCAGCATTTCTTCCAGCGGCACATACGCTACTTCTTCCAGCGTATTGAATCCTTCCTGCACCAGGATGTCAGCGACTTCCTCGTCAACATCCAGCCTTTCCATGAACACCGTACGCGTCTTGGAAAACTCTTCGTTATGTTTTTCACTGGACTGCTCGACGGTCATGATGTTGAGTTCCCATCCGGTCAACTCGCTGGCCAGACGCACATTTTGACCGCCGCGTCCAATCGCCTGCGCCAGATTTTCTTCCTCGACTACCACATCCATACTGTGCCGTTCTTCATCCACGACAATGCTGCTCACCTCGGCGGGAGCCAGCGCGTTGATGACATAAGTGGCGGGATCCTCCGACCACAGAATAATATCGACACGCTCACCGGCCAGTTCATTGGTCACACCCTGCACGCGTGAGCCGCGCATCCCGACGCAAGTGCCGATCGGGTCGATGCGCTGGTCATGCGATTGCACCGCGATCTTGGCGCGCGAACCGGGGTCGCGTGCCGCACTGACGATTTCCAGCAACTTCTCTTCAATCTCCGGCACTTCCAGTTCGAACAACTTGACCAGTAATTCATTGGAAGTGCGCGACAGGATCACTTGCGGCCCGCGCGCGCCACGATCCACGCGCAGCAAATGCGCCTTGATGCGATCGCCGACGCGCATATTTTCCTTCGGTATCATCTGGTCGCGCGGCAGCAAGGCTTCGATCTTGCCAAATTCGATCAGCGCGTTGCCTCGTTCAAGACGTTTCACCGTGCCTGAAATCAGATGCTCCTTGCGATCCATAAAGTCGGCCAACACCTGCTCGCGTTCGGCATCGCGGATCTTCTGGAAAATGACCTGCTTCGCTGCTTGTGCCCCGATACGCCCGAAATCAATGGATTCCAGCGGCTCCTCAATAAATTCTCCGACCTGAATATCGGCATTGCGCTTTTGCGCTTCTTCCAGCTTGATGTGCAGATCCGGGGTCTCGAAGGTTTCGTCGTCCATCACTTCCCAGCGACGGAAAGATTCGTATTCGCCGGTGTTGCGATCAATTTCCACACGCACATCTGCTTCGTCGGAAAAACGTTTTTTGGTCGCGGAGGCAAGCGCCGACTCCAGCGATTCGAACACGACCTCCTTGTCCACGTTCTTTTCACGCGACAACGCATCTACCAGCAACAAAATTTCACGACTCATACCATTCTCCGGCTAATTACTCGCATGTGTAGGGTGCACTCCGTGCACCATGGTGCGTGAAACGCACCCTACATCTACAAAATCGGCACTAAACGCGCCTTGTCCAAATTTGACAGTTCGATTGCCACCTGACTGCCATCCACATCCAACTGCAATATTCCATCGTTTACCGCACCGATGACACCCACAAAGTTCTTGCGCCCCGCCAACGGCATACGCAGCTTGAGTTGCGCTTTCTGTCCGGCAAACCGCACAAAGTCTGCTTCCTTTTTCAGCGGCCTGTCCAACCCCGGGGAAGAAATTTCGAGGCGGTCATATTCGACGTTCTCAACCAGAAACAGCCGCGTCAATTGATTGCTCACCGTTTGGCAATCATCCACCGTGATGCCTTCCGGCTTGTCGATGAGCACGCGCAGCATGCCGCGACCCGAGCGCTCAACATCCACCAGCTCATATCCCAAGCCGTTTACCGTCGTTTCGACCAGCTTTACCACATCCATGATTACGACCCACAAATAAAAAACGGGCTCGAAGCCCATCTCAAAACGCGGCGCATTGTAACAAAAATTACCGTTAAATGTAATTAGATTAGGGAATTTCAGAAGCCGTCCTGATAACGCACCGTAATCGGATACCGCCAGTCCTTGCCATAACTGCGTTCCGTGACGCGGATACCCACCGCAGATTGGCGGCGTTTGTATTCGCTGATACGGATCAGATGCACTACCCGGCGCACATCCGCTTCGGAGTATCCGCGTGTGATGATTTCCGGGATCGCGAGATTTTGCTCGACATAGCACGCCATGATGGCATCCAGCACATCGTAGGGTGGCAGGCTGTCCTGATCGGTCTGGTCGTCGCGCAATTCGGCACTCGGCGGGCGCGTGATGATGCGTTCCGGGATCACCTGCCCCAGCGTGTTCCGATAACGCGCCAGGCGGTATACCAGCGTTTTGCTGACGTCCTTCAATACCGCAAAACCGCCCGCCATATCACCGTACAGCGTGGCATAGCCCACAGTCATTTCGGACTTGTTGCCGGTGGTCAACACCAGCGAGCCGAGCTTGTTCGACAAGGCCATCAACAGGGTGCCGCGTATGCGCGCCTGCAAATTTTCTTCGGTGGTATCCACGGCGCGTCCGGCGAAAGCAGTCTCCAGCGTGGACAAATAGCTCTGGAACATTGCCTCGATGGGCAATTCGTCATAGCGCACACCGAGGATTTTCACCATTTCGCGCGAGTCATCCAGGCTGATCTGCGCGGTGTAGGGCGAAGGCATCATCACCGCATGGACCTTGTCCGCACCCAGCGCATCCGCTGCAATCGCCAGAGTCAATGCGGAATCAATCCCGCCCGACAATCCCAGCAATACGCCCGGAAAGCGGTTTTTGCCGATATAGTCGCGCACGCCGAGGCACAAGGCGCGATAGACGGCGGCCTCCTCGCTCAATGCCGCAGATCTTCCCCCGGTTGGGCGCAAATCATGCTGGATTTCCAGCATCAGCAAGGCCTCTTCAAAATGCTTGCCTTGCGCAGTCAGGCTGCCATGCCGGTCCATGGCGAACGAGCCGCCATCAAAAATCAACTCATCCTGTCCGCCCACGGTGTTGGCATAAACCACCGCCATGCCGGTTTCCGCGATGCGTTCGCGAATCACCTGATAGCGCGCCTCCTGCTTGCGGATGGCATACGGCGATGCATTCAGCACCAGCAGCACTTGCGCTCCGGCATTAAATGCACGACGGGCGGCATCAGGTTGCCAAATGTCCGCGCAAATACTCAGTGCAAACCGGATGCCCTGTACCGCAAACACGCATGGCTCTGTGCCGTGATCGAAATAGCGTTTCTCGTCGAACACCGCATAATTCGGCAAAAAATGCTTTAGGTAAGTTGCGGCAATCACACCATCCTTGAGCAGCGAAGCCGCGTTGTAGCGTTTCCCGTCCTGCTCATGCGGATGTCCCACCACCACTGCAATGCCCGAGATCTTTCCGGCAAGGTCATGCAATGCTTGCGCGCATGCCTGGTAAAAGCCGTCGCGCAGCAGCAGGTCTTCCGGCGGGTAGCCGCACAGGCTCAGCTCGGGCGTCAGCAACAGTTGCGCACCCTGCATCCGGGCGCGCTCGGCATAGTCAATGATTTTGGCGGCGTTCCCGGCCAGGTCGCCGACGGTGCAATTGATTTGTGCTATTGCGAGTTTCATGCTGGTTTCGAAATATATATTTTGCGATGGCCAGGTATCATACCAACGTTTGCGGCAGTCAACTATTCAGCACTGGCCTGTGGCAACACAACCGGATGATCCAGTTCCACGCGCTCGATTTTGGCAAACTGTTCGGTGATTTTGCGGCTGCTGATTTGCACGTCTTCCACGTCCTTGTTTGCCTGGCGGATGTGCTCGGCCAGTTTTTTCATGCGCTCGTCGAAACGCCCGAAGTCCTTGCCCAGCTTGCCAAGTTCGTCCTGGATGATATGCACCTGCTTGCGCGTCTCCACATCCTTCATCACCGCACGCGCGGTGTTCAGCACCGCCATCAGCGTGGTGGGCGACACCACCCACACCCGCCGCTGCATCGCGTAGTCCACCACATCGGGATGATGCGCGTGGATCTCGGCGAACACCGCTTCGGCGGGGACGAACATCACCGCGCCGTCTGAAGTCACCCCCGGAATGATGTATTTGCTGCTGATGTCGTCCACATGCTTTTTGATGTCCGCCTTGAACTGGCGCTGCGCCAGCGCCTTGTCCGACTCGGCCAGCCCCGCAGCAAACATGCGATGGTAATTTTCCAGCGGAAACTTCGCGTCAACCGCCACCATGCCGGTCGGCTCCGGCAGCATCAGCACGCAATCGGCGCGTGTGCCATTGGGCAGGGTGTGCTGCATGGCATAGGATTGCGGAGGCATGATGTTGCGCACCAGGCCTTCCAGTTGCACCTCGCCGAAGGCTCCGCGCGAGCGCTTGTCGCCCAGCAACTCCTGCAAACTCACCATGTTGGTGGTCAGGCCGTCGATCTTCTTCTGCGCCTCGTCTATCGTCGCCAGCCGCGCCATCACGCTGACAAAAGTCTCGTTGGTCTTCTTGAAGCCCTCGTCCAGCCGCTCGTTCACCTTGCCGCCGATCAGTTCCAGCCGCCCGTCCACCGTTTTGGACAAAGTCTCGATACTGTTCGCCAGATGTTGCGTGGCGTTGCGGAAAGAATCCTGAATCAGCTTCTGGTCTTCGTGCCCCTGTTCCGCCAGCTTCGCCAGCGTCTGCGCCAGTATCTCGCTGCGCAGCGTGTCCTGCTTGGCTTGCAGAGCAGTGATTGCATCGCGCGTGAGGCGCAACTCCTCGCCCACCGCCGCGCGCAGCCGCTCCGCTTCAGCAGCCTGCGCCGCGATCAATCGGTCGCCCTGTTTATTCAGGCCGTCATGCAGATCGGTCAGCATGGCGCGGTGCTGCTGCTCCAGCACCTGTGCGACACGCGCAGGCTGCCGCTGCTGCAATACTATCAGCACGACGACCAGTACCAGCACGGCGGCAACAAGCAAAGTTTCCAGCATTATTGTTCAGAAAGAAAAGAGGTACGAAGTATAAGGCATCGCACCCGGATGTAGGGCGGGTCACACCGGTGCAGGGACAAAAGTTTTTCGTACCCGCCATTACACGAGACAACAAGGAAGTCGATGCGGAATTTGGTGAATATTGTTGGAATGGCGGATTGGCTCTGCATAGCCATTCGGCTAAGACACCAAAAAACGGTGACATAAGCCGCTGGTTAACCCGCCCTACATCAGCTATTTTGCTTTGAACGCTTCAGCCAAAAACGCCAGACCCGCATCCCACGAAGCCTTGTCGGCTGCGGCGTTGTAGGCCAGCGGCAGGTTGAATTTCTTGCCGTATTCATCTGCTGCCGGATTGGTGAAAGCATGTGTGGCGCCGGGATAGGTCACTGCCTTGTAGTTCACGCCCGCCTTGTCCATCTCCAGACGGAAGGCCGCGACTTGGGCGGCGGGAATGAACGGGTCATCCTCGCCGGTGAAGGAGGCGATACGCGCCTTGACACGGCCTGGCTCTGCCGGGTGCTGCGCACCCAGGCCGCCGTGGAAGCTGGCCACCGCCTTGAGCGGTTCGCCTGCGCGCGCCATATTCAGCACCACCGAACCGCCGAAACAGTAGCCGATGGCGCCGATGTTGGCGGCATCCACCGTTTTTTCCTTTTTGATCAGTTCCAGCGCGGCCTCAAAACGGGCCTTGGCGAGTTTTTCATTCTGGCTCACTTCGCTGGAGAATTTCTGCGCATCGTCCGGATGGTGCGCCTGCTTGCCGTCGCCGTACATGTCCAGCGCCAGCGCGGTATAGCCGCGCTCCGCCAGCATGCGGGCGCGCATGCGCGCGTATTCGTTGTGGCCCCACCATTCATGCACCACCAGGATGCCGGGGCGCTTGCCCCTGGTCGCATCGTCATAGGCGACATAACCTTTCAGTACCGTGCCATTGGCGCTGTAGGTGACTTCCCTGCCCTGAATGGCGGCGTGGGACGCGGCAGTGGCGAACATGAATCCAACAAGCAACAGGAATCTTTTCATGGCATCCTCCATTGTGAATATCGGCGTGCAGTATAAACCCGCCGGCCCAAATGAAAAGGGGCGCTTGCGCGCCCCTTCTAGTTCAACTGCAGGATCACAAACTCAAGAGCGCGATGCGCGCTTGCGTTCTATTTCCGTTAAATAACGTTTACGGACACGAATCGACAGCGGCGTGATTTCCACCAGTTCATCATCGTCGATGAACTCGACAGCGGATTCCAGCGTCAGGCGCACAGGCGGCGTCAGACGCACCGCTTCATCCGTGCCCGAGGCACGCACGTTGGTCAGCTGCTTGCCCTTGATCGGATTGACGATCAGATCGTTGTCGCGGCTGTGTATGCCGATGATCATGCCTTCGTACAGCTTGTCGCCAGGGACGACGATCATGCGACCGCGGTCTTCCAGCTTCCACAACGCGTAAGCCACCGCTTCGCCTTTTTCGGAAGAAATCAGCACGCCGTTGCGGCGACCCGGCATGTCGGCTTTCACCGGTGCGTAGTCGTCGAACACGTGCGCCATGATGCCGGTGCCGCGTGTCATGGTCATGAACTCGGACTGGAAGCCGATCAGTCCGCGCGCAGGAATACGGTATTCCAGGCGCACACGACCATGACCATCCGGCTGCATGTCCTGCAGATCACCGCGACGGCGGCCCAGTTCTTCCATGACCGCGCCCTGGTTGGTGTCTTCGACGTCCACGGTCAGCACCTCGAAAGGCTCGCACTTCTCGCCGTTGATTTCGCGGTACACCACGCGCGGCTTGCCCACGCCCATTTCAAAACCTTCCCGGCGCATGTTTTCCAGCAAAATGGTCAGGTGCAATTCGCCGCGCCCGGCCAGCAGGAACACGTCGGTTTCACCGGTTTCCTCGACACGCAACGCCACGTTCACCAACAGTTCTTTGTTCAAACGATCACGAATCTGGCGGCTGGTGATGAACTTTCCTTCCTGGCCGCACAATGGCGAGGTATTCACCATCAGATTCATGGTCAACGTCGGTTCGTCCACCTTGGGCATCGGCAAGGCTTCCGGCTGGTTTACGTCAGCCAGTGTCACACCGATGCCGATTTCATCAATGCCGTTGATCAGCACAATATCGCCCGCAAGGGCTTCCGCCAACGGCACGCGTTCAATGCCGCGAAAACCGAGCACCTGGTTGATGCGGGCACGCTTCGGCGGGTTGTTGCCGTTCATCACCATCACATCCTGACCCGGCCTGACGCGACCGCGACGCACACGGCCCACGCCGATGCGGCCGACGAAGCTGGAATAATCCAGCGCGGAAATCTGCAATTGCAGCGGCGCATCCACATCGGTGTCCGGCGCGGGCACATGCTTGAGCACCGCATCCAGCAGCGGGCGCATATCCGTGCTTGCTTGCGCCAGGTCGAGCGTGGCATAGCCATTCAATGCCGAGGCATACACCACCGGAAAATCCAGCTGCTCTTCAGTCGCGCCGAGCTTGTCGAACAAATCGAAAGTCTGGTTGATCACCCAGTCGGGGCGTGCGCCGTCGCGATCCACCTTGTTGATCACCACGATGGGGTGCAAGCCCAATGCCAGTGCCTTTTTGGTGACAAAACGGGTCTGCGGCATCGGGCCTTCGACCGCGTCCACCAGCAGCAACACGCCGTCCACCATGCCCAGCACGCGTTCCACCTCGCCGCCAAAGTCGGCATGGCCGGGTGTGTCGACGATGTTGATATGCACACCTTCGTAATCCACGGCGCAGTTCTTCGCAAGAATGGTAATGCCGCGTTCTTTTTCCAGATCGTTGCTGTCCATGACACGCTCGGCGACATGCTGGTGGGAGGCGAACGTGCCGGACTGGCTGAGCAGTTTGTCCACCAGGGTGGTTTTGCCGTGGTCAACGTGGGCGATAATGGCGATATTGCGGAGTTCGCGGGACATGGAAACAGCCTTGCTATATGAAAAGGGCGCGCATTCTAGCACAGAGGGTGAGTCAATTCCTCGCGTTTCGTGCAACCCCTGAATTTAACCCTTCAAACCGAAGAAACGGATCAGGTTGCGCCCGTCATCTTTCGCCTGATACATCGCCATATCGGCCCACTTGATAATGTCATCCTGGCTGGCTTCGTTATTGATGAACAACACGACGCCGATACTCGACGTGCAATGATGCTCAATTGTCGTTTCCGCTTTGCCATCCTGCTGAATTATCAGCACATAAGGCTCGGCCAGAATGGCGCGGATCTTTTCGGCAACGATGCCGGACTGCGCGATAGACTCGGTTTCATCAACGTCCAGTTCACTCAGCATCACCATGAACTCATCTCCCCCGAAACGCGCAACAGTGTCCATTTCGCGCACGCAACTGGTAATTCGGCGCGCCACTTGCACCAGCAGCAAATCCCCCACATTGTGGCCATGCGCGTCGTTGAGCGACTTGAAGTTATCCAGGTCGATGAACATCAGCGCACCGTAACGATTGCTACGCTTGCTGGAGGCCATTGCCTGAGCCAGCCGGTCGTTTAGCAGGCGGCGGTTGGGAAGCTGTGTCAATGTGTCATAGAAAGCCAGATTGCGAATTTCCTCGTCGTATTTTATACGCTCGGTAATGTCGCGGGACACGACGACTACATGCAATGCCTGGCCTTGGCTGTTTCTGATCAGCCCACCGCAGGATTCCATGTAACGGATACTGCCGTTTGCCCGCACAAAGCGGAAATTCAACCGATGGCCGATGCCGGATTGCACGGTTTCCTTAAACGCTCGTTTGATACGTTCCCGGTCATCCGGATGTATATCGGCGAAGGAGTCTGTGCCCTTCATGGCTTCGGTATCGCCAAAAAGTTTGGCGTATGAGGGGCTGTTGTAGAGCCGCCGACCTTCCAGATCAAGCACCGCAATAAAGTCTTCGACGTTCTCGGCAATCATGCGAAAGAATCCTTCCTGGGCGCGCACAGTTTCCTCAGCCAGATTGCGTTCGGTGATGTCGGCCAGCACGATGCGCGCCATGGGTTTCTTGCCAGCTCTACTTATACGCAGGCAATCCAGCCGGGCGTAAGAGCGGGAACCGTCATCGCGCAGAAGTGCCAGCTCACAAGTCAGTGTGTCGTCGCGTGTCAGCACGCTCAGAAAATGGCGATGCCAGCGGTCGCGGTCCTCAGTGGCAACGAAAGAGGCGAAGCTGCGGTGAGGTAGTTTATCGCGCTCCACCCCGAGCAGCGCGGCGCCGGTGAGGTTGATTTCGTCGATCATGCCCTCGTTGCTGAGGCTGAGATAACCGACAGGGGCAAAGTCATAGAAATCCGCGTAGCGGTCACGGGATTTCTCCAGTTCGATCTGGGACTGGCGCAACGCCTCATTCAGCATCTCCAGTTCGATCTTGTACACCTGAAGTTCATGCAGAAGCTCCACGACGGGACGAACCAGCGCCGCCTTGACCGGTGTGTGCTGGGTGAGCTTCGCCTCGGCATCTATGCGCAGTTGATGCAACTCCTGCTCGTTAAGTTCATCGCACATGAAATGTCCATTTCTATCCGATGGAAGTGCTAATTCATTTGCGCGATGTTTAACAAAATCGCCAAATTCCCGGCATCGCGGAAATGACTACAGTTTTGAGGCTTCTAAAAAAACTTTTTATTTTTCAGGCTCGCGCAAGGCGGCAGCCTTATTGTCTATGTGGTCGGCATTAACCCATGACCACAAAGCCGAGCGCACTCGCGAAAACTGAAAAGTTTTGTCGAAGAAATAATCAGCCCCTGCGCGCTTGCATCTATTGGCGTAAAACTCGTCGGTGTAGTTGGTCAGCACGATAACTTTAATCGCGGGATGCTGCTTTTTGATACTTTCCAAAACATTGATCCCCGACCCGGGTTGCAGGCTGATATCAAGGGTCACGACATCGGGCAACAACGTATTGATACCCTCTATCGCACCCGACTCATCCACCGCATAACCGACCACCTCAACTCCGGGAATCGCGGACAGCATGGATTGCATGTGCTCGCGCACGATCTCTGAATCCTCCACAATGAACACATCCATCAATTTACCCCGCCATTTGCTGCGCTGCTTAAAGGGAGCCTCTAAATCTGCAAATCCCACCACGCTGAATGATGTTCCATCACGCATTGAAGTTGAATAGGTGTTTGCCTGATTATGGCGTAAGGAATGGGGAAAATTAGTTGTCAGTGTTTGCCTGACATGGTGCGCACCGTGCATGCTGACATGCGAAATGATGTCCCATTGCACTTGAAATGTGCATAGGTGTTTGCCTGATTATGGCGAAGGGGGTGGGGAGGTTTTGTCGTGAGTGATTGCCTGGCAGAATGCAATCTTAGCTGCTCTGTCAAGCTGGGTTTCGACCTGCAACCAGGGATTCTGTCCGGGTAGCGATATGCTCCGAACAAAGCCTGTCCTGAGCATAGTCGAAGGGTAGCGCAAAACGCCAACAGTCATACCGTGAGCTGTTTCTCGATGACGTAGTGCATCAGTTCGGCATTGTTGCGCAGATGCATTTTTTCCAGGATGCGGCTGCGGTAGGTGCTGATGGTTTTTCCACTCAAGGCCAATGCATCTGCAATTTCCGAAACGGTTTTGGCCTCGGCAAGCAGCAGGAAAATCTGGTACTCACGATCTGACAGGGTTTCATGTGGAAGTTTTCCATCCTGCGCGCCGAATTCGTTGGCGAGCATTTCGGCCACTGTCGGGCTGATGTATTTCTTGCCGTTCGCTATCTGGCACACCGCCTCAACCACTATTGCCGGCGCGCATCCCTTGGTCAGGTACCCGGCTGCACCGGCCTTGATGAGGCGCACGGCGTACTGGTCTTCGGGGTAGATGCTGATGACCAGTACCGGCAATTTCGGTTTTTCTTCCCGAAGTTGTTTGAGCAAGTCGATGCCGTTCATGCCGGGCATGGAAATATCGATCAGCGCAATGTCACAGTCGTTGCCGCGCAGCCAATTCAAGGCGTCGATACCGTTGTCGCACTCCGCCACAATTTTCATCCCCTGGTTTTTCTCCAGGATGCGCGCCAATCCCTGGCGCACGATGGCGTGGTCGTCGACGATCAGGATGCGGGTCATGCGTTTTCCTCTTCTTTGCTTACTACAGGCAACGGCAATATTACCGTCACATTAAATCCGCCGCCGGGCGGGCTGTCGAATTTGATCTTGCCGCCCAGTTGCTCGGCGCGCTCGCTCATGCCGCGTTGACCATAGGAAGTTGGTGCAACGGTGTGTCCATCCGGCAGGCCACGGCCATTATCGCTGATCGACAGCATAACTTCTTCGTCACCGCAGTGAAATTCGACTTCCACTCTGGATGCGCCGGAATGCCGCGCGACATTGGTTAGGGTTTCCTGGAAAATGCGGAACAGCGCAATTGAGTGCTGTCTGTCCAGTTTAACTTTGTCCTCGATGCTGTTAACCCGGCATTCGATGCCGGTGTGTTTGTAGAATTGCTCGGCTTGCCATTCGAGCGCTGCCAGCAGGCCGAGATCGTCGAGTATGGTCGGTCGTAGTCCGGTAATGACACGCCGTGTGACGTTCACGGCATTTTCGGTCAACTGCGCCATCAGCTCGACATGTTTGAGAAGCGGCTCTGCTTCCTTGCTCGCAGATAATTCTTCTGCCAGCCAGTAGACTTCCATCTTGAGGGCGGTCAGCGTGCCGCCAAGATCGTCGTGAATTTCGCGCGCGATACTGGCCTTTTCTTCCTCGCGCACGGTCTGTATATGCGCGGTGAGTTCGCGCAGTCGCTGCTCGGCAATCTTGCGGTCGGTAACATCACGTGCATAAGCGAGCACACCATAGCAATGCCCCTTGGTATCACGCAGTGGCATTTTAAGAGTATCAAAGATGCCCAGCTCCCCATTGGCGAACGTAGCCGGATCATTCGGATTATGCGTCAGGTTACCCGCCATTGCCGCATCATCATCGGTATGAAAGCCGCGAATACCGCGGGCCGGATCGCCGCCACATAGATCATCCGGCCAGAAATCGGTGTCTGGCCGCCCGATCATATCCTCTGGTGCATAACTTTGAGCCGCGGCGAATGCTCTATTAACAAATAAAAAGCGATAATTTTTATCCTTGGCAAATACCCAGTCTGGTGTCGAATCGAGTACAGTCTGGAGCAGTGCCAACGCCTCTATTGCTTTATCCTTCATGGCTTCTTTTTCAGATTCCGCCTGCTTGCGCTCGGTAATGTCGGTGAGCATGGTATGCACCACTGGTGGCGCGCCATCTTTTGCCAGATACAGGCAGTCCAGCCGGGCGTGCCAGCGTTCCCCATCGCTGTTCTCGAGTGCCAGCTCGCAATTTTTTACCCCCTTACTCTGCAACACGCCCACGAACAGGCGGTTCCAGCGGTCATGTTGTTCCGGGATGACGAAAGAGGCGAAGCGGCGGTGCAACAGTTTCTTGCGCTCTACACCTAAGAGTTTGGCGCCACTAAGGTTTGCCTCGCTGATCGTGCCCTCCCGGGTAATTGTGAGATAACCGACCGGGGCGAATTCGTAGAGATCCAGGTAGCGGTCGCGGGATATTTCCAGTTCAACCTGCGCCTGCCGCAATTGCTCGTTCTGCATCTCCAGCTCGATCTGGTATACCCGGAGTTCGTGCAGCAGCTCTTCGGCGGGGCGAACCTGTGACGCCGGCGCGTGTACGAGTTCCGCCTCGGCGGCTGTGCGCAGCGGGTCTTGTTTGCCTGGCTTTTTGCTCATGGTTTCCTCACGCATTGATTATTGCATGCAACATATTTTATCGCAGGGTTATCGTTGGACACGGCCTCTCTATTGCCCGCTTTGCCGGCACTCCGGTAGCGTACCCGTATCGCCTCAAGATAGGCGCGTCGTTCTTGTTTCCCCATCTCAGATTACCCTTGTTGTTTAGGCAACCTATGACTTGAGGCAACGATCCTTCCTTGCGACTACTCCCGGTAACTTATATCCCGGGTCGATCCGCACCGCAAAATATCGCTGGCTTTTATTTTTTTTATCAGTAAAATGCGCGCCTTGCCGCAGTTAGGGAATTCCCTTGCGGCATTTTGTTCATCGTTTTCTGACCTATCTCTCGCGCGTATGCAAATCGCGCCTGTCTAAAAAACTCATCAAGAAATTCTGGGTTTTCCGGTTAGCAACGATGTTTTATGCGCCGGTTAATCGTCTCCCCGTTCAACGGGTAGTTTTACTGCCTGCGCTCACTTTAGGGAACTGCTAAAAGTTCGTCGTGCCAGACTCGCTTTGGCATTCGGTTATTTTTTAACCGGATGTTGACTCGCGCCGGCATAACGAAACGGGTTCCCTTTGATTCTAAAAAAGGAAGCATTATGTCATTTGAAAATATAAATTTAAACGCTGCTATTCTCAAGGCGATTGCCGAGACCGGCTACACCGAGCCCACCGCGATTCAGGCGCAGGCCATTCCCGAAATCATGGCCGGTCACGACCTGATGGCCTCCTCGCAGACCGGCAGCGGCAAGACCGCCGCATTCATCCTGCCCGCGCTGAACCGTCTGGCCACTCCTTCCGCACTGCCCGGCAAAGGCCCGCGCGTGCTGGTGTTGACCCCGACCCGCGAACTGGCGCAACAAGTCTGTGATGCCGCAACCAAGTACGGCAAGAATATGCGTTTCAAGATCATCAGCATACTGGGCGGCATGCCCTACCCGGTGCAGAACCGCTTGCTATCCAGCCATGTGGATATTCTGGTCGCCACACCGGGCCGTTTGATCGACCATCTGGAACGCGGCCGCATTGATTTTTCGCGTCTGGAAGTGTTGATCCTGGACGAAGCGGATCGCATGCTGGACATGGGTTTTGTCGATGACGTGGAACGCATCGCCAAAGCTACTCCCGCAACGCGCCAGACCCTGCTGTTCTCCGCGACGCTAGATGGCGTGGTCGGCAATCTGGCATCGCGTCTGCTCAAGACACCGAAGCGCATTACCGTCTCGGCGGCAAAAGACAAACACGAGAATATCGAGCAACGCATGATGTTTGCCGACGACGTGGCGCACAAGAACAAGATGCTCAGCCACCTGCTGACCGATGTGGATATGAATCAGGCACTGGTATTCACCGCCACCAAGCGCGATGCAGACAGCCTTGCCGATCAGCTGTCCGCACAAGGCCATTCCGTTGCGGCATTGCACGGCGACATGAACCAGCGCGAACGCAACCGCACGCTGCTCAATATGCGCAACGGCAATGTGCGCATCCTGGTTGCCACCGACGTGGCAGCGCGCGGCCTCGATGTGCGCGGCATCTCGCATGTGATCAACTTCGACCTGCCCAAGTTCGCCGAAGATTATGTGCACCGCATCGGCCGTACCGGTCGCGGCGGCGAGTCCGGCATTGCGATCTCGTTTGCCTCGAATCGCGATGCACAGTTGCTGAAGCGCATCGAACGCTACACCGAGCAAAGCATCAAGATGCATACCATCGAAGGTCTGGAACCCAAGTACAAACTGCGCACCGGCGGCGCCCCTTCGTCGGATCGTCCGCGCAGCAACAGCGGCCCGCGCCGTAGTAGCGGTGGAGGATTTGGTGGCGGCAATAGTGGCGGCTTCGGCGGCAATCGTAATAGTGGTGCTGCCAGCAACGGCAACAACGCTGGCGGCGGCTTTCACCACAGCGCGCCGGACAGCCGTCATAGCCATGCAGGGCGCAAGGAAGGTCACGGTCAATGGCACGGTCAGGCAAACGGCAACAGCACCCAGGGTCATACCCCGGGGGTTGGTGGCGGCCAGGGTTTTGGCGGGCAAAGCCGCGGCCAAGGCGCCGGTCATGGCGCTGGTCAGGGCCAACCACGCAGCCAGGAGCGCAGCTTCGGTAACCAGAATCGCGGCGGCAACAGCGCGCCACGCCGCAGTGGTAGCGACCGTCCAAGTTATGCACTCGGACGCGGCAATAATGGCAGCACCCGTTAATCGGTAGTTGTCTGTAACAAAAAAGAACGCTTGGCAGGCCTGTGTAAAAACCCTGCTGGTGCCTGAATGCAAAACGCCTCACCGAAGTGAGGCGTTTTGTTTTTGGATAGAGTCAGGTGCGCAGGTTGCTTTAACTTACGGCGATCCGTTCATTTTTTTCGCAATGATCCATCCGGCAATTCCAGATATTTTTCGCTGCCGGCCTTGATGCCCCGGATATATTGGTTGACCGTGATTTCCTTGCCATCCTGATCGAGCACAATCTCGTAATACTGATAATTCTTGAACACTTCCTCGATGTTCAAATGCAGCCCCGGCTTCCAGGGCTGCTGTCCGGGATCAAAACTGTCGAAATAATACGGCGTTTCCGGCGTGAATTTGTCCGCAAGAGAAGCCGCGCTGGCCGCAAACGGCAACATGAGAAGATGAAGCGCCGCGACGATACGAGCTGCATTCCGTTTCATTGTTTCAGTCCCTGAAAGAAAAATCAGTTTCGAAGGCCGCCTTGCGGCACGTCAACAGGATGAACAGGGTCTTTTGCTCACCTGATTAGCCATCAAGTTCAATTGCACATTAAAAGAGCCGTCATTGCGAGCGAAGCGCGGCAATCCAGTTAATCAAAAATGCCTTTATGAATAAAAGCATCTGGATTGCCACGTCGCTTCGCTCCTCGCAATGACGTGTGCTGAACTTAGTGGCTAATCAGGTTTGCTCAACAGATTGTCAGTTCCCCGATATCGTCATAAACGACAACTTGCTCACCCCGGCATGTTGCGCGATGGCCATGATCTGCGCCACGCGCCCGTAAGGAACGGCCTCGTCGGCATGGACATGCAACTCAAAATTATCCTTCCCCGCAGCAGAATCGGCAAGTTGCTGCGCCAATTTTTCATCGCTCAGCACGATACTTTCCAGGGCGATCTGTCCTTGCGCACTGATGGTAATAATTTGTTGCTTGGTATCCATGCGCCCGGCTACCGCTGCCGTCTTTGGCAACTTCACTTCCAGCGACTGCGACAGCAACGGTGCCGTAACGATAAACACTATCAACAGCACCAGCATCACGTCCACCAGCGGTGTGACGTTGATCTCGCTCATCATGTCCTGATTGGAATTATTCTGGAATGCCATCTGTTTATCCCTTTTGACTACGCCTTGTAACCGTGCTTCGCTGCCAAACGCATAAAATCATGCGCGAAATTTTCCAGATCGGCTACGGACAAGCGCATCCGCCGCAAAAAGAAGTTATACGCCAGCACCGCAGGAATCGCGGTGGCAATGCCTATCGCGGTTGCAACCAACGCCTCGCCGATAGGTCCCGCCACCACATCCAGGCTTGCCGAGCCGGTTTTGCTGATCTCTGTCAATGCATGCATGATGCCCCATACCGTACCGAACAGCCCGACAAATGGCGCAGTGGAGCCGATGCTGGCCAGAATCGCCAAGCCTCCCTCGAGTTTCCGTTGCAGGTTCTGTACCGCCTGGCGCAAACTCCGCTCCAAACCGTCCTGAGGGGAACCGAGATGTTTCATGTCGCCGCCTTGTTGTTGTGCGTCGCGCAACTCGGCAAATCCTGCCTGCGCAAGATGCGCTTGCTTGCCGGGCATTTCCGCACTGACGCGTGCCGCCAGTTGCCATTCTTTGGCCGCCCAGAATGACTCGTTGAAAACACGATTATCCTTACCGTCACGCCAGTACTGCCACAGCTTGATCGCAAGGATCGACCATGTAATGACGGAAAACAACACCAGCAAGCCGAGCGTGGCGTTGATAATCGGAGACGATGACATCATGGAAATATTCATTCAGCTTCTTTCAAAATAAAAGGGATTGGAACTAAAAACCACTTGGCGACCATCTGCCCATCTTGGCGCGCCGCAACAAACTTCCAACCGCGCACTGCCTGCATCGCCGCGTTATCCAGCACATCACGCCCGCTGCTTTGATACAGCTTGATCTGGCCGGGCAAACCGCTCTCCAGCACCTCGACATTCAGCACCACCCTGCCCTGCCAACCCATGCGTCGCGCCACCATAGGATAAGCCGGTAACGGATTGTTCAGATAAGCTGCCTGATAATCCGGCTCACGATCCGACAGGCCTGGTGTAGCATTTTCCGGCTGGGCAGGCGAGCTTTCCACAGGCGGCGACGACGGGATCGGCGTTTCCACAGGTACGTCAGGTGCATCAGGTGCCGCGACTTGCGGCACTGGCTGGGGCTGGACGGGTATTGGCTTGACTGCCGGCTTCACTACCGGCTTCGGTTCCACCGCTGCGGTTTGCGGAGGGCTAGGCGGCGCCACGCTGATCGACATTTCCCGGTGCGCTGGCTTGGATTGGCTGGACAACGAGGTATAAGACCACAGCACCAACACATGCGCAAGCACCACCAGCGCTACGACAAGCGAGCGGTCGCGCAACGGCAAATCTGCCTGGTTCATCATAGTCATTACAGGTGTGAAGGCCAACGAGCTCATAACATTATCAAGGAGCATATTGCTCTTTGATCCACTGTTCCACTTCTTTTTGCTCAAGCTCGCCGCTGATGGAGTTTACTTCACCTTTCGCGCTGAAAAAGTAGGTGCGCGGCAATTCACCCTGCCACTTCTTGTCGACCTCAAAGCGCAATCGTTCAGTATAGCTGTCGGCGAACACCCAAGCCTCGGCTTTGCCCAGGGAAAATTTCGCCAGGGTGGCGGAAACTGATTTCTCTTCTTCCGGCGTATCGGTAGAGATCAGCACCAGATCAAGCCTGGGATATTTCCTTGCCAGTTTTTTGAGCATGGCCAGTTCGACCTTGCAATAGCTGCAGCTCAACGACCAGAAGTTGACGATAAAAGGTTTCCCATGGCGTGCGGCAACAATTTGCTGGTAACTGCCGCGGACGAGCGGCTTTATTTCCTGGGCGGCCAGCGCTGGCGTCGGAGCAAGCGATAATACGGTCAGGCACAGCCCCATCAGGATACCAAACTGCTTCATTTGATTTCTACGCTCACCTCGATCAGGCGATAACCTTCATTCCTGGTATTCCATGACAGGTAGGCCCGGTTGTTTTCGCCGATCAGCATCGGCCAGTCGGATACGTCAGACGTGGTTGCCAATTTTCCTGGTGCAGACCATGACTTTCCGCCATCGCTGGAATTCATTCCGAGAAGGCCGGTGCTCTCCCCGTCGAATTCCTTCCAGACAAGATAAACGCGGTTGCCCACGCTGAGCACATAAGGATGAGCCGGCTGGGCTTCGAAGTTGCCGAAATTCAGCGGGCTGGAAAAAGTCTTGCCCTGGTCGGTCGAATGCGCATAGAACAGGCCGTGCTGCTGCGGCGCGTTGCTGAACCAGGCAGCATGGTATATGCCGTCTGATGCAATTGAAATGGATGGCCCGTGATGCGGACAGGAGGCGGTATTCCAGTTTTCGTGGCTGAGCCGCACCGGTGTCATTTTGCCGTCCAGTTTGACCAGTGCGTGGTCGCGGATATTGGTCTCATAGATATGGCGCCATATGACGACAGGATAGCCATCGGTGTCTACGGTCATGGCTGTGCGGCAGCATTCGCAGACATGGTCGGCAATTTTGACGTTGCGCCGGAAACTGGCCCCGCTGTCATCCGACATCGCATAGTAGATAGCCGCGCCGCTGTATTTTTCCCCTGTTTTCTGAGCGGCACTCAGGTCACGTTTGTCGAGCCAGGCAATATATACGTGCCCCTTATCGTTTACCGCCATGGAATCAAAACGATGACTGATGACTTCGCGGTTGTCGTTGACGGTAAGCGGCTGTGAAAAACTTTTCCCGCCATCGGTCGAATGGCTGAAGCGGATATCGCCAGACATGGGCTTCTCCAACCCCTGTGTATAGGACACGTAGATCGCCCCTTTACGCACGATGATCTTGGGGCGGTTTTCGCCGTCTCCGAGAATATTCTCAGGCTCCGCATTGACCTTGACCGGCGCGCTTTGGGTAACGCCACGGTCGTCGGAATAGCTGACGTATATATGCTGCCCGCGGATGGCAGCCAGCCACAAACGTCCCTTCTCATCGAAGCTTGCGGTAATAGCCAGCGACGGTTTGGCGAGCGCTTCCTTCCAGCGCTTCTCCTTGTCCACCGGCTCGGCAGTTGAGGCCGCCACACCGGGCTTACCATGGCCAGAGTGATCGGCCGCCACCGCCGGACAAGCGGCCACCACGACGGTAAAGATCAGTGCAATAGCTAAGTTGTTTATATTCATTTATGCATTCCGGGAAACTTGTAGCCTCGACCATAGCCTTTGCGGCTTGTATACCCTGCCGATATCGCTTGGCCAAAAAGGTAATCATACAACATGATTAAAGGCGGCGACCGAAAGGCCGCCGCTACGGCAAAGATATGTCAGGGAGATGACCTTCCCCCACTCCTCATCCAGTTATAAGCTGCCCTTGACCTGCACAATCCACGTGCGCTGTGTGTATGGATGGGCAGCGTAGTATTTATAGTTGTTCAGGTTGTCGACGCCGACGGACATCGAGAGGCGCTTGTCTAATTTGTAGTTGAACTTGGCGTCGACGACGAAGAACCGGCTCGCGCCACCGTATACGTCAGGGTTGATGTCGCTGTTGTCCAGTAAGTTGAACTGCCTCCCGCTATACCGGCCGGCAAGCGTAAAGTCCATCGTGTCGTTAGGATGCCAGGTTGAGGCCAGCATTGCCCGCCAGTCCGGGATGCGAAGCATCTTCTTGCCTACACTGGCCAGATAATTGTTATTCGCAAGAATCTCGGAGTCTGCGAAGGTCAGGCTGCCTGTCAGGTCTAGCCCCTGCATGAATGCATTGCGTCGCTGCATGCTCGTCTCCATGCCGCGAATGCGAACCTTGTCAACGTTCTGGATGTTTGTCACCGACGGGGTCACAGTAGTGTTGGTCTGACGCGTCAGATAATCGGTCACGTTGTCCTGGAAAAGCGAGACTCGCAGATTGCCGGCACCAAGATCACGCTCGGCGGCCAGTTCGCCCGCCAAGATTTTCTCCGGCTTGAGGTTGGGATCGTTGTTGGTGATGCTTGTGCCCGAAATTACGCCCTGGAACAGTTCGGTGACCGTGGGAAAGCGCGCGGCGCGCGAAAGAGAGCCGCGCAGCAGCCAGCTTTCCGTCGCCACCCACGAAAGAGAAAGTTTCGGCGAAGCAAAGTTCTCCTTGCGCTCCGGATAGGCCAGGGTCGTTGTCGTGTTCGTCATGGTGCCATTGAATGCACTCCATTGCTCATAGCGCATCCCCAGGGTCAACTTCATGTCCTGCCCCATCTGGATCGCATCCTGAACGTAGAGGCCCTGCGTTTCTGTCTTCCCCGTGTTGCCCGCACTGACGGTCGTCGCGTTCCCTGCAAGCCAGTCCGTGTTCGCGTAAGTCCGGTCATTGAGGGTGTGTTGATCGTAGTGGTAGCCGAAGGCAACGTCGTGCCCGAGCTTGCCGCGCTCCGGACTCCAGTCCGCACGCACATCCGCCGTATGCCAGCCAGTCCCATCCAGGAGCTGAACCTGTCCCGCGCCGCCGCCCGCTGCAGCCGGTAACGCAACGGTAGGTTTGCGTGTGGTGTCTTTGCCGAATTGGTATTTCGTCAGCGCCGCCTCGAACGCCCAGTCGCTTTCCTGTTTCTTGTCGAAACGCCAGGCCAGGCTGTTCATCAAGTGTTCTTCAACACGTTTGCTGGGCTGCATAGCCGTGTTGGCCAGTGTGTATCTGAAGCCGTCGATGTTCACAGCCCCGCTGTAGACGGGATTGCCCGCCGCATCGCGCAAATAGCTTTGCACTCTGGCATCGGAATCGCTCTGCCAATAACCCAGGGTGTAGGTGAGCCGCGAGCCTGGGGAAAAATCGTAGGCGAGCTTGACCTTGGCGTTGTCCTGTTTGTTGCGGTCAATGCCGGTTGCGCCAAAGACGACGCGGTCGGCATTCTTCACGTCTTTATCCCAGTGATAGCCCGTCACCACCGTTGCGGTCCCGGGCGCTGTCGCCGAGCGAGCAGCCGTCGCAAATGACATTGGATGGCCCGTGTTGTCCAAATGTCCAGCGCTCAGCGTCCAGCGCAAATCGCCATTCCGATTTCCGAGAAAGACGCCCGCGCGCGAGCCATTGTAAGTTTCATTGGTGCCGTAGAGCTTGAACGACTGGGAAAAGGCTTGTGCATCGGCATATGCCTCGAACTTCTCCGGCATCCTCGACTTCATGACCATGACGACGCCGGCTGCGTTGCCCGCATAAGCTGCAGAATGAGCGCCATAGCTCACATCAACGCGCTCGATCTCCTGCGGCGAAACGAACCACCAGCGCGGAGCATAGCTATAGGAGTTGCCAAGCAGCATCGACACCAGCACATTATCCGCATAAACAAGCGAGCGGGCGCTGTCGAGCGTGCCCGCATTGCGCGAGGCGAGAATGGCATTGCGGTCGCCTATGAAGCGTTTACGGACCTGGACGCTGGGCAGATACTTCACCGCATCCTCGGTGTTAATGACGTTGGTGCTTGATATCAACGCCTTGCTCGCCGCCTCGGTAGAGGTGGTGATATTCCTGAAAGCGGCTGGACGCTCGCCATAGACGCTCACCTCTTCCATTACTTGCGGTTCATCCGATGCAACCGTGGCAGTCGCCTCTGATTTCTGCGCCTCTTGTGTGCTGCTCACCCCAACTTCACCCGGCTTCACCGCATCTTCAGCCGCAAACGCCATATTTGTAATACCCGCATAAATACAGCACAGCGCAAACATTGCTCCTCTTTTAAACGTCTGTTTGTTCATTACTGCCTCTCCCCCGAGTTTTGTTGACTAAAATTATTGGATTTAATAACGGGGGGATATTACAGGTGAAAATGTAGTCTGGGTATGCGGCAAATTGTCGCACCACGTATTTGCACCATATGCACAGTCAGGCGTGAGCGGCGGAGAACCAGAAAGAGATTCAAGACATCTTACAGGCTACCAGCGCCCCTCCAGGGTTGCCATGATGGTGCGGTATCCGCCTTCTACCGTGCGCAACTGCCACGTGTTATTTCCAGACATGTAGAGCGTCTCCCGCACCGTATCGGCGGCCAGCAGATTCTGCCCGCTGATGCGCAGGTTGAACTGCGGCGTCAGCTTGCGCAACCAGAACGCATCCAGGGTAGTCCTTGCCTCGGTAAAGCCGCGCTGCTCGCCCGGAATTTCAGTCTCACTGCGTCCGGACAGTTGCATCGAGATGCCAAAGCTGGATTGCAGCCTGGGCAGGCTTTCATCCAGCCCGGCCGATAAAACATAGTTGGGCGTATCGCGTGCCATGCGTTGAATGCCGAGGCGCGCGTCGTTCACTTGCGCGTGCGGCAAGGTCAGGTGCGCCTTGACCGTTGCCCCCTTCCATCCCAGACTGTCGGCGCGCAACTTGCCGTCCAGTTCCCATCCCCAATGCAGGGCGCTGCCCTCGTTGCAGGGTCTGTCCACCCAGCGCACCCCTTCCAGTTGCACGCGGCGTTCGGTGAAATCCCGGGTGGAACGCACATAGAGGTTGCCGCCCAGCACACCCGCTTCGCCGTCAAGGTAACGTTCCAGCACCGCTTCAAAATTGAGGCTGCGTTCCGGAAGCAGACCCGGATTGCCGCGCTTATCCGCCTCCACCGGTGTGTTGGCAGCGATGCTGGGGGTCGCGGCATTGCTGATCTCGTCCAGCTTGGGCATCTTCAATCCTGCCCCCAATGAGGAACGCATCACCCACTTATCCATCGGTTCCCAGCGCACGGCCAGCGAGGGCAACAGGCGTCCGTGCTGTTGCGAGACCCCGGCGGAATCCAGGGCGATGGCTTCGCCGCGCAGTCCGTAAGTGATTGTGGTTTTGGTTTGAACCGTCCAGTCATCCTGCACCCAGACGGTGCTTTGGCGCTCTTGCGCCTGAAAGGAAGAAACAGAAGCAAAGCTGCCGGTGAAATTCTGGTCCTGAGTGCGACGCAGGTTGACATGCTCCACACCCACTGCCAGCAGATGTTCGCCTACCGGTTTATCCAGGCGCAGCGCAAGGTTGGTTTCTTTTTCGTTGCTGTCGGTATGTTCGGTGGAGGTAGTCAACACGTTGGCGGCATCGTGCGCATCGCGCGCCACATCTGTCGTGTGCCTCATGTTGTTGAGCGACACACGTCCGGAAAACTTGGAGTCGCCAATATGTTTCTCGCCCTCGGTGCGCAGCCGCAAGACACGCTGCATGGTGTTTTCGCTGCTGATACGATCACCGTTGAACGCCAGTCCGGTGCCGGCAGCCGGATTGGAATAGGCCGTCAATGCCGAATTCCTGTTGGTATCCTGAGGCCCGAATAAAAATAACGGGGCGATGGTCAGGCTATCGCTGCCACCCTTCCAGGTCATGCGCGGCGCTATCGCGTGATGCCCCATCTTTGCAGCGCCGCTTTCACTCTCCTGCTGCCACAGGGTACGCACACCTGCTGCCGTATCCTGCCTGTCAACGGAGCGCGTGGCGGGTGAATTGCTCCAGAGCAATGAAATGGGCAGAGACCAGGAAAAACCGCCCTCGCCGCCGTTCTTCTTCCAGGCAAGCTGGCTATAAGATTCCGTTCCGCGCCTGCCCACCCCCGCCCTGGCTTCCGTTGAGCTTTTCGGCAACGCCTTTTTCATGATCAGATTCACCGTAACGGAGGCTGCACCACCGAATTCAGCCGAAGATCCGCGCAGGATTTCCACACGCTCCAGATCGCCGGAAGGCAAGCGCCCGACGATACCCACCATCGCGCCTCCCGCTGCCGAGCGCTCACCGTCCACCAGAATCTGCACCGAATCCCGCGACATTCCCCGCGCGCGTTGCCCCATGCCGCCGCTGGCCAGCTCGACACCCGGCAATTTGCCCAGCACCTCGCCTATCGTCATCACGCCCATATTCTCGATGTCTTTGCGCTCCAGCATGATCTTTTGCGTGGTGGCTTCGCGCCGTTCGGCTATCGCATCGATTTTTTCGATAACTTTAACTTCGGGAAGTGTAGTCTGCTCCTCCGCAGACACAGGAAAAACAGCTGCCAGATTGATAATCAAAAACGCCAATCGTTTCATGTAAATCCCTTAATTAATGATGCTTTCATAATTCATTACATCCGCCACCCCGAGGTAACCATGGATGAAACCCTGAGCATCATCTGATATTTTAAAAAAACAGGCCGCGCTCTTTACCATCTGGCCAGGTTGCTGATCCCGACCGCTACCAGCAACAGCGCGCTGATACGTTCGATCCTCGGGCGCCAGCTCTGCAATTGTTCGCGCAATCGCGTACCCAGATACGCCATGCCGATGCCATAGGCCAGCGCGGGAATCACGATCGCTCCCAGGCCGAAACTCAACCCCAGCGATAGCCCGCCGACGGCGCTGCCGGCCGTGGCAGCCGAGAACAATACGATCCCCAGGGGCGCGCAGGGACTCAGTGCCATGCCGATGCCCATCAGAAACAATCCGCCCGGGAGGAGCACTCGCTGACTCTCAACTTTATCCATGCGGCGCAGGGGAGCGCTCTGAACCTGTGCCGGGCCACAGGTATTGCCTGATTTGCGCAGCAGCAGCGCCAGCCCGATCATCAACGCTGCGCAGCCAATCACGATGCGTATGATATCGTTTGCTATCGTGTCTTTGACGTAATGACCAAGCGTCCCGGCTATCGCCCCGAACGTGCCGTACGCAGTCAGCCTGCCCAGGGACAGCGGCAGAATGATCTTCCATGACTTCCTGATGCCGCCGTCGCTGGCAAGAAATACCGGCCCGAGAAAAGGCAGGCAACTGATGAGGCATGGGCCCATGCCATAGGCAAAACCCAGCGTCGCCGCCATCGGCGCGCCGACAATAATATCTACCGGTGTCATGCCTTTTCCATACTTTGTTCGGCCATGAATTCGCTGCGCGCCAGCATCGCCGCGCCGAACGCAGTCGTCGTCTGGGGATAATCCGGCACCACCAGTTCGCGCCCCAACTCATCCTGTATCGCCGCGACCAGCCCTTTGTTCAACGCCGGGCCGCCGTCGAAATACACGCGGTCTTCGATGCCGACGCGTTTGGCCAGACGCACCGTGCGTGTAGCGATCGAGTAATGGATACCGGCGATGATCTCGGCCTTGCCGTGCCCCTTGGCCAGCAGGCCGATGATCTCGGATTCGGCGAACACGGTGCAGGTGCTGTTGATATTGAGCGGCGCACTGCTGGCCTGAAAGTGACAGTCGCCCAGATCTTCCAGATCCAGTTCCAGGTTGCGTGCCGCCACGTCCAGAAAGCGCCCGGTTCCCGCCGCGCATTTGTCGTTCATCGCAAAATTGACGACGTTGCCGGTGCTGTCGATCTGGATCGCCTTCGAATCCTGCCCGCCGATGTTGATGATAGTGCGCACGCCGCCATAAGCCTTGCCCGCCTCGAATGCGCCGATGGCGTTGGCGGTGATCTCGCTGATCGAATCGTCCGCCTCCTTGAACAGCTTGCGCCCGTAGCCGGTGGCAATCAGATAGCGCACGTCCTCGCGCCGTATACCCAACTTGTTAAGCAACGTGTTCAATGCCTCCAGCGAGTTCTTATGGAACAGGCTGCCGGAGGGAGTGACGTGCACCCCGGCTACCTTGCCATTTTCATCCACGACGGCCACCTTGATGGCGGTCGAACCGACATCTATTCCAGCGAAATAAATCATGCGCGTTGTTTCCTTCTGTTCTTCAGCGACTCCAGGAATGCCTCGATACGCGTGGACAACTGGCCTTTGTCATCCGGGCTGTAATCGGTCTCCACGTACAGCAGGGGAATACCCGCTTTGTTGAATTCCTCGGCCACGCTGCGGTACTCCATCTCGTATACCTGGCATCCCGCGAAGGCCTGATACACCACCCCGTCCACATTGAAACTCGAGACCAGATCGAGCAGACGGCGCCTGCGGTCATCGTTGCGGGTGAAGATCGGGCAGGTGCAGGGCTTGAGATATTTGTCGGCCAGGCTGTCCACCATATCGTTCACCAGCCACTCATCCACCGCCGTCATGTCATACAACATGCGGTTTGAGGAACAAGTTTCGTCCGTTACCACCACCCCGCCTGATTCTTCGATCAGCAAGGGCAATTTGAGGTTGGGGAAAATCGGCGGCGAGCCGGTGAACAGAACACGCGGCGCCTTGCTCTGCACCGCCTTGAATCCCGCCTGGTCGCGTTGCGCGAGTTCTTCGTTCAGCTTCTCAACCGCAGCAGTCCAACGGCCGATGTCGTCAAAGAAATACGCATTGGTCACGAGGAACGCGTCCTTGCCCAAAATCAACGAGGGAGACTTGAGGCGGTAGTTGTGCAGGGTGCGAAACGCCGCCTGCGCACGCCCGGTTTTCGCCATCGCCTCTTTCAGGTTCTTGCGCGTCAGCCTGCGCCCCGTCAACTCGCGCAAGCGCTCAGCGAACTGGCGCACCGAACGTTGCCAGTAGACACGCGATGCTTCGCTCTCCTTGACGCTCGGTAGTTCGAGGTCATACACCGAATAGCCCATGCCCTCCATCATCGCGCTGGCCTTTTTCTTCTGGTCGCAGGTGGTGGGATTGACGATCATGTCCGGCTTGCCGGTCTTCGGGATCACCGTTTCCGAATTCAGCATGCCCAGCGTCGCTTTCACCAGCGAACAGGATTTTGCCGGCATGAAATCCGCACCGCGCTGATCGTAATGATAGGAACCGTTGCACAAGCGCACCGGCGTCGCGCCGAAAGCATAGATCAATTCCTCGGGCGCATGAATACAGGTCGTCCCGACCAGCATGCCTTCGTGTTTCAGTTCTTCTCCCTGGCAATACACGCGGCGAAACAGATCGTAGAAATACTGCATAGCCTCGGGGTTATCGGAAAAATCGTCCACGATGTGATCCAGCACGTTCTCCGCCTCGGCCGCCTGGCGCGAAAGGTTATACGGTGACGGATGTATCGGTATCACTTTAGAATCACTTTCCATTTTGCATCCCCTTACCCATACGTTTAATAAAACCCTCTTCGGTAGATTCGAAGATCGGGATACCTGCAAAGGTGGCTTTCAGCGTCCCATTCTCGGGACATGAAGAAACGCACTTGAGGCACATCGTGCAGTCATCGGTCATGATGTTGACGGTCGTGACGTCATCGGCGATCTCCTTGATCCCCATATCGCAGACACGGTAGCAGTCGCCGCAGCGCGTGCATTTGTTGCCGTCCTTCTTCAGCTTCAGCAAGGCAGGCTTTGAAAGCAGGTAATGCAGCGCGCTCATCGGGCAAAAGAAGCAGAAGAATCTCTTCCTGACGAAAGAGCCAACCAGGAACAGCGCCGTGACCGATATGCCCAGAGCCGTCATGACCATCGCCGTCTTGCTCGAAAAATCGATCGTGAATTGCGACAGGTCGCCGGTGAACGCCGGCAGAACCATGCGTGCGGGGCAGATCAGGCAGAACGGCGGGCTGACGTCGTGGGAGAACAGGCCGCCGCCGACGCCGAGCGGGATCAGGATCATCAACGCCAGCAGCAGGTATTTCACCTTGGTAAGCTGTTCAAACTGGCTCTCGCTGTACGTCGAATAGCGTATGCCGATGCGGCGGCGCAGCGCGGTAATCCAGTCCTGAATGGTACCCAGCGGGCAGATGTAGCCGCACCAGCCCTTGTTCAGGACGATGAACCAGAGCGTGAAAGTCAGAAAGCCCGTGAGGATGGCGATGCTCGCGAGGCTGAACAGCCTCGGCCAGGGCTGGCTCAGCTGGTGCTGCAGCGGCAACAGATAGCAGATACCCGCGCGTCCCTCGTCATTGTAGCCGCAGGAAAAAAACGGCAGGCGCGACCCCAGGTCTATCGCGAAATAGCCGCCATAGACAAAAAGGACGAAGGCAACCAGCTGGAACCAGAAACGGAAGCGTTTGAGATCGACCCGGTTGACGGCATCGCGCACTGCCTGCAGGCGCGTATTACTTGCTTTCATTGAATCGCAACTCCTGAAAAGGTTTGATCCTGCGGCGGCGGTAGAGATAAACAGCCACGCCGCAAAACAGAACGATCAACAGGCCGATGCCGAGTCCCCATGCATAGGACATGTAGTCGTCCGGCGAGGGCTGGTAGCTGCCGGACAGGGTCGCCTGATAGCGCACCGTGGTATAGGGCTGATCCTTGTAGTTGCCGGATTCGGCGGCATCCGCCTCGGCAATCACCAGACAGGTGGCCTTGAACCGTTTCTGGAATTCGCTCCATTGCGGATAGTAATCGCGGATCACCTGAAAAACGACCCTCCCCTGCTCGTCGCTCACCGCTTCCTTGCTCCAGCCCTGGTGACTGACGAAACGCACGCGCGCGCCCTGCAGCGGAAGCCCTTTTTGCAGAACGAGGTAAGCCTGCTCATCGCCGGACTTCAGCTGAAAAAATTGCTTCTCGCGCGGCTGGCGCTCGCGGACGATTTCGATGGGCGCAGACTCAAGAAAACGCGGAGCCAGCATGGCCCTGGCCTGCTCTTCCTCGTCGCCGCCATGCCCGAAGTTGGCCACCTCGGCCTTGGCGACGCTGACGCTCAGCATCTCCCCTTGAAGTTTGCGGGTCGTGAGATAAACGCGGTAGTAACCCTGGGCAGGCACCTGAAAAGCAAGCCCTGCATGGGACTCAGCCGATGCCGGCAGGGGTTCACCCTCCGGCTTGCCGGGTGAGGCCAGCATGATCTCCGTCGCGGCCTCTGCGTCCTCGCGGGCAAAGCCGGATTTCTGCGGATCATTGCCTAGCCGTGGCCATAAACGCTTCATGGGTGGACCGCCGCGTCCCCCGCCCATATCCATGCCACCCATGCCGCCCCCGCGAGCGCCTCCCGGGCGTGACCCGTCGCCGCGCATCGGCGGCGAATCCGCCAGCCAGATTGCCACGCCACTGCGCATACCCATGCCGCCGGGACGACTGCCGCTACGCGCGCCCACCTCAGGCTTGCCGCCGATGGCGGGTGCGCCGCCGTGCCGATGCCCGGCAGCAGAGACAGCGGAGACCGAAGAGGCGTCTGGCGCATCCGCTGCGGCAGCCTTGCCTTCACCAGCCTCACGCTTGGCACGCCATTCGGCAACCTGCGCTTCGCCGGGTCGGCCTCCCTGCCCCCCCCGTTCCTCACCACCGCGATAATCTTCGCAGTAGCCGTTCATCGACAGTGCCGCCAGCATTGCGACGACACAGAGATTCAACTTTGACATTGTCAGCCTCATCGGAATCTTCAGCCCCAGAACTTGAGGTGTGTTGTCAGTAAAGTCCTTTTCTGCATGCCTCTTCCCTTAGAAATTCACCGTCAGGCCGGCCGTCCACACACGGCCGGGGTCGACTGTGATGGACATGTCTTCCGCGTTATAGACGCCGTTGCCGTCGCCATCCGACCCGCCGCGTATCGTGCTGTAATAGCGACGGTCGAACAGGTTGTCGATACGCGCGAATGCCGACCATTTCACATTGCGCTCGGCCTTGATTTCATAGTTGGCCATCGCGTTGAACAGCGTGCGGCCCCCTATCCTGACCAGGTTCACTTCGTCGGCGTAGATGCCGCTCTGCGAATTCATCTCCGCTGAGAAAGTCAGCGCCGGTGTGTAACGGTAGCGCGTTGACAGGTTGACCTTGTGTTTGGGGGTGCGCGGCACGACATTGCCGGTGTTGTTGTACAGCACCGAAGGCAACGGCACGGTGCGCGATCCCATACCCATCCAGTAGGAGTCGTTCCTGGTGAACTTCGCATCCAGATAGGTGTAGGCGATATCACCCGACCATGCTTCACTGGCATCCGTCTTAACGCCCAGCTCTAGGCCGCGGTTGCGCACGCCGCCAATATTCTGATACTGCTCGGCTACAGGGTCAGTCTGATACTGGCCGCCGGTGTTCAGGATGAAGTTCTTGCGGTCGATCTGGAACAGCGCCACATCCATGTCCAGCGCGATGCCGAGCAGATCGCTCTTGGCGCGCAAGCCGATTTCCCTGTTCCAGGATTTTTCCGGAACTAGGTCCGGATTGGCCAGCACCGTACCAGTCGGCGTGATGCTGCCGCCGTATAACTGGCCGATGGTTGGCACGCGGAATCCGGTGGATATGTTCGAGTAGATTTCGCGTTCCGCCGACAACGCATAATTCACACCGACGCGTTCCGACCAGACCTTGAAAGTCTTTTCGCCGGTGGTCGTTCTGCCTGCCGTAATTTGAGCGGCAGTGAGCGGAATATAGCTTTCGTATTGGGCATCGATATTGTCGTAACGCGCATTCAGCGTGGCCGTCAACGGGTCGGTTGCCTGCCATTTTAATTCACCGTACACCGCCTTGGTGGTGGAGGTGGACAAGTTATCGGCAGTCGTTGCCCCCGCAAGATTCAATGGATTGCCTCCATTAATAGCAGTGCCGCGGGTTGTGTATGTCACCAGACTCTTGGTTAACGCCCGATCCGAAAACGACTGCACATCCAGCCCCGCCATCAGGCCGGCCTGTTCACCGCCCTTGCGCCACTCCGTCTTCAGCCCTTTTTGCTCCTGATCGGTATCGGCGCCGCTGACATAGGCATCATTAATATTGGCCATGTTACAAGCGGCAATAGCGGTCACATTTGTGCCGGTACATCCGGCGGTAGTCCGCAGGAAGCCGCTGGGATTTTGCCAACTGTAGGTGTGATCCTTGAAAACATAGGTATTCACCAGCAAATTGCCTGTGGAACCAAGGTCCTTGGCATAAGTAAGATTCCACTTGTTCAGATCGACATCATAGTTACGCGCATAATCCTTGCCGCCACTGAAACTCTGCGGATCCAGCGCGGCGGCGGTCACTCCTTTTACCGTGCCGTGGCTATCCTTGGCACGCTTGGATTGCTCAAAACCGAAAGCGATATCGCTGGTCCCGTCAATCATATATTGCAGCTTGCCGTCCAGGTAATTCGCGGAGGAATCGCCCTGGTCATGATAGCCATCCGTTTTCCGTTCTGTGACTTGCACATGCCCGACCAGGTTGTCTTTGGAAAATCCTGCACGAACCAGGCTCTTGTGGTAATTGAAGCTGCCTGCTTCAACACCGTAAGTAAAGCCTGCCATTTTCGCGCCGCGCTTGGTGGTGATGATTACTGCGCCGGACAAAGCGTCCTCACCGAACAGATACGATGCGCCGCCCTTGATGACCTTGATCGAGTCGATGTTGTCCAGATCGATATTGACGCGACCGGTACGCTCCAGGACCGGCACGCCGTCGATCACGATCGCCACACCGGGTTTTTCGCCCATGTAACGCTGCGCTTCCACGCCGCGCAACATGATTTTCACCGAGTCGCCGCTCTGCACTTCGGCAGTTACGCCCGGGATGGATTCGAGTATCTCCACGAGGTTTTTGCCATGCTCGTCATCCACCTTCTTGCCGCTGATGTTGTTGATATTTGATGCTTCGCCGCGCTTGGAATCGAAGCGGTCATCAATTGTCGTGGAGGTCACGCTGACCTCCGGCAATGTGCTCACCCCGGCTGGTTCGGCAGCAACCGGTGTAACCGGCTCGGTCACGCTCACCTCCGGCACTGCACCCACCTCGGCATGCACCACCTGGCTGACTGCCAGCACGATCATGCTCAACGCAAAAACACGTTTCCGTTTCATGTTTCATCCCCTTAAACGATTAGTTATTGTTAAATATTTACTGCAGAAAATTAAAGCGGGCGGATTCTATGGATGAAAAATCGGTTTGGGAATGTGGCATGTTGTCGCGCGGCAAAATGCCGCAGGGTGAAACGTTGCAGTATTTTGCGTCGCAGCCTAATATCCGCGCAGCGCAGGTCATGCCGTAGCCACGCAATCCCGTCCGATTAAATTTCGCCACATTCGGCGAATTTGTTTTCTGGTTTTCTGATAAACGCGCCCCGTCGCACCCGGCTTCAACAGAAGGAGTACCTGGCAAATGCACTGGCACGCGGGCGCAAACTTGCCATTACCTGTTGAACTATTGAAAACACATTGAGTCAGTGACTGCGTCTTTCTTGCTCATGTATACTGGCCCGATGCGTAAAATTTTCTACACACTGCTTTGCCTCTGGAGCGGCTTGCTTGCTGCCGCAGAGACTTCCGACCCGTTCGGCACGGAGTCGATGTTGCCGCCCAGACCTGCGTTGCACCTGGACGGCGCGGTTGGCGATCCGTGCGGCGCACAACCACTGAACCACGCGCTCAATCTGCTGGATGTGGTCAATCTCGCGTTGTGCAACAATACCCAAACCCGCGAAGCATGGGCGAATTCGCGGGTTCAGGCGGCGCAGGTCGGCGTGAACAAGGCAGGTTATCTACCCAGTGCAACCGTGGGCGCTTCTGCTACCCGCAATTTGACGGGAACGAACGCAAACACGAATCAGCGCAGCCTGGGCTTGAGCATTTCCTATCTGCTGTATGACTTCGGCTCGCGCGCCGCCAATCTGGAAAATGCGCGCCAATTGCTCGCCGCGGCGAGTGCCACGCAGGACAGCACGGTACAGGCTGTTTTCCTCCAGGCGGTGCAATCCTTTTACCAAACGCAGGCATCGCAAGCCGCGCTGGATGCCGCGCTCGAATCGGAACGCGCCGCCAGGGAGAGTTTTGCCGCCGCCGAGGCGCGCTATATCGCGGGAAGCGCAACGCCTGCCGACAAGTTGCAGGCGCGAACTGCTTATTCGCAGGCCACCCTGAATCGCATTACCGCTGATGGAAACCAGAAGAATGCGCAGGGCGCCCTTGCAAACATGATCGGACAGGATGCCAACCGGAATGTATTATTGGCAGCCGCCAATACCACGGCGGTGCCCGATGATTTCGAGGGCGATATCAACACACTGATTGAAGAGGCCCGTCAGCGCCGCCCCGATTTACACGCCGCCGCTGCGCAAGTCAGGGCTGCCGAGGCCGGCGCAGATGCGGCGCGTGCGGCGGGCAGACCGTCCATTTCCCTGAATGCATCGTCCAGTCAAAACAGCAGCGCGGGTATCAGTTCAAGCGGCTCGCTGGTTGGCATCACTTTGAACGTGCCGGTTTTTTCCGGCTACGCGCCGACTTACCGGGTGCGTGCCGCCGAGGCGCAACTGGATGCCAGAAATGTACAGCTGGAACGGCTGCGTTTGCAGGTAGCTCTGGATGTGTGGACGGCTTATCAGAACATCACCACCGCGACGCAATCGTTGCGCTCCACCGCTGATTTGCTGGACAGCGCGGAACAATCCGAACGCGTCTCGCTCGGCCGCTACAAGGCCGGCGTGGGCAGCATGCTGGACGTGCTGAATGCACAAAGCGCCCTTGCCAGCGCGCGCCAGCAGCGCATCCAGTCCACGTTTAACTGGAACATCAACCGCGCCACGCTTGCCCAGGCAATGGGCAACCTGGATGCCAACTTATTGCAAGCCTTGCCGGACAGCAGTCAACAACCCGGCACGGGTCCCCAACAGAAAACAAGCCGTCCATGAAAAAACTATTGCGCTCTCCGATGGGCTTGTTCTTTCTCACTGTTGCCGTCATCACCGCAGGCATCGCCACTTACCGGCAGCTCTACATGGTCGCGCCGGAGCAGCAATATCGTTTGCAGGCCGTGGAAAAAGGCGAGATCAGCCAGACCGTCTCGGCCAACGGCACGATCAATCCGGTGACGCTGGTAAACGTTGGCACGCAGGTTTCCGGTACGGTGAAAAAACTGTATGTTGATTTCAACAGCAAGGTGGAAAAAGGCCAGGTGTTACTGGAGCTGGATGATGCGCTGCTCTCCGCCCAGCAAAAGCAAAGCCTGGCCAATGTGCAAAGCGCCCATGCCACGCTGGAATTAACCACCGCCAACGAAGCGCGCATGCGCAGCCTGTTCGCGCAGGAGTACATTTCCCGGCAGGAACTGGATACCGCAGTGCAAGCCAAAAAAGCCGCCGAAGCGCAATTACAGCTGGCGCAGGCGACCGTGGAAAAAGACCGCGCCAACCTCGCTTATTCGGTGATTCGTTCGCCGGTGTCCGGTGTGGTGGTGGATCGCTCGGTGGATGTCGGCCAGACCGTTGCGGCCAGCTTGCAGACCCCGACGCTGTTCAAGATCGCACAGGATTTATCCAGGATGCAGATCGATGCGAACTTTGCCGAGGCGGATATCGGCAGCATCCGTGTCGGGCAGACGGTGCGCTTTACCGTGGATGCCTTTGCGGGGCGCAACTTTCAAGGCGTAGTCAAGCTGATACGGCTTAATCCGACCACCGTGCAAAATGTAGTGACCTACGATGTGGTGATCAATGTGGACAATCCAGAGCAGATTTTGCTGCCCGGCATGACCGCTTATGTGAGCATCGCGGTAGCCGAGCGCAAGGACGTGTTGCTGGTTCCCAACGCCGCGCTGCGTTTCAAACCGGCCAATGCCGGCAATCAGAAACGTGGCGGAACTGCCATGAATGGCGGTGCCGCAAAACCCAGGGACGAAAAGCGTTTGTCCGGGCACCCGCGTGACGCTTTTTCCGCCAAGGTGTATGTGCTGGAACAAGGAGAACTGGCGCCGGTCAGCGTGTCGCTCGGCATCACCGACAATCGTAATACCGAAATCGTCACGGGAGAGCTTAAAGCAGGTGACCAGGTGGTCGTTGGTGATGTACTGGCGGAGGACAAATCGAAAAGTTCCAGCAGTTCCGGCAGCAGGCCACCGATGAGAATGTTCTGATGGCTGACCCCGTTATCCGCATCGAAGGCCTGCACAAGTCCTACGAAACTTCTGCCGGATTGTTTCCGGCATTAAAAGATGTCAGCCTCAGCATCACTGCCGGTGAATTCGTCGCGATCATGGGGCCGTCCGGTTCTGGCAAATCCACTTTCATGAATCTTCTCGGTTGTCTCGACAAGCCGAGCACCGGACGCTATGTACTGGATGGCCGCGACGTTGCGGAACTGGGCAAGGATGAGCTGGCCTTGCTGCGCAATCGCACCATCGGCTTCGTGTTCCAAGGTTTTAATCTGTTGTCGCGCATGTCGCTGCTGGAAAACGTGGCTCTGCCGCTGATCTACTGCGGGGTGGAACGCGAGGAACGCCAGCAGCGTGCGCACAACCTGCTCGACAAGGTCGGGCTGGAAGGCTACGCAGCCTCCATGCCCAATAAAATTTCCGGAGGCCAACAGCAACGCGTGGCGATTGCGCGCGCCCTGGTCAACAACCCGCGCCTGATTCTTGCGGATGAACCCACCGGCAACCTCGACAGCCAGACCGGCGAAGAAATCATGGCGTTGTTCGAGGAACTGAACCGTGAAGGCATCACCATCGTGGTGGTGACCCACGAGGCGGACATCGCGCGCCATGCGAAACGCCAGGTGCGGTTCTTCGACGGACGCATCGTCAGTGACGAACTTACACGGGAGGCACAACATGATGGGAACATCTAAAAATTCAGAGTTCGCCCAAATGCAAGGCGCGAAAAAAATGTCGCCGCGCCGCATATGGGTTATATGCAAGCAAGAAATTTTTTACGCAACGCGGCAGTTGGGATGAAATCTGGATTTTTTGCTATGCTCGGCGAAGCCTGGCGCGCGATGGGCTCCAACCGGCTGCGTACCATGCTGACGATGCTCGGCATGGTGATCGGCGTTGGCGCGGTGGTATTGATGATGTCCATCGGGCAAGGCGCGCAATATGCCATCAAGCAAACCATTGCCGCGATGGGGAGCAACCTGTTTGTGCTGCTCTCCGGTCACACATCAACAAGCGGTGTGCGCTCCGGCAGCGGTGGCGCTCACACTCTGACTGCCAGCGATGCGGAGGCCATCGCCGAACTGCCCGGCGTGCAGGCCGTCGCGCCGATTCATCCCGGCAACGCTCAAGTTGTGTATGGGCCGAACAACTGGAATACCTCCGTCATCGGCACCACTCCGGGTTATCTGGAAGCGCGTTCATGGCCGGTTATTTCTGGTGCGGCCTTCACCGATTCGGATGTGCGCTCCGCCACGCGCGTCGCACTGATCGGCAGGACTGCCGCGGAAAATTTATTCGGTGATGAAGATCCGGTCGGCAAGACCTTCCGCATCCGGCAAAGTCCGTTTGTCATCCTCGGTACATTGGCGGTCAAGGGCCAGGGCATGGATGGACGCGATCAGGATGACACCATCATCATTCCGCTTACCACCGCGCAGCGCCAGGTATTCGGCAGCCAGTTTCCGGGAACAGTGCGCATGGTCATGGTGCAAACCACCACCCAGGAAATGATGCCTGCGGTGGAAAAATCCATGACCGAACTGCTGCGTCAGCGGCACCGCATCCGCGAAGGTATGGATAACGATTTCTCCCTGCGCAACCTCACTGCCGTAGCCGACTCTGCCGAAGAGAGTACGCGCACCATGTCGCTGCTGCTCGGCGCGATCGCCTCGGTTTCGCTGCTGGTGGGCGGTATCGGCATCATGAATATCATGCTGGTTTCGGTGACCGAGCGCACCCGCGAGATCGGCATCCGCATGGCGATCGGCGCGCGCGAACGCGACATCCTGCTGCAATTCCTGCTGGAAGCCATCATCATCTCGGTGGCCGGATGCTTCATCGGCCTGCTGTTGGGCATCGGCGGCGCGCTGCTGGTCAACGCGCTGACCGGCACGATGATCATCATCTCGGGCAGTTCAGCCGTCGTGGCATTCGGTGTGGCGGCGACGGTTGGCATCTTCTTCGGCTTTTATCCGGCGCACAAAGCCGCACAGCTTGATCCGATAGAGGCATTGCGCTACCAGTAAAGTATGCCCGTAAAAATTCAATAAAATATCGTAGGGTGCATTTCATGCACCAATGGCAATGGTGCATGAAATGCACCCTACAAGCTACAAACAGATTCAGGCGAGGTTTTTAAATGGAAGTCATGCATCAAACAGAATCTTCGGAGCGCGTCATGCGGCGCATATGGATTGCGCTGGCCGCCATTCTGCTTATTGCGCTGACCATCTGGTTCTGGCGCGCCGGCAGCTCCGCGTCCAAACCCAGGGGAACGGGCGCAACCCAGGTGGTGAGCGCCGTAGTGGCGCAGGCCGATGTATCGGTCAGGCTCACGGCCAGCGGCACGGTGTCGGCGCTGCAAACGGTTGAGGTACGCCCGCAGATCAGTGCCACAATCAAGGCAGTGCATATCAAGGAGGGGCAGTTCGTGCGCAAAGGCGACAGGATATTCTCGCTTGATGCCCGCACCGAAGACGCCAACCTCAGCAGGAATACTGCGCAGGTAGTCAAAGATCGTGCCGACCTGATGAACGCCGAGCGTAATCTCGAACGCCAGCGCGAGTTATTCACGCAGGAATATGTCTCGCGTGCCGAGCTGGAAGCCGCGCAAAATCAGGTGGCCGTATTGCGGGGGCAGCTTGAAGTCGATAGTGCTTCCGTGGATGCAAGCCGCGTGGCGCGCAGTTTCGGCGAGATCACCGCGCCGATTGCCGGGCGCACGGGTGCCATTGCAATCTATCCGGGAAGCCTGGTGCAGCCTAACGGCGCCGCGCTGGTGAGCATCACGCAGATCGATCCGATCAACGTCAACTTCACGTTGCCGGAACGCGAACTTGCGGCTTTGCAGCAGTCGCTGGCCAGGGGCGAAGTGCCCGTCTTCGCGAAGCTGGATCTGGCAGACCAGCCAGCCCTGAAGGGGCGTCTGGTATTCATCGACAATGCGGTGGATACCGCAAGCGGCACCATACGCCTCAAGGCACAGTTTCCCAATGCTGACAATCGCCTCTGGCCGGGCATGTTTGTCACGGTGACGCTTGCGCCGCGCGCGCTGGCCGGCGCAGTCACTGTTCCCGTGCAGGCAGTGCAGACCGGGCCGGAAAAGAAATTTCTTTACGTGATCGGGGAAGACCACAAGGTGACAGCACAGCCGGTCCATGTGCGCCTGATCCAGGACGGTATCGCCGTAATTGAGGGTGTCGCACCGGGCGCACGCGTCGTCGTGGAAGGAGCGCAAAACCTCAGGCCGGGCAGCGTGGTTGAGTCAGAGGACAGACAAGGCAAAGGCGGCGCGGAAACAAACAGCGCGGGCAGGCAATGAACATTTCCGAGCTATGTATCCGCCGTCCGGTCATGACGGTGCTGCTGTCGGTCTCCGCGGTGGTGGCCGGTATCCTTGCCTACGGCAGCATACCCATTGCCGCGCTGCCGAGTTACGACACGCCCACCATCTCGGTCAGCGCAACACTTCCCGGCGCCAGCCCCGAGACCATGGCGTCTTCGGTAGCCACGCCACTCGAGCGCCAGTTCTCCACCATCTCCGGCCTGTCCGTGATCAGCTCGACGAGCACGCTGGGCAACACCTCGATCACACTGGAATTCGATCAGGATCGCAATATAGACAGCGCCGCCATCGATGTGCAGGCGGCATTGCTGCGCGCGCAACGCTCGCTGCCGGCGGAAATGACCACACCTCCGTCCTATCAAAAGGTCAACCCCGCCGACGCGCCGATCATTTTCCTCAGCCTGACCTCGCCCTCGATGTCGCTCTCGGATTTGAACAGTTTCGCCAGCGACCTCATTTCGCCGACGCTCTCCACGCTTTCCGGCGTGGCGCAGGTAAACATCAACGGGCAGAAGAAATATGCCGTGCGCGTGCGCGTGAATCCGGAAGCGCTTGCGACGCGCAACCTGACCGTCGATGACATCGCCAGCGCGCTGCGCAGCGCCAATGCCAATTCACCGGTCGGCACGCTCGAAGGGCCGCGCCAGACGCTCATCATCCAGGCCAACCGCCAGCTCGGCAACGCCGCCGCGTTTGCCAGTCTGATTGTGGCCACCGCCCCGAGCGGCGCTCCGGTACGGCTCTCCGAGGTTGCCGCGGTCGAGGACAGCGTGGAATCGGTCAAGACGGCAAGCTGGGCCAACGGCGAACGCGCCATCACGCTTTCGGTGCAGCGCCAGCCGGGCGCCAACACCGTCGCGACGGTGGATGCCATCAAGGCGGCGATGCCCGGGCTCATCGCGCAGATGCCATCGTCGATCCAGCTCAAGCTGCGCAACGATCGCTCGGTGTCAATCCGCAATGCTATCCACGACGTGCAGGTCACGCTGGCGATCACCATCGCCCTGGTCTTGCTGGTGATTTTCCTGTTCCTGCGCAAGGCCACTGCCACCTTCATTCCGGCGCTGTCGCTGCCGATTTCGCTGCTGGGGACGGTGGCGCTGATGGGCGCCTTCGGCTACAGCCTGGACAATATTTCGCTGCTTGCCATTACTCTTGCGGTCGGTCTGGTGGTGGATGACGCCATCGTGATGCTGGAGAATATCGTGCGCCACGTCGAGAAAGGCATGCCGCCGCTGCAGGCTGCGCTGCAAGGGTCGAAGGAAATGAGCTTTACGATCATCTCGATTTCCCTCTCGCTGGTCGCGGTATTCATCCCGATCTTCTTCATGCCCGGCGTGATCGGACTGCTGTTCCATGAATTTGCCGCCGTCGTGGGGATCGCCGTGCTGGTGTCGGCCGTGGTGTCGCTTACGCTGGTCCCGATGCTGGCCAGCCGCTACCTGGTACAGCAAGAAATCGAAACTGCCCCGCATGAAACAGAAAGACGCGGCCTGAAATTGACCGCATGGTTCGAGCACGGTTTCACCCGGCTACTTTCATCCTACGAACGCGCGCTCGACTGGTCATTGCGCCACAGCCGTATCGTGCTCGGCATCGCGATCGGCACGCTGATCGCCACCATCGCGCTGTTCATGGTCTTGCCCAAGGGTTTCTTTCCCAATGAGGACGTCGGCCTGGCTTTGATCACGGTGGAGGCGGTCGAGGATATTTCCTTTCCCGCGATGGCCGACCTGTTACAGCGCACGGGCGACGTGATCCGCGCCAATCCTGCCGTCGATACGCTCATTGTTAACGCCAGCGCCAGCAACAGCGGACGCCTGTTCATGAACCTCAAACCGCGCAGCGAGCGTCCGCCGATCGACAAGGTGGTCGAAGACCTGCGTCGCGAGGTACGCGCCGTTCCCGGCGTCAATGTTTTCATCAACCCCATTCAGAACCTCAGGCTGGGCGGTCGCGTCAGCAAGAGCCGCTATCAGTACGTCATGCGCAGCGTGCATGCCGAAGAGTTGCGCGAGGCGGCCAATGGCCTGATGGCACGTATGGGAGAAGATGCCATTTTTCGCGATGTCACCAGCGACTCGCAACTGAAGGGCCTGCAGGCGCGGCTCAATATCAACCGGGACAAGGCCAATCTGCTGGGCGTGCAGATCGCGGACATCCGATCCGCGCTCTACAGTGCTTTCGGTGAGCGACAGGTCTCGACGATCTACACTTCCAGCGACAGCTATCAGGTCATCATGCAGGTCTCTGCCGAGGACCGCGCCGACGAGAGCGCATTTGGCAAGATTTATGTACGCAGCAGGAATGGCACGCTGGTTTCACTGGCCAGCGTTGCGACCGTCGAGCGCGAAGTGGGACCCATCTCAATCAATCACGCCGGACAACTCGATGCGCTGACCGTTTCGTTCAACCTTGCTCCCGGCGCGGCGCTGGGCGATGCATCCAGGCGCATTGCGCAATTCAGGAGCGAGCTCAATATGCCGGTGAGCATACTCACCAGCTATGGCGGCGACGCGGCGGCGTTCCAGTCTTCGCAGGCGAGTCAGGCAGTACTGATCGCCGCAGCGCTGCTGGTGATCTATGTGCTGCTTGGCGTGCTGTACGAGAGTTACATCCACCCGATCACGATTCTTTCCGGACTCCCCTCGGCTGCGGTCGGCGCACTGGCAATGTTGTGGCTGTTCAACATGGAGCTTTCGATCATCGCGATGATCGGCATCCTGATGCTGATCGGCATCGTCAAGAAGAACGCCATCATGATGATCGACTTCGCGCTCGATGCGCAGCGCAACAGCGGCATGGCGCCGCATGAAGCGATCCGCACCGCATGCCTGCTGCGTTTCCGGCCTATCATGATGACCACCTTGGCAGCACTGATGGGCGCACTGCCTATCGCCCTTGGCATGGGCGCGGGCGCAGAGCTGCGCCAACCGCTGGGTCTCGCTGTAGTCGGGGGATTGTTGTTCTCGCAGGTGATCACGCTGTTTATCACGCCGGTGATCTACCTGTATCTCGATCGCTTTTCGGGCAGCGGGCCGCTCAAACTTGCAGGCGACGACCAGGTACCGTAACGGGTTTCAACCATTGCCGTAGGATGCGGTGAGGCACGAACCGCATCGATCGCGCCACTCGCGCCACTCGCGCCACTCGCGTCACTCCCCGGCCACCATCTCGTCCATCACTCCACACCAATCCATCGGGTAAATTCCGCGACGCACGCAATCGTGAAAGCTGGAATGCGGCCAATCGGCGACACGGCGAACCCAGCCATGCTTGACCGGATTCCAGTGAATGTAATCTGCGTGGCGATTAAAATCCTTCTGGTCGCGAATCAGGTGCTCCCAGAAACGGCGTTGCCATATTCCCCTTTCACCTCGCTTTGTCCGGCTTTGGGAGATGCGTTCACCTTTTTCAATCGCGCGGGAAAAACTGCCCTTGATCAAATTCCAGCGAGTGGAGAAATCTGCGTCGCCTTCGGGCAATGTCATGATGCAATGCAGGTGCTCAGGCAAAATTACCCCCGCATCCAGGCGAAACGGATACCGTTCCCGTACCAACCCGAACGCTACGCGTAGCATGTCTATCCGGTCAACGAGCAGGCTATTCCCCTTGCGTTGGGCGAGATTCACTGTGAAAAACCAGCTTGCTCCGGAAACATGGGCGCGGCGGTATTCGGTCATGATGGCTCTGTTCTGTTGTATGGGTTACGCGAGCGATGCGGTTCCTTCGTCACCGCATCCTACGGCGTTCCGAAGTGCCGTAGTTCCGTAGGATGCGGTAAGGCACGCACCTCATCATTCGCGAGTGCCGTAGGATGTGGTGAGGCACGAACCGCATCATTTGCAGACGCGAACGCCGCGCGCAACAGATCTATGTACGGTCAACGAACGCGAGCGATGCGGTTCCTTCGTCACCGCATCCTACCGGGCTTCGCGCTCTTCGCGCCTTTGCGCGAGCAATAGTAATGTACCGTTGATTACAGGTTGCTACACTAGGTACCGTAACGCGTTTCAACCCGTATGCCAATTTCCTTCAGCATTGGAATTGGCAAAGTGCCGCCGGCGCAGACGATGACGACATCGCTGGGAATTTCCATCGGATGTCCGTTATGGTCCAGCAGGACTCGCTCTTTTTCAATCTGGAGCACTTTTGACTTCATCAGGACTTTAACCCGGCCATTCTGCTCCGCCGCCTTGATGCGTTCGCGGTTTTTCGGCTTTGCGCCGGTGAAGACTTCACTGCGGTGCGCGAGCGTCACGGTCGTACCCGGTTCTTCCGCAAGGGAAAGTGCCGCCTCGAGCGCAGAATCGCCGCCGCCTACAACCAGCGCATGTTTGCCTTGATACTGGCTCGGGTCTGTCAGGCGATAGCACACTTTCGCCAACTCTTCACCGGGGACGTCCAGCTTGCGGGGTGTACCGCGCCGTCCAATGGCGAGCAGCACGCTCCCGGCTGTGTATTGCCCTTTCGGCGTTGAGACGATGAACTTCCCGTTTTCATTGCGAAGCGCATCCATGCGCTCGTTGAAGTTAATCTTGATGCCGGTTTTTTGGGCCACATCTGTCCACAATTCGATCAGCGCCTCTTTGCTGATTTCGGTTAATTTTATTATTCCGATCTGTGGCAGGGTCATCGGTGCGGTCATCACGATTTTTTGGCGCGGATAATGAAGCGCAGTCCCGCCGATTGCGTCCTCCTGTTCAAGGGTAAGGTAGCGCAGGCCGGCTTCCTGTGCCCCCAGGGTGGCTGAGATTCCGGCCGGTCCCGCGCCGATGATGATTACGTCGTAGTCTGTTCCGGCGACACGCCGCTTCTTGATGTGCGCAATGGCTTGCTTGCCCTGTTCCACTGCCTTGCGGATCAGCCCCATGCCGCCAAGTTCGCCGGCAATGAACAAACCCTCGATGTTGGTTTCAAAACTGGGATTGACAAAAGGTATGTCGACGCCGCGTTTCTCGGTGCCGAAAACAAGGCGGATCGCGCCGGACGGACATACGGCAGCGCAGGCGCCATGACCGATGCAGACTGACGGGTTGATGAAAAACCCCTTGTGATCGATGATCCCGATGGCATTTTCAGGGCAGGCTTTCGCGCACGACACGGCACCGATACAGATGGCTGGATCGATATATGGATGCAGCGATGGCGGCTCGGTAAGACCGGCGGCTTGCACCTCCTGCCATTCAGTCCGGGCAGCGGTGGTGCGTTTGCGACCCTTTCTCCGGTAGATAATTATCAGGATGATCAGCGGAACCAGATAAATCGCGTAAACAAGTAATTCGTGCATTTTATTTTGTGTTGTTTTTGCAACAAGAATTTGATTTGTTAATTTTAGTGTAAATAATAAGCCAGCGCTATTGCTTCGGCGTCAACACGCCCACTTCGTTCCTCATCTCAGGCATCAGTTCGTGCTGCATCACAAACCAGCGTTGCATTATTCCAATGCGTTGCGTAGTATCCATTTCGGGCGTTAATGTTTGTTTAGATAACTCGCATCTTGTCAGTAATAGCAGCCCACCTCTACCTGAAATCAGCAAAATTCTCACTCGCATCATCAGTTTTGCATGAAGCTCGGATAAAAAAGATTCATTTATAATTTTATATTATTGTTGAAGAGCAGGCCTTTTGGCATTTTCAAATTTACCCCCGCTGACTTGGCGCCCCGGTGAATTAATATGAGAACTAATCGCAGTGTCAACTATCAGGGTAAGCATGTCTTGAGTGAAGCCGAATGAAATCCTGGCGTACCCAATGCACAAGTCGCCTGCGCCGCCCCCGGCATGCCGGGCAGAGAACTCTCCAAAATTCATGATAAATAGTCCCATGGCGATGCAACAGAACCTTACCCCTTTCCTGAATCTCGACGAAAGCGTGCTGAAGGAATTGATCCCCCAGGGCATGGTGCGAACGTACCCCAAGGGCAGCATCATCGTTCATGCCGGTGATCTTTCCGACTCTCTCTACGTCATCCTGTCAGGCCGGGTCAAGGTCTTCATCAGCGACGAGAACGGAAAGGAGTTCATGTTAAGCACGATCAGCCCCGGCGACTATTTTGGTGAGGTTGCGCTGGATGGCGGGCCGCGCACCGCGTCCATCATGACCCAGGAGGCATGCCGCTTCTTCGTCATCCCCAAGGCCGAGGTCAAGGCACTGATCGAGCACCATCCCGATTTTGCGCGCGATCTGATCGGGCGCCTGATTCGCAAGATACGCAACCTTGCGGACAGCGTGCACAACCTGGCGCTCATGAGCGTCTATTGCCGCCTGCTGAAGTTCATCGAGGAACATGCCACCCGGCGCGAAGACGGGCGCCTCGCCACCGAACGCCTGACCCAGCAGGAAATCGCCGCGCGCATCGGCGCCTCGCGCGAAATGGTCAGCCGCATCATCACCGATCTCACCAACTGCGGCTACATCTCCGTCGAAAACAGGCGGATCATCGTGCACAAGGAACTCCCGGAGCGCTAATGCCAACATGGACGCTCTCGCTCCCCCGGATCATCGTCGAATGTGAATATGTCACAGTGCGGCTGTGCAATCCTTCATGGAAACGAGGACGCAAAGCGCGTAAATTCTGTTTCAATCAGACTGGGCTGGCATGACCGCCCGGCAAAAAAGGTATCACTATTAATGTTGGGCACGCTGCGCTTGTCCAACCTTACGAGAAGATCACTTCCCATTTTTGGTTCCGGCTCTAACATGCAAATATAATTTTCAGATTGAACTTGAGAAAGGCATGTTTGTCCCATACACTTAATTTTTTGTACCAAACCATTGATAATTATAAGGAAAACAACACGGCATGAACACCCATCAAAAATCTGATGCCAGCTTGACTGACAATGCCTTGCGCGTGTTGTGGCATGTCACGGTCTGGGTATTTGTTGTTGTTATAATCGCGCTTGCCTGGTTTGTGGCGACAGAAAGGCCATATAAAGCCGGTGACACTATTGGTTACAACATGGGCCTGGTGGGCGGAAGCATGATGCTTTTGCTGCTGGTTTACTCTTTGCGCAAACGTTTGGGATTCATGAATAAGGCAGGGCCGGTACGCCATTACTTCGCATTCCATATGTTTCTTGGCGTTGTCGGTCCCATTCTGGTGTTATTTCACACCACCTTCAAAGTCGGCGCGCTGAATAGCAGTGTCGCGCTCTACTCGATGTTGCTTGTGGCGGGCAGCGGATTGGTCGGGCGATTTGTTTACCGGCATATTCATAAGGGTCTTTATGGCCGCCAGACAAGTTTGGCCGAAGCGGAACAACTGTTGAATGAGAGCGCCGAAAGCGTGCAAAGTATATTGAGCATTGCTCCGGAGATAGAAAAAAAGCTGGAAGACTTCCGTTCATATTCCGTTCTTAAATTGAAAGGTGTTTTGGCGCGCAGCTGGCGCTTCATGAGCTTGCGTATGCGCGGACACAGTCTTGCGCATGCAGTCCGGAAAGAGGCCTGGCATGCCCTTGAAAAAGCAGGCCGCGAAAAAAACTTGCCGCACGATGAAATAACTGCCCAACAGAAATTGGCGGGCGAACGGATTAATGGCTATGTGGAAGCGGTATGCAGCGCTGCTACCTATGCGACCTGGGTCCGTCTTTTTGCGCTTTGGCACGTGGTTCATGTGCCTTTTCTTTATCTATTAATTTTTACAGGCATAGTTCATGTTATTGCGGTCAACTTCATGTATTAATTTTTTCCGCTGTCTGGTATTAGCCGTCCTGATGCTCTCGTCGCATTGGGCTGCGGCTGATTCCGCCGAAACCGCACTGATGCCGGGCAAGGTGATCGAGGGCCATGCCAAGTATGAGGACGAGTGCAAAAACTGCCACAAGCGCTTCGACAAGGGCGCGCAGACCGGCCTATGCCTCGATTGCCACAAGGAAACAGCAGCGGATGTAAACGCGCATAAGGGCTACCACGGACGCCTTAAAGATAATGATAAAGAGTGCCGCACCTGCCATACCGACCACAAGGGTCGCAATGCCAAGATAGTCGTCTTTGACAAAACGAGTTTCAAGCATGACGAGACGGGGTTCATCCTCGAAGATAAACACAAGACGGCCAAATGCGAGGGTTGCCACAAACCCAAGCTGAAGTATCGCGAAACACCCTCCAAATGCGACTCATGCCACAAAAAGGATGATGTGCACAAGGGCAAGCTTGGCCTTGAATGCGGCAACTGCCATAACGCAAAGGATTGGAAAAAATCCACGTTCGATCACGAAAAATCCAAATTTAAACTGGCCGGTGGAAAACACGCGGATGTTAAATGCGAGAAATGCCATTTTGACAAGGCACTTAAACTTGAAAAGACTTTCAAGGAGGCTTCAAAAGAGTGTAATTCCTGCCACCGCAAGGATGATCAGGCCAAGGGCCACAAGGGACGCTATGGAGAGAAGTGCGAAACCTGCCATAACGACCGTGGCTGGAAGGAAATACATTTCGATCACGAAAAGGACACCAAATATGTGCTTCGCGACAAGCACGAGAAGGTGAAATGCGATTCTTGCCACCTGCCGGCAAAGCCATTGTACAAACAGAATCTTTCGACGACGTGCGTGTCTTGCCATCGCAAGGATGACAAGGAAAAAGGCCATCAAGGGAAGCTTGGCGACAAGTGCGAAAGTTGCCACACAGAAAAAGACTGGAAAACCACCAAGTTCGATCACGACAAGGATACGAAATATCCGCTTAAGGGCAAGCATCGCGATGCCAAGTGCGACACTTGCCACAAGAGCGGCGTGGCCGGAATTGCAACCAAGAAGGCACTGGAAAAACTGGAGACAGCGTGTGTCAGTTGCCACCGCAAGGATGACCAGGAGAAAGGCCACAAGGGAACTTATGGCGCCAAGTGCGAGACTTGCCATACAGAGAAAGACTGGAAAACCCTGGTGTTCGACCATACGCGGGATACGAAATACCCGCTAAAGGAAAAGCACGTTCCGGTCAAATGCAAATCCTGCCACCTTCCTGACAAACAGTTGTACGGGCAGAAACTGGAGACCACCTGTGTCAGTTGCCACCGCAAGGTTGACCAGGAGAAAGCTCACAAGGGAACGTATGGCGCCAAGTGCGAATCCTGCCATACAGAAAAAGACTGGAAAACCCTGACCTTCGACCATACGCGGGATACGAAATACCCGCTTAAGGACAAGCACGTTCCGGTCAAATGCAAATCATGCCATCTTCCTGACAAGCAGTTGTATGGGCAGAAGCTGGAGACCGCCTGCATTTCCTGCCACCGCAAGGATGATAAGCACAAGGACCAGCTTGGCACAAAATGCGAAACCTGCCACATGGAAGAATCGTGGACCAAAACCAGATTCGACCACCAACGCATGTCGAAGTACCCTCTGCTGGGCAGGCATGCGCTGGTGACTTGCAAGAAGTGCCACGCTGCTCCGACCTACAAGGATGCAAGCAAAGAGTGCTTCGGCTGTCATGAGAAAGATGACAAGCACAAGCTTCGTCTGGGCACGGAATGCCAGACCTGCCACACCGCACGCTCCTGGCAGGCATGGGATTTCGACCACAACAAGACCGATTTCAAGCTGGACGGGCCGCACAAGAAAGTGGCTGGCAACTGCTATGACTGCCACCAGAAGCCGATGGATAAGAAGGTGCTGGCATCCACTGCATGCGGCAGCTGCCATGACCGGGAGGACGTGCATAACGGCAGCTTTGGCGACCGCTGCGAGCGTTGTCACGAAGGCAATGACTGGAAGCACGTCAAGATGGGTACGATAGTGCCGCAAAAATAGAACTATTGAAAATTCAACGTGTCACAGTTCCTTAGAAAAATAGCAGTTATTCAGAATGTATTATTGTGGAGGAGGTGGATCATGAAACGACTAAAACAAGTATGTCGAAATTTGCTTGCCATGACATTAGCCATTGCCGCATTACAGGCTGTGGCCGCCGAACAATTGGGCGGGCGCGATTTCAACCATATGGCCACCGGCTTCCCGCTTTCCGGCATTCATGCCACGACTGCATGCGAGACCTGCCACGTAGGCGGCGTACTCAAGGGCACGCCGAGGAACTGCGATGGCTGCCATGCGCTCGGTCAACGCGTCGTGGCGACGCCGAAATCCACCAGCCACATCGTGACCGATGCTCCATGCGAAAACTGTCACTTCAATACAGCGACTTTCCTGGGTGCGCGCTATAACCACGGTGCGGCCACGCCGGGACAGTGCAGGACTTGCCACAACAGGATGCAGGCAACTGGCAAGCCGGCCAGCCACAACACTGGCAATAAGGCCACGGCCTCTTGCGATCAATGCCACAGAACTATTGCATGGAGTCCTGCATCATGGAACCACACCGGCGTCACTCCGGGCACCTGTACGACTTGCCACAACGGCAGCACTGCAATCGGCAAGCCGGGAGGCCATAACACGGTCGCCAAGGCTACGTATCAGTGTGACGAATGCCATGCCTTTATCGGCTGGCTCCCCGCCAGATACAAACACAACACACCCGGGGTTTGTTCGAGCTGCCACAATGGCGCCACTGCGATCGGCAAGCCAGCAAGCCATAGCCCGGCAGCCATCAAGGGGATGAACCCATGCAGCGACTGTCATCGAAGCACCCTAAACTGGCTCCCGGCAACGTATACGCACACCGCGCCTGGCTCGTGTGTGACTTGCCACGACGGCATCAAGGCGGTGGGCAAGAGTGTAGGCCATATCGCTACGGTAGACGATTGCAACAACTGCCACTTCTCTACAGTGACCTGGGCCGGTGCGCTTGGCGCCAAGCCGGCAAACCACATCCCCTATAACGCCGGCGTGACGTGCACTTCCTGCCATGTCGGCACCACTGTGGTGAAAGGGCTTACCTTGCATTCCTATGTTGCTTTGCCTTGCACGACCTGCCACCTGAGTGGAACAAGCTACCTGGGTGGAATGGATAAAAAATCAATCGGGCATGAAGGCATGAAGGCAGGGGATGATTGTTCCAAGTCGGGGTGCCACAAACCGCTGGGGAACAGAGGCACCTTGTACATAAACTGGGATTGACCGACTGCAACCTAAGCCACGCAAGTTGCTGCTTGCGTGGCCTTTTCAAGTTCGCACCCAAGTAAAACGATATTATCAAGGAACAGAAAATGTCTATCTATCAGACGTCACGAGTGAGGCGGTTTCTATTGGCGCTACCCATTGTTGCGGGCACATGTTGGGGCGTTGCCATCGCACAGCCGCTGGATGACGTGAGTCTCGAGTACCAGAACCAGGGGATTGTCGCCACGATCCGTCTGACCGGGCCGATCCAATACCTGCGCCACTTCCCCGAGAGCCACGGCAAGACGCTGGAGATTTATTACGACCGCGTCCAGGGCGCGGCAAGCACCGAAACCTGGGTGGACAATGAAGTGCGCAAATCGCCTCCTTCCGGCCTCATCCCCAGCTTCACGGTGACTTCGCGCGATCAGCAGACCAAGCCGAAGTTGGTGATCGAGTTCGCACGCGAGGCGGAATACAGCGTTGCGCCGGGCAAGGACAATCGCAGCCTGTTGATCACCATACGCCCGGAAAAGCGGCCGGTGGGCACCGGACCCTTGCCTTTCCTGCCGGCGATCAAGCCGGAAGTCGCGGCTCCCCCCGCTGCGGCGTTGTCAGCGGAAGAAGCAAATCTGGCAGAGAACAACAGGCAGGCGCGTGCATTGATGGTGCAGGGGCGGGATGCGCTGGCAGCCAAAAACAATGAGGCGGCGGTGGATGCGTTCAACAAGCTGCTGCTGCTGCCACCCAACGATTACACACAGGACGGTCAGGAATGGGTCGGCGTGGCACGCGAGCGTGCCGGGCAAATCGACAAGGCAAGGATCGAGTACGAATTGTATCTGCGGCTATACCCGGAAGGTGAGGGTGCGGCACGTGTGGCGCAGCGCCTGGCCGGACTGGCCGGACAGGCACCGGGGGTAGCGGTCGCCGGGGCTGCAGAAAAGAAAAAACAGGTTGACCGCTGGATGACTTTTGGCAGCATTTCTTCGCGCTATTACTACGGCACCAGCAGGATAGACTCGTTTTACACGTTCAACAACGCGACGACGACCGCTTCGGATTCGTTCAACGACCAATCCATGCTCATCACCAGCGTGGATGCGTCCGAGCGTTATGTGAGCGAGGAATACGACGCGCGATTGGTGTTCCGCGATGTGCACACCAATAACTTTCTGGCTAATCAATCCAGTCAGAATCGGATGAATGCTGCCTATGGAGAAATAAAGAACCGCACGCAAGATTACATGTTGCGGCTGGGTCGGCAACCCTCCACGGGAGGCGGCGTGCTTGGCCGCTTCACCGGCCTCTCGGGCTCCTACGGCTTCGCGCAGGACATGCACTTCAAGGGAGTGGCAGGTTCATTGAGGGATTTCTCGCAAGGCAGCCAGCCTGTATTCGCCGGCGCCAGCGTGGATAAAGGCCCGCTATCGGTTTACGCGATCAGCCAGCGTGTCGATTCCGCCACGGATCGCCGTGCATTGGGAACGGAATATCGCTACTTTGAGGGCAATAAGACTGCGTTCGCCCTGCTGGATTACGACACCTATTTCAAGGCGGTTAACGCGGCGCAAGTGATGGGAACAGTCGGAACAACCGTTGGAACCGTGAACTTCATGGTGGATCACCGCAAAACACCTTCGTTGAGCATACGCAACGCCCTGGCTGGCGCAAGCACGTCGTCTGTCGATGCGTTGCTGCAGACCATGTCTGCCAGCAGTTTGCGCGAGTTGGCGCTGGCGCGCACTGCCACATCCAATATGGGACAAGTCGGCATCACTGTCCCTCTATCCAAAAAATGGCAGGCGGGCGGCGATTTCCGGTTGACGAACACAACCGGGCTGCAAGCCAGCGGAACGACCGCGCTCGAAGGTATCCTTGCGGCCACGCCGGGCCGCGGTGCGGAAAAGAGCGTGACCGGGCAGGTCATCGGCAGCGGCCTCTACATGGAGGGAGACATCTGGTCGGGCAGTATTACCATGAACACCAGCAGTGCGGTAAGCGGCCGTTCCCTCTATCTTTACAACCATACTCTGTTCAAAAGCGGCTGGGCGATGGATACCTCGCTGCAAATGTATCGCCAGAAAGACCAATTTGGCAGTTATATAAGGCGCAATTCGCCGATGGTGCGCGGCGCTTATCGCATCAAGGAGCAGTTCTATTTCGATGCGGACCTTGGCTATGAATTCACTAAATCCACAGGTGCGCAGCAAATCACCAAAATGAAACGCTACTTCTACTCGGCAGGGCTGCGCTGGGATTTCTAAAGAGACCGCCGTATCTTCTTGACGGGTCGTCGGGCAGAACGTCTGACGGCCCTGTTTCATTGAAAGGCCTGTGCATTCGATCGAGGCCCGGCAATTCAAGAACGATACCCCCTGATTAAACAGTATCAGCTTGGGCGGATGGCAAGCTGATGAAATTATATAAACGCGATTCTTGATTAACTCCTGATCACGATTGTCGCCAGCCGGAATCGCGTGTTATTCTCGGCAATCTTTAAAGCGTCCCAAGGACCATGCCCGTATCCATCAAAACCCCGCAGGAAATCGAGAAAATGCGCGTTGCCGGCCGCCTGACCGGCGAGGTGCTCGATTACATCACCCCGTTCGTCAAAGCAGGCGTGACAACAGATGAATTGGACAGGCTGTGCCACGACTTCATCGTCAATGTGCAACACGGCATTCCCGCCCCGCTCGATTACGCGCCCGGTGGCCACACACCCTACCCTAAATCGATATGTACCTCGATCAATCACCAGGTATGCCATGGCGTGCCGGGCGACAAAGCGCTGAAGAACGGCGACATCGTCAACCTGGACGTCACCGTCATCAAGGACGGCTACCATGGCGACAGCAGCCGGATGTTTTACGTCGGCGAACCGTCGATTCAGGCCAGACGCCTATGCGAAATCACCTATCAGTCGCTGTGGCGCGGCATACGCGCAGTCAAGCCGGGAGCGCATCTTGGCGACATCGGTCATGCGATCCAGAGCTTCGTCGAGCCGCTGGGCTTCAGTGTGGTGCGCGAATTCTGCGGGCATGGCATCGGCAGGCGATTTCATGAAGAACCGCAGGTGTTGCATTATGGCCGCCAAAAAACCGGTTTGAAACTCGAAGCCGGCATGACCTTCACGATCGAGCCGATGATCAATGCAGGCAAGGCGGCCGTCAAACAACTCGGCGATGGCTGGACCGTGGTCACCAAAGACCACAGCCTGTCGGCGCAATATGAGCACACCATACTCGTCACCGATACCGGCTATGAAGTGTTGACTGTTTCCGATGGCTGCCCTCCCCCGCCAAATCCATAGTTCAATCGCCGCGTTGCGCGTGTCATTGCGCAATGATCGTTTTGTCCTTGAACAGGACTTTCTGCAACATCGCAATGCGGCACGATTGCTCGGTGCGCACAGCCGGCTGATCGACAAATATCTGCGCCGCGTCTGGCAACAGCTTGCCATGCCTGACCGCATCGCATTGGCGGCGGTAGGCGGCTATGGACGCAAAAAACTATATCCAAAATCTGATATCGATCTGCTGATCCTGCTGGATGCTGAACCGGATGATGCATTGCAACAACAATTGCATAAGCTGATTGGGGTGTTATGGGATATCGGGCTTGAAGTCGGCCACAGCACCCGCACCGTTGAGCAATGCATGAAGGAGTCCGCCGACGTCACCGTGCAAACAAACCTCCTTGAAGCGCGCCTGCTCTGCGGCAACAAAGAATTGTTCAATGAATTGTGCGGTAGCGTGCAACAGCACCTCGACCTGCGCGCCTTTTATCTTGCCAAGCTGCAAGAGCAGCAGCGACGCCACGCGCGCTACGCGGAAGCCGATTACAACCTTGAACCGAATCTCAAGGAAAGCCCCGGCGGCCTGCGCGATTTGCAGACCGTCACCTGGATCGCGCGTGCGGCTGGCCTCGGAACGCACTGGAGTGAACTCGCACAAATCGGGCTGCTCACGACTGCCGAGGCGCGCCAGGTTGCGCGCCACAGCGCGCTGTTGGCAACATTGCGCATCCGTTTGCATTACCTCGCCAAGCGGCACGAAGACCGTTTGCTGTTCGATTTTCAAACACCGCTTGCGGAACAAATGGGCATCACTGCCTCGGCCAACCGGCGCGCCAGCGAGCATTTGATGCAACGCTACTACCGCACCAGATTGGCGGTGCGCCAATTCAACACCATCCTGTTGCAAAGCCTGAACAGCTACCTGTTCCGCGAGACACCCGCCCGTTTCGCGCTAAATGAAAGATTCATAATCATCGGCACGCTGCTGGAAATCCGCGATGAACAATTATTCGAACACACACCCGAAGCGATCTTCGAACTATTCCTGTTAATGGAGCAACATGGCGAACTGACCGATCTCAGCGCAACGACGCTACGCGCGCTGTGGCGCGCACAACACCTGATCAATGCGGCATTTCGCCGCAACCCGCACAACCGCGCACGCTTCATGGAAATCCTGCGTCAGCCGCATGGAGTCCTCCACGCGCTACGGCGCATGAACCAGTACGGAATCCTTGGCCGTTATATCCCCGCCTTCGGGCGCATCGTCGGGCAGATGCAGCATGACCTGTTCCATGTCTACACGGTGGATGAGCACATCCTGATGGTGGTGCGTAACCTGCGCCGTTTCGCCGAGCCGGAATTTGCGCACGAAAACCCGCTGTGCAGCAAGTTGCTGAACGAATTCGCCCGCCCGGAAGTGCTGTATATCGCCGGGTTGTTTCACGATATCGCAAAAGGGCGCGGCGGCGATCACTCGCAACTGGGCAAGAAAGATGCTCGCGCATTTTGCGTACAACATCTACTCAGCCGTGACGACAGTGACCTGATCGTGTGGCTGGTGGAACAACATCTGACGCTGTCCTCAACTGCGCAGAAACAGGATTTGTCCAACCCCGAAGTCATCGCTAATTTCGCCGGCAAAATCAAAAATGACCGCTATCTGGTCGCGCTGTATCTGCTGACCGTGGCGGATGTGCGCGGCACCAGCCCGAAAATCTGGAATGCCTGGAAAGCCAAGCTGATGGAGGATCTGTTTCACCTGACTCGCCGCTACCTGAGCGCTGGCAAGGCCACGAATCGCCTTGATGACATCCGCAATCACGCCGTCACCGAGCTTAACCTTAATGCGATGGCGGCAGACTCCTATCAATTGTTATGGGCGCAGCTCGACGACAGCTATTTTCTGGATCACCAGGCGCAGGAAATTGCCTGGCATACCCGCTTGCTCGCATACAAGGTGAATAACGCAACGCCCATCGTGAAGACGCGCTTGAGCCACGCCGGAGAAGGTTTGCAGGTGATGGTGTATTGCCCGGATCAGCGCGGATTGTTTGCGCGCATTTGTAATTTTATCGCCCGCATGAATTACACCATCGCCGAGGCAAAGATCCACACCACGCGGCACGGCTACGCGCTGGACAGTTTTCAGATCATGGAAGCCACGCGCAGCGACACCGCATATCGCGACATCATGACTTATATTGAATTCGAGCTTGCCCGGCAAATTGAGCAGGCCAAACCGATTGCGCTTGCAGCATCGGGGCGCGTCAGCCGCCAGCTCAAACACTTCCCCATCGCCACCGAGGCCGAGATCAAGCCGGACAACAAGGGAATGTATGTGCTGTCACTGGTTGCCGGAGACCGTCCCGGCCTGCTGGCGCGCATCGCGCTGATCATGGACACCCACAGGATCCGCCTGCATCGCGCCAAGATCAATACACTGGGTAGCCGCGCCGAAGACGTGTTCTGGATCAGCGGGGAGATACTCGCCAATCCGGAGGAAACCAGTTCCTTTCTCAACGAGCTGCTGGAAAAAATCTAGCCAGCGCACGGCGGGTTAACCAGCGGCTTATGTCACCGTTTTTGGTGACTTAGCCGAATGGCTGTGCAGAGCCAACCCGCCATTCCAACATCACTCACCAAATACAACTTCGATTTTATCGGCGGGTGTGACCCGCCCTACCCAACTGAAGTAACTTCGCAGCTAAAGCTAACCGGCACGGCAACGTGACATACACCAGAAATATTTACAGGCCGCTGAGCACCTTGATTTCTTGCTTTTCGGACTTACTCCAAGCGCAGTTCCCAGTGAACTGTTATTGCCAGCCTAAAAGAATAATTTCGCGAACGTATTTACACAATTGCGCGCGGAGAATACAAACCAAAGCCAAAACTTGAACTCATGATTTCGATTTGTTTGGATGCTCTTCGATTGGTTCGTGCTCCAACTGAGCGAGCCATTGCGCCAAATCCCCCGCCGTCGTTTCATACTGCTCGATTATTTCATCGTTCGGTATGGTGCGGACAATGCCCAGGGCAGCACGCCGCAAAGTTTGCGCGCGCGGCATGTCATCGGCGCGTTCACAGAGTGCCGCCAGCTCCAGGTACGCTGCCACGAATCTGGGGGCGAGATAGATTGCCTTGTTCAGGCATTCTTTTGCCTGATTAAAATCCCCCTTGACCTGAGCTAATTGCGCCAACAGAAAATAAGGTGCTGCCGCCAACGGATCGGCGGCCATTGCCTTATGGCACAGATGCTCCGCCAGATTGAATTCACCCCGGTCGGCATGTGCACGGGCTTCTTTGAGCAGCAACGCATCGTTGCCCCCTCCCCAACCCTCCCCCCCGCTGCGTGCAGGTGAGTGAGCTATAACTTCTTCCCCCGCGTGTGGGGAGGCTGTGGTGGAGGAAAGTGGCTCCCTCCCCCGCGCGCGGGGGAGGGTTAGGGCCTCGAAGAGGTTCTCGCATCCAGAGGGTGTGGGGGCAGGCACTTGAACCCGCCGCTGAAACACAACTCCTTCGGCAAACAGCCTGGATTCCAGCTCCCGCACCGGGTGGCCGATGAGTTCGGTGTGCCCGGTCAGGAGATAGCCGCCTTCGTGCAGCGTCGCTGCAAACTTCGCCGCGACTGTGTATATGGCTGCTGGGTCGAAGTAGATGAACACGTTGCGGCACAGAATCAAGTCCATGTCGCGCAGCTCCGACCCCGGGTCGGGAAATGGGTCGTGAACTAGATTGGTCACGCGGAATGTCGCCATGCGGCGGATACGTTCATCCAATATCCACTCGTTGCCCTCAAGGTGAAAATACCGCTGCTGTAATTCTGCGGGAATCATGCGGAACGACCACTGCCCATACCGCCCGCGCTGCGCCCTGGCAATCGCTTTGGAATCAATGTCAGTGCCGAGAATGAGTACGTTCCAATCACTGCGCTCCGGTAGCAGCATGTCCACCAGCATGGCCAGAGAATAAACCTCCTCACCACTGGCGCAGCCCGCGCTCCACAGGCGCAGGGTTTTGTCATGGCGATGCTGTGCGATCAGTTCAGGAAGCAGGCGCAAGCGCAGCAGGTCGAACTGTCCATGGTCGCGGAAGAAAAATGTCTCGCCGGTGGTAAAGAGGCGGGCGAGTTCCTCCCACTCCTCGAGTGCCTGCCCGCCAACCAGAAAAGTTCGGTAGTCTTTCAGTGATGAATAACCCAGGTGTGCGGTACGCTCGCGCAGCATGCCGGCGAAACGGTCATGCGCATCGTCTGGGATGCGCATGCCAATTCGCCGCGCAATCAGTTGCTTTAATTCATCAAGCAGAGCCTTGTTGACCATGGTCAAAAATGGGTATTTTAAAAGCAAACTCTTTTTCCCTGAAAAGGCTCAGGCAGGCATCCACTACAATGGGGTCGTACAGTATGCCGCGATTTTTCCCGATTTCTGCCAACGCCTTGTCGATTCCAAGTCCTGAGCGGTAGGGGCGGCTGGCCGCCATCGCTTCCACGACATCCGCAACGCACAGAATGCGTGCTTCAAGGATGATTTCCTCGCCCTTGAGACCCTGAGGATATCCAGATCCGTTCATGCGTTCGTGATGTTGATGTATCGCATCACCCACGGGCCAAGGGAAAGCAATTTCTTTTACGATTTCATAACCGGACTCGGGATGGATTCTGATCAGGTTGAATTCGATGTCCAGCAGATGCCCCGGCTTGGTCAGGAATTCTGTGGGTACGGAAATTTTGCCTATGTCGTGAATCAGACCGCTAAAATAGACACCGTCGAGCACATCTTTGGATAGGTTCATTTTCTTTCCAATGGCTACCGCCAATTCCGCTACCCGGCGCTGGTGGCCTGCGGTGTAAGGATCGCGTTTTTCCAGCGTGAGCGCGATGGCGGTGATGGTCTGCTCCAATACCTGGCGCAGTTCGGCGGTGCGTTCGCGCACTTTCTCGTCCAGGCTCTCATTGAGAAGATTGAGTTGGTTCTGGATGTGTAGCAGTTCGCGGTTCTGAATCAGACTGTTCTCATACACCGAGAGCAGCAGATTCAACATCTGCTGGCTGCCTGCGGTGATGGTGTGCCGCTTGCCGCCATATTCCACTTCCAATGGTTCTTCCACCTGCCTCTGTCGAATCGCGGTGGCAAGCAGGGAGCGGACTCGTTCAAGCAGATTGGTTTCAACGTAGGGTTTGGTGATGTAGCTGTCTGCGCCGACATTGAGGGATTCGAGGATGTCCTCAGGTTCGGATAGTGATGACACCAGGATCACCGGAATTGCCCACAGCGCTTCGTCGCGTTTTATTTCGCGGCACAGCTCATAGCCGTTCATCAGCGGCATCTGGATATCGCTCATCACCAGCGCGCAGGGATGCTCGCGCAAGGCTTGCAGCCCCTCCTCGCCATTCTTCGCCTGCATCACCCGGTAGCCTGCCCGAACCAGAATACGGCGCAACAATTCGGCCTCCACCTTACTGTCTTCAACGATCAGTATTTCCGGCTGCGCACCGGTTGGTTCGGCTTTATCTGTCATTTTATTGCTCCTTTGTTTCGTTTCGCCGTACTGCTTTCAAAACCTGATTGCAACCGAATTCGGCATTTCCCTTTCGACCCGCCAACGCTTCCAGTGTCGGGGCGATTTGTTCCAGAGGGAGTATGTGCTGCACCGCCCCGCATGCCACGGCTTCCCTGGGCATGCCATACACCACGCTGCTGGCTTCGTCCTGGGCGATGGTAATACCACCCGCGGCGGAGATGCTCGCCATGCCATCGGCACCGTCGCGCCCCATTCCCGTCAGCAGCACGCCTATCGTGCCAGCGCCGAAGCAGCGTGCCGCCGCGCGCATGGTGACGGTAACCGAGGGGCGATGTCCGTCGATGGGTGCTGCCAGGGAAAGTGCGAAGTGCTTGTCATCGTCAAATTCCAGATGAGCGTCCTCGGGCGCGAAATAAACTATCCCAGCTTGCGGCGTCTCGCCGTGTGCTGCCTTGCGCACCGGCAGCGGACAAACTTCGTCCAGCCATGCCACCATCTCGGACAAGAAGTTGCTGCCAATATGTTGAATGCACAGCACCGGCAGCGGGAAAGCGGCAGGCAGACGGGAGAGAATCTCGCGCAGAGCCTGCGGGCCGCCGGTGGATGCACCAATCACCACCATGCGCGGTTGGAACGGCGGGCGAGGCATCACGGCAGGCTTGGGAGCCGGTTTGGCGGCGGGCGCGTTATAGCGCCGCCGGAACACCCGTACACCGGCCAGTATGCGTATCTTGCTGACCAGTTCATTGGTCAGCTTGTCCAGGTTTGCGCCAAGAATGTCGCGCGGCTTGGGGTAAACATCTACCGCTCCCGCTTCGATTAGCCGGAACACGTTGGGTGAGCCCGGTTCTACCGACACGCTCACCACCAGAATTGGGCGCGGATAACTGTCCATCACCGCGCGGGTAAATTCCAGGCCATCCATCACCGGCATGTGCAGATCGGTGCAGATCACGTCGGGGTTTACCTTCGGCAGCAGATCGAGCGCCTCCCTGCCGTTGGCGGCGACACCCACTACCTGAATTTCGGGCGAGCGGGACAGCATGCGTTGCAGTGTGTGCAGCGCAATCGGAGAATCGTCTACCAACAGCACGCGAATCATGTTATCGCCTCATGTAAACCTGAAAAAAGCAGTTGGCGGCTTTGTAGTCCAGTATTTTAAAACTCATCCCACGATCAACCTTTGCAGAGTACCCAGCAGTACGCTCTGGTCGAATGAGGGTTTGGGGATGTAGGCGTTGGCACCCGCATCCAGCCCACGCCGCTTGTCATCATTGGAGCTGAGGGTGGTCACCAGTATCACCGGCAGGTCTTTGTAGCGCGGCTCCTGGCGGATGTGGGCGGTGAGGGCCAGGCCGTTCATGTTGGGCATGTTGATGTCTGACACTACTGCGGCAAAGGAGCGGCGCCCCAGCGCGTTGATGGCATCCACACCGTCGACGGCGACGACCACCTCGTAACCGGCATCTTCAAGGATGCGTTTTTCCATGGCGCGCACCAGCGCCGAGTCCTCCACCAGCAGGATGGCGTTCCTGGTCGCAGCGGCAACCCGCTCGGTTTTGCTTTTGACGGGCGCAGCAGCAAGCTGGTGTGCCGAACGCAGCAGATCGGCGGGATTCAGCACCGCGCAAATCTCCCCGCTGCCCAGTATGGTCAGGCCGGAAACGTTGCGTACCCGCTGCAGTGGCGCGCCCAACGATTTTGCCACCACTTCTTCTTCGTCCAGCAACTCGTCCACCCTCAACCCCAGTCGTTCGTCACCCACCTGGATCACGATGCACACCGTGTTGCCAGTGGTTTCATCAGGGTGAGGGTTGGAATCTGGCAACGCCAATAGATCAGCGAGGCGTGGAGCGATTACCGGCTGCCCGTCCAGCTCGATGGCAGGGCGACCTTCAAGGGTAAAAATATCTTCCTCGCGCACGCGCCGAGCGGTATGCACAAATTCAATCGGTAACCCATACAGATGGTTGCCCACGCTGGCCAGCAGCAGGCGCGTGGTGGACAGGCTCAGCGGCAGACGCATCTGTATCACCGAACCCTGCCGTGGGGAGGACTCCATGCGGATGCCGCCTTTGAGGCGTTCTACGTTGACCCGCACCACGTCCAGCCCCACGCCGCGCCCGGACAGCTCGGTGACGAAGGTGCTGGTGGAAAAACCGGGAGTGAAAATCAGTTGTTGCAATTGTGCCTGTGTCATGGCATCGAGCGTTGCCTCGTCGTGCAGCCCGCGCTTCAACGCCACCTGCCGGATTGCTTCCAGATCCAAACCACGGCCATCGTCGCGCACCTCCAGCAGTACGCCATTGCTTTCCCGCACTGCACGCAACCGCACCGTTCCGCCGCGCGGCTTGCCCTGCCGCTCGCGCTCGGCAGGCGGTTCGATGCCGTGGTCAAGGGCGTTGCGCAGCAAGTGCATCAGCGGGTCTTTCATTTCTTCGAGGATGCGCTTGTCCACGCTGATTTCCCCGCCCTCGATCACCAGCTCCACCTCCTTGTCCTGCTGTTTGGCGAGATCGCGCACCATGCGCGGGAATAGCGCGAACACGGTGGACAGCGGCAGCAGGCGGACGGCATGCACCCGCTCTTCCAGCGTGTTGACAGTGGTTTCAAGACGCGCGCCGTCCTCGTAGAAAGCGTCGCGCGCTTCCTTGAGCCGGTTGCCGAACTGCGCCAGCGCTTCGCCCTCAGCGTGCAGTGCCTCGCTTACCTTGACGTCCGTTTTCATCCCTCGCAGCATGGACTGAAATTTCCTGCGGCTGCGTTCCTGCATCGCCCATTGTTCCAGTAGTGCATCCATCAGTGACAGCCGGTGCTGGGCCCGTCCATCGATCACGCTGAGTTCTCCCACCAGGGTGAGCAGGTCGTCCAGCTTGCGCGTTTCCACCCGCACCGTCTCGATGTGGAACGGCTCTCCGGCAGCCTGGGCTTGCCTGGATGGGGTGATTTCGGCCAGAGGTGGGGATGGTGCAATCCCGGCAACGGGTGCATCCTCAGCCTTTGGCAGGGGATGGTCCAGGGTGGGGGGTGAACTGGCCAGTTTTGCAGAATTTTTACCCCCATCCCAACCTTCCCCCTGTGAAGGGGAAGGAGCCATAACAGCAGATGCGTAGGTTGGGTTAGCAGCTTCATCGCGTAACCCAACATTGCCATACGCCGGAACGTTGCTTGTCGGGTTACGCCCTGACGGGCTAACCCGACCTACCATCGCTGGTTCCGCATTCACCGGTGAGCCGCCACCCAGTGCCTCCTGCACCAGCTTGCGCAAATCGCCCAGCACGATAGTCATGCGTTCGATCACATCCGGAGTGAGCGGCGTCTCACCCTTGCGCGCTGTGTTCAAAATACTTTCCAGGCCATGTGCGGCGGTCTCTATTTTGAACAGCCCCAACATGCGCGCCGCACCCTTCAGACTGTGCGATTCGCGGAACACTTCTTCCAGCAGTGGCTGGTCAGTGGGTGTTTTCTCCAGACGCAGCAGACCATCGTCGAGGCGGGAGAGATGCTCCGCGCTTTCCGCCTTGAATAGTTGGGCCAGTTCCTTGTCTTCAATCATGGCGTGCTCTGAGTCTGTTTGGTTAAATCAGTCGCATGCGGAACTGTTCAAATGCGGAATGCTGATTGCGGAACTTTCCAATCCGCATTTCGCGCTCCGAACTCCGCATTCCCATCACGCGATGGCCTTGAGATTCTCCGCCGCCTCATTCAATTTCTGTACGCCGATCTTGGTCTGGCTGATGCCGGCGGCGGTCTCCTTGGCGCCGGCGGCGATGCTGTTGGTCGCTTCCACCACTTGGGTGAAGGCGGCGGATTGCTGCTTGGCGTTGAGCATTACTTGCTGGGAATTCTCGTTGACGCTGCCCGCCATGCCGGACAGGCTGTCAAACAGCTCGGCTACCTTCTGCGCCAGTTGCGTCACTTCGTCCACGGTGCGGGTGCCCTCTTCGGTCATCATGATCGAGGAGTTGGTCGCCTTCTGGATATCGGCCACCAGCACTGCGGTCTGTTCCGCCGACTTCTTGCTCTGGTCGGCAAGCTTGCGTATCTCGCTCGCCACTACGGCGAAGCCTTTGCCGTGCTCGCCGGCGCGTGCGGCTTCTACCGCCGCATTCAATGCCAGCATGTTGATCTGCCCGGACAAGTCCTTGAGCAGCGTGGAGATACTGCCGATCTGCCCAGTCTGTTCGCCAAGGTGCAGAATCTGGTCGGCCATGGCGGCGATCTTGTCCTTGAGGCTATTCATTGCCAGCTCTGCCTGATGGATTGCATCACCGCCCTGTGCAGTGGCGGTGCTGGAACGTTCCGCTACCGCCGCCGCGTTCGCCGCCTGCTCGGCCGACTGGCGCGAGGAGGCGGATAGTTCGGCGATGGTGGCGGAAGTCTCGTTGGCTGCGGCCGCCTGCTGGCTGGCAGTGCGCTCGTGCTGGTTGATGGTGGCGGCAATTTCGCTGGCGGCTGCGGAAAGCTGGCTGGCGTTGGCGGTGATTTTCCGGCTGATCGCCGCAGCGAGCCACAGTGCGATGGTAACCGCCAGAACAACGGTGCCTAACATGCCATAGATGATCGAATTGGCGACCGTGCGCATGGCCGCATTTTCCGCCTCCTGTCGCTCTTTGATAATCTCGGCTTCCCGCTGCTCGAAATTATTTGCCAGCTCCTCCAGCTCGCGCTCCTGCTCAAGTGATTTCCCGGTGCGGAACTGGGCGATGGCAGCCGCTTCCTTGCCCTCGTCCACCAGTGCCATCATCTGGTGCTGCTGTTGTGCCTGCGTCTGCCCACGCTCCACTAGACGGCGCAGGGCATCCTGTTGCTGCGGGTCTTTCACCCGGGTTTTCAGCGATTCAGAGAGCATCCTGAAATCCTTCTCCACATCCTGAAAACTCTGGTATGAAGAGGGGTTCTTTAGTAACAGGTAACCGCGCGCCGCGCGCTGCATCTTGGCCAGTGCCAAATTAAGGTGATCGACATCCGCCATGGTGGCGTTGGAACCTTCCACAAGCGCTGATTGCCGTTCCGCCTCCTGCATGTTGACGAACACCAGGCCCATGGTGCCCAGCAACAACAACAGTGGAGCCAGATAACCCAGCAGGATGCGCTGGCGCAGTTTCATTTTTGTGAACATGACGACCTCCCGATCAGTTTGGTAATACGGTTTCGTTGACTATCCATTCTTCCCGCGCCAGCAGCGCGGGCAGATCCAGTACGGCCATCATCTTGCCGGCATAAGGCGCGGCGCCCTTGACCTCTGCACCGTGCTGTTCGCGCAACGCCGCTGGCACAGCCTGCAATTCTTCCTCACGCAAATAAATTACCTCATGCACTTGATCCACCGCCACACCCACCGCCTGCCCGCCGAGGCGGGCGACCACTGCTTTGCCGCTGCCCTGCTTCGCACGCGGCAGGTTGAGCGCGGCGCGCAGATCGAGCAGCGTGAGCAGATTGCCGCGCAGGCTGATGGCACCCAGAATGTGCGGAGGGCAACAGGGAATGGAGCTGAGTTGAGCGATGTCGCAGAATTCCTGTACCGCCTCAAGCTCAATGCCGAAGTATTCGCCGTCCAGTTCCACCACTGCCAGCGACAGGTGGGCGCCCTCTTCTTCGGTAGCGGCTTCCATGAGCGCCTTGGCGCGTGCGTGGAACACCGCATGTTCTTGCGGCGTAGCTTCCGGGCAAAAGTGGTGGACGGGAGACATCTGCTCCGTATCTGCCTCCGCCAAGTCTTGCGGCTGGTGCATCAGTTGGCTCGCATCCAGCAGCGTCACGATGTCGTCGCCCACTCGCACTTCTCCTTCAACCAAGTGGGTATGGGCAGGAGTTTCTACATCAAATTTTGGCGGAGAATGAATGGCTTCGGCGGAAAGCCCGATCACTTCACTCACTTCACTGACGATCAGCCCCATCAGCAACTGATCCAGTTCCAGTATCACGATTTGATCGCTGATGCGATAAGGACGGGCAGGATGACCGAAGCGCAGATTGAGATCGGTGACGGGAACGATCTGGCCGCGCAGGCTGAAGATGCCAACGATGTAAGGCGGCGCTTCCTCGACCGGGGTTAGTTCAGGCAGCCAGACCGATTCACGCACCAGCGTGGCGTCCAGACCGAAACGCGCGTCGTCCAGATCAAAAATCAGTAAGGTGCGTGGGGTGTGCATGCCAAGGAGGGTGCCACAAAGAGAGAGGATAATGCGAAGCACGGCCTATACGCTACAGCCAAATACCGCACGGCATATCTTGAAGCGATTTCTTTTTGTGTTGTCACCGAGTTACTCTCTCCGGGAAAACTGCTTCTGGACAAACCGCTATGCAGGATAAGCGCAAAAAAGTGTGGGGTCAACACTCACCAGGCAACATAGACATTTGCCTGACAGGGCCAGATAAAAGTGCGAAAGTGCGGCAGATTAAATCATTTAACCAACAGTCTTTTCTTGTGAATTGGTGGCATATCTTGTGAACATGCTTGCGTGCCTGCCACGACAAGGCGAATTGACATTCACCCGAAATATTCACAACCCGCTGAGCACCTTGATATGCGCCAGCGCGCTGCGCCCCAGCGCGTGCAACTCATAGCCGCCTTCCAGAACCGATACGATGCGGCCATGCGCGTATTTTTCAGCGATGCGTTTTAACTCCGCTGTCACCCACGCATAATCCGGCTCGGTGAGTTTGAGCATCGCCATATCGTCATCGCGGTGCGCGTCGAATCCCGCCGAGATCAGCAGCAACTCCGGCTGGAAATCTTCCATTGCAGGCAGCCAGTATTGCGTGACGGCGGCACGAAACCCTGCCCCGTCGGTTCCGGCGGGCATCGGCACGTTGATGATGTGGTCGTTGCCGCTATCCGCGCCGGCATAGGGATAGAACGGGTGCTGAAAAGTGGAACACAACATCACGCGCGGCTCGTTGTGAAAAATGTTTTCCGTGCCGTTGCCGTGATGCACATCGAAATCCGCAATCGCGACGCGCCGCAAACCGTGATGCGCCAGCGCATGCGCCACACCGACTGCGACATTGTTGAAAATGCAGAAGCCCATCGCGCGCGCCCGTTCGGCATGATGGCCGGGCGGGCGGATGTTGCAAAAGACATTCTCAACTTTGCCAGCCATAACCAGATCGACGCCCAGCACTACGGCTCCCGCCGCGCGCAACGCAGCCGGATAGCTGAACGGATTCATCGCCGTGTCGCCATCGAGCTGCACCATGCCGTGCTGCGGCGCACTGGATTCGATCAAATCGACATAGTCCGCAGCATGCACGCGCAACAACTGCTCGCGCGTCGCTTCCGGCGCGTCGTGCCGCTGCAAATGATCCAGCACTCCGGAAGCGATCAACTGGTCTTCGATCGCATGAATGCGCGCCGGTGATTCCGGATGGTGCGCGCCCATGTCGTGCTTGAGGCAGAGCGGGTGGGTGATGTAAGCGGTTTGCATGAGAGCCTCTGCAAAATGGTCTGCGGCGGTGCTTTGCGGTGTTGTGCGGTGCTATCATACCTAACCAACGTTCAATCAGGGTCGCAATATCATGGGCAAGCATTACCTCAACACCCTGTTCGCTCCCAAGTCGGTCGCGGTGTTTGGCGCCAGCGACCGGCCCGACTCGGTCGGCCAGATTGTGTTCCGGAACATGCTGGAGAGCGGCTTCCAGGGCGAACTGTATCCGCTCAACCCAAAAAACCCCGAAGTGCAAGGCAAGCGCGCCTACGCCTGCATCGCCGACATCGGAGCGCCGGTTGAACTCGCGGTGATCGCCACGCCGCCGCAGACTGTGCCGGGCATCATCGAGGAGTGCGGCATCCACGGCGTGAAGGCGGCAGTCATCATCACCGCCGGATTCGGCGAAGCCGGCGCGGCAGGCGCGGCGCTGGAAAAGGAATTGCTGGAAACCGCGCGCCGCTACAACATCCGCCTGATCGGGCCGAACTGCCTGGGCATCATGCGCCCGTCCATCGGACTGAACGCCACTTTCAACAAGGGCGGCGCAAACACCGGCAACATCGCGTTCGTCTCGCAGTCCGGCGCGCTGTGCACCGCGATCCTCGACTGGGCGCAGAGCAACGATGTCGGCTTCTCCAGCGTGGTATCGATGGGCTCCTCGACCGACGTGGATTTCGGCGAAATCCTCGACTACCTGGTGTCCGACGCCAATACCCACAGCATCTTGATGTACATCGAAGGCATCCGCAACGCGCGCATTTTCATGAGCGCGATGCGTGCCGCCGCGCGCATCAAGCCGGTGATCCTGATCAAGGTCGGCCGCCACGCGGCGGGCTCCAAGGCGGCGATGTCGCACACCGCGTCGCTGGTCGGCGCGGACGACGTGTTCGATGCGGCGGTCAGCCGCGCCGGCGTGGTGCGCGTGCAGACCGTCACGCAACTGTTCACCGCCGCCAAGGCGCTGTCGTGCGGCTTCCGCCCGGTCGGCAACCGCCTCGCCATCGTCACCAACGGCGGCGGCCCCGGCGTGATGGC
>JAUSMR010000054.1 GCA_030645955.1 Gallionella sp. | reverse complement strand
GAAACTGGCAGCATAACCGGGCAACCAATTGTTTGCACCAGCGATGTCAGATATTCCAGCCAGCCTCATTTCTTTGGGCAACCTGTCTTGCAAGGTCTGGTTGGCACGTTCCACGCGCCCCTTCGCTTGCGGGCTGTTGGCATGGATGCACTCAATTCCCAGTTCCCGTGTCGCCCGCCCAAACTGTGTTTCAGACTCCGGATCAGCCCCTTTGGCATTGATGCGGAAGATGCTGTGTTTGTCGCTGTAGAGCGCTACAGGCAGCCCGTGCGCCACGATATGATCATGCAGGGTATGCATGTACCCCAGTGTGGTCTCGGTCGGCGCAAAGCGCAGCTGCAAGAGTTTGCCTGTCGCATCATCGATGAACACCAGTAGCGTACAGCGATCAGCCCGCCCCTCGAACCAATCATGTGGAGAGCCGTCAATCTGCACCAGTTCGCCAAGTCTGGCACGGCGTTCGCGCATGGGATGCACACAGATGACTGCACCCTTCTTGGGCTTCCAATAACCCGCCGCAATCATGATCTGGCGGACGGTTTCAACCGATAGATGTATATCATGAAGCTCGGCCAATTTCTCTGCTGCGAGGGTCGGCCCAAAGTCGCAATAGTGTTCGCCGATCATCTTTATGGCGGTTGTCCTGATTGTTTCGTCCACCTGCCGATTCGAGACTCGTCCGCGCTTCTTGCTGATGAGCCCCGGCAAGCCTAAGGTACGGTAACGTCGCAAGATACGCTTGATTTGACGCACACTGACAGCCAGCATTTTGCCAGCTTCCTTTTGGTCGATTTTACCTGCCGACAGTAGCTCCACTAACTGCCCACGTTTTGCTTCCTTTTGACTCATCATCATGTCCATTTCAAAGTGTCCGCCGCTATGGTTTTAATCGGGCACTGAGCTTACTCAACGCAAACTCAAGGGGACATTTCTATTTGGGAGAAAGGGGACATTATTACTTTGCGCTGACATGACTTGCAGGTCAGGTTGACGACCAAACTGCTTTCCGATACATTCAGTGAGTATGAAAAAGCGCGTTTATTT
>JAUSMR010000034.1 GCA_030645955.1 Gallionella sp. | reverse complement strand
CCCATTCTGCGTGTACTGCGTGGGATTGTGGCAAGCAGCCCTCGCCATTGCCTTGCCAAAGATCAATGCTTGCTTCTGTTTGCGCATGCGCAACCGTGGGCGGTTGCCGCCGGGCGATGAACGAAGCATATCAAGAGTGTTGTATTTGTTGCCTGCGTGCCATGGGCTGATATGGCTTCCACGGCGACACCTGACCAACTCCTTGCAGTCTGGACCTGCATTTCAAGCGAAATGTTGAATAAATCCTTGGTCACTGACTCTTGAAGACTGGCTGCCGTCACTCAGGTTTCGTCAGTCACCGGCAGGTCTCGCCCGAACCTGTCAAACGAGAGGTGAAAGAGCGGTCATAGGGTGCTTCATTAGCGCCTACTGGCAAAGCGGAAAAAATGTCCGTAAATATTCAACGTAGTGCGACACTCTCACAACAGGAGAAACCCAATGAAAGCGCCACGATACACCCTAAGGGTGTCGGTGAAGATGCTCGAAAAAGAACCGATATTGGGACTGCAGTCGGAGCCGACTATAGCCATTGGCCCTATCCGGGTGACGGTGAAACAGCGCGGGCGTCACCTTGTCTTCCTGGCGTGCGACTTTGATTCCGAGAACGACGCAGAAGCATTCCTGCCGCAGCTTAAGTGCGGCCTATGGAATCTCGCGCTTGAGTACAACATAGCGTTCATCCCATACTTCGAACAGCGCGAAATCACACGTGCAGAAGATCCCGAAGCCGCGGCACGCAACCTCGCCACGAGCTTCGGGGCGCCGGTCGAGGAGCCGGTGCAGCCAGTGCATGGCCTCACGGAGGAAGCTGGTTACACGATATTTCAAAGCGGGGAGAACATCCGATTTCTCGCGTTCGGCGACATCACAGCGCATGGGTCTAGGGGCTGGGAGGCGGTCGAAAAGACTTTGATCGCAGGCATCCAGCAGTCTCGGTCAGGCGTCAATGAGCAGGATAACGTCCTCGTCATCGCGATCGACCTGTACCTGACCCATTTCTCCGAAACGTCGATCCGCGCCCGCTTCCTGACCTTGATGATGGTGCTTGAGGTGCTGGCCCCGGTCACGGAGAAACACCCTGCGGCCATACAGCTGCTCACCGATTTCCAGCAGACAATCGACGTGCACATTGAAGGCGCCGCCGGTCCGGAAGCACGTGATGCGCTGGAGGCCCTGCGGCGTGAGATCGACTTCCGCAAGGAAACCTCCATCCGCCGACGGGTGCGGCGCCTTGTGCTTGATGAGGCGCCGCTGGACGAGCCGGGCAGGAAAGCCCTAGCCAAGAAAGTGGTGGATGCTTACGACCTGCGCGGCGCAGTGGTTCACACCGGCGCTGTGGATCCCCTGGCGTTATCCGAGGCCAACGACACTGCGCTGCAAGCGGTCAAACTGATCCTGCGCGTGCGGCTCGGCCTGAGCACAACACCAACTACAACGGCCTTAGCGTAACCTGCGCCTGAGCGGTAGCGTGGCGCGAGCAGAGGCCAGCGCCCGCCAAGGGCTAAACTCTCACGAAGCTGTGGAAGCCTTGAACAAGGAGAAAACGCAACTACGATTGCAACCCCGGACTCCGAATCGTTGTGTTGCTAAATCCGGGGAGGCTCATTCCCACTATGTTATCGAGGCGATCAGCAGCGCACGAACACCCGCAATGAAGTAGTACCGTTGACTGTCTCGTATGGCCGAGACTTGTCTGTCACCTCAATTTT
>JAUSMR010000033.1 GCA_030645955.1 Gallionella sp. | reverse complement strand
TATATTGAGGTTGAGTGTAGGTCGCCATACAGGGTAGTTCCAAACATAGGCTGCATTAATTGTGCATAATATCAAGAACTGAATTAGCAAGCTATAGGTTCCAAACCCATAAAATGCGAAAACACAACCGAAAACCCCGCTTATCAAAGAGGCAATCAAGCCGCGAATGGCGAGCATCTTGTATTTGAATTCACGCCGGTAAAGCGCTTGCTGGCATAGCGCTGTTGAGTTTATTAGAATAGAAAGCGAGCCAATCCGGATAATTTGTGACAAATCTGGCATTTTCATCTTCTGTGCCAGATATGGAGCCGATAAATAAACAATAAAAAAGACAATGAACGAAAAGCCAATGTTTAGCCAGAATACTGCGTTTATTAATTCATTGTTCAGTTCATCGGTTTGAATCAGGGCGTCACTCAAGCCCTGATCCACAAATAGTTCAAAAAACAAGAAAATTACGCTCGCGGCAGCAAATAAACCGAATTCATACGGAGTAAGCAAGCGGGAAAGGACAAGAAAAACAGCCAATGAGGATAGTCTGCTTCCCCAGCTACGCACAGCCGACCAAAGCAGTCCGGATGAAACCTTTGAGCTTAGATTATTTGGCATTTATATAAGGAAACTATTTGCAGTATCAGTTTATTCTTCAATGGATATCGATGAATTCCATAACTCTGCATTTCAGTGAAAGTAATGGTTGGCACAAATTTATTGTCGGTTTGGTGGTCAACGAGCCGCGGAATTAGCTTGCATCAGCGATGCGAGTTGATGATCGAAGTTTTCTCGCGAAAAGTTGCTCACATAGCCTGGAAGTAATGACCGTGCCAGTTCCAGCACGTCATCGTTTTGAAGCCAGTCAATGACTGCCGTTGCATACGAATCTGCGTCGAGGCATATGCGGATCGCGGAGGGTGAGACGCGGGGAAACCCAATCGCCCCCACACCTGTGGTGACGCAAGGCAAACTGTGTGCGAAATAGTCCAGCATTTTTATTTTCAGCCCGCTGCCAGCGAGTACCGGGTTAACTGCAAAGCGGGTGTTAAGCGCAATTGAAGCAATGCTGTCAACACGCCCATGAAGCGTGACATTTGGGCGTGGTTGAAGGCCGTCGCAGACCGACCCAACGACATCCAGTGCGGCATCAGGCACGGTCGCAAGGACCTGGGGCCAGATTTCATCAAGAAACCACTGAAGGCCCTGGGTATTGTGGTGTGCACGGCTACCAAGATAAAGCACACGCATGCCGGGATTTTTTGGATGTACGCCCGTCACAACGACGTCCAGCGGTGACATCAGCGTTGAGATGGTCCGGGCCGGCGCCAGAGCCTGCAATAACGTGCCATCCTCATCACTGATGGCAACGACGCGGTCAAAGTAATTCAATATTGCACCTTCATCTTCCGCGCTTACCCACGGTTTCACCGGGATTCCCTGTGCGGCGATGGACTGGCAACGTTGATAAAAAACATCGTGCGCAATCAGTGCCAGCGTTGGCGAAGACCGCAAAAAAGGAATGAAGCCGGCCCTGAAGATCGTGTCGACGAAAACCCAGTCTGGTGCACTCGAATCAATCAGGCTGGCGATAGAAACGGACTCCGCTTGATCAAGTCGACGGCCGATGGCCGCCGCTTTCAACCCCGCCTGGCGCTTGCGCGATGGCCATAATGACAAAACATTTTGGAACCATGCACGCATGGGTATGGGTAAACTTGCATTGACGCCTCGCAACATGGCGGCACGCGTTGAAGGAAAGCAGACCCCGCCAAACTCAAACGCGTGCAGGTAATGGAAGACTGGTTTGTTCGAACCCAACTGTTGTGCCGGCTTGAAAATAAGGCCTGGAAGGCGTGGCCCAGTTATACAGATATGAACTTCCTTCCCGGCCGCCAGAAAATAATCCAGAAACGCACGGTTATAGGTTGAATAACCGTTGTGCCCCTTGCATGGAAGTTCTTCGACGACCATGAGAATTTTGTTGCTGTTTTCT
>JAUSMR010000031.1 GCA_030645955.1 Gallionella sp. | reverse complement strand
GAATATCAGGGGAACCTCGGGATCGAGCGCATCCCTGGCCTCATCCAGAAGGTTGTAGAGCAGCACCATGTTGGCGCCGCGGCCGCCGAGGAAGGTCTGCATGACTTCCACGGGAAGGTACTTGCTGCGGGTTTCGCGGCGTTCGAGATCGACGAACAGCACTGCGCCCTGTGTCTTGTATTGCGGCTCGTCGTGCATGCGTTGGCACAAGAGATCGACCCTGCTTCTGACGCCCATCGCCCATTCTCCAAAGTGGCAATCCGACAATAATTAACAATATAGTCTACTGATTGATGGATGTCCATCTATTTTACGGAAAACACGCTTGCACCGCGTCGATGTCTATTGAAGCGGGAATAGCCTCAGCGGTGTTCGGGAAACACTTTCTGCAGCAGCGTCAGAAAGCTTGCGCGCTCGGTCTCGCTGAAATTCCGGATCAGCCGCTTTTCGTGCTGCGCTACCTGGCGCTTGAGCGTGCGCAGCAGGGCGCTACCCCCGGCCGTCAAACGAATGGCATTGGCGCGGCGGTCGTGCAAGGCGGCTCGCCGCTCGACCAGGCCGCGTCGTTCCAGATTATCGATGACCGTTACCACCGTCGAACGATCCAGCTGGGTGGCGCGGGCAAGATCGCTTTGCTTGAGGTCTGGATTGGCTTCAATGATGACGAGAACGCCAAACAGGCCCGGTGTAACGTCTTGCTCGCCCAAACCCTGGGCAAAATCGCGGAACAGGGCGATTTGTGCCATGCGCAGTTGGTAACCGACCAGGTTGGGCAAGCCGCCGAGATCGAGAGGTGCATTCCTGGTCTTGTCAGATGTTTTGTCGGGAGTCATTGTGTAAGCTTCGTCGTGCGACGGACATTGCGTGCGAACTTGGGCCGCCGGGTATTACCGGCGGCCCGCGCAGCTTACTTGTCGTATTGATTCAGAAGGGCCTTGGCCGATTCCAGCAACTTGTTGCCGTCGCCGCCCTTTGCCGCAACATCCTTGATCCAGTCCTGGGCCACGATTTCGGTAGCTTTCTCCCACCGCTGATACTCGGTGGCCGAAAGCACGTCAACCGTATTTCCGCGGTCCGTCGCCGATTTGCGGCCCGGCGCGATGGTGCTGTCCCATACCTTGCCGGCCCAAGCCGAGGCTTCGGCGCCGCTGTTGGCATCGATCACTTTCTTCAGGTCGGCCGGCAGGCTGTTGTATCTGGCCTCGTTCATGGCGACGACAAAAATCGCGTTGGACATCTTGCGCTGGCCCGGTCCGGTTTCAGTATGAAACTTGGTGACCTCCTGCACTTTGAGTGCCGGTACCACCTCCCAGGGTATCGACGCACCGTCGACCACGCCTTTGGCGATTGCTTCCGGAACCTGGGGTACGGGCATCTGGATCGGAGTCGCGCCAACAGCGGCCAGCATGCGCGTACCGATACGGGTCGGCGCGCGCACCTTGAGCCCCTTCATGTCCTCGAGCGTCTTCACCTGCTTGCTGGCAAAGTGCAATTGGGAGCCATCATGCACATGCGCCATAAGGATTTTGGTGCCCTTGAATTCGTCAAGCGAGTTCTTCTGCACGTATTCCCAGAAGGCACGGCTGCTGCCTTCGGCGGTCTTGGTCATGAAGGGCAGTTCGAATACCTCAGACTTGATGAAGCGTCCCGCCTGATAGGTGGGCACGGTCCAGACGATGTCGGCTACGCCGTCCTTGGCCTGGTCGAACAATTGCGGCGGGGTGCCGCCCAACTGCATGGCCGGGTAGATCTGACACTTGAGGCGGTTGTTCGATTCCTTGGCGATCTTTTCGCACCACGGTCCCAGCAAGAGTTTTTGCGAGGTGGCATTCGGCGAGAGAAAGTGGTGCACCTTGAGGGTGACTTCCTGCGCCCAGGCAGAGCCAGCGCCAAGGGCAAGGGCCATCGCCGCGACCAGCGGCTTGAATTGTTTGCGTAACTGCATGTCTAATCTCCTCGTTTTTAGGTATGGAACAGGGTAAGTCCTTATCAGCCGCCGAACGTACGCACCAGATACAGCGAGACGATCGGGAAAAACACCAGCAAGGTGATGCGTATGAAGTCTGAAATCAGGAAGGGGATGACGCCCTTGAAAGTCTCCATCAGCGGTACGTCAACGGCCAGCCGGTTGATGACATAGACGTTCATGCCGACGGGGGGATGTACCAGGCCGATCTCGACCACCATGAGTGCGAGGATACCAAACCAGATCGACTTGTCGACCTGCGGCAGGCCGAAGAAATCCAGACCCATGATCATGGGATAGAAAATCGGGATGGTCAGCAGGATCAT
>JAUSMR010000021.1 GCA_030645955.1 Gallionella sp. | reverse complement strand
CCATAGCCGTGTAGCTCACTGCGACAGCCGCGGTACTCGCCACGGTTTCCTCCCTCGAGGTTTATACGACGCCTGCCCTCAGGCTTGCGTTGACTCGCTCCGGTTAGCGGTTACGGGCAGGCATCCTACAAACCTAAACGGGACCGGTCGGTCGTGGCGAAGCGCGGGTTTGAGCCGATTTCCCCTAAGCGGTCATTGCCGTCGCGGGTCCAATTTCGTCATTTTCAAGGCCCCAAAACTCGGAACCAGTCATTCGAGGGTGACGATCAGTTTTTGGCGTTGCCCGTCAGCAGCGCAGCGTAGGACTAAACCGCGCGGTAAGGTGCTTCGAAGCGGTGTTGGTGTTTGTCGCAGGGCGAGTTCGTAGCTATGTTGTGAATCGAGGCAATCGGCCTCGAACACAACAGGAGCAGAACCATGGAGCCATCAAGTCAAGCCGTCTCGCCACTACGTCAACGCATGATCGAGGACATGCGACTGCGCAAGCTGGCGCCCAAGACGCAATCCGCATACGTCCGAGCCGTGCGCAAGCTTGCGGGATTTATCGGCAGGTCGCCCGATACCGCCAGCGCAGAGGATTTGCGCCGCTTCCAGTTGCATATGGTTGATTCAGCAGCCTCGCCCATCACGCTCAACGCGACCATTGTTGGTTTGAATTTCTTCTTCAGTGTCACGCTGGGCCGTGAAGAGGTCATGGCCAAGATGCAGTCGGTGCGCGTGCCGCATCGACTGCCCGTGGTGTTGAGCAAGGAAGAGGTGGCCAGATTGCTTGGTGCAGTTGGGCATATCAAGCACCAGACAGCCCTTTCATTGGCCTACGGCACCGGGCTGCGAGTGGGCGAAGTGGTCGCGCTCAAAGTGAGCGACATTGACAGTCAACGCATGACGCTGCGCGTGGAACAGGGCAAGGGACGCAAGGATCGCTACGCCATGCTCTCACCCGTACTGCTGGAGCGGCTGCGTTGCTGGTGGCGTGTCAAATGACTCGTGGTGGTAATGTCCCCTAGTTGACCAAGGCCGTTGTAGCCCCAGCATTTGACCCCGCCTGCCGTGGTGAGTGCGCAGGTGTGACTGATGCCGGCGGTAGCAGGCACCCCATCCACCCAGTGCAAATCAGTAGTAGCGTGTAAGAAAATTTTTCAACAGGCGAAACATGAAACCTCCAATACCGTGAGGTATTTATAGAAATACATCGTGAAATAAAAAGGCAGGAAATCGGGTGCGCTTGATACACCCTGTCCGCCAAAATCTGGCTGCTTGCGAACGCTTGCGTTGACCAAAATTCGGCCCTCACACCATCGTCTATTGCGCAAACACCTCAATGATCCCGACCCCGGTACCACCACCGACACCGGATACCACCGCGGTATAGGCACCAGGCGCGAGCGTGACGAGAATGGCTGATTCCTGCGGGCTGACAGGCGCTAGACCGGTGGCGTAGATCGCGGCTGCATTGGTGGCATTTCCCCAATCGTCATTCGTGGCAACTACCGTTGATCCTGAATATAGCTGCAGCGTTGGATTGGCGAGTACACCGGTGACCCCATAGTTAGCCAGGGTTGGGCCCACCGCACGGATCATCACGGTTTTGGGAGCATCGCCCGAGATAATAAAGCCGCCAATCATGACGTTGTCGCCAGTTTGCACCTGTCCCCGAGTCGACATGTTGGTCATCTGAGATTCCGGGTGGTCTATCTCATAGACTTCAGCTATACCTACTCCACTGCCACCGCCAACGCCGGATAAAACGGCGGTATAGGCACCAGGAGCGAGGGTGGTGAGAATCGCCGACTCCAGCGTATTGCCGGGGGCCAGGCCGGTCGCGTCTATCTCTGTGGCGTTCGACGCACTGCCCCAATTATCGTTGCTGGCAATCATGGTGGAGCCTGAAAACAATTGAAGCATTGGATCGAGCAGCACACCACTGACGCCAAAGCTTGCCAGGGTGGGACCAAGCCCACGGATCAGCACTTTCTTGGAGCCCGCACCGCCGATGACAAAGCCGCCAATCATGACGTTTTCTCCGGTTTGCACTTGCCCTCGGGCGGAGAGGTTGGTGAGCCGGGAGCCGGGGCCTGCGCCAAACGTGATAACCGATACTGGCACGCTACTATTGATCGTGGAACCATCGCCAAGCATTCCCCAGTCGTTGTTGCCCCAGCATTTGACAGCACTCGCTGTAGTGAGCGCGCAGGTGTGGGTGATGCCTACATCGATCGCCGTCATCCCGCTAGCAAGACCTGTTACATCCACTGGTGTCAAGCGTTGCGTGGAGGAATTGTCCCCGAGCTGGCCAAAGTTGTTGAGGCCCCAGCATTTGACCCCACCCGCTGCCGTCAGCGCGCAGGTGTGATAAGCACCTGCATCAATCGCCGTCACCCCGCTGGCGAGACCAGTTACATCCACCGGCGTTAAGCGGTTTGTGGTCGAATTGTCGCCGAGTTGGCCAAAGCCGTTGTAACCCCAGCATTTGACCCCACCCGCCGTGGTCAGCGCGCAGCGACCACCTGCAGTAATCGCCATCACCCCGCTGGCAAGACCTGTTACATCCACTGGTGTTAATCGTGTTGTGGTGGAATTGTCGCCGAGGTTACCACCGCCCCCCCAGCATTTGACCCCGCCCGCCGTCGTGAGCGCGCAGGTGTGATAAGCACCTGCATCAATCGCCGTCACCCCGCTGGCGAGACCAGTTACATCCACCGGCGTTAAGCGGTTTGTGGTCGAATTGTCGCCGAGTTGGCCAAAGCCGTTGTAACCCCAGCATTTGACCCCGCCCGCAGTCGTGAGGGCGCAGGTGTGAGCCCCACCACCTGCAGCTATCGCCGTCACCCCGCTTGTAAGGCCAGTTACATCCACTGGCGTCAAGTGTTGCGTGCGAGAATTGTCACCGAGCTGACCGCTGCGGTTATCCCCCCAACACTTCACTCCACCCGCCGTAGTGAGTGCACAGCTATAGTTATAGGATGTCGTAATGGCAGTTACACCGCTGGCAAGACCCGTTACATCCACGGGCGTTAAGCGGTTTGTGGTCGAATTGTCGCCGAGTTGGCCAATGCGGTTGTAACCCCAGCATTTGACCCCACCCGCCGTAGTAATCGCGCAGGTGTAGGAAGCACCGGCAGAGATTGCGCTTATTCCACTCAATTCGGCAGCATGGCCCGGCAAACTGCTCAGCCCTCCAGCGCAAACCAGTAGCAGCGCGTAAACCATTCTTTTCGGCAGGTGAAACATGGGGACTCCAATAAACGGATAGGAAATTCAAAACCGCATGAGGCCAAGTATGGCACCTTGCGCGATCATCACGTTTGCATCCAGTCATGCCAAGTTTGGCAAGTCCGAGACCAAGAAACGCAGCGGTAGTGCGCACTTCAGGTTACACCGCCCGCCACAAGCGCGGGCCCACCCCAAGGCGGTTCTGAACCGACGGTTTGTAGTTCACCCATTCGTACGCTGATCGAACTCGTAGTCGGCTGCCGCTTGCGCTGCCCTCGTGATCAGTGGCTCAATGCTGCTGCTCACGCCGCTGGGTGGGTGGCATCATCTGCTGGGCGAGGCGATGGTGGTCAGCGGAATTATCGGCATGACCATCGCCGGCTTGCGGCCCTGCATCGGGCGCCTCGGCAGCACTGAAACCTGCCCGCACCGTCCCCTTCAAGGGATCCCCAACAGGGCCGTCCAAGGCCGCAGGAACTTCAGCTCTTTTTGCCCCTGATAGATGTCGGATTGGATGTCGTCGTTGTAACGCGTCTGTCATGAAAACCATCCTGAAAACGGCCCACGGCGCGAACTGTTGGCGCACACAGGCCTTCCTGGAAGGGGCTGGTGCCATTCACTCGCCGATCAGCCAAACCGTCCGACCAATTGGGGTGCAGGCGTGACCGCGTCGCGCAGCCATCCTGAAACGACGAGCCAACTTCGCGGTTGGTACGAATGGCCTCAACATAACCTGGGCTGACACCAAAATGCTCGGACGAAGCGTTTTGCGAGTAATCCTGCGCGCCAGCATTGGTCGCTTGCGCGTGCTGCTGTGGTTGGGTCAAGCCTGACTCGTTGACCAGCGTTACCTGCGACCAGGTCTGCACATGCGCGACCGTCGGTCGTTGCGTGTACGCCCGTGAGTTCGTACTATTTGCAGGGTGCAAGTCCCTGTCGGAGTGGGTCACAGCTCCGTAGCGGAAGGTACACGTTCTCCACACTCGATGGCTTCATTCACCGTCATCTGAGGTCAATGTTGCGCCGACAAAAGCACCGACCGGGTCAAGGACACTGCGAGCGTGATCACAGGCAATGGCCAAATGCCTACGTCGCTAATCTTGGGCTATTCACGATGTCAGAAGCCCATCGATTGGCGCGTCAATCCCGATGCGGAAACAACTGACTGGGGGAGCCCGTCGCGGGAGTACTGCACACCGGGTTCGGAGGGAGGGGACGGCAGAAACCGTTCCCTACCCCTATCCTCCGCTGCAGTGCCGACCGCCAGTCTGAAAAGTTGATTTTTCCCGCTGAATGACCGGTCCCGAGATTCGGGTGTCAAAAACGAAAGTCTGCTTCCGGCGAAATCGAAGGGCTGCTTTCGTTTAGGTTTGTAGGATGCCTGCCCGTAACCGCTAACCGGAGCGAGTCAACGCAAGCCTGAGGGCAGGCGTCGTATAAACCTCGAGGGAGGAAACCGTGGCGAGTACCGCGGCTGTCGCAGTGAGCTACACGGCTATGGGGATTTGAAGAGCCACAGTGCGGTTTGATGTCGTGATCAAGGCGAACAGTCCGACCGGAATGCCACGCAGGTTTCTCGATCCTGCATCGGTAGGCCACATTCTTCGCCGACTTGCCGCGCCGTCGCCAGCGGATTTGCACGACAAGGCAAAGCTGATCCACACTGACCCTGGCGGATGCTGAGTCGGCGAGTAGTTTGACCATCTCGAAGTTCTGGTATTCAAGGTGCACCAGCAACGTGAGGCGGCGCACGAATGGCCTGTCCGCGCACAAACGTTTGGACGATGATCATTGGCGCGCCGCAGTGCGCGCAGACAAAGGTCGGTCGCACTGGTTCAGCCGGCTCGTCGGCGCTATTGGTGTCGGTAACCACAGCAGGCGCCACAAGCAGCAATTCACGGGCGCGCGCCAGATTCTCCTTGCGAGCGTTGTTGGCGATGAGCCCGTAGTGACGAATGCGGTGAAAGCCGCCAGGCAGCACATGCAACAAGAAGCGACGCATGAACTCCTCGGGTTCGAGCGTCATGGTCTTGTGGCGCGTGTTGCCCTCGTCCCGGTAGTCCTTCCAGCGAAACGTCACACCGTGCTCGTCCATCGAGACCAGTCGTGAGTTGGCGATTGCCACGCGGTGGGTGTAGCGCGACAGGTAGGCCAATACGGCCTGCGGGCCAGCAAACGGTCGCTTGGCGTAGACCACCCATTCGCAGCGACGCAGCGGTGCCAGCCACCCGGCAAAGGCGCTCGCATCGCTGAGGTGGGCGTACTCACCGAAGAACTGCAACTGGCCAAGTCGATGGGCTTGTTCAAGTTCTTCGAGAAAGCGCCGACGAAACAACCGTGAGAGCACGCGCACTGACAGGAAGAAACCCGGTCGGCACGCCACCCAACGCTGGCCATCCGCAGCCAGACCCCCACCCGGCACAATGCCGTGCACATGCGGGT
>JAUSMR010000007.1 GCA_030645955.1 Gallionella sp. | reverse complement strand
TGCTGTTGAAGGCCGCCCTGGCGCATGTGCAATTCGAGACCATTCACCCCTTTCTCGACGGCAACGGACGCCTGGGGCGTTTGCTGATCGCCCTGCTGTTGCACGCCGGCGGCGCGCTGGTTCAGCCCCTGCTCTACCTCAGCCTCTATTTCAAGCAGCATCGACCGCGTTACTACGAACTGCTCGACGACGTGCGTACTCAAGGGGATTGGGAAGCCTGGGTCGATTTCTTCCTCGAAGGCGTCGAACAGACCGCCACCGGCGCGGTGGTAACCGCCCGCCGGCTGGTCTCCCTGTTTCAGCAAGACGGCCAGCGCGTGCAAGGGGTGGGACGCGGCGCGGCCAACCTCCTGCGCGTGCTCGACAGCCTCCGCCAACGCCCCCTGTGCAGCCTGAGGCAGATCGCCCAACGCACCGGAATCAGCTTCCCAACGGCCACCAAGGCCATGAAAGCCCTGCAAGAAATAGGCATCGCCCGCGAACTCACCGGCCAGCGCCGCAACCGCGTGTTTGTCTATGACGCCTATTTGAACATCCTCAATGAAGGCGGCGAGGCGCTGTGAAAATGCAGCAGCGCAGCGTGTTGAACTTGTCCCGGCGGACGCAAAGGCAGACTGCCGCCGTCCCGCCAGCGCCGACTTTTGCGGGGAGAGCGGTGTGGAAGTGAGGCCGGGGTACAAGCAGACCGAGGTGGGGATTATTCCGACGGATTGGGAAGTAAAGCGAATTGCCGACTTTGCATCTGTTGGCTCTGGCGGAACGCCCAGCCGAGAGATAGCCGCATATTGGGGCGGATGGGTTCCATGGATTACGACATCGCAAATCGACTTTGGACCAATCACCGAGGCAGATCAGTTCATCACCGACGAAGGTCTCAGGAATTCTGCCGCGAAGTTGCTACCTGCCGGCACATTGTTGATGGCCCTTTACGGACAGGGCAAGACTCGCGGCAAGGTTGGTGTTTTAGGCATGCCTGCGGCGACAAATCAAGCCTGCGCTTCTATCGTGCTTCATGAGGGCGTTTCTCAAGAATTCATTCTTCATTATTTAACCAGTCGATATGAGGAAATTCGTAACTCCAGCAATTCCGGTAGTCAAGAAAACCTAAACGGGAACATCGTCAAGGGAACACCAGTCGCGTTTCCTCCACCGCGCGAACAACGCGCCATCGCGGCGGCGTTGAG
>JAUSMR010000177.1 GCA_030645955.1 Gallionella sp. | reverse complement strand
GCGGTGATGATGGGACTGATCATCGCGCTGACGCAAACCAGCGTCTACGGCGCCATGGCGTGGGGTGCCGGGGGCCTGCAGGACTGGCTGCGCAACAACCCGCGCAGCCAGATTCAAATCGGACATTCGGTGGGCGTATTGCTGATCCTGGCCGCCATGTGGACAGGCTGGCAAGGGTGGCAACTGAACGCTTGATTCAATGCAGCACGACGATGGCGCCTCACGGACTGACCGCGAAGACGTCATCGCCAACTAAAAACATTATATAAATCAATGACTTAAGAATACTGCCAGATAGCATCTTGTAGCGACAGAACCGGAAAGGACCTCAAGCCTGCGTTTGCGTAGGGGAAACCCCTATCAAAACCCCGTTGACATGGAAATCAGTTTAACGATACAGTAAATCGTTCCACCAAGAGCATGGCAACTCATCCAATACCCATCAGGAGACAAAAATGACTTCAGTTTCACGCCGCCACTTTGTCCAGTCGTCGGCCGCCTCAATTGCGCTGGCTACGGCGGGCCTTCCCAAAATGGCCAGCGCGCAGGCAACCGTCTCGCTGCGTCTTTCGGACGCGCTTGCGGCCGACCCCACTTCCTCCCACTTTGTGTGGTTGCAGCTGATGGAAGACAACCTCAAGAAGGCCGTCGGGGACAAGATCAAGATCGATTACTTTCCGAATAACCAGCTCGGCAAGGAAAGCGATGTGGTGCAGCAGGTCAAGGTCGGCTCCATCGACATGATGGTGACGGGCTCATCGATATGGGCAACCGTGACGCCGCAGTTCGGCATGCTGGATCTCGGCTACATGTTTGACAGTTTTGAGCATGTGGCCCGGGCGCTAGACGGCGGTGTGGGCGCCAAACTTAATGACATGCTGCAGAAAAGCACAGGCTGCCAGGTACTCACTTGGGGTGTGCACTTTGGCGCGCGAAACGTCTATACCAAGCAGCCGGTGAAGTCGCTGGCTGACGTCAAGAACGTCAAGCTGCGTGTTCTGCCAACACCGGCCTTTATTGAAACCTTCAAGATCATGGGCGCCACTCCGACGCCGATTTCGTTCGGTGAGCTCTACATGGCCGCACAGACAGGCGTCGTCGATGGCTTTGAGCATGACGCGGCCACCACGCTGGCCACCAAACTCAATGAGGTCGTCAAATACTGCTGGATGACAGAGCACCTGTTCCCCCCGATGGTGGTCGTCATGGGCAAACGCGGCATGGACAAGATTCCTGCGGCGCTGCGCCCGGCCTTTGTGAAAGCGGCAGCCGATTCAACCCTCCAGCAGCGCAAGATGGGTACCGAAAAAGGCAATCAGGCGATTGAGGAACTCAAACGCTTGGGCATCACGTTCACGCCCATGGCGAAAAACGAGCGCGATCTGGTTCGCAAGCAAATGGACACCCGCCTGTGGGCCGGTTTTGCCAAACAGTACCCCGAGACGGCACCGTTGTTCACGGCCATCTCTGCAGCGCGGGGCTGACCCATGAATGCGAGCATATCGTCAGCAATCCCGCACAGGCCAGCACAGCCGGCACTTGGCTTTAGCGTCAGCCATTCGTCTGGCCGCTGGCTGGCCTGGCTGATGCGGATTACCGAGTATGTGGCGGGTGTGGTGCTGGCCGTCGATGTGCTGGTAGTCTTTGTCTCGGTGGTTTTCAGATACTTGCTGCATGATCCTTTTGACTGGGCAGAAGAAGTGGCCCGCGCTCTGATGATTATTCAGGTGTTTTTTGGCGCGGCCACTGTGCTGGCGCGGAGCCAGCATGTGGGGGTTGATATATTTCGCGGCCTGCTGCCGGCACGCTGGCAGCCAGCACTGATCCAGTTCAGCAGCTGGATCATCGTCGGAGTGTCGGCCGGTCTGTTCCTGTCGTCCTGCGAACTGCTGGCCGACTCTTACAGCATGACCACCTCTATCGGCTTACCGCAGTGGATTTACATCTACCCGGTAGTCATTGGCAGCCTGTTTATGACGATGTTTGGCATTGCCAATGCCATTGATGGCCCTTCGCGGGTGGTCTGGTCCACGCTGGGCGTCGGCATTGCGCTGGTGGCAGTGGTCACGCTCTGGAACAGCTTGTTGCCTGAGCAGGCCGTCAAGCCCTGGATGCTGCTGAGCATCGGCTTTATTGGCGGGCTGGTACTGGGTGTGCCAATTGCTTTTGTGCTGGCGCTGTCGTCGCTGGTCTTTTTCATGGCAGATCCCTCACTGCCGATGCTGGTGTATTCCCAGCAGGTGATGGCAGGTACGGATCACTATGTATTGCTGGCCATTCCCTTCTTCGTGCTGGCCGGCTTGTTGATGGAATCAAACGGCATGTCGTCGCGTCTGATCGAGCTGTTGCTGCGCATGTTCGGCCGAGTCAGGGGCGGTCTGGGCCTGATCACCATCACCGCGACGGCTTTTTTCTCGGGCGTCTCGGGCTCCAAGCTGGCAGACATTGCCGCCGTGGGCGGCATCATCATGCCCGCTGTGCGCAAAACAAAACAGGATCCGAACGAGACAGCAGGTCTTCTGGCCTGTACCGCAGTCATGGCCGAGACCATTCCGCCCTGCATCAACATGATCATGATGGGCTTTGTGGCCAATATTTCGATCGCAGGTCTCTTCATGGCCGGTCTGGTGCCGGCTGCGGTGTTGGCCCTGTCGTTGGCGGCCGTGACTATTTATGTGGGCACCAAGATCAATCCCGACCAAGCCTTTGACGTGAAGAGGCCGATGTTTCGTCTGCTGGGCGGTGCGCTGGTGGCCCTGATCATGGTCGCCATGATCGGCAAGGGGGTGACTTCCGGCATTGCCACCTCCACCGAGGTCTCTGCGTTTGCAGTCATGTATGCCCTGGTTGTTGGCTGGCTGGCGTTTCAGGAATTGACGGTCAAATCAGTCGCGCAAATTTTTGTCCGCTCAGCGTCGATGGCCGGGGGTATTCTATTTATTATGGCTGCGGCGTCCAGCATGTCATTTGCGTTGACGATCCAGCAGATTCCGCAATACCTTTCAGAGTTCATGATCGCCTTTGCCCACTCCTACGGCAGCACCATGTTTGTGATGTTGTCAGTGCTGATCATGATTGTGTTTGGTGCCATTCTTGAAGGTGCGCCGGCGCTGATCATTTTTGGTCCCTTGCTGACACCCATTGCCTCACAGCTCGGCGTGCACCCATTACATTTTGGGACCGTCATGGTGATTGCCATGGGACTGGGACTGTTTGCGCCGCCTGTCGGCCTGGGTTTATTTGCAACCTGTGCCATCACAGGCACGCAGGTCAAGGATGTGGCCCGGCCCATGATGAAATACTTGGCGGTGCTGTTTGTAACGCTGGTGGTGCTGGTGCTGGTGCCGGCATTTTCCCTGTGGCTGCCCACCCGCATGGGCTTGTGATAAAAAAGAAGGACTGCGTGAGCAAGATTCGAGATGTCGCCAGCCGCGCTGGCGTTTCCACCAGCACCGTGTCCAACGTGCTCAACGGCCGCGGCAACCGCATGGCCAAAGAGACGTTGGCGCGTGTGGAGGCGGCGATTGCCGAGCTCAAGTACCGGCCCAACACCACAGCGCGCCAGCTCAAGACCGGGCACACGCCGGTGCTGGGCCTGCTGGTGCCGTCCATTGCCAACCCGATGTATGGCTTCATCGCGCGCGAGATCGAAACCCTGGCGCAGGAGCGCTACGGTTTTCGCATCATGATCGGCAACACCGACCGCGACAAGGACAAGGAGGCCCGTTTTTTTGACGACCTGATGGCGCATGGCGTGCGCGGCGTGATCATCATCTCGTCGCTGATTGACGAGCAGCATTTTGAGTCTGCCGGCGAACGGGGGCTGGTGGTGGTGAGTTACGACCGCCGCGCCACACCCGGCGTGGAGTCGGGCATTGACCACGTGTCGGTCGATAACTTCGAGGCCGCACGGCTGGCCACTGCGCACCTGATCGAGCGCGGCCATACCCGGCTGGCCTTTGTGACGGCGGCCGGCATGACCATGGCCCGGCGGGAAAAGATTAACGGCTTCATGGCAACTGCTGCCAGTGCCGGTCTTGCCGCCAGCGCGCAGGTGATTGAGGGCACATCGCTCAATGAATACGGCGACTCGATGATGAGCGAACTGGGCCGCATCGAGGCGGCAGCCATGGCCGGACGAAAAGTCTCAGAGCGGCCCACCGGCATCGTGGCGGTCAACGACATGATGGCACTGGGCCTGATGGCGGGCTTTCGCGAAGCGGGTCTGTCCGTGCCGGCGGATGTGTCGGTCGTGGGCATGGACGATGTCTTTTTATCCGCGCTGATGCACCCGGCCCTGACCACGGTGCGCCAGCCGGTGCCCGAGATGGCCCACACCATTGTGGAGCGCGTGATGAGCCGGCTGGCTGATCCGTCCATTCCCACGGGCGAGTTCATGTTCCAGCCCAGTTTGGTGACCAGGGCCTCGGTGGCCGTCATTGGCCACCAAAGTAAGCCGTAGAAGCAAGTCGCACAAGCAGGCGATCTCTCTTTCAATTTTTGAGCAAGGTTTTTTTGAATGACAACGGTTTTTGTAAGCCACTCCCAAAGCCAATTGGCGCATTACTTCGGTGCCAGGGCCACCGCCGCGTTGCGGGCCATTACCGACGTGCGCTTCAACCCCGGCGAAACCGATCTTTCATCGCAGGAACTGGCGGCGCTGGCCCAGGACTGCGATGTGATCATTTCCTATCGCCAGACGCTTGGCGATGAAGCGCTCTTTGCCGCGCTACCGCGGCTCTTGGCCTTTGTGCGCTGCGCGATCGACATTCGCAACATTGATGTGCCGGCAGCCAGCCGGCATGGCGTGCTGGTTACGCAGGCCAGCGCCGGCTTTGTTGCTTCGGTGTCCGAGTGGATCATCGGCGTGATGATCGATTTGAGCCGCAACATCAGTGCGTCTGTCGCGCTGTACCACGCGGGCCAGCCGGTCGGGCCGTTGATGGGGCGCGAGTTGCGGGGCGCCACGCTGGGTGTGATTGGCTATGGCCAGATCAGCCGCTATTTGTGCGATGTGGCGCGGGCGCTGGGCATGCGCATCGTGGTGTCTGACCCGCACGCGCAAACCGGTCGCAAGGAGCTGGTGCAGACCGGTTTCACACAACTGCTGAAGGCGGCTGACTACGTGGTCTGCCTGGCCGCGGCGACCGAGGCGACCGAGAACATGATGAATGCGCAGGCCTTCGCGGCCATGAAGCCCGGCGCCTTTTTCATCAATGCATCACGGGGCAACCTGGTGGACGAAGATGCGCTGCTTCAGGCGCTGGATGACGGCACCCTGACAGGCTGCGCGCTGGATGTAGGCCGCGCACCCGACCAGATGCCGTCAGCCCGGGTAGCGCTCCATCCGCGTGTCATCGCCACACCCCATATCGGTGGTCTGACGTTGCCGGCGATTGAGCACCAGGCGATGGAAACGGTGGCGCAAGTGGCTGAAATCATGCAGGGGCGTGCGCCCAAAGGCGCGGTGAATGCGCAGCAGGCCCACCGCTGGCAGCAGGCCTTCGGCGTGCACCAGACCGCCTGAGCGGCCACCGCGTCATCACCCCCTCCTTCTCGATTCCCGCAGATCATTTCTGGAGACATCCATGCAACCTACCCAAAACAAAACTTATCCCGGCTCCTGCGACTGCCATGTTCATATCTATGAAGACCGGTACCCGCTGATTCCGAACGCGGCGGTGATACCGCCGCACTCGCCCGTGTCGGCGTACCGCGAAGTGCAGCAGGCCCTGGGTCTGGAGCGCGTCGTCATCGTGCAGCCGACAGGCTACGGTTTTGACAACAGCTGTTCGCTGGCGGCGCTGGCCGAGCTCGGTGCGTCGGCACGCGGCATCGCCCTGGTGGCGCCGGGTGCCCCCGATACCGAAATTGCGCGTCTGCACCAGGGCGGAATGCGTGGTGTGCGCTACATGATGATTGGCGGCGTGTTGCCTTGGGATTCGCTGGAGCCGATGGCTACCCGCCTGAAAACATTTAACTGGATGATCAATCTGCAGTTGGATGGCCGCACCATGCCCGAGCATGAAGACGTCCTCAAGCGCCTGCCCTGCACGCTGGTGATCGACCACAACGGCAAGTTCCTGGAGCCGGTCAGCCCCGATCACCCCTCGTTCCAGTCGCTGCTTCGGGTGCTGGACACGGGACGCGCCTGGATCAAGTTGTCGGCGCCTTACGAGACCTCCAAAACCGGGGCGCCCGGTTATGACGATGTCAGCATTCTGGCGCGCACACTAGCCGAGAAATTTCCGGAGCGTTGCCTGTGGGCCAGCAATTGGCCGCACCCGGGGCGCAACCCAGCGCCCTCGAACGTGGCCATGTACGACCTGCTGTTTTCGTGGACCAGCAGCGACGCGGCGCGCCAGAAAATCCTGGTGAGCAACCCGGCGCAGTTGTACGGGTTTTAAATGGTTGCTATTAAAAATGTAGTTATTTGCGCTCGTCAGCAATGGGCTGACTGGAGCGGAACCCGCGATCACGAGAAAGCCGTCGCTGAAGTTCACCACCAAAAATCTATCACAAGCTATTCTTTCAAAGATTATGTATGAACGCCAAGCAACGCAAAACACCCGAACAACTGCGCAGCCATCGCTGGTATGGCGTCAAAGACCTCCGTTCCTTCGGCCACCGTTCGCGCACTGCGCAAATGGGCTACCACCGCAGCGACTATGCCGGCAAACCGGTTATAGCGATTATCAACACCTGGAGTGATATCAATCCCTGCCACAGCCACTTCAAGCAGCGTGTAGAAGAGGTCAAGCGCGGCATCTGGCAGGCGGGAGGCTTTCCCGTGGAAATGCCCGCCATGAGCTTGTCCGAGCCCTTCCAGAAGCCGACCACCATGCTGTACCGGAATCTGCTCGCACTCGAGACCGAAGAGTTGCTGCGCTCCTATCCGGCCGACGGCTGTGTATTGATGGGCGGCTGCGACAAAACCACGCCGGCGCTGATCATGGGCGCCATCAGCATGAATCTGCCGACTATCTTCCTGCCCGCCGGACCCATGTTGCGCGGCAATTGGAACGGCGTCACCCTGGGCAGCGGATCGGATACCTGGAAGTACTGGGCCGAGCTGCGCGCCGGCAATATCACCGAAGAAGACTGGCAAGGCGTCGAAGACGGCATTGCACGCTCGCCCGGCCATTGCATGACCATGGGCACGGCTTCGACCATGACCAGCGCGGTGGAAACCCTGGGCCTGTCCCTGCCCGGCTATGCATCGATTCCCGCGCCCGACTCGCGTCATGCCCAAATGGCCACGCTGACCGGCAAGCGCATCGTTGACATGGTCTGGGAAGACCTGCTGCCCTCGGATATCTTGAGCGCAGCCGCTTTCGATAACGCGGTGACCACGGTACTGGCTTTGTCGGGCTCCACCAATTCAGTCGTGCATTTAATTGCAATGGCGCGTCGCGCCGGTATACCGCTGGACCTGAAGCGCTTCGATGAACTCGCGCGGCGCACGCCGGTGCTGGCGAATCTACGCCCTTCCGGAAAATATCTCATGGAAGATTTTTATTACGCAGGTGGACTGCCAGCCCTGCTGTCGCGCATACCCGATCTGCTTGATCTCGAACAGCGCAATGTGAATGGCGCAACCCTGGGCGAGAATATCAGCAAGGCCCGCAGCTTCAATGATGATGTGATTCTGCCGCGCGACAAACCTCTGGTGGCCAATGACGGCCTCGCTGTGCTGCACGGCAATCTCGCGCCGGATGGCGCGGTGATCAAACCCGCTGCGGCCGAAAAACATCTGCTTAAACACACCGGCCCTGCGGTGGTGTTCAAGAATTACGAAGATATGGCGGCGCGGATTGACGATCCAAATCTGGATGTGGACGCCAATTCCGTGATTGTGCTGCAAAGCGCCGGCCCGCATGGTGCGCCGGGCATGCCCGAATGGGGTCAGTTGCCGATTCCGCAGAAGCTGCTCAAAGAAGGCGTGCGCGACATGCTGCGCATTTCCGATGCGCGCATGAGCGGCACGAGCTACGGCGCCTGTGTATTGCATATCACACCCGAGTCGCATATCGGCGGGCCCTTGGCGCTGGTCAGGGACGGCGATCTGATCGCGATTGATGTCGAACAGCGCAGCCTGAATATGCTCGTCGACGAAGCTGAAATCGCGAAGCGCAGAAAAGCCTGGGTGCCGCCTATCGCCAAATTCTCACGCGGCTACGGCGCGCTCTATCTCAAACATATCAAGCAGGCCGATGAAGGCTGCGATTTTGATTTTCTGGAAACGGATTATGGCAAGAAAGATACAAGCGGCGCAGGCAACGTAAGCGGCGATCCGGAAATCCACTGAAACCAAACGACACGGAAAAGAGAACAAATATGGAACTGCCACGTAACCATTTCAAGCACGCCCTGGCGGCGGGTCGACAGCAACTCGGCCTGTGGTCCAGCCTCTCCTCCAATTACACGGTGGAGGTGATTGCTGGCGCAGGCTACGACTGGATCCTGCTTGATACCGAGCACTCGCCCAACGACCTCGAGTCCATTCTGACGCAACTCCAGGCGGCCGCACCCTATCCGACCGCCGCAGTAGTGCGCGTGGCGTGGAACGACATGGTGCTGATCAAGCGCTACCTCGACATCGGCGCGCAAAGCCTGCTCATTCCCTACGTTCAGAACGCCGATGAGGCACGCGCGGCAGTGGCAGCCACTCGCTATCCGCCACAGGGCATGCGCGGCGTCGGAGGCACGACGCGGGCGACGCGCTTCGGCCGCATCAAGGATTACGCCCGACGCGCCAACGAGGAACTGTGCCTGCTGGTGCAGGTGGAGACGCCGCAGGCGCTGGAGAACATTGAGGCCATTTGCGCCGTTGATGGTGTGGATGGTGTCTTCATCGGTCCGGCCGATCTGCATGCCTCCCTCGGCTACCCTGGCGAAACCGGCAATCCGGCCGTGGTGCCGATGATCGAGGATGCCATCCGCCGCATCCGCAAGGCGGGCAAGGCAGCGGGCGTGCTCACTGCGGCCGAAGCCGAGATCCGTCGCTACATCGAAGCCGGCTGCTTGTACACAGCCGTGGGGTCGGATGTTGGCATCTTGGCCCGTGGCTCTGAACAGTTGCTGGCCAAATACCGCTGATTTTGGTGCAGGAACGTTTCCGGTGTTCTCCCTCGCCTATGCAATTGGAGGCTTGGCGCCGGTTAGCGATGGTTGCAACAGCGTCCCGTCCAGGCGGGCACTCGGACCAGAATCATCCCGGGAGTTTGGCCGCTTCTGAACGGCTGCTTTGGAGAAACTGAAAAGGCAGCTTTGGGCACTTATGGAAATATTTTCATAAGGGCACGAAGCTGTCCGACGTGACGGACCGCTATCCGGCATTCTTCAGAATGAATTTTCTCGTACTCCTTCGCCAGACCGAAGATTGGTAACTGACCGTGACAGATGTTCCGGCCGAAAAGAAGTCACTTGGCGTCATTGACTGATGTTTCGGGTCCGCGATTAAAAGGGGTTCAGCGCGACTCTTGGAAGGTCTCATCCGCTTCGGTTGCTCGCGCAAAGTTCTCACCTCGCCCCGCAACTCTGCAGCGCTCCTTGCCTCTGTTTCGGCGTTGGTGCGATGCAGGTTTGTTTCGTCGTGAGCGGATGCCAGTTGCAACTTGAGGTCATCAACCTGACGCGCCAGAACTCGGAGTTCGGCGGCTTGATCCTGCAGCAGCGCTATCTGCGCCTCCAGGTCGTCCTGCGACGCCTCCAGTCGCTTTATTTCAGCATTGGACACCAACAGGTCTTTACTCATCCTATCCATCTGATCTTTCGCGTCAGATTTGACTCGCCCGATTTCAATCGTTGCTTCAGTGACCGCCGTACTCCACAGTTCTTGGACAAAGGCTTTTGCGCGATTTTCTACAGTCTCCGGGGTTGGCTGGGTCGGAAACCGTTTACGGTCCGTATACGCTTCGAAAAGCGGTTTCATGGTCGAGAAACTGCCGCCCTTCATGGCAGTGCGCAAGGTGTCGTAATTTACTTCGATGTCTTTCGCCTCAAGGGATGCCACTGCTTTAAGAAAAGCCTCTTCCGTGACGATTTTGGTTGACATGATTGTTCCTTTGTCTTTAATTGTTTTTGACTACAAAAATTTCAGTGCCTACAGTGCTTGCTGAGATGGAGCACTGTTTGCGTTCAAGCACCTCGGAGCCGGTTGATTATTTTTTGGGTGTATTTTTCACTTTGGGGAGGCCACCCGGCGACGAACTTGCCGCCCACATTGCGCAATAGTTCGCGGACAAGATCTCCCGCACGAGCGAGCATTTGGTAGTCAATCGGTGGTTTTACACTGCGCTCAAGGGCGCTCGTCAGTTCAAGGATCGGGTATTGAATGCCGAGTCGGGCTAAGTCCGCATGGGTATACGTCGACAGGTGAACACTACGTGCTTGCTCCGTTGTGATACGACCTGTTTTGATCGCATGGTCCTGGGCTTCGTGTCCAGCAATTTGCATGGCATGGGATAGCGGCACGCCCGCATCCTGCAGTGCACTCACGATTGTGTGCCGGAATGAATGGAAAACGAGCATCGAGGCCGGCAGCCCGATCGCGGTCATGTGCATTCCGAAATTGCGGGACTGGTTTTTCGACGGATCGCGCATCGCGGTGGGTTTGCTCCAGTTCCTGTGGGGGAAAAGATACTTGCCGCCGAGTTTGCGGACATGCTCCACATAACGAAGAAACCCCAATTCGATCAGGGGCGCGGTGATCGGCAGTCGCCGGACCGAGTTGACGTTTTTGGCGCCCTCTGTCGGAACGTCGATGTACCAGACGTCAATTTCAGCCATGTAACCGATGTCTCTTAATTGACGGTTGACGACTTCGCCGAGACGAACACCCAGATGCATCCCTAGCAATGGCGCCCAAAAATAGTCGGGATCCCGGATGTTGACAAGCAGGTCCACGGGCGAAAAAATCTTGCGCAGATCACCGTCGTTGAACGGCATGTAATGCACATTCGAAGATTTGGCTTTCGCGCGCCAAGCCTCCGTCATTTCTTCCAGGTCACTCAAGGGATTCTCAAGAGTCGCCTTAGCCACCTTTTTCAAGTAGGAAAAAAAGTGATTCAGATCGCTGAACTTCTTCAGCAGCGTTCGCGGCGAGACTGTGATCATCTCGTCGTCTTCGCCATCAGCATCTTGGTCTTCAGATAAATCTTGGAGAAGTGCCCCCCGGACGTAGAAAACCCCTTGTAAATCATTGATCTACAAGGGGTCTAGGTGTTGGTGGCGCTTCACTGCAGCGTACCCATGTCGCATGTTCAGTCGTTTGTGCACGGGGATCCAACCCGCTTCACAAACGCCTCGAACTCAGCCAGCGGCAGCGGACGGCTAAACAGATAGCCCTGATAGGCATGGCAGCCCTGGCTGGCGAGGAAGTCTCTTTGAGCCTCGGTTTCCACCCCCTCGGCGATGACCGCCAGCCCGAGACTATCGCCCAGCGCGATGACCATCTTGGCAATCGCG
>JAUSMR010000197.1 GCA_030645955.1 Gallionella sp. | reverse complement strand
CCATTATTTCTGAGGTGAGACTGCAAGGTCTTGCTAGTTGAGACGGAAGTCCAAAGGTTATGACCCCATCGTCTAGAGGCCTAGGACACTACCCTTTCACGGTAGGTACCGGGGTTCGAATCCCCGTGGGGTCGCCAAATTCATCATCTGATGAACAAGGTGCAAGTTGGTAACACTTGGCTCGCAGGAGCAAACGTTGCCTACCAGGAGTGGTAGTTCAGTTGGTTAGAATACCGGCCTGTCACGCCGGGGGTCGCGGGTTCGAGTCCCGTCCACTCCGCCATAGTTTAAAAGCCTTGTAACTCTTGAGTTACAAGGCTTTTTGCTTTATTTGTTCGTTACTATGTGTTCGTGACTCGCAGAAAAAATATTGATGGATAAATGAGTAGGCAGAGCGCTTTTGATTGACCCTTGTCATACATAGGTTGTTCACGGCGCGTAATCTCATGCAAGTAAGCTTAATCAGGATACTAAAGGACATGATGATGCGTAAAGAGCAAATTACAGGTGCTGAAAGTGAGCCAGCGGTTGAGGAAGATGAGTTGATCGAAGACAGTCTTGTTGACTCGATCACGCTGCGGCCTGATGGGTACTATTGGCAGGCGCCAGACGGCAAGCAAGACATCGGACCATTTGAAAGTATCGAATTGGCCCTGGCTGACATGGAGGGGGCTGCCGATGAGCAGGGGCCAGAGCCCGGTGAAACGCTTCAGGAGGCTGAAGACGAGATCGGCATCTCCGACTGGATCGATCCTGAAACAGGTGAGCCTGCGGAAGGGCAGTCGCATCCACGTCTCGAAGAATAAACTTGCCGCGCGACCCCGTTCAGCCTGCTGAACGGGGTTGGCATGAGGAGTAAGCTGGCTCACCGGATACCCAGCGATCCCAAAAGTGCGTCTTTCAGTATGGTCTGGCTATTAATGGTTTTGAGAAGCCCCAGACTGTTCACGCCCGTATTGACTACGGTGAGCGTCTGTAACCTCTGGTCATTGAGACTATTCTGAATCAATGTGCCGCCTGCCAATTGCGATTTGACGCCCGCATCCACAAAGTTGTCTGCGCCGTTTTGTACTATGCCAGCCTCGGCAATGGCTGCGCTGGCGATTCTGGCCTGCTCGGTCGTTATTTTTGTCACGTCGGGCAAGTTGAAGCTGGTTCTATTGACGAGGTCACCGTTGACCATGACGGTCCTGACGATCCCGAAAGATACGGTCAGCCCTGAGCCAGTGTCAAACCCGCCACGCATATTACCCAGCTTTTCGTTGCTTACCGCCACCCATTCACTGGGCCGAAACGATCCTCCTTCGTCAGATTCCACTCCTACGCCAAAGCAGGCATTCCCGGCGGTCAGCAAGAGACACAAGCTGACTAACTCCTTTGGCAAATTGTTGTTCATGATCTTCTCGTTGTTAAAAATCACCAGGACCAAATTTGCTCATTGTCACGCTGCCCAGACTATCTAAATTGACCCCAACAGCCAAAGGCGCTCGGGGTGCAACCTGCCAGTCAGACTCAATGTTAAATTTCGCCAGTTTCTGCTTGTTATGAATCACAAACAGTATCTTATTAACCCAAGTAGATTCAAAACTGGCTCGCGAGACAGCCCGCGTACCATTTGAAGGATCTCCCATCAGAATCCGGCCGTCACGCATGCCCTTGATCACCACAAAATGGTGATAGCCCTTGTCAGCGATCAAAACGATGGCCGGCAATCCCGACTCCAGTAATTTGGCCAAGGGCAACTCAAATCCATCCGCCTGAAATTGGTGCGCATTCAAATACGATTTCATGTCCAGCAGAGAAAAACCTTCACGTCGAATTTTTGCCTGCTCCCCGCTTGCAAACATTTCCTCAAATACAGACTGCTCCGTCACGGGGTACTCGTAGTGGTGCGTGAGCAAGGTCGCCACCGCGGCAGATCCACAGCTGAAGTCAAACTGTTGCCGCGTGGTCGCCTTGAAGCGCGCCTCCTTCAGACTGGTGACTTTGACTGCATATCGTCCACCACCTATGCCGGATAACTCCAGCGTATCGGCCTGTGCTGTTGCACCAGCCGTGGCAATACCGATCGCAACCAGAAATAGAACGGTTCTCATGGCTTACTGCAATTGCAGATTAAAAATTGTTGCGTTCTGGATCAATACGTTCGCACCCGAGTTCTGAATCACTATCGGAAGCCCACTTGAGTTGCTGAACGACCCATCTGCAATGTAATTACTTCCTGTCGTGAAATTGCGGGCAGAATTGTCTGCCAC
>JAUSMR010000193.1 GCA_030645955.1 Gallionella sp. | reverse complement strand
GGTGAACGGGCATGACCGCGAGTCAGGCATTTTCTATTTCCATCCCTGGGAGATTGACACCGGGCAGCCCCGTATTGCGGGTATCAGCCGTAAAACGCACTTTCGGCATTACGTCAACATTGACCGGATGCAAGTTCGTTTGAATCATCTGCTAGGTGATTTCAAGTGGGGCCGTATGGACCACATTTTTCTGAACCGATTTGCCAAAAATGACACAGTCGCCTGAGACCACTATGCTGACCGTCAAGCGTCTATCAACGCAAGACATTGCTACCGCAGTGCTGTGGGATGAGTTCGTCATGGCGTGTCCCGAAGCGACATTCTTTCATCGTGCTGGATGGCAAAAAATTGTGCGTGATGTTTTTCGCCACGACACCTATTTCTTGTATGCCATGGCGGATGGCAGTATCCAGGGCGTATTGCCTCTTGGCCATGTCAAGAGCTGGCTGTTTGGCAACTCACTGGTGGCCCTGCCTTTTGCCGTGTATGGCGGCGTTGCTGCGGTCAACGCGCTGGCTGCAGCCGCCTTGGAACTTGAAGCTCAGCAAATCGCCAAACGCCTGGGTGTGGCGCATCTTGAATGGCGCAACGTGAAACCGCGTCACGCAGACTGGCCCACGCAAGACCTGTATGTCACGTTTCGAAAGGAAATCCAGCCTGAAGAGGACGCCAACATGTTGGCCATTCCGCGCAAGCAGCGGGCTATGGTTCGCAAAGGTATCAAGAATGGTCTGGTTAGCCAGATTGACCATGACGTTGATCGTTTCTTTGCCCTGTATGCGGATAATGTTCACCGCCATGGCACACCCGCCATGCCCAAGCGTTACTTCAAGTCTTTGCTCGCCGAGTTTGGCGCTGATTGCGAAGTGCTGACCATCACCGCGCCAGACGGCCGCCCGCTTAGCAGCGTGTTGAGTTTTTACTTTCGTGATGAGGTCTTGCCCTACTACGCGGGCGACGATGAATCCGCGCGTGATCTGGCCGCCAATGATTTCAAATACTGGGAGTTAATGCGCCGCGCATGCGTGCGCGGACTCAAGGTGTTCGACTATGGCCGCAGCAAGCAAGGCACCGGCTCGTTCTCGTTCAAGAAGAACTGGGGCTTTGAGCCCAGGCCCCTGCACTATGAGTATTGCCTCTACAAGCGCGACGCCATTCCGCAAAACAACCCGTCCAACGCCAAATACAAGCTGCTGATTGAAACCTGGCGGCGCATGCCCATTG
>JAUSMR010000187.1 GCA_030645955.1 Gallionella sp. | reverse complement strand
CCGCAGGGGTTCCTGGGGCATCCAGTTTGTCTTGAGGTTCTTGTTTAGGGGTAGGCCACTGAAGCATCCAACTTGGCTGCTGGTGGTCTTGGGCAGCTTCTCTGCCGGGGCGGCGCTGGCCTGGCACCACCCGCTATGGCCGATGGCGGCATTGCTGCTCTTCGGGCTGTGGTGTCTTCTGGTGGCGTGGCGTCCGGGTCTATGGCTCTTTGTGGTGCCCGCCTGTCTTCCATTTTTGAATTTTTCTCCGTGGACGGGATGGCTTGTCTTTGAGGAGTTCGACCTCCTGTTGCTGGGCGCCTTGGTGGGGGGCTATGGCCGTTTTTCCTGTTCGTCCCACGCACGCAATGGGATAAGAATTCCATGTCGTTTGTTGGCGCTGGCGGCCCTGTTGGCTGGCTCCGGACTGTTGTCCTTGTACCGCGGATTCGTGGATGCCGGAGGCTTTGCCTTTGACTGGTTTGCCGGGTATGCCGATGCATTGAACAGCTTGCGCCTGTTCAAAAGTCTGGGCTTTGCACTGCTTTTTATTCCTTTGCTTCAGCAGGAAATTGAAAATTCCAGAACGCATGCGAGTCAGCGGCTGGCAAGCGGCATGGTGGTGGGGCTCACTGTGGTCGCGCTGGCGGTTCTGTGGGAGCGTGCCGCCTTCCCCGGGCTACTGGATTTTTTAAGGCACTACCGCACGGTCGCTCTGTTTTGGGAGATGCATGTCGGGGGCGCTGCGATTGATGCTTACCTGGCGTTGGCGACCCCTTTTGTCGCATGGGCCGTGCTCGCCGCCCGTCGTCCCGTGTCCTGGACTGCTGCGGCCGCCTTGGCGTTACTCACCGCTTATGCCTGCCTGACGACTTTTGCCCGTGGGGTCTACTTTGCCGTGGCGGCCTCCCTCGTGTTGCTGGTCATGTTGCTGTGGGCGCAAAAGTGTGACTTCAATGCCCGGGCGTTCTTCAGCTCCCCATGGCGACGCTGCAGACTTGAGGGCTGGCGCGCCAAGGCGGGCCTGCTACTGATGCTGGCACTGGCGGCCGAGGTGGCAGCGGTATTGGGCGGAGGCTCTTTCATGACGGAGCGCCTGGCCAGCACAGATCGTGATCTGGGTAGCCGCGCTGAGCATTGGCAGCATGGCCTTGCGCTGCTGGAGAGTCCCGCTGACTGGTTGCTGGGCAAGGGCCTTGGGCGTCTGCCGGAAAACTATGCCAGTCGAGTTTCTCAAGGCGAATTCTCGGGTGATGTGAAGTTGCACGGTGAGAGGGCGCCGGGGCGGCGTGTGAACGCCTTTGTGACCGTGCGCGGGCCTGGCACGATGAACGAACTGGGCGGCCTGTATGCGTTGACGCAACGGGTACCCATGCTTCTGGCGGGGCGGCAGCGTGTCAGTCTGGATGTTCGGGTTCAGAAGGAAACTGATGTTTATCTGGCGCTGTGTGAAAGACATTTGCTGTACGACGGAGGCTGCCAGGCAGCATTCATTCGCGTCTTACCAGTCAAGACCTCATGGCAGACCTTTGTATTGCCGCTTATAGGCCCGGCTTTGGCGGGTGGCCCTTGGTATGCACCACGCTTGGGCGTGTTCTCGCTGTCGGTTGTTAACGCGGGTGGGGTTGCAGATTTCGACAATGTCAGGCTGATGGGACCACAGCGGGATGAGTTGCTTGGAAACGGCAACTTCTCTCAGGGGATGGCGCACTGGTTTCCCGCTGCCCAGCGCTATTTTTTGCCTTGGCACATAGACAACATGTTTCTTGAAGTGCTGATTGAACGGGGCGTGGCCGGGTTGCTGCTTCTCGCTGTGCTGTGGGCGTATGCACTTTGGCACTTGGTGTTCGGGCGCGCCCGGTCGCAGGCTTTGTCGCCGTATCTGGCGGCCTCATTGTGTGCGGCACTGTTGGTCGGTTTGGTTAGCAGCGTGATGGATATGCCGCGAGTGGCCTTTCTGCTCTATCTTTTGACACTATTTTCAATTCAAACTGTGCAAGAAGCCCACCCCCGATAGTGCGATTGCCCGAAATCCTGCAACAGGGTTACAGATGGTTACGGCTACCTTGAGAAAAATCAAGAGCTTTCAAACGGCTCAGTGCAGACTCGATCAAGAGCAGGGGAATGTGGAGCTAGGGCATGATCAAAATATTCAATCACTATTTTCACAAGCGCACGCTTCAACAAATCTTTTTTGATCTTGGTCTGGTGGTTGCTGCCATGGTGGTGTCCGTCCTTTCTCAGGTGTCAGATCCGGCTTCAGTTTCGTCCCGTGTCGTGAGCACATCTTTTTTGTTGGCGCTGGGCATTGTGGTCATCAATGCTGGTCTCGGTTTTTATCAGCGCGTTCATAGCTGCACTTTGGGGCAGACGCGCGCCCGCGCCGTGTTGTCCCTGTTTCTTACTTTGCCATTAGCCTATGGAATTTTTCGTCTTTCACCGCTCAGGCTGGAAAATGAAGGCGTCATTGTGATGGCATTGGTCACTGCCGTGGTCGCCATGCTGATTCACCGTGTTTATGTAACCCACGCCACGCCGAGAGCCATGATGCGTCAGCGTGTCTTGGTCTATGGCTCGGGTGCACGTGCCAGGCTGGTCGGGAAAACACTGAAAAATTCAGACCCCAACGTTGATTTGGTCGGGTATTACGCCAGCCCCAACGAGGACGTCACTGAAGTTTCAGCGTGGGGTCTTTTGTCGCAGGAAAAGTCGTTGACAGACATTGTCATGGAAGAACAGGTCGATGAGATCGTGGTCGCCTTAAGCGAGCGTCGTGGCGGCAGTATGCCTTTGCGTGAATTGCTGGATTGCAAGCTGCACGGTGTTCGGGTCGTTGACATCGCAACCCACTTTGAAAAAACCCTGGGGCAGATCAGTCGTGACTGCGTGTCTGCTGGCTGGCTCATTTTTGGTGATGGATTTGAACAGGGCCTGATGCGTACGATGGTCAAACGTCTTTTCGATATTGTGTGTGCGACGTTGTTGATTCTTCTGGCATTGCCCGTCATGGTGATGACAGCCATATTCATTCTGCTGGAGAGTGGCGGGCCCATTTTGTATTTGCAAGAACGTGTGGGCCTTAACGGGCGACTTTTTAATGTGGTGAAATTCCGCAGCATGCGCACCGATGCCGAGAAAGACGGGAAACCTCGTTGGGCGTCGGCGGCAGACGACCGGGTCACGCGCGTCGGCCGCGTGATTCGTAAGCTCCGAATTGATGAGTTGCCCCAATTGTTCAGCGTGCTGGCCGGCGATATGAGTCTGGTGGGACCGCGTCCAGAGCGGCCTTATTTTGTCGACCAGCTGACGCAGGAACTGCCGTATTACGCAGTTCGCCAGAGCGTCAAACCGGGCGTCACCGGCTGGGCGCAAGTGCGGTACCACTATGGGGCTTCTATCGAAGACTCAGCGGAAAAACTCCAGTACGACCTCTACTACGTCAAAAACCATACCTTGTTTCTTGATCTGATCGTGCTTTTCGAAACCGTGGGCGTCGTCCTGATGGGTAAGGGGGCGCAGTAATATGGATTTGCCTACGGCTGAAACTGGACTCCGATGCCGCTATTGTTGAGCCATGGATAGCAGCAATCCTGTTTTGACCGCTTGGAGCTATGGCTTGGTCGGTCTGGCCTATTCGGCTTTTGCGTTGCGGCTGCTCCAACTCGGCTATTGGCGCTCTGTGCGCGAGTGGTCCAAAGCCACGGAGCTTGCGGCGGTGACATGGAGCGCGCTGTGGGGCTGGTTTGGGCTGGCGCTCCTATTGACGGGCAAACCGCTGTTTTTGTATTTGAGCGCCTTGTCTGACCTGCTGCGATACGGTTTTTGGTGTGCCTTATTGTTGATCCTGCTTCAGCCGAACCGGGTGGACGCCACACCCGCAGGAATGACTTGGATGGCGCCAGTGACTGCAGCCGTGATGTTCTTTGGACTAATGGCAAACTCATTTTCTGCACTGCATATCGACGTATTGGGAGACGCGTCAAGGTTGATCTTGTTCAGTTCGATGGCCTCACCGGTCTTGGCTATGGTCTTGCTTGAACAGGTATTCCGAAATGTGACGGAAGATTCGCGCTGGAACATCAAGCCCTTGTGCCTTGGCCTGGCCGGCGCGTTTTTGTTTGATTTGTATTTGTTTTCAGAAGCTGTTTTGTTCAACCGCCTCGACGGTGACGCCCTCAGCATCCGTGGTGCTGTGCACACGTTGATCGTACCGCTGTTGCTGCTTTCAATGACACGGCGCAGTGACTGGATTTCAAAAATTCGGCTTTCACCCAGGGCCGCTTTTCATTCGGCAACACTGCTGATTGCCGGCGTTTATTTGATATTCATTTCGAGTGTTGGTTACTACGTTCGCTACTTTGGTGGCGAGTGGGGGCGTGCGCTGCAGTTGGGATTGGTATTTATTGCCTTGGTTTTCCTGGTGGTTTTAGTGCTGTCTGGCACCGTACGCGCCAAGCTCCGGGTGTTTTTAGGCAAGCACTTTTTTCGCTATCGCTTTGATTACCGCGAGGAATGGCTCAAGTTTACGCACACTTTATCTGCCAGAAATTCCCCACAGGAAATGGGGCAGCAGGTAATTCGTGGCCTCGCAGACATGCTGGAGAGTCCGGCTGGCGGGCTGTGGATGAAGACCAAGGGCGAGGCTGCGTTCAGCCAAACGGCGCGCTGGAATGTGGCGCAAACTTTGGAAAAAGAAGACGCCGACTCGCCCCTGTGCCGGTTCATGGTAACCAGTGGCTGGGTGGTCAATCTGGAAGAGTACCGGTCTTTCCCCCGGCGCTACGGGCAACTGAAGCTGCCGGAGTGGCTGCAGGGAATTGCGAAAGCCTGGCTGGTCGTGCCGCTGACGGTGGGGGATGAGCTGATTGGATTCTGTGTGTTGGCCAGCGCGCGCACGCGTGTCGATGTGAACTGGGAAGTCAATGATTTGTTGAAAACAGCTGGTCAGCAGGCCGCCAGTTTCCTGGCGCAGATGCAGGCCACGGAAGCACTGCTGGAGGTGCGCAAGTTTGACGCATTCAATCGCATGTCGGCCTTTGTCGTACACGATTTGAAAAACATTGTGACGCAACTCTCCCTGATGATGAAAAACGCTAAACGCTTAGGCGACAACCCGGAGTTTCAGCAAGACATGTTGATGACGGTCGAGAATTCACTGGACAGAATGCGGCAGCTCATGCTTCAGTTGCGCGAGGGGGCCAC
>JAUSMR010000174.1 GCA_030645955.1 Gallionella sp. | reverse complement strand
CTGTCACGCACACCTTGAAGGTGTTGCATACCCCCGGCCACGCCGCCAACCACTTGTGTCTGCTGTTGCTGGAAGACCGTTTGCTGTTCAGCGGCGACCATGTCCTGAGCGGCAGCACCACGGTGATTGATCCGCCGGATGGTGACATGACGTGCTACATCGATTCGCTGGACCTGCTGAGCGCCGCCTGCGCGCAGCACGCCATCGAGTTCATACTGCCGGCGCACGGCCACGTCATCGGTGGCTATGCCGGTGAAGCCGCCGCCGCCATCGGCCGCCTCAAGGCCCATCGCCTGCTGCGTGAGGCCAGGATTTTGCATGTCATGCAAACCCACCCCAACAGCACACCCGACGAGTGGGTGGCGCACGCCTACGACGATGTCCCGCAACAGATGTGGCCAGTGGCCAATCGCTCGCTGCTGGCCCACGTGGCGCGCATCGAAGCCAATTTGTCCCTGAACGATTGACCTGGGTTGGTATCGGCGAGGGCGGGGCGGACGCCGGGGGCTCATGCGCTTCGCTTTTTGAAATCGCCCCCAACATCCGCCCCTCCCCCGCCTTGCGTTGCTGCCCAATCCAATTTTGGTGACCATCGGGACTGAGTGCCGACTACCGCTTCAGACACATTGCCGATTTTCGCGCCGCTCCAAAGCAGTCGTTACGTTCCAAATGTGAAGTTGAATATGGCGCGATCTGAGCGGTCGATTTTTTGGCTTCACAAACGTATCTCCATCGGAAGAGGTTTTTGCACAGCCTCAACCTTATTCGTTAGGCATCGCTTTTCGCACGTGCCATGACAGGCGCCGTATGCCGTGTGGATGGTTCCGCCTGTCCTTCGAGAGTTACGCGAGCTCCGGCAAAGCACTCGACGCCCTTAGGCAGCGCGGTCCCCGTTTGTGCAGACTGAGTCCAGATGTGGCTGGAAACTTCGACCGCGTTCGGATCGTCGTAGCAGCCGCGCGAGATTCCTCGAATCTCAGGCCAGCGCTCAAAGGTGAGCGAGATAGTAGTGCCACAGTTGGGGCAGAAGTGAACGAAGACCTTCTTCTTGCTTCCGTCCGAGATGTGCTCATAGCTGCTCAACGCCCCGGCGTTAAGTACCACGGCATTCATTGGGAACATCGACTCGGCGTAGTAAGAAGACCCTGTCACTCGCTGGCAAAAGGTGCAGTGGCAAGCGAACGTACGCAGTGGCGCTTGAGTGGTTCGGAACCGAACCTTTCCGCAGAGGCAGCCACCTTCGAGTCCTTCGGCCATGTCCATTTCCTTCCAGTAAATGCGCAAGAGTCTGCGAGAGCGGTTTGCGATGCCTACCGTTGGCGCTGCCCGGCACGCAGCAAGCGCCGCAAAGCGGCATTTTGCAGTTGCGTGTCCGCGCCGAGCAACTTGTTAAACATCACGTTCTGAACAGCCTGAACTGAGTGGCATTTCGAGCTCAGCTAGCAAAAAGACGGTACATGCTATCGATCGACTCGGGGCCGTAGGCAACAACACCAACGGGTACTTTGTAGTCGATGGCTTCGATGATTTTTCCTGCCCAGACAGGGCTGAATCCACCGCACAGTTCAATGAGTTGAATACCTTCTTCGACCATTTCCTTTGCAACGGCTACGCCTTTGCTTGCGTCGGATACGCCGACGACTTTCATGGAGAATTTTTCGGTTCCTTGATACTGAACGAAGTCGTCGCCAGTGACGATGAATCCGAATTTCGTGAGCGCCATGTTCAATCCTAAACTTTTCAGTGGGGTGTCGGTAACTCTTGGGGACGACCAAAAACTGAAGTCGCGCGATGTTTAACGAAAGTCCAGAGTAAAACCTGCTCGTGATACTGGGCGTTGCTCGATAAACTGGACATCGAATCCTCCTGAAGACGGCTTGCAGCCTTTGTTTCAGCGATTCTCTTGGGATTTTGTACAGGTATAAAAATTCCGACAAACCCCGCAGATCGTTTCGGTCTATTCTACGTTTCAATCAAGCCGACCCGAAGAAATTGGAAACTCATCTCGAATGACTGCAACCGCTGTAGACCTGGTCCATCGCCAGAACCGAACATGCCACGTAAACCAGAGACGCCACCCGCAGCGCTTGGTCTATTGAAAATGCCAGCTTCATGCCCAGTTGCTGGTCTGTTGAACTCTTAACCTTGGGGACGGTCCTTTGCCAGCACTCATTGTTTCCTGTCTGGCCTTGGTTTTTGTCCTGTGGCTGCTGGGCCAGCCCTACCTGACCGAGCGCAGACGCCGGCGGCTTCGCGCGCGGCCCTTCCCCGCCGCCTGGCGCGACATACTTCAACATCGCGTGCCCTACGTGCGCAGCCTGCCGGTCGACTTGCAGTTGCAACTGAAAAGGCACATCCAGGTCTTTGTCGCGGAGAAGACCTTCATCGGTTGCGATGGCCTGACGATTACCGACGAGATGCGGGTGACGATTGCCGCGCAAGCCTGCCTGCTGATCCTGGGGAGCGTCAGGGGCTACTACCCCAAACTGCGCGAAGTCCTGGTCTACCCGGGCAGCTTCGTGGTCGAGCGCGAGCACACCGATGGCATTGGTGTCGCCCATCATGCGCGCCAGGTGCTCTCGGGTGAATCCTGGGAGCACGGGCAAGTCGTCCTGTCGTGGCATGACACACTGCAGGGCGCGGCCACGCCCGATGATGGTCAAAACGTGGTGATCCATGAATTTGCCCACCAGCTCGATCAGGAAACAGGCGCCGCCAACGGTGCCCCCATGCTGGCGCGGCGTCACCATTACAGGCGCTGGTCGCAGGTGCTGGGGACCGAATTCAGTCGTTTGCGGGTCGCCGCATCGGAGCAGCAAGAAACCTTGTTCAGTGACTACGGCGCCACCGACCCGGCAGAATTTTTTGCCGTAATCTCGGAGGTCTTCTTTGAGCAACCCCAGCGCATGGCCGACGAGTACCCTGCCCTGTACCAAGAGCTCTCGCTCTTTTATCAGCTCAATCCACTGAGTTGGTGAGTTGCGGTGACGGTTAACATCCGTCCAATGGCTGCCGACAATAAACCCCTGCCCACGACATTGCGAGCCGACGAACGCCTGGCCAAGCGCGTGGCGACCCTGCTTGCCTGCTCGCGCCGTGAAGCCGAGCAGTACATCGAAGGCGGTTGGGTGAGCGTCGACGGCCAGGTGGTGGAAGAACCACAATTCAGGGTATTCCAGCAAGCCGTCGAGATCGACAAAAATGCCAGCCTGATGGCGGCCGCGCCGGTCACCCTGCTGCTGCACAAACCGCCCGGTTATGACGATGGCGCGGAGATGCCGGCGGGTGTTCGCCCGGCTCCCAACACAGCGCTGGCGGCGCGGCAATTGCTGCAAGCCGACACGCGCGATCCGCACGACCCTTCGGGCATCCGTCTTTTGAAGCGGCACTTTACCGCGCTGACGGCACCGGTGCCCCTGGAGGCCGGCGCCAGCGGTCTGCTGGTGTTCACCCAGGACTGGCGGGTGGCGCGCAAGCTGACGGAGGACGCCGGCGTGATCGAGCACGAAATCATCGTCGAGATCGA
>JAUSMR010000169.1 GCA_030645955.1 Gallionella sp. | reverse complement strand
AAATTGGGCCAACCCTTTACAGCTCACACAGACCATTGATCCGACTCCCTGCATCACAATGACAGCGCCAATCCAGCCACACGATCTTTACCGCCGTCAAATGGTCGAGGTCAAGCGTCGCTTTCGTGCCGCCGACCGAATTCTTGGCGCGAAGAAGCCATTCACTCGCGACGTTGATATCGACAACGAGTGCGTCTTTCTGCAGGTCCGGCGTATCACCGAGCTCATCACCTTCTCGGCCATCGTCTCCGATGAGCGCCGCTACCAGCGGTCTCGGGAGTTGGATGCAGCCACCAATGCAAGAGACAAGGGCGACTACACGGCAGATTGGAACGCCGCGGAAATACTTGCTCGGCTCTCGAAGATTAGCCCGCACTTCCTACCACGCCCTCTGGGACCAATGACCGTGCAACCGGATGGAACGAAGCATTTCAACGAGTCCGCCGCAAAGCTTACCCACGACAGGTTGATCTCAATCTACAAGACTTCTGGCGGTTATGCCCACGCACCCAATCCCTATAAATCAAATATGGCCGAATTGGAGCACCAGAAGACCATCAATGCTCGGGCAATACTCACAAAAGAGATTGCCTTCTTGAAGTCGGTGATCTGGGAGCATGTCAAGATTGGCCTGGTTTGGGAACCTGATGCGGATCCAAAGCAACTCGACAACGGCGCGACGGCATGGCTTGTTTGGTTTGGCGACAGCGGAACCGACGAAATTAGCATGTCGCTCGCCACAGCACTCTGAGAAGTGCAGAAGTCAAGGTTCCTCCCCACGCCAGTGAATCACCTCAACGGGAGATCACGGTTGCGCTGCTCAAGCGCTTGATACTCGGTCGGTTCTGAATTAAATAGGCCTCTAGCCTTGGCGGCACCGGTCTGGCAACCCAAAACGCAACCGGTCGCGTAGCGTTGTCTGCCGTACAGACGGCCATAAAAGCCACTTGTATTCTGTCAAACGCCATCTGACCGGGTGCCGGTTGACGCTCGGAAAAGATGCCCCGATACTTCACTAGCTTCATCTACTTTCAGAGGAGAATTCACATGGCCCCTTACCAAATCGCAGTCATCGTTGGCAGCCTTCGTCGTGATTCATTCAACCGCAAGCTG
>JAUSMR010000164.1 GCA_030645955.1 Gallionella sp. | reverse complement strand
CCGGGCGCAGCGGCGCGGCGGACGCGGCAAGCAGGCGGCGGCGATCAAGGAAGATGATTTTGTCGATCGTCTGTTCGTGGCCAACACCCACGACTACATCCTGTGCTTTTCCAGTCGTGGTCGGGTGTATTGGCTCAAGGTCTACGAAGCACCTGAAGGCCAGCGCGCTTCGCGCGGCAAGCCGATCGTCAATCTTTTCCCGCTTGAGGACGGCGAGAAGATTACCGCCATCCTGCCGGTCAAGGAGTTCGACGAGCAGCACTTCGTCTTCATGGCCACTGGCATGGGCACGGTGAAGAAAACGGCGTTGACCAACTTTGCCAATCCGCGCAAGGCGGGCATCATCGCCGGCGGGCTGGACGAGGGCGATCGCCTGATTGGCGTCGCCATCACCAATGGCGAGTGCGACGTGATGCTGTTCTCCGATTCTGGCAAGGCGGTGCGCTTTGCCGAGGATGACGTGCGGCCGATGGGCCGCGAAGCGCGCGGTGTGCGCGGCATGATGCTGGAACACGACCAGAGTGTGATTTCCATGCTGGTGGCTGACAGCGAGGACTATGCGGTGCTGACGGCCACCGAGAACGGCTTTGGCAAGCGCACCCCCATTGCGGAGTACACCCGCCATGGCCGTGGCACCAAGGGCATGATCGCCATCCAGACTTCGGAGCGCAACGGCAAGGTGGTAGCGGCGGTACTCGCCAGTCCGGGTGAAACGAGCGAGGAGATCATGTTGATTTCGACGGGCGGAGTGCTGATCCGCACCCGCGTGGCCGACATTCGGGTCATGAGTCGATCAACCCAGGGGGTAACACTGATCAACCTTGATGACGGCACCCATCTTGCCGGCGTTGAGAAAGTAATCGAAACGGAAGATGAAGACTTGCCTGCGGAGCCACCTATAGAGGACTAGCCGGCATTGCTGCGCCGCACCCACAAAAGTGGACGTGACAATTGCAAAAGTGGACGTGACAATTGACCGATGAATGTATACCGTATTCCGTATTCCCTTTCTGTATAGTATATTTTTCGCAATTTAGTTTCGTCACTTTTGGAGGATGGTTATGGCACGTATTTTCAATTTCGCCGCAGGACCCGCCACGCTGCCCGAGGCAGTTCTGAAGCAGGCATCCGAGGAATTGCTCGACTGGCACGGCAGCGGCCAGTCGGTGATGGAAATGAGTCATCGCGGCAAGGAGTACATGGGCATTCAT
>JAUSMR010000162.1 GCA_030645955.1 Gallionella sp. | reverse complement strand
GCCCGCTCGATATTGAGCGGATGCGTACTCTGGCCTTCTATCCGGTTCGAGTAGTAGGAGTTCATCTCCCGCACCAGTTCTCGCAGGCTGGCGACCGTCGCCGGATGGGCGCTGCCGGATAGTCGGAAAGATTGTTCAACGACTGCCCGTGTACGCTGGCGAAATTCATCCAGCCGGCGTTGGGGCAGCAACGGCTCAAATTGGTGTGGCTGCGTGTAGCGGTCGATTTTTGCGGAAGTCATATTGCCGGTTATATAGCCGGTCGTTGATTTTTATTAACAATATGAACTATATAGATAACTATCCATTTTCTCAAGTCATATAGCAACAAGTGTTGCCGGTAGTATTGCCGGTAGTCGCGGATAGCTACCCCAGCTTGGCAGCCAGTTTCTCGGCTTGCAAGTGCGTGTAGTGCTTCAACATCTGCAAAGTCTTGTGGCCGGACACCGCCGCCATTTCCAGCACTGTGAAATCGCCTCGCTCCGCCAGGCGACTCAAGGCCTCGTGCCGTAGATCATGCCAGCAGTAATTCTCAATGCTAGCTCGCTCGCAGGCCCGCTCAAAGTCCTTGTATAAAGTCATCCGGCCCAACGATCGACTTCGGCAAGCCATCCAGCGCCGCCATTGCCTTGCTTGACAGCGGCACCGCTCGCGGCTCCCCGATTTTGATCGTTTCGGAATTGAGCAGAAAGGCATTCGGCGCTTTTTGTCAATCATGCGCCATTCCAACTGCAAGAGTTCGCCCTGACGCATGGCGGTTTCGACGGAGAGCGTTACAGCAGGGAGTAGCCAGGGATTCCCCGACGCCGTGCATTGCACCGCCAGCGCATCCCATTCGTCGGCAGTAAGCCGGCGACATCGAGCATCTTGGACATCCAAATTGTCCAATGCGGCACTTCACCGTACCACCAGCGCCGACTCTTCGATCAACTCTCCAGCGACCGCTGTCGGCAACATCCGCAGGCGGCACCCGCCTTGGGGTGGATAGCTTTGATGCCGCGCCGCTGAAAATTCTCAACAATCGGACGTCACCGGCCTTCTTTACTGAACGGGCTCGGCGCCCACATACTGTTCGGGTCTCGCCATGGTGCTGCGCACCTTGCCGGACGTGGCGTCGAACAGGACCATCATGCGCCAGGGCTGGTTCGAAATTCCCCGATAGCGCCAGTCCCAAACAAGTTCGTCACGCGCTTTGAAGTAGGCGGTAGCGTTGACATCCGGCGGACCGAACATGCGCAGAACTTCCTCCTTGCCCATCCCGGCGCGGACATTGGCCAACTGCTGCTCATCGAGCACGTTCTCTATGGTTTGCAGCTTCCCGTTCGGACCCAGCCGGACCATGAAGGTGTCGAAGCCGGCGGGACCCCGCGGATAGGCCAACTGCCGGGAGCCATCCGGATCTTGCCAGCGCATCGCGGGCTGGCCCATAGTCGCCTGGA
>JAUSMR010000160.1 GCA_030645955.1 Gallionella sp. | reverse complement strand
GAGGTTTTTTCGTACCAGGACTTGCCGTCTTCATCCCTGGTCGCGTGCAGCTCTTCGATGAAAATTGCATCGGCGCGGCGCAGCAGCTCGGCATACTCGCGTTTCACTTCGCCGAGGATGCGCACGCCGAGGCCGGGGCCGGGGAACGGGTGGCGGTATACCATGCCGTGCGCCAGGCCCAGCGCGACACCGAGCTCGCGCACTTCGTCCTTGAACAGTTCGCGCAACGGCTCCAGCAGCTTAAGGTGCAAACTTTCCGGCAGGCCGCCGACGTTGTGGTGCGATTTGATGGCATGCGCCTTCTTGGTCTTCGCGCCGGCGGATTCGATCACGTCCGGGTAGATGGTGCCCTGCGCCAGCCACTTGGCCTGCGGCAGTTTCTTGGCTTCGCGCTGGAACACTTCGACAAACTCGCGCCCGATGATTTTGCGCTTCTTCTCCGGGTCGGTCACACCGGTCAGGTGCTGCAAAAACTCCGCGCTGGCATCGACGTGGATCACCTTCATATGCAAATGCTTGGCAAAAGTCTCCATCACCTGCGCCGCTTCGTTCAGCCGCAACAAACCGTTGTCCACGAACACGCAGGTGAGTTGGTCGCCGATGGCGCGATGAATCAGCGCCGCCGCCACCGAGGAATCCACCCCGCCGGACAACCCCAGGATCACTTCGTCGCCGCCGACTTGGGCGCGAATCTTTTCCACCGCTTCGCCGATGTAGTCCGGCATGTTCCAGTCCTGCGCACAGCCGCAGATGTCATGCACGAAACGGCCGAGCATCGCCTTGCCTTGCCGGGTATGGGTTACTTCGGGATGAAATTGCAGCGCGTAAAAACGTCGCGTTTCGTCCGCCATGCCGGCGATGGGCGTGGCGGGGTTGCTGGCGATCACCGAGAAACCCGGCGGCAGCGCCGTCACTTTGTCGCCGTGGCTCATCCACACGTCGATCAGGCCATGGCCTTCGCTATTGGCACGATCCTGAATGTCGCGCAGCAACGCGGAATGTCCCTGCGCGCGGATTTCCGCGTAGCCGAATTCGCGCACCAGCCCGTTTTCCACCGCACCGCCCAGCTGCGCCGCCATCGTCTGCATGCCGTAGCAGATACCCAGCACCGGCACACCCAGCTCGAACACGATCTGCGGCGCGCGCGGCGTGTCGCCTTCGGTCACCGAATTGGGCCCGCCGGAGAGGATGATGCCGCTCGGGTTAAATTCACGGATAAATTCATCGCCCACATCGCAGGGATGCAGTTCGCAATAAACATGGGTTTCGCGGACACGGCGCGCAATCAACTGGGTGTATTGCGAACCGAAATCGAGGATCAGGATTTTTTTATGGGGCATGAGAGTTGTTAGACGTAAGACGTAAGTTGTTAGTCGGTAGCAATAGACTTCTGCAGGCCTTTGAGCATTTTTCCGATTTCTTCAGCCTTTTCAAATACCGGATTAGCTTTTTCGCGGTCATATATCCGAGGCGTTGCGCCAGCATGATCTGGGTTTCAAGTTCAGCCAAAGAGCCCCGAGCAATACCTAGAAAATGGTTAAATTCTTTGTTTGAATTACGCGCTTGCCCTTCTGCAATATTTGATGGAATAGAAACCGCAGCGCGCTGCAACTGGCTGGTTAAACCATAAATTTCATGCTTGGGAAATTCAGCGAAGAGCTTATACACCTCCTCTGCCAATTCCATCGCCAGCCGCCAAACCTTGAGTTCACGATACCCGGCCATTGACATACTCCAGTTGTTAGTCGGAAGACGTAAGTTGGTAGTTGGCTTTGTCGCTTCGCGATTTATTAACTTACGTCTTACGTCTCAAGTCTTACGTCTTGGATTTACCAACTAGTCAATATGATAATTCGGCGCTTCCTTGGTGATCTGCACATCATGCACATGCGACTCGCGAATTCCGGAAGAGCTGATCTCGACAAATTCGGCCTTGGTGTGCATCGTGGCGATGTCGGGACAACCGAGATAACCCATGCTGGCGCGCATACCGCCCATCAGTTGATGGATCACCGCCAGCACGCTGCCCTTGTAAGGCACGCGGCCTTCGACACCTTCCGGCACCAGCTTGTCCTGATTGCTTTCGCCTTCCTGGAAGTAGCGGTCACTGGAACCCTGCTGCATTGCCCCCAGGCTGCCCATGCCGCGATAGGATTTGTAGGAGCGGCCCTGAAAGAGCTCTATTTCGCCCGGCGCTTCCTCGGTTCCGGCGAACAACCCGCCGAGCATCACGGCATGTGCGCCCGCTGCAATCGCCTTGGCGATGTCGCCGGAATAACGGATACCACCGTCGGCAATCAATGGCACGCCGGTGCCCTGCAGGGCCTTCGCCACATTCTGGATTGCGGCAATCTGCGGCACGCCGACGCCTGCGACGATACGCGTGGTGCAAATCGAGCCGGGACCGATGCCGACTTTCACACCGTCCGCGCCGTGATCCAGCAAGGCCATTGCCGCTCCGCCGGTAGCGATGTTGCCGCCGATCACATCAATCTGGGGAAAATTCTTCTTGACCCATTTGACGCGATCCAGCACACCTTGCGAATGCCCGTGTGCGGTATCCACCACGATCACGTCCACCCCCGCCTCGGCCAGTAACCCGACACGCTCTTCCGTACCTTCGCCCACGCCGACAGCCGCGCCAACACGCAGGCGTCCGAGGCTGTCCTTGCTGGCCAGCGGATGTTCGCTGGATTTAAGAATGTCTTTTACCGTCATCAAACCGCGCAGTTCAAATGCATCATTGACCACCAGTACGCGCTCGATACGATTTGTGTGCATCAGGCTGCGCGCCTCCTCAAGGCTGGCATTTTCCTTGACGGTAATCAACCGCTCGCGCGGTGTCATGATGTTCTGTATCGGCTGATCCAGATTGTTCTCAAAGCGCAAATCGCGGTTGGTGACGATGCCCACCAGCTGCTTGCCCTGCACCACCGGCAATCCGGAAATCTTGTGCTGCCGCGTCAAAGCCAACACGTTGCGCACCGTCATGTCCGGTGTGATGGTGATAGGGTCCTTGACCACCCCACTTTCAAAACGTTTGACCTTGGCGATCTTGGCAGCCTGCGCTTGGGCCGACATGTTTTTGTGCACGATGCCGATACCGCCTTCCTGCGCCAGGGCAATCGCCAAGCGCGATTCCGTGACGGTATCCATCGCAGCGGACAGCAAGGGAATATTCAGACTGATGTTGCGGGTGAGTTGAGTGCGCAGACTGACATCGCGCGGCATTACGTTTGAATAGGCGGGAACGAGCAGGACGTCGTCAAAGGTTAGTGCTTTTTGAATGATGCGCATATTTAGCAGCCCTCGGCAAAGCAGGCATTATACGCATGTCGGGCAAGCCGGTAAATCACTTCGCTTGTTCAGTGCCGTAGGATGCGGTGAGGTACAAACCGCATCATTCGCCGACTTGAGCGCCGCGCGCAACACGTCTATCCGTTCAACGAGCAGGCTATTCCCCTTGCGTTGTGCGAGGTTCACCGTGAAGAACCAGCTTGCTCCGGGAACATGGGCGCGGCGGTATTCGGTCATGATGGTTCTGCTTTGTTGTATAGGTTACGCGAGCGATGCGGTTCGTGCCTCACCGCATCCTACCGGGCTGCGAACGGTCAGGTCTTGCATTACGACATTCCCATCAGCAGTGCTGTATTTACAGCGCGGTCTCGTTGGTTTCGCCGGTGCGAATGCGGATGACCTGCTCCACCGTCGAAATAAATATTTTGCCATCGCCGATCTTTCCGGTATGCGCGGCCTTGATAATCGACTCGACTGCCGTATCGAGCAGCTCAGATGAAACCACCACCTCTACTTTGATCTTGGGCAGGAAATCCACGACATACTCCGCACCGCGATACAGCTCGGTATGGCCCTTCTGACGGCCAAAGCCTTTCACTTCGGTCACCGTCAAGCCGCTTACTCCCAGCTCTGAAAGTGCTTCGCGCACCTCATCCAGCTTGAATGGCTTGATAATCGCTTCGATCTTTTTCATGGTGAGTCTCCTGGTGCGTTAGTGTGTCGTTATACTTGCCTGAATGGTGTCATTGTACCAAGAGCGGCGAATAAATGAATCAGCCCAGCTCGCGATAACTCACCGACAGGATTTCCAGTTCCTGGATACCAATCGGCGTGCGCAATATCGCCACTTCGCCTTCGCGCAATTTGAGCAGCGTTCGCGCCAGTGGCGAGACCCAACTGATCAAACCGGAGCCCACATCCGCCTCATCCACCCCGACAATGCTGTAAGTGCACTCGCAGCCATTTTCGTCGCAAACCGTTACTGTTGCACCGAAAAATACCTGCTCGCACTCGCCGCGTTGCGCCGGATCGACGACCTCGGCCAGCTCCATGCGTTTGCGCAGGAAGCGCACGCGCCGGTCAATCTCGCGCAAACGCTTTTTGCCATAAATATAATCGCCATTTTCCGAGCGATCGCCGTTGGATGCAGCCCAGGTAATGGTTTTAACCAATGCCGGGCGCTCCACCTTCCACAGATAATCCATCTCTTCTTTCAGCTTGCGGTATCCGTTGGGCGTGATGTAATTTTTGACGCCCACGGGCAACGGTGCCGAGGGTTCTGACTCGTCGTCTTCGGTATCGCTATTGCGTGTGAATGCTTTGCTCATGCGGGGATTTTACAACAATGCGGGATCAGGTTTAACAGTCCTCTCCGCTCCGCACAAAATGAAAAAGGGTTAGATTGGCCTAACCCTTTGAATGTGGCGTCCCCAACGAGATTCGAACTCGTGTTACCGCCGTGAAAGGGCGATGTCCTAGGCCTCTAGACGATGGGGACTTTGATTTTTACAAGCTCTTTTGGTGGAGGTAAGCGGGATCGAACCGCTGACCTCTTGCATGCCATGCAAGCGCTCTCCCAGCTGAGCTATACCCCCGGTACCCCGAAAAGAGCGCGCATTATAGTGATGCGACCTATGCTTGTAAAGCTGACTTCCCAAAAAGATTACCCAAAGAGATTACAGGTGCTTTTTCAGGCGCGCCAGCACGGTCTCGCGCGGGAACAACGCCAGCACGGCATCGACCGACGGCGTGTGTGTCTGGCCGACCAGCATCACGCGCAACGGCATCGCCAGCTTGGGCATTTTCAGATTGTGTTTGGCCAGCAATTCTTTTATCAATGCGCCCAGCGCGGGGGCTTCCCAGGCGACATCGGCAAAACGCGCGGCGAGTTCGCGCAATGTGGGCAGCACTTCCGGCACAAGATGCGCATCCAGCAGTTCCTGCGCCGGATGTATTTCGATATAAAAGACTTCCGCCTCATCCGCCAATTCGAGCAGCGTCGCGGTGCGCTCCTTGTACAGTGCGATCACCGCTTCCAGTGGCGGCGCATCGCTTGCCTGCACGCCGCGCCCGGCCAGATGCTTGCGCACCAGTTCGGCCAGGCGCGCATTGTCGGCCAGCTTGATGTAATGCTGATTCAGCCAGCGCAGTTTTTCCGGGTTAAACTGCGCCGCCGATTTGCTGATGTGGCGCAAATCGAACCACTCGACTAATTGCTGCACCGAAAATATTTCCTCGTCGCCGTGCGACCAGCCCAAACGCGCCAGATAATTGATCAGCGCCTCCGGCAAGTACCCATCCTCGGCATATTGCATCACGCTCACCGCGCCATGCCGCTTGGACAGCCGTTCGCCGTCGCTGCCCAGGATCATCGGTACATGGGCATATTGCGGCAGCTTCGCGCCCAATGCCTTGAGGATGTTGATCTGGCGCGGCGTATTGTTGACGTGATCGTCGCCGCGGATGACATGCGTGATATTCATATCCAGATCGTCCACCACCACGCAGAAATTGTAAGTCGGCGTACCGTCGGCGCGGGCGATGATCAGATCGTCCAGCTCGCTATTCTCGAACACGATCTTGCCTTTGACCATGTCGTCCCACGCCGCCACGCCGTGCAGAGGATTTTTAAAACGCACCACCGGCCTGATTCCCTGCGGCGGAGCCGGCAAAACCTTGCCCTGCTCGGGCCGCCAATGGCCGTCATAACGCGGCTTTTCGCCGCGCGCACGCTGCGCTTCGCGCATGGCTTCCAGCTCTTCCTGCGCGGTGTAGCAGTGATAGGCCGTACCCTCATCGAGCATCTGCTGCAATACCGTCTTGTAGCGATCCATGCGCTTCATCTGGTAGAACGGGCCTTCGTCGTAATCCAGGTTCAACCATGACATCCCGTCCAGGATCGCCTGCTCAGATTCCAGCGTGGAACGCTCCAGATCGGTATCCTCGATACGCAAAATGAAGGTGCCACCCAGCTTGCGTGCGTATGCCCAGGAGAACAAGGCGGTGCGTGCGCCGCCGATATGCAGATAGCCGGTGGGGCTGGGTGCGAAACGAGTACGTATAGTCATAAATAAAACAGGTATGGCAAACAATAAGGCGCGCATTTTACGAGCTTTGCTCATTGCACGCACAAGGAAATTGACCGGAATTGGCGCGTTATGATTTAATTCGCGCCCTCTTCGGGGCGGTTAGCTCAGCGGTAGAGCACTGCCTTCACACGGCAGGGGTCACTGGTTCGAACCCAGTATCGCCCACCATCGATTGTTCAAAATACGAAAGTTGTACGAAAAAAAGACCAGTCCTGGAAACCTGCACATGCAGAATAAAACCGGTGCAAGGCTGGTTAGCGGTAAAAAGCAGACTATGTTTTGGGCGCCACCGTTTGGTGGTTCAGATAATCATTCTTTAATTCCATGTAATGCTCGGCCGAATATCTCAGGTGAGCGATTTCTTCAGGGGTCAACGCACGAATGGCTTTTACGGGACGCCCCACATAAAGCATCCCGCTTTCCAGTGTTTTACCCGGCGGAACCAGGCTGCCTGCGCCTATCATCACATGGTCGGGAATGACGACATCGTCCAGGATGATCGTGCCCATCCCTATCAGGCATTCGTTCCCGATCGTGCAGCCGTGGAGCACGACGGCGTGCCCGACAGTCACATAGTCGCCGATCACCAGAGGCGAGCCTTCAGGCTTGTCTGGCGTCTTGTGGGATACGTGCCCCATCGTCAGATCCTGCACATTGGTGCCCTTCCCGATCACAATGTGATTCACGTCGCCGCGCAATACCGCGTTGCACCAGATCGAGCTGTCATCGCCGATGGTTACATCCCCGATGATCCGGGAAGATTCATGAAAATAGACGCGTGCTCCGAGAGCCGGCTTGTCACCGAGATAGGAAGATAGAGGCATGATTTCTCCGAATGGTTATTTGATCCCTTGAACGCGCATGAATTCGTACGGATGAGTTGTAGCAGTTGCGACCCGCGCTGACGGTTCCCTGACAACCATCTCCTGACTCACCTAACGCGCGCCCTTCTGTTCCAGCAGCGTCGCCGTGGCGGCATCCTTGTTCTTGCGGGCAAGCCTCAGCGCCCGCGCGCTCGGCGCAGCGCCATACTCGAGCAGCAACTGCACCATTTGCGTATCCTTGTTCATCACGGCTGCCATCAGCGGTGTGACGCCGTTCGCGCTGGGCTTGTCCACCCACCAGCCCAGATCGAGCAGCTCTTTGGCTGCTTCCCTGTCACCGCGCAGCACGGCGGTCATCACGTCGTTGTACTTCGGCGTGATTCCCCTGCGCTGCGAAGCTTGCTCGCCAGCCGCAATATGCGCAGCCTCGACGGCAGCAACAGGCACAGATTCAACAGGGGCAGGAATGGGCGCGGGAACAGGCGCAGGCTCAACAGGAGAGTGCTCGGCAGGCGCGGATACAGGCTCGACCGGCGAAGGCGTCGGAGTGAGAAGCACATCTTGCGCTTGCGGTGCAACCTGCTGGCTCATGTCGGGAGTGTCAGGCTTCGTGTCCACCGTGGCGACCTGCTCTGGCTTGTTCGCCTGTTTTGGCTTTGTTACAGCCTTGCGTTTTTTCGGCAGATCTCTTTGCACAACAGGTTCAGGCTTCGCCGGTTCGGCGGCTGTTTCTGGAACTGGTGCGCCTGCACTGGCAACCGGGTTAATGACCGGCTGCTGGGCCGGGGAAACATTTGGGGAAACACCGGGGGAAACAGCAGCCGGTAACGCAGGCGCCGACACCGTTGGCCGGACACTCACCGGTTTAACCGCAGGCTTCGCCGGTGCGTGCTGTGGCTTCCCGACGACCGGCGGCTTCGCCGCGACAGTCACGTTCTGCGTCTCCGGCTGATACACAAAGTAGAAATAGGCGCCGCCGCCGGCCACAATGGCAAGCACACCCGCCGCTATGGCGAGACGCGATGATTTGGGACGCTCATCAAGGTTATCGATTTCCATCAGAACCACCTCTCATCCAAAATGCGCATTCGCCCGGAAGACTCTTGTGCCTGTATATAGCCGCATGATATTCCATCATGGCGTACAATTTTTTCATACCGGCAAGCTACACTCTTGCCATCCAGCGGTCAACAAACCGAAACGAAGGGGTCGCGATGATGCTCAACACCGCAGAACCAGGCGGGGTCACTCTTCCGCCATTTCGTATCGCTCATAATTTCCCTCTCCCGCTGGCGGGATAACCAGTGACTTGGCTATTGGCTATTGTCTCTTGTATAGACTAGGGAAACGCAGATTAAATCGTCATTGCGAGGAGCGTAGCGACGTGGCAATCCAGAAGTTCGTTTAATATCAAACAACTGGATTGCCACGCTTCGCTCGCAATGACGGATTGAGTGAATAAATCTGCGTTTCCCTAGTCAAATGGCTAGTTGTTTTATCAGAAGGGAGCAGCAGCATAGCGCTGCGTACTGTTTCCTGCTCACACCTTGCCACGAGGATGCGAGAGGGGGGTGCGCGGTGTCGCTGCGCGAGTTTCACGTTAAAACATCCGTCCCAAACGCAAATTAAAGCCGAGGTTTTTGGTTTCGCTCGCGGGTTCATAAACAGTGATTCCGCCGGCGGTGACGCTGGGGCTGCGTCCCAATTCCCAGTATTCAAAATACGGCTCGAGTATCAGCGTGGTATTTTCAGAGAGCGCCCTGTGCGATGTCAGCATCAGCCGCAGGCCGTCGCGGCTTTCCGGATTCAGGCTGGCGCTATAAGCACCTACGTGCAATACCGGGTCTATCGGTTTTATCCAGCCGATATCCAATATGAAATGCGATGCGCCTTGTTGATACGCGATGATTTTTGCACCCAGCCAGGCGTATTTCCAGCGGTAGGATTCAAACAGTCCGGCAAGGCTGGCGGGCCGGATGTCCCTGTCCCAGCGACGATAGCCCAAACCGGCGTAAGGCATGATCGGGAAGTTGCCCTCAAACCAGCGTCCCAGCCGCAGCGCAACATCGCCGATCCCTTCATCCGTGCGGGTGTTGTACGGGACGCCAAAATTGGTTTGCCCGGTGTAGCCTGCGCGGCCATAGTGATAGCTTGCCATCCCCTCCCACTCCCAGGCTGAGATCCGCTGCGTGAGCTTGAATGACAAGCCCGGAATGTTTCCCAGCTCCTTGTCCCAAGTGGTGCCGTCATCTTTAAATTCGGTGTAGTGGAAGCGCACTGCCGAGACACCAATTTCAGCAGTGGAAGCGGCGGACTGCCAAGCCTCCGCTGCACTCTCCTTCGAAGAGAACAACAGAACGAAAAAAAGAGCGCCGATCAAACTGGCGCTCTTGCTGGTACAGCCTGGTTTCAAATTGCATCCCAAGTGGTGTTAGTCAGTGTAACCGGCGTGTGAGGGCCGGCAGCACCATCATCGTCAACGACCATCTGTACAGTCAGGCCATCAGGAAGAGCCGTGAGGGTCAGCGTGCTGTTATTCGCACCGGTAATAACCATCACCCCTGCGGTGGGATCGCCGCTCCCATGACCCGTAAATGGGGTAGGTGTAGCGATCGTGACTGAGCCATTCGCAACCACACTGGCAATGTTCATCGTGACCGAGAAGCTAAAGGGAGTACTAAGTGTTGGGACATTCGCTTCCGTGAAGCTAAAATTATAGCTTGTCATCAGGAATGCGCCATCCACTGAACTATCCATACGCAGGCTCGTTCCAAACATCGTACCCGTCGTGTTGGTGCCGTCATCGGAAGTCGTGAAGGAAATGTCGCCATTGATCGAATCAGTCAGGTTGCTGGCATTGTCCTTACTTGTAAAATTACTAAAGGTCAGAGTGAATGAAGCGGTCAGCGGTGCACCAGGTGCGCCCGTCCCGCCCATCGCACCGCCGTTTAAGCCGGTGATGGCAAAAGCCAAGCTCCCGTTCTCCGTAGAGATGCCATCATTACAATTGATTAAGCTCATGACAAAAACGTCGCCTGCATCGACAGTGCCCATCATGCCATGGTCTTGCATGTCCACAGTCATCGTACCGCCGCCTATACCTTGGCTGGGTGAGCATGGGAAGGTCATTGGTAACCCCGCAATTACTCCAACCACTCCGGCTGCTGGAGCCAGTTGCATGCCACGCACTTGTGCGAATTTGGCGAGCGATATATCCAGTACGCTGCGTGAGCGCCCGGTGGTCCGCGCCACAATGCCGACGACACCCGCCATCCCGCTGCCCGTCTTGGCCATGCCTTGAGCCGGGGTCACCGCACCTTTGGCAACGGCGGGTGCGTTGGCGGGGGTGATCTGCACTGCTGCTGTGGGAATGGTGGTGCCACTGGAGGTACCGTCGTCCCCCCCGCCACACCCGGCAACGAGCAAAACAACGCCTAAAGAAGCAAGTGCCAAATGTATTCTTTTCATGACATTTCCCCTTGCCCGTTTAATAAAAAACCGTTTAATTCGACAACATCCCAGAGCTGGAACAGCCAGTCTAGTCTTGCGGTTAAAAAATGCAAGCCGCGCAGCAGGGTCGCGATGAAGCTTGCCTTTAGCGCGTTTTTTGACAAGAATGTCGGCATCTCTATTGGATTCATTCATGTCAGAAAACACGGTTGCAGATTTTTCCCTGCCCTCCACAGGCAATCAGTCCTTCACTCTATCCGGCGCGCGCGGCAAGCATCTGGTCATCTATTTTTATCCCAAGGACAATACACCGGGCTGTTCGACCGAAGCGCAGCAATTTCGCGATCTGCATGCCGGATTCAAAAAGGCGAATTGCGTTGTAGTGGGCATTTCGCGCGACAGCCTCAAGTCCCATGAGAATTTCAAGGCCAAGTTCACGCTGCCGTTCGAACTGCTTTCTGATACCGATGAAACGGTATGCAATCTGTTCGGTGTGATCAAGCTGAAGAATATGTACGGCAAACAGGTGCGCGGCATCGAGCGCAGCACCTTTGTCTTCGATAAAAATGGCATACTTCGCCGTGAATGGCGCGGCCTCAAGGCCGACAGCCACGCACAGGAAGTCCTGGATTTCATCACCACCCTCAACTAAAGGAACGTAATGTCCCCACCCCCAAGTAAAAAACCGGCCAAGACGGTAAATGAAACCGAGATCAAGTTTTTCGTGCTGGATACCAACGTGCTGCTGCATGACCCGACCAGCCTGTTCCGCTTTGAGGAACACGACATCTGCCTGCCGATGTTCGTACTGGAGGAGCTGGACAACAAGAAAAAAGGCATGACCGAAGTCGCGCGCAATGCGCGCCAAGCCAGTCGCTTCCTGGATGAAATCGTCAGCGATGCGCCGCACAAGATAGAGGAAGGCATCGCGCTGGAATCCGCCGCGCACAAGAACTGTACCGGAAGGCTGTTCCTGCAGACCAGTTTCATCAAGCACGAACTGCCTCAGCATATGGAACTTGGCAAGGCGGACAACGCGATCCTCGGCGTCGTCATCGGCATGCAGAAACTGTACCCGCAACGCTCGGTGATCCTGGTCTCAAAAGACATCAACATGCGCATCAAGGCGCGCGCGCTGGGCCTGGAGGCGCAGGATTATTTCAACGACAAAGTGCTGGAAGACACCGACCTGCTCTACGGCGGCGTGCTGCCGTTGCCGGACGATTTCTGGGACAGGCACGGCAAGGACATGAAGTCATGGCAAAAGGAAGGCCACACCTATTACCAGATACGCGGCCCGCTATGCGCGGCATTTTTCGTCAATCAATTCGTCTATCAGGAAAACGGCACGCCGTTTTACGCCGTGGTGCTGGAGCAGGATGAAACGACCGCATTGCTGCGCACGCTGACCGATTACACGCACAGCAAGAACAACGTGTGGGGCATCACCGCGCGCAACCGCGAACAGAATTTCGTGCTCAACCTGCTGCTGAACCCGGAGATCGATTTCGTCACCCTGCTGGGGCAGGCGGGCACCGGAAAAACCCTGCTGACGCTGGCGGCCGGTTTGATGCAAACGCTGGAAACCAAGCTGTATTCGGAAATCATCATCACCCGCGTGACGGTTCCGGTGGGCGAAGACATTGGTTTCCTGCCCGGCACCGAAGAAGAAAAAATGACGCCGTGGATGGGCGCGCTGGAAGACAATCTCGATGTGCTGAACAAATCCGACGAGGATGGCGGCGACTGGGGGCGCGCGGCAACACGTGACCTGATCCGTTCGCGCATCAAGGTCAAATCGCTCAACTTCATGCGCGGGCGCACTTTCCTCAACAAATATCTGATCATCGACGAGGCGCAAAACCTCACGCCCAAGCAGATGAAGACGCTAGTGACGCGCGCCGGTCCCGGCACCAAGGTGGTATGCATGGGCAACATCGCGCAGATCGACACGCCCTATCTCACCGAGGGCAGTTCCGGCCTGACTTATGTGGTGGACCGCTTCAAGGGATGGGCACACGGCGGCCACGTCACGCTGATGCGCGGCGAACGGTCGCGGCTGGCGGATTATGCCGGCGAGGTACTGTGAAAATTTCATGAGCCATTTCGCCGCGCCGGCCTATTCCACCGTATGAGCAGGTCTGGCGCCTGCCCAGGGCGACCGTAAAGGTCGCCCCTACGCCCGGCCAAATTTCAACAACCATTACCAAACTTCATCAACCATTCATATATCCTGAAATGAAACTGCTCTTCGATCTGTTCCCTGTCATTCTGTTTTTTGTTGCTTTCAAGCTACAGGGTATTTATGTCGCCACGGCAGTGGCGATTGCCGCCACCGTCGCCCAAATCATCTGGACAAAATTCCGGCACGGCAAAGTGGACACGATGCTCTGGGTGAGCTTCGCCATCATTACCGTTTTCGGCGGAGCCACGCTGCTGCTGCACGATGAAACTTTCATCAAGTGGAAACCTACCGTGTTGTACTGGCTGTTTTCCGCCATTCTGCTGGTCTCGAATGTGATGTTCAACAAGAACCTGATGCGCGCGTTGCTGCAGGAAAAAATCGCCTTGCCGCTGCATATATGGCACCGTCTCAATTTAAGCTGGAGCCTGTTTTTTGCGGTACTTGGATTTATCAATCTGTATGTGGCATTCAACTACTCCACCGATGGCTGGGTGAATTTCAAGCTATTCGGCTTCACCGGCATGATGCTGATATTTATTCTGGCTCAGGGCGCGTGGCTGTCGAAATATGTGGACGAAAAAAAGGAAAACAACTGATGCTCACCCTCTCCTCAATCCTCTCCCGCAAGTGGGAGAGGAGGCAATCGTATAGGTGCTTTTGATGCTATATGCAATCATCGGGCAGGACGCTCCAGACAGCCTGGACAAACGCATGGCAGCACGCCCGGCGCACTTGGCGCGTTTGCAGGCATTGCAGAATGAAGGACGGCTGTTGCTGGCAGGCCCTTTTCCTGCAGTGGATGCCATTGACCCGGGCGCGGCGGGATTCACCGGCAGCCTGATCGTTGCCGAGTTTGCTTCGTTGCAGGCGGCTCAAAAATGGGCGGAGGCCGACCCGTATGCCGCCGCCGGCGTGTTCAGGCAAACCACCGTGCAGCCATTCAAAAAGGTATTGCCGGCATGAGTTCGCGCGTGGATGAGATGCGCCGGCGCCTCGCCGCACTCGCCCCTGTTTCGCTCGACATCATCGACGAAAGCCACCAGCACGCCGGACATGCCGGTGCGCGCGATGGCGGCGGGCACTATGCGCTGCGCATCGTCTCTGCGCAGTTTGCCAACAAAAATACGATGGCGCGCCACCGTATGATATATTTCGCGCTGGGGGAGATGATGAAGCGCGAAATACACGCGCTTAACATACAGGCGAATACGCCGGATGAAATTTAATTATCAATTTTTTATTGGATGAGGACTCAGCATGTATAAAACTGGAAAATTTGCAGCACCCAAATTTGCAGCACTGGCAATATTGAGCGCTCTGGCGATAAATACCGCTTTCGCCGAAGAAAAATCTACCGCCTTGGTGAACGGCGTTTCAATTCCGCAAGCGCGCCTCGAATTTCGCGTCAAAGCCGCCGCCGCACAAGGGCAGGCAGACAGCCCGGAATTACGCAAGGCGATTCGGGAAGATATGATCAACCTCGAAGTGCTGGCGCAAGAAGCTGCCAAAGCGGGGATGGACAAGAATCCCGATGTCATTCAACAAACCGAGATAGCCAAGCAAACAGTGCTGGCTGGCGCTTTTATACAGGATTACACCAAGAATCATCCTATCAGCGAAGACCAGCTCAAACAGGAATATGACAAGCTGAAAACCAATCTCGGCAAAAATGAATATAACGCACGCCACATTCTCGTCGAAACTGAAGCCGATGCGAAGGCCATCATCGCGCAACTCGGCAAGAAGGGCAATTTCGAAAAGATCGCCAAAGAAAAGTCCAAAGATGCCGGCTCCAAGGAACGCGGCGGTTCATTGGGCTGGGCGGTGCCAAGCAACTTCGTTCCAGCATTTGCCAACGCTCTGACCACCCTGAAAAAGGGCGCATACACCAAAGAACCGGTGCAATCGCAATTCGGCTGGCACGTCATCAGGCTGGACGATGTGCGCGAGCTGAACGCGCCTCCCTTTGATGATGTCAAGCCGCAAATACATCAACGCCTGCAACAGCAATCCATCCAGGGAATCATTAACGACCTGCGCAGCAAGTCCAAGATCGAGTAATTGCTGATCACCCGCGCAACAACAAAAAAGGACATCTCGTGATGTCCTTTTTATTTTTCCATCACTACTCTTGCACCTGCTCGTTTGCCGTTTTCATCAATTAGGCAACCAAAAAACGGCAGCTTAGGGGAATTGATTGGTGCTACCCTAAGCTACAGACCAATCCAATTCCGCCCATTCGCAGTTGGCGATGCTTCCGCGCACGATTTGTTCCGGGTCATCCGCTGACAAGGCCAGCGCGGCGAGTATCGGGTTTTCGTGTGATACGGCCAACACCTTTCCATCCGGGTGGCGCGTGGCGATTTCGTCCATGAAGCTGCGCAACCGTTCCATCTGTTCCAGAAACGATTCACCATGCTCCGGCTTGATGCGCAATGGATCGGTACACACCAGGACGTTAAACACATTCACCGGCAGCCCATCCATTCCGGTTCGGCGTTCATTTATGCGGGCATCAATGTGCAATGGGCAGGCGTGGTGGCGCAGCAGGATTTCGGCGGTCTGCAGGGCGCGCGGAAATTCGGAAGCGTAGGCGTGGATAAAGCGCGTCGCGCGCAATTCATTTGACGCAGCCTCGGCCTGCGCCCTGCCCCGCTCCGTCAGGTTCACTGGCCGGGCGGGATCATCGTTGATGCAGTGGGCGACATTCGCTTCACTCTCGCCATGGCGGATCAGAAATATCTTCATTATGGCCTCGTTCCGTACAATTCCATTTCCCGATTAATAGAGCAGTAACGTAGGGCGGGTTCCACCCGCCAGATATAGCCATCTGGCATAGCCAGTGAAAATCGTAGGGTGCATTCCATGCACCGATTGCAATGGTGCATGGAATGCACCCTACATGGTTATTGTTGTATTAAAAAATAAATGGAATAGATGCTTAGCCCGGATGTAATGCAATGGAATCCGGGAAATCTCGGTCACGCTCAGCAACACCCCGGATTTCGCAAAGCCTGTCCTGAGCATGTCGAAGGGCTGCATCCGGGCTACGATACTACCCGGCTGAAACGCCCAGCTCCGCGCACAGCTTGCCCATCATCGCCCGCAGCTCGCTTACCTCCGTTTCGAGCCTGGCGACATTGGCCTTGAGCGCAGCGATTTCGCCCACCGTCACATCGCCTGAGGGAGTGGCAGATGCCGCTCTTGCAGGCGCGAATTCCTCAATGAAAGGTGCACCGGAGAGCAGGTGCGTCCAGCGGTTTTCGCGCGAGCCGGGCTGGCGCGGCAACTCCACCACCAGGCCGCCTGCCGCACGCTCGGCCAACTCGACCAGAAAACTTTCGACCGAAGAAATGTCCGCGAACCGGTGCAACCTTTCACAATTGAGGCGCAACTCCCCCGCCGTCTGCGGGCCGCGCAACATCAGCAGGGCCAGCAAGGCGGTGGATTGCGTGGGAATGTGCAGCACCCGTTCGATGTTGTGCCCATAACGCGACGCCCTCCCCCCGCTGGTTTCCACGATCAGCGACAACACCCTCAGGCTATCCAGCGCCACCAGCACTTCCGCTTCGGAAGCCTCGATAACCGGATCGCGGCTGCTCTTCTGGTTGCAGCCGGAAACCAGCGAGTTCAGCGTCAGCGGATAAGAGTCCGGCACCGTGCGCTGCTTCTCGGCGAGCACGCCGAGGACGCGGGTTTCGAGGAGGGAGAGAATGGGGAGTGTGGTGGTCATTGTTTATCTATAGTGTAGTGAATCAAAAATGCGAGCCTGGATTTTTTGTAAATCGTTAATCTGCGGCGATGGCTCCCTTCTCCCGCAAGCGGGAGAAGGGCTGGGGATGAGGGTTTGTGAGCTTAATACAAGCGTGATTCATACTCAACGCCCCTCTCCCCCACCCCTCTCCCGCCTGCGGGAGAGGGGCTATTCAGCACGCGCAATGTATGGCGCGCAGCGAATTCTCCACGCCTGCAACAATTCAAATATTCCTGCTCTTCTTGACCATGTCATAGGCAAGCTGGATTTCTTTCGCCTGCTCGGTTGCCATTGCAATCATGTCCTCCGGCACGCCCTGCCCCATCAACTTGTCCGGGTGGTACTGGCTCATCAGCTTGCGGTAGGCGCGCTTGACCTCCGCGTCGGTGCTGTCTTTATTCACGCCCAAGGCCTTGTAGGCATCGTCCAGTGCGGCGGCTGTGGTGACCTTCCCTCCGCCGAAGTGGGATTGATTCAGCACCATCTCGATCATCTGTTTGAACGCGTCCGGGCCATAGCCCAGATGGCCGGCAATCTCGGTGAGCAACGCTTCTTCAGCCGGATGAAAATGTCCGTCCGCCAGCGCCATCACGATCAGGTAAGCCAGCAACACCTCCCGCAGATTCTTCGTGTGACCGCAAACCGATATGAACCGCCGGCAGGCCGGATAGATGTCAAACGCCGGGTCGGCGCCCTGCTTGAACAACTTGATCGCCTGCTCGCGATGCGTCTCAGACATGCCCAGTTTCTGCATGAACTGCTCGACATGATCGATCTCTTCCCGAGAGACCTGCCCATCGGCCTTGGCCAGCTTGCCCATCGAGACGAACACCGTCTCCAGGAACACCGCCTGGCGCAGCGCATTCTGCAACGGGTTCATCCCGCCGGAACCATACACCCTGATGCGGTCGATAAACGAGCCGATGAACAGGCCGAGCAGCGCACCAAAGATGCCGAAAAAGTAATAACCTGCAATGACACCGATGATCTTGAACAAGGCAACTCCAGAGTAAATTAACCTAAAAACCCATTAGCCTAAATATCCCCTCCCCCTTGCAGGGGGAGGGCTAGGGAGGGGGTAGACACTCAACTATCCCCTACTTTTCTACCCCCATCCTAGCCTTCCCCCTGCAAGGGGGAAGGGACGTATCTAAAAAGGCGCGCATTATACCTGCACCGCCGAGTCTACCCTCCGCGTCCGGCCAATTGACGAAACAGCATCAAGGTGTTACTTTGGTGTCACTTTTGCAAGGAGACCATCATGGCAGCCACCACCACGCTGAAACTACCCGAAGAACTGAAAGCTCGCATCGCATCCGCCGCACAGGCATCCGGCAGAACCCCGCACGCCTTCATGATTGAAGCGCTTGAAGTGCAAGCCCACTTGGCCGAAATGCGGCAATCATTCATCAATGACGCAATCTCCTCTGCCGCCGAGGTAGATACAGGCGGCGCACTCTACGCGATGGAAGATGTGCAGGCATACATTCTGGCCCGCACTTCAAGAAAGACAGCGAAACGCCCCAAGCCCATCGTTCGCACTGACGCGAAGAACCAACCCCGCACGACCAAACGCACCGCACGCTGATTCCATGCCCAAGGTGCATTTCACAAAACAGGCACTGTCCGACCTCGAACGTATATTCCAATTTCTCGAACAAGAAGCACTGGACTTCGCCATCACGGCCGGTAAAGAGATCGTCGATGCCACCTCGATATTGCAGCGCCACCCCCTGATCGGACGCCCAGCCCCGCACAACCTGCGCGAACTCGTCATTTCGAAAGCACGTTCCGGTTACGTGGCGCTGTATCGCTACCTGCCTGCAAAAGACCGTATCGACATCCTCGCCATCCGCCACCAGCGCGAATGCGGTTTCATCGATTGAATGCGTGCAGCCATACCCCTCACATCAGCCTTTACAACCCCCTGAACAAAATAACTGCCGCAAGTTCGATTCCCGCATCTAGGGAAACGCAGATTAAATCGTCATTGCGAGGAGCGTAGCGACGTGGCAATCCAGAAGTTCGTTTGATATCAAACAACTGGATTGCCACGCTTCGCTCGAAATGACGGATTGAGTGAATAAATCTGCGTTTCCCTAGTCAAAAAAGACTATTCTCAAACACTGAAATCGCGTGTATGTTCAGCAATCACTGAAAAGTTGGATAGCATGCAAAATCGATTGTTATTTGTTTCATGCAAATATCAATAATCGAATGGCTAGCCGATAGAAAAAAGGGGAACCACCACCGGCAGCAGTAGTTGTTTAAGGGGAAATCACTTGTCACCTTTAACGTCTGCAATCCGCTTCGCACAGCGACTACCCGCACCAGCCCGGACGGGCACGCGATGAGCCAGGAATTGATATTTACGGACATACGCTGCCCATCTGCCGGCGAAGACCGCTCGCATCCGCAACAGCCCCGGTTTCGTTATACACATTCAATGCTGCTCCAATAATGTCGTTGCGCACCTGACTCAACCCGCCAGGCAGAACGTATTCAGAATATTGTTTTTCGTTGTTCAACCACCACCAGGGAGGCGAATAAAATGGAAAGCGCGAAACTCAAAATGTTACTGTTGATGCGGGGCAACACCGGCAAGGAGGTCACCGAGCTGAAGAAAGCCTTGCGCAAGGTCCTGGGCGCAGGCGCAGCGGCTTATCCCGGGCTGACCGCCGGCAATGAATTCGACGCCGACACCGAGACAGCCCTGCGAGCCTGGCAGTCCAGCGTGGGCCTGGTAGCGGACGGAATCGCCGGGCCGCGCACCTTCTCCGCCCTGGGCATTACGCCGGCCCCCAAATTGGACGTCAGCGTGGACACCGCCCTGGTGAACAAGTTGTTTCCTTACACCAAGACATCCAACATCGCCAGGAATCTGCCTTATGTGACTGCGGCATTGGCAGCCTTTGGCCTGACCAACGCAAACATGATTTGCGTCGCGCTGGGTACGATACGCGCCGAAACCGAGGGCTTCGTGCCGATCGCCGAAATGCCATCCCATTTCAATACGCTGCCCGGCCAGGCCGCCTTCAGCGCTTACGACTACAAGCTGGGCAACAAGAATCCGGGCGATGGTGCACGCTATCGCGGGCGGGGCTTTGTGCAATTGACCGGGCGCGACAACTACGAAAAATTCGGCAAGGTTCTCGACATTTCACTGGCAGACAACCCGGACTGCGCCTGCGCTCCGGAAGTAGCCGCCTGCCTGCTGGCCGCCTATCTCGATGCCAACCGGGAAAAATTGTCCAGCGCATTGGCCAAGGATGACCTGAAGGCCGCGCGCAAGGTGGTCAATGGCGGAAGCCACGGCCTGGAGCGGTTTTCCGATACTTTCCGCATGGCGCAGAAAGCGTGGGCCGCCGCCGCAAAACCACTCGTCGGGGCGCGGGCCAAGGCGGAGGCACCCATCGCGGCGCGTCGTGCAACCCTCAATGTGAAGCGTGACCTGGCGGATCTGCGCGACCGGCAGTACCTGCCGCCGCCGCACTCGCTGCCGCAGATATTTCCGGCGGATAGCGACATCAAGCATTTCATGGGCGCCTATACCCAGTCCGGACTCATTCTGGATCAGGGACAGGAAGGTGCGTGCACCGGTTTCGGCCTGGCCTGCGTCGTCAACTACCTGCGTTGGCGATCTGCCGGAATGCCGAAGAAACTCGAATCGGTCAGTCCGCGCATGTTGTACAAATTCGCCCGGCGTTTCGATGAATACGAGGGCGAGAACTACGACGGCTCAAGCTGCCGGGGCGCGCTCAAGGGCTGGTATCACAACGGTGTCTGCCTTGAATCCATGTGGCCTTACGCGGGAGGGGACAATGTCCTGCCCATATCCGGCTGGGACAGCGACGCCATCGAACGGACGCTGGGGGTGTATTACCGCATCGACCCTCAGGCCATCACCGACTTGCAGGCGGCGATTCTGGAAGTCGGCGCGATCTACGCTTCGTCCTATACCCATAAAGGCTGGGATACGGTCAAAACCAGCGCCAAGCCGCCGGCATCCCATGCCACCCTCCCGGTGATCGCCTACGACGGCAAACCTTCGCGCAGCGGCGGTCACGCCTTCGCGCTGGTGGGATTCAACCGCGCCGGCTTCGTGATCCAGAATTCCTGGGGCGACCAATGGGGAGCCGGCGGTTTCGCCGTGGTCAGCTATGCGGATTGGCTGGCGCATGCGATGGACGTCTGGGTCGCCGCGTTGGGCGTGCCGGGAGTCGTCTCGGGTCGCCTCGCCTCGGGCGGCAAAGAAAAGGCGGGCGCTGCCTCCGCCGCCGCCCGTACCAACTGGTGGGACGAAGAAAAGGCCTACCGGCACAGCATCGTGCTGGGCAACAACGGCAAGGTCAATCGCTACGACAAGCTGGATGGCGTCACTCGCACCTTGCAGAATCAGGCGTGCGTTCTGCCTGATACCTGGTTCCGGCAGAACCCGCACGAGAAAAAACGCCTGGTGATCTATGCACACGGCGGCCTCAACAGTGAAGCAGATGCGATTCAACGCGCCCAGGCAATGGGGCGCTATTTCCTCGGCAACGGCTGCTACCCGCTGTTTCTGGTGTGGAAGAGCGGACTGCTCGAATCGCTGGGCAACATTCTGGCGGAGAAAGTCAGTCCCGGCGCGGCGGGTATGGCCGGGGGCATCGGCGGCTGGCTAACCGACAAAGTCAGCGATCCCGTCGTCGAAAAAACCATCGGACGCCCGCTCGCCCGCCCGCTGTGGAGCGAAATGAAGGAAAACGCCGAACTCGCGGCGGAAAGCGGGCGGGGTTGCGACCTGCTGACCGAAGCGCTGCGCTCGCTGGCCGGCAGTTGGGGCGACAAATTCGAACTGCACCTCATGGGCCATTCCGCCGGCTCCATCGCCCTGGGCAGATTGCTCGGCAACCTGGCGCAGAAAGGTCTGACCGGCAGTGTCAAATCCGTCCATTTGTACGCCCCGGCTTGCACGGTCGCCTTTGCCAACCGGAACTACGCCCCGCACGAAAAGATCATGGAAAAGCTGCACCTGGACATCCTCGGAGATCAGCGCGAACAGGATGACAACGTGGCGTTTGTCTACCAGAAGTCCCTGCTCTACTTCGTGTCCAACGCGCTGGAGGCCGATTTGCGCATGCCCATCCTCGGTCTGGAGAATGTCTACAATCCCCAGTATTCCGGCTGGGATGGCTCGTCAAGCACCGCCGAAGCCCTCACCAACTGGCGCAATGCCGTGGAAATCAGCAAGCTGAAGGACCGCCTGACGATCCACAACGAGGAGAAGATACTCACCAGGCGCGCGAATGGTGCCGATGTGCAAGAGAAGACCGAAAGCGCATCTCACGGTGGCTTCGACAATAGTGTCGAACTCATCGGCAAGACTCTGGAGCGGATCACCGGCGCACCACTCGCACTGCCGGTCGATGATCTGGTCGGGTTCTAGCAGGCTGATGAAATTCCCCAGAGCTTGAATGGAGCCAGCATCACAATGTTATTATTCCGGCAAAATAAAGTGATGCTGACCCTATGGTTTCCCTTTTCATTGCTTGCTACTGCCAACGCCACAGTGTTGATGACACACCAGATCAACTCTGCCTTCTTGCATAATGTAATTGGGATAGTGCGGAATTAGTGCTGCGGTCGAAATAAGGAATCGGAATATGTTGATGCATGTCTAGTCTTGGAGATTCTAGAAAGCCATGGAAAAAAATTCGCAAATACACGATCTTGTTCCGGAAAATGTGAAACCGGAAAGCTGTGTTGACGTCAATGCGTGCGATATAAATGCTGTTCCAAATGCGAGTAGAAAAAAAAGGCAGGCTGTTTTGATTATTCATGGGATTGGCGAACAACGTCCAATGGATACATTACGAGGTTTTGTCGATGCATTATTAGAAAAAAATCCCAACTTTGTTTCTAAGTATAGAAGTAAGCCTGATTCAATAAACGAATCTCTAGAAATGAGATGTTTGCAAGCGCCTGGAAATCGAAATCGTCCCCTGACTGACTATTACGAATACTATTGGGCGAATCACATGAGAGACTCGACTTATCCGCAAGTCTTGAATTGGCTTTTGGGGGTATTGAAACGTAATCCAAAAGAAATTCCACATGACTTAAAACCTGTGTATTTCGTAAGCTGGTTATTGTTGATCATCGTGTTGATGATGTTTGCATTGGGCTTCATTAATGCTGGCAGAGTCGAATCTACATATTTTGAAGGGTTGCTAGGCCAGAAAGGTTTATTTCTGAGTGGGATGTTTACTTTGATGGTTCAGTGGGTTGGTTCCAAGTTGGTTCTTGGATATGTTGCGGATGCTGTTCGTTATCTGACACCAAGCCCCGACAATATTGAACCAAGAAATAAAATTCGAAGCGAAGGTATCAAGCTGTTACGTAGCCTGCATGATTCTGGAAAATATCAAAGAGTAATCGTAGTTGGTCACAGCCTCGGCTCTGTGATTGGCTACGATATTATTCGCAATTTATGGGTAGATAAACGAAAACCAGTCGTTCCAGTAATACAGGAGCAGGCTGAGTTGAATAGTCTAGAGTACAAAGCAAAGCAAATTTCGACAGTGGATAGCTCTGTTTCGGCTGTTGAGGAATTTCAACAATATCAGTTTCGATTGTGGAAGGAGTTGCGTGAAATCGGTGTCCCTTGGCTTGTCACAGACTTCGTGACGATGGGCTCGCCGCTGGCGCACGCACAGGTGCTAATGGCAGATTCGTCGGAAGAGTTTTCCCGAAAGATGACGCAGTACGAATATCCAGCTTGCCCTCCAGTTGTTGATGAAAGCCCAAGCTATAGTCAGCAGTATCGACTAACTTGTAACGGGAAAACTGTGATACGGAGTGTGCGAATACCACATCACGGCGCACCTTTCTCTTGCATACGTTGGACTAATCTTTATTTTCCATACAAATGGTTTGTTTTTGGTGATTTGATTGGTGGTCCGCTCAAAAATGCATTTGGAAAAGGTATCCGTGACATACCTGTCGCCCATTCAACTAATTGTTGGTGGGATCGTACGTTGGTTTCTCATGTTCGTTATTGGGCTGGCAGTGATGGGAAAGAATTGGGCCGTGGTGAATTTTCAGCTTTAAAAGCACTTAGGTCTGCAATGAGACTTGATTTTCTTCGAGGCAAATCAAAAAAGTCAGCATCGAGTTAAAGGGGCCAAGCTTGAAATAGTTTCAGGATGCCACTATGGAAATGAAAAAGATCAATTCGGGCAGGTTGCGCGCCATCGGCTACGATGCGCGCGCCCGGATGCTGCAGGTACAGCTCGAAGACGGTAGCATGCAGCAAAAGGTATCGGAGTCGAATTGTTTTAGTGTAAGGCCGGCATGATTGAAAAAGAAATCGACTCCGGTACCTTGTGCTCAGACTTCCAATCAGGAGAAACCACATAATGGCAACAGCAGTTAATCGTTCCTATACGTCGACACGTGGGTCTGTCCAGCAGTTTCTGTATGCGCTGCATGGATTGCTTCTGGCAGTAGTTCTAGCTGGCTGTCAGTCAGTTCCAATTTCTTATTACGATGCAACAACCTACACACACCTAACAAGCCTCAAGGCAGAGACCACGGCTCTAATTGAAACATTCGACAAGAAGTCGTTCGCGCAGAATGAATCGAAAATCGAGGGTACTACGCTAAATTTACGTAAAGCACATGAATACGAAAAGGGAAAAGGAACGCCAAACAGCGATACGGCTCAGCAGTTCGAAAAGGTTGCAAAGCTTTACGATGATACGATAAATGAATATAAGGACAACGGCCCCGAGAAACTCGGGCCAAAGTATTTTCAGGAGGCAGCCCGCGTCTTAGGGCAAGCATTTGATATTGCCATCGCAACTGAAAACGTCAAAAACAAGGACAAGCGCTAGGAGATTGACATGAGCAAATTCACAGATTTTATAGATAGTTTAGTTGATGAAAGCAAGAAGCTGGCAAAAGACGAATTGAAAGCACTGGTTGCTTCAGCGAAGAAAGACAAATCGGACTTTGTGAGACTCCAAGCCGAGAATCTTGAGAGGTGGACCGTTATGCTTGCGGATAAGGATATCACTCCGGCAGGGTACAAGCTCCTTGTTAAGAAAATGGAGGTATTAACGCAGTTGGAAGTGATCAAGCTAAAGGTTGAAGCCAAAGCAAGCGCCCAGCGGTTAGCAACGGGAATTCAGGACTTGGTAATAAAGGCGCTCTTTGCGCTAATCTGATGATGAAAGTTAGAGTAGTAGTCAGACAGACGCTCAATTAACGTTGTGCCTCTTAAAGGAGAAAACATTATGAAGCTTGCTCTTTTCTTTGCCTTTATTATCGCTTCTGTAAATGCCATCGCACAAGAACCACCGAGCGCAGTAACGAAGCCGCTACCGCCAAAGCCTCACGACGCATATAAAGCTAAAGCGGCGCCCATGGCGCCTCTGTCAGCAACGAAACTCAGCAACGAAGAACTATCAGAGTTGCTGCGGGCGCAAACAAATGCAATAAAGTCACTGTCAAGCAAACTCGATTCGCTTGAGGAGCGTATTGGTAAGATTGAGAAGGGAGGGCGCTAATGGCAACTGATACTGAAGGGGTGATGTCAGCACTCGATAATGCACATACAGCCTTTGATAAAGCCCAAGTCTCACCCACCACGTGGGTTCAGCCTTGGTCGCAGGAACTTGTGCAGTTTTTGTCTATTGGTGTCTTAGGGTTTACTTGTATCGCGTTGATAATGGCTACAGTACTGCTTTGGCGTTCTGGCGCATCACCACATCAGGTACTCAGAGTTTTTGGTGTAATTTCCATCCTCGGCTTCTCGGCATTGCTTCTTGTCGTAGGCTACAACAATGAACAGCTAACCCCGATTGTGGGTCTGTTCGGCGCGATCGCCGGATATCTCCTCGGAAAAGACTCAAAGACGAACAAAGATGAGTAGACGAATTAAAGGAATTAAAGAATTAAAGGGGTCACCCATTAGCCGACCTGCGTCAAGCGAGTAAACAAATCCATGGCGGCAACAGCCGCCGTTTTTAAATTTTCCATCATCCCCGTTGCAGATGTTGAATCGCACCCGTTTTTTCAATTTATCGAGTGATATCGAGTGATATCGAGTGATATCGAGTGATATAGAGTGATATCGAGTGATATAGAGTGATATAGAGTGATATCGAGTGATATAGAGTGATATAGAGTGATATAGAGTGATATAGAGTGATATAGAGTGATAGGGACGGAGTCCCCATGTAATTCGGCAAGTGGCTATGCTATCCGTACAATCGCATGCTAGGGTAACCATGGGTCACATCTTGGCCGTGCCTGGGTCACATCTTGGCCGTGCCAGCGAAGTACTCCCGCTATTAGTAAGGCCAGAATATCTTAGGATGACGAAAACAGGCCAACCATCACACCCGCTTTATTTGCCTGGTAGCTTGCGGCCAATCCGCTTTACTTAGTTTGATCAAGTGGTGCTAACGGGGTCAGCTCAGGGTCGATATATTTTAAAAGTAGGAATATTGGTGAAAGATAACGGGGTCGAATTGATGTTGGAGGAATGATGATATTGATGAAAATGAAATCGACTCTGGTATCTTTGGTTCATGTGGTGATAAACCAAGAGCCTGCGCCGGAGGAAAGATGAATATTACAAGGGGAGGGCGCTTATCTACGATCAGCATTTTGCTACTAGCACTCGCCCTGTTTTGCCAAATTTCCACCGTTCTTGCTGCGGCGACACTCATGGGTGTGGTACGAGAAAACCAAATTGGTGGAAGTCCGGTCAAGAATGTCTCGATAACCGCTCTGGGGGCCAATCCGGTGATGACCGGTAACGACGGTCGGTTTGCGCTTCGCTTCCCACAACTCCAGCCAGGCGAGAATGTGAGCATTGATGTATTACGTAGCGGCTGGGTGGTCGTCAATGACATTCAGCTCAAGCGTCCTCTTCCTGCAAACGCGGTGCAAAGTCCCCTGGAAATTCTGATCTGCAAGATAGCCGAACGCGAGCAATGGGCATTGCAGTTTTATCGGCTTATGGGTCATCAGGTGGCAGAGGCTTCTTACGAAAGAAAGTTGTTCGAACTGGGAAATCGCAACACCGCTGGAGCGGAAGAGCGCGAGCGTCTGCTACGCGAACGGGACCAAGCCCGCGCTCAAGCCGATGAACTAGCCCGCCAAATTGCCAGCCACCCAGTTGGCGGTGCGGACGAGAACTATCAGAAGGCGATGTCGCTGTTTCTCGATAAGAGGATGGATGAAGCCCTCGATATGCTGAGCGAGGAACGGTTAAGGCACCAAGCGGAAGATGTAAAAAAGCAGCAAGAACAAACCTTGCAGGGTTGGCTACTACGCGGCCATTTACTTGCGTTAAATTTTGACTTTGATGCTGCCGCCCGCGCCTATGGTGACGCAGTGAAATTTGCACCGGATTCCTACGAAGCTTGGTTCGCTTATTCGTTTTTTCACTACGGACAGATCCATTTCAAGGAATCTCGTGACGGGTATGGGAAAGCACTCATTCTTGCTCGTGCAAGAGGTAAGGATGAAGACGTAGCGGATACCCTTAACAACCTGGGTATCCTGCGCCGCGTCGAAAAACGCATGAACGAGGCGCGGCAGGCCTACGAGGAGGCGTTGAAGATCCGTCGCGAACTGGCAGACAAGAACCCCAACGTTTATTTGCCTGACGTGGCGGCAACCCTCAACAACCTGGGTCTTCTGAACCTCGTCGAAAAACGCATGACCGAGGCGCGGCAGACCATTGAGGAGGCGTTGAAGATCCGTCGCGAACTGGCAGACAAGAACCCCAACGTTTATTTGCCTGACGTGGCGGCAACCCTCAACAACTTGGGTCTTCTGAACCGCGACGAAAATCGCATGAACAAGGCGCGGCAGGCCTTTGAGGAATCGTTGAAGATCCGTCGTGAACTGGCAGACAAGAACCCCAACGTTTATTTGCCTGACGTGGCGTTGACCCTCAACAACCTTGGTATCCTGCACCGCGTCGAAAAACGCATGACCGAGGCGCGGCAGGCCTTTGAGGAAGCGTTGAAAATCCGTCGCGAACTGGCA
>JAUSMR010000136.1 GCA_030645955.1 Gallionella sp. | reverse complement strand
CAACTGAGTCAAGCCCGACTGGAATTGCGTGAGGCAGAAACCGCGCGTGATGCAGCAAAGAATCAGTTGGAAGCCGAAAAGATGCAGAACGCAAATATCACGTCGCGTAGCCTACTGCAAGAATCAGCCATGTCGATTTCGACACCTGAGATTGATGCGCGCATTGACGCGCAGAAGCGATATCTTGATGGGTTGCTACAGCGCTTTACCGAGCAACATCCTGATGTTTCGAATGCCAGGCGTCTGATTAAAGAGCTTGAGGATATCAAGCGCAAAGAAGTGCAAGAATTGCGTAAGATCGCAATGGCCAACCCGGCGTCGTCGTCGACCAACAGCTTGGCTTACCAAGAGCTCAACCGAATGCTGGCCAGCTCTGAGGTGCAAGTTGCGTCTCTGCGCGCAAGGGTTGGGGAGTACGAAGCGCGTTTCAGTCGGGCTCGTGAGTTGATGAAGACAGCCCCGCAAATTGAAGCGGAATATTCCCAGTTGAATCGTGACTACGAAATCAACAAGAGAAACTATAACGACCTTGTTTCCCGCAGAGAGTCGGCAACGATGTCGGGCGAGCTGGAGAGCTCCGCTGGCGTTGTCGACTTTCGTCTGATAGACCCGCCGCGCGTGTCACCCAATCCGGTGGCGCCGAATCGTCTGCTGCTGCTGCCCCTTGCTTTGTTGGCCGCATTGGGTGCCGGGCTTGCAGTCGCCTTTATCGCAAGTCAGTTGCGTGCCGTTTTTTACGATGCACGTTCCCTGAGAGATGCAATTGGGTTACCTGTGCTTGGTGTGGTTACCTTGGTAATGGGTGAAGGCGCTGCGCTGAAAGAAAAATCTGATTTGGTGAAGTTTCTGGGCGCTTCAGGTGGCTTAGTTGGTGTTTTTATTGGAGGAATGATCATTTTCTCCCTTTTGTCGGGGCGGGCAGGATGAATCAAATATGAGTAGCTTGATCGAGCAGGCGGCGCAACGCCTGGAACAGCTTCGCCAGGCGGGCGTTGATATGCCTGCTACGCCGACCCTTGCTGCGCCACCCATTGCGGCCAAAAAGCCTGTGATCGAGACACCTGAGGTGCAGCCTGCCCCGTTGTCCCGACGTGTGGAAATTGACTTGGATGCACTCGCTGCGGCGGGTATTGTCAGCCCCAATGCGCCACGGTCCCAAATTGCAGATCAATTCCGGGTGATCAAGCGGCCATTGATTCAAAACGCTATGGGCAAAGGCGCCTCGATAATCGCCAATGGCAATCTGATCATGATTACCAGTGCGCTGCCCGGCGAGGGCAAGAGTTTCAATGCCATCAATTTGGCGTTGAGCATTGCCACCGAGTTGGATAACACAGTCATGCTCGTGGACGCCGACGTGGCGCGTCCCTCTGTCATGCGCGTGCTGGGGCTTCCTTCTGGCCCAGGGTTGCTTGATCTGGTGCTTGATGAGTCGAAGGATATGTCAAGCATGCTGTTGAAAACCAACATTGAGAAGCTGACCATTTTGCCCAGTGGAACACCGCATGCGCGCGCCACAGAGTTGTTGGCCAGCGATGCAATGATCCGGTTGTTGGATGATATGGCCAAGCGCTATGCTGACCGCATCATTGTTTTTGATTCGCCACCGCTTCTTCTCACCACAGAGGCGCGGGTGCTCGCGTCTCATATGGGCCAGATTGTGGTAGTGGTGCAAGCAGAAAGAACCTTGCAGTCAGAAGTTCAGCAAGCGCTCGCCACTATTGAGGCATGCCCCGTCAAGTTAATGTTGCTTAATCAGGCAAAAACTGTTTTCATAGGGCGGTATGGATACGGACACGGATATGGATACGGACAGGGATACGGATACGGACAGGGATACGGATACGGGCATGAGCAGCCGCAAGCTTGAATGTCTTCGCCGTCACGTCCAGTCATGATTTGTAATCCGCCTTCTCTCCGAACCCGTCAAATCCCTGCTGTTGCAGTTCCTGTGGTAGCCATGCTGTTCATGGCGTCGGCTGGCGCCTATGGTCAGGTGACTGTCGTCCCGAGTGTCTCGGTTTCTGAAACCTTGACCGACAACGTGCGTCTGACCAGTGTCGGACAGCAGTCGGAACAGATTACTGAAATCAGTGCCGGTGTGCGCATCAATATTGAAGTTGAAAAGCTCAAGAGTTATTTTGACTATTCCTTGAGTGAAGTGGTCTACGCACAAAATACATCGCCCAACCGCTCCCAATTCAATAACCAAAATGCTCTCAATACGTTTGGTACGCTGGAGGCAATTGATAACTGGGCTTTTGTCGATTTCAATGGTTCCATTTCGCAACAGACGGTTTCTGCCTTTGATACGCAGTCAATCGACAACACCGCCATCAACGCCAATAAAGCTGAGGTTGCCAATTACCGGCTTTCGCCCTATGTGCGCGGACGATTGGGCGATATGGCCAGCTATGAGGCTCGTTACAGCAGATCCGTCACTAACAGCGATACGGCTGAGGGATCCGGCGTCAGTATGGTCGATGGCAGCGTTAGATTGAGCGGTGCTAGTGCCTTTCGTAACCTTGGCTGGTCGGCAGATGGCAGCCGTCAAACTGTTAACTACAGCGCAGGTCGTCCCACCGAAAATGATCGTTTAAGTTTTGGCTTGTCATATTCGATCACGCCCCAATTGAGCATATTTTCCAATGTAGGACGTGAATCCAATAACTATACAAGCATCGAGAAGAAAAGTTACGGTACAAGCGGCTTT
>JAUSMR010000117.1 GCA_030645955.1 Gallionella sp. | reverse complement strand
TCCCTCGGCCGACCTCGACATGGCGGTGCGCGCCGTGGCGTTTTCTGCCGCCGGCACGGCCGGCCAGCGCTGCACCACGGCGCGCCGGCTGGTGGTGCACGAATCGGTGTACGACGATCTGCTGGGGCGACTCAAGCGCGCTTATGCCAGCTTCAAGATCGGCCCGCCGCAGGACGAGGGCACTTTGCTCGGCCCGCTGATCGACCAGTTGGCGTTCGACGCCATGCAGGCCGCGCTGGCGCAGGCCCGCGCGCAGGGCGGACAGGTCATCGGTGGCGAACGGGTGCTGCAAGACCGCTACCCCAACGCGTTCTACGTGAGCGCCGCGCTGGTAGAGATGCCGGTGCAAACCGAGGTCGTGCGCCACGAGACCTTCGCACCGATTCTGTATGTGCTCAAGTACCAGACGCTGACTGAGGCGATTGCCCTGAATAACGAGGTGCCGCAAGGCTTGTCGTCGGCCATTTTCACGACCGATCTGCGCGAAGCGGAAATATTCATGTCCGCGGTCGGCTCGGACTGCGGCATTGCCAACGTCAACATCGGCACCTCGGGCGCGGAGATTGGTGGTGCGTTTGGCGGCGAAAAGGAGACCGGCGGTGGCCGCGAATCCGGCTCGGACGCCTGGAAGGCCTACATGCGCCGCGCCACTAATACCGTGAACTACTCCAGCGAATTGCCGCTGGCGCAGGGGGTGCGCTTTGACATTTGATGGCGGCGCGAGGTGTCAAATTTGCTATTCTATTGGTAGCACATTTGGCAATGTGGACGAGGGCTAGAGCCTGATTTTGTTAACATTCTGAACAAGGCGCCAGCGCGACGACCTTGCGCAGGCGCATAGCTTGTTGGGTCGGATGGCTGCGATTCCATAATGCAATCCTGTCAACCCGGGAGCTGCGATGGATCGGACCGAACGTTTTTACAAAATCAAGGAACTGCTGCGTCACCATAAAGTGGCAAGCTTTGCCACACTGCAGACAGCACTTGAAGTCTCGCGCTCCACGCTAAAACGCGACCTGAATTACCTCAGCAACCGGCTGAACAACCCCATCGCCTACCGTCGCGACCTCGGCGGCTACAGCCTCGAAGAAACCAATAACGCAAGTAGCCGCCCACACGAGTTGCCGGGGCTGTGGTTCTCGTCCAGCGAAATTCACGCCCTGCTGACCGTGCAGCATTTGCTGTCTGGTCTGGATGCGGGCGGTTTTCTCAATGCGCACATCGCCCCGTTCATGGAGCGCCTCAACGCGCTGTTGGGACACGAAGGCAACGCAGATGCGGCCCAACTACGACGCCGCGTGCGCATCATCGGCTTGGCGCAGCGCAGCGTGACACCGCGCCACTTCGAGCGCGTAGCCACTGCCCTGGCGCAGCGCAAGCGGCTGCACATTGCCTACGCCGCAAGGGGTACCGGCGAAACCACTGCGCGCGAAGTGTCGCCGCTGCGCCTGGTGCACTACCGGGGAAACTGGTACCTGGACGCCTGGTGCCACCTGCGCAACAGTCTGCGCAACTTTGCCCTCGATGCCATCGCCCAGGCGGAACTGGCGGAGGGCAGCGCCCGCGACATCAGCGATGCCGAACTCGATGCGACTTTCGGCCCCGGCTACGGCATTTTTTCGGGTGGCACCGTTCGCTGGGCGCGGCTGCACTTCACGTCTGAGCGCGCCCGCTGGGTGGCGCAAGAGCAGTGGCACCCGAAACAAGTGGGAACGGTGCAAGCTGACGGGGGCTACCTGCTGCGCATCCCCTACACCGACCACCGCGAACTGATCATGGACATCCTCAAGCATGGCGCGCACTGCGAGGTGCTGGGGCCGAAGAGCTTGCGCCAGGCGGTGGCGGATGAGGTGGCGAAGATGACAGAACAATATTCTTAAGCAGGCTGGGGAGTGGGTCATCTGGTGACCCTCGGTACATGTAAGCTCTGCACAGATCAAGAATTTCAGGGAGAAAAAATCGTGTCAGAACCACTGGCCCACTCCGGCGGGCATCTGCTGGCGGATCATCTGCGTGCTGTGCCGGATATCGCTGCTGGATTTTCACAAACATTCGAGGCTTGGGGCAAGCTCTCACGCGACAAATCGGGGCAGTTAACAGGCGTGCATCCTTTGCTGGACCACATGACTGATGTCGCCGCGTGCTTTCTTGCCTTGGCTGAATGTGCTGCAGTTCGTCGTTCTCTGGAGCGCACGGCCTGCCGCGACCTTGATGGTGCAGATTTGCAGCGACTCGCTGTGTTGGTCTTTCTGCATGACATCGGTAAAGCCAACGCTGGTTTTCAGTCTCGGCGATGGAAGCCGCCTGAGCGCCCGCCTGGGAATTGGCCTACCTTGCCCCTTGGGCATGGCCCGGAAGGCTGGGAGCTCATTGCCAATCGTGTTCCCAATGCCGAACACTATGCGGTCGGCTTGCCAATTGCAGAAATCGTGTCCTGGGGTGACGAAGCCGCATGCCAGCTTTTGCAAGCCAGCATCAGCCACCATGGCCGTCCTCTTGGGGAAGACCCTGGGAAACAAACCGCCCTTATATGGAAACCCGTGCTCGATAAAAGTGGGGTTGTGTTGTACGACCCCGCAGCCACTATGGCTTGCATGGGTGACCGCCTTCGGCAAAGCTACCCGCTGGCTTTCACCGAGTGCTACCGACCATTGCCTGACCAGCCAGCGTTCGCGCATTTGTTCGCCGGGTTGGTTCAGTTGGCCGATTGGTTGGGCTCAGATACCCGTGAAGGCTTTTTCCCCTACACGGTGCCCGGCGAAAACCGGGTTCAGACCGCGACAAAGCGCGCAACTTACGCAGTGAGCACCATTGGGCTGGATGTAAGCACTTGGCGAAATGAACTGTGCAGCCAGCCTCCTGCTTTCAACACCGCATTCGGTGTGGCCGAGGCACGCCCCATGCAACTGGCCGCTGCCGACTTGACTTTGGGCAACATCGTGGTGCTGGAGGCGGAAACCGGCAGTGGCAAGACCGAAGCTGCGTTATGGCGGTTCGCCCAGTTGTTTCAGGCAGGCAAGGTCGATAGCTTGTACTTTGCGCTGCCCACTCGCGTCGCCGCATCGCAGTTGTATCAGCGGGTTCTGACGTTCGTGTCTCGTCTATGGCCGCTTGACGCCCCCGTGGTCGTGCGCGCTTTGCCTGGCTATGAAGCGGCGGACGATCAGGAAAAAATAGGCTTGCCAGATTTCAAAGTCCAATGGCCAGACCATCCCGCTGACGAGAAAGCGCACCAGCGCTGGGTGGCCGAATCGCCGAAACGGTTTTTGGCCGCCACCATCGCCGTGGGCACGATCGACCAGGCCTTGCTCGGTGCGCTCAAGGTGCGTCATGCCCATATGCGCCACGCTCTGCTGTCCCGCAGCTTGCTGGTCGTGGACGAGGTTCACGCATCAGATGCCTACATGACGGTTCTGCTGGAAAAACTGCTCCAGGCGCACCTTGAAACCGGGGGCCAAGCCATGCTGCTTTCCGCCACGCTGGGCGCCACGGCGCGCACGCGCTATCTCAACATTTGGCATCCAAAGAAGCTCATTCAGCCCTCGTTGACCGATGCGTGCGCTGTTCCTTACCCGGCCGTCAGCTCCCGCAATGCGTCTGGCGTTTACCTGCAACCTGTGGCAGGCAACCCGCAACACAAGACGGTTCACTGGAAAACACTGGACGCAATGGATGACTCCGTGCGCATCGCCACACTGGCTGCAGATGCTGCGGCGCAAGGCGCACGCGTGTTGGTGGTGCGCAATACCGTACCGGCAGCCGTTGCCACTTTGAGAGCACTGGAGCAGCTGGCTTTGACGAAAAGCGGCAACTGGCTGTTCAAAGTCAACGGCGTCAGCACTGTCCACCATAGCCGGTACAGCCGACAAGACCGCCCTTTGCTCGACAAAGCAGTGGAAACGCAGCTGGGCAAAGAGCGAAAAGACTGTAATGGCCGCGTCATCATCGGCACGCAAACACTGGAACAAAGTCTGGACATTGATGCCGACTTGCTCATCACCGACTTGTGCCCCATGGACGTGCTGCTTCAGCGCATAGGCCGACTGCACCGGCATGCACGGCCCGACGCAGAAAGACCTGAAGGTTATCGCCAGCCGCGCGCCTGGGTGCTGACACCCGCAGGTCATGACCTCAGCCCCATGCTCAAGCGCGCCCGCAACGGCTTGGGGCGCTTTCATGATGGCGGCGGCGTCTATCCCGACTTGCGCATGATCGAGGCCACAAAGCGTTTGATTGAGGCGCAGCCAAGCCGGCAGATACCCGCTGATAACCGGGAATTGGTGGAGCACGCGACGCATCCGCAAGCGCTGTTGGCCATTGAGAAAGAACTGGGCAGCGACTGGCAAAAACTTGGGCAGGCCATCGAAGGAGATACCAGCGCACGAAAAGGGATTGGTCACCTTCATACCTTGCCTTATGACGATGCGTTTGGTGATGTCACTTTTCCCGACAGTGATCAAAAAATTGCGACCCGCCTCGGTGCGGCTGACCGACTGGTGACGTTCGATCCACCACAGCCTGGCCCATTCCGGCAGGACGTGAAGCAATTGGCGCTGCGCCATCACCAAATTCCGGCGGGTGCCAGTCCTGATGCGGAGCCTACCGAGATTGCCGTATTACCAGATCACGCAGGTTTTGAGTTCACCTTGGGCGCTACACGTTATCGCTACAACCGCTTTGGTCTGGAACGCTTGAAGTCCACCGGCACAACACAACAAACACAGGGAGAAACCATATGACGATTGCCCCGGAATTGCAGTTTTCATTGCTGACGGAGCCGCTCATTCGCTACCGCCGTGCAGACGATGGCTGCACCGTTTGTGCCAGCTTGTCGCAACTGTTCATGGCCCTCGCCGCCGATGAGGTGCGCGATTACCCAGCCTTGAGGCCACACCAGCGCCACCCGTGGCATGCCTTTTTGGTTCAGTTGGCCGCCATCGCCTTGCACAAGGCGGAGAGAACGGTTGTTTTTGAAACCGCTGATGAGTGGCGCGATGCGTTGCTTGCACTCACGCCCGATGACCCGGACGGTGCCGCATGGTGCTTGGTGTCGCCACCGAGTCGACCAGCGCTGTTGCAGGCGGCAGTTGTTGGGGGAAGCATTGCCGAATGGAAATCCGAGGCATTCGCGGCAGATGAAATTGACATGCTGGTGACGTCCAAAAATCATGACATCAAAGGCAGTCGTGCCCGTCGCTCGCAGCCAGAAGATTGGCTATTCGCTTTATTGAGCTTGCAGACACAAGAGGGATTTTTAGGTGCTGGAAATTACGGTATTTCTCGCATGAATGGGGGGTTCGCCAGCAAGCCGGGCATCGGTGTTGCGGCTGTTGGGCTACATGGTGCCCGCTGGGCGCGAGACTTCTCAGCGTTGCTTGCCCAACGTGAACGAACGGTTGAAGAGCGCGGATTGCAAGGCGAAGATGGTTTGGCCTTGGTTTGGCTCGTCCCTTGGGACGGGCTTGGCAGTCTGTCGTTTTCCAAGCTTGATCCTTTTTATATCGAAATTTGTCGTCGCATTCGCTTGCAAAAGACGGGTGGTGAGATCAAGTCCCTTGGCACCGGCAGCAAAGCGGCGCGCATCGCTGCGAAAGAGTTGAACGGATTGACAGGTGACGCATGGACGCCGATTGACGTGGAGGGAGGCAAGGCGCTCACGATTACATCAATTGGCTTTAACTACAAACTGGTTTCTGAACTCATGTTTGGCGGTAAATACCAGCCACCTGTTGCCCACAATTTGATCAAAACTGCCAGTGAGCAGGGTCTTGTATTTATTGCCCAGGGCATTACACGGGGGCAAGGAAAAACTGAGGGTTATCACGAGCGCCGTGTGCCGATTTCACCCAAGGTGCGGGGCCTTCTGATGACCAACCAGAAAGCGCCCTTGGCGCGACTGTCGACCCAACGCATTGCCATCATTGGTGAGGTGCGCAAGCTGCTGTGGGTGGCTTTGGCGGTTCTTTTTGCCAGTGGCAAGTCAGGTGATAGCAGCGACGGAAACAAGACCAAGGCCAGCAAGTTTTCTGAGCCATTCGAGACCGCTGAAGACGCCCGTTTTTTTGATGACCTCAATGAAGAAATTGAAGCCGAAGACCCAACTGCACAACGTTTGCAATGGATGTTGGGCTTGGCGGGACGCGCTGAAGTCATTTTGAAAATTGCCTTCGATGCCGGGCCGCGCAATGGCGTCCAAAAATACCGCGCCCAATCTGCCGCTTTATCGCGCTTTCACGGCGGCCTTCGCGGTGACAAATCACCGCTGCCCGAGCTTGCCAATTATTACCGACAACAAACTATGAAACGACAGGAGGAAACCAGTGACCACGTTTGACCCTACCCCGAACGAACATGTTTCGTCAGTGGATGCACCGATCTACCGCGAGCCGTTTGGTGCGTTGGCGGCTCATATCCAGCGGGCGGGTTCTGGCGAACGCGCCGCACTGGCCCGGCTTCAGCCTGAAGCGCTTCAACCCCACCAGTTGGCGGCGTTGGCACGCGCGTTGCTGGCCGCAGGCCTGTCCCCTGAGCAATGGCATGCTGACACTTGGCCGCGTTGGGCATTGATTGCGCATGGTATGGCGCTGGCGGGGCATGACGGCAAACAGAAGTTCGGAAAACAGTTGGCACATGCCGGTGTGTCTGAGTCACGCGTAACCAAGTTACTCACTTCACGGGGCGATGCCTTCACGCAACTCCTGCCCCGCGTGTTGCGTCTTTTAGCGAGCAAAGGCGTGGCACCCAACTGGCGCGAGTTGGGCGAGTTGGTGCTTATAGAAAGTAGCAGCCAGCCCAATCATCAAGCCAAGGCCGAGGAGCTACGTCTCCAAATTGCAGGCCCTTATTTTTCAGCGCTGGCCCGTGCCGAATCCAAGTCATAACGAACAAACACTCAAGGAGTTTTCATGAATCTGCCCCGTTTTATCCAAATCCACACCCTGCATAACTACCCCGGCGCGCTGCTCAACCGCGATGACGCGGGTCTGGCTAAACGCCTGCCTTATGGCGATGCGATTCGCACACGCATTTCGTCCCAGTGTTTGAAGCGCCATTGGCGCATGGCCGATGACCATTTCGCGCTGGCAAATCTTGGTGTGCCCATGGCCGTGCGATCCAGGGTGACACTGGACTTGATCCGAAAAAAGTTGATTGAGGCGGGCTTGTCTGAGACGCTGGCGCAATCGGCTGGCGAAGGCCTGCGTGATGCGGGACTTTTGGACAAGGGAGGCAAAGAATCAAAAGGCAAAGAAGCACTTGAAACAGGGCAAGCCGTGCTGATGGGCTACGCTGAAATTGACTATCTCGTCAAACGCTGTGCCGAGTTGGCGCAGGAGAACACCGAAGCAAAAGCGTTAAAAACGGCCATTGCCAAATTTCTGAAAGACGAGAAGAAAAACATTGAGGCCTTGAAACACGGCAGCGGTTTGGAGTCCGCCCTGTTCGGTCGCATGGTCACGTCTGACGTATTGACCAGCCGCGATGCCGCAGTGTATGTGGCACACGCTTTTACCGTTCATGAGGCGCAGGTTGAGAACGATTACTTCACCGTGGTCGACGATTTATTGCGTGAAGCGGGCGAGCAAGGTTCCGCCGGTATCTTTGACACCGAACTGGCCTCCGGTCTGTACTACGGTTACGTGGTGGTCGATGTGCCGCAACTGATCGCCAATCTGGAAGGCGAGAAGGCCAAAGACTGGGGCACTTTGCCCGCCGAGAAGCGCGAATTGGCTGGCCGTGTGGTGCAGCATTTGCTGCACTTGATTGCCACCGTCAGCCCCGGTGCCAAGCGCGGCTCTACCGCACCGTTTGAGTGGGCCAAGTTTTTGCTGGTGGAGGTGGGCGACTGGCAGCCGCGCAGCCTGGCAGGCGCTTTTCAAAATGCCTTGCCACTGAACCAGCCCGCCATTCGCGAAGCCGCTGTGCAAATTTTGACGGATGAAATTGGCAAGCTGGATGAGGCTTACGGTGCCACGCTGGATCGCCGCTTTTTGGCCTTGGACAAAGTGGCCGTGCCCAATGCGCAACGCTTGTCCTTGAATGACTTGGCGACCTGGGTGCAGGCCTACATCACCCAAGGCACTGCGCCAGTACAGGCGGCCTGAAATGCCGCGCCATTTACTGGTCAGGCTTTCATCCCCGCTCATTGCGTTTGGCGGCGAAACCATTGACAACTTCGGTGTCATTCGTGATTTTCCAGCACTCTCCATGGTGACGGGGCTGATTGCCAATGCCCTGGGTTGGGATCGGGGCGATGACGCGCTGCACAACCGGCTGCAAGAGCGGCTGCGATTGGGGACACGCTTGGAGTCGCAACCGCAATATTTACGCGAGTACCAAACGGCCGAGCTGTTTGAGGCCGATGTGGGCTGGACGACATTTGGGCAGCCCGAAGGTCGAGCCAAAAGCCCCAGTTATTCCGCTGATAAAAGTGGTCGCAAATCGTTGACCCTACAGCGTTACCGCGACTACCACACCGACCTCACGGCCTTGCTGGCTTTGCGACTGGAGCCCGCCGACGACTCCCCCACTTTGGACGAGGTGGCACAAGCGCTGGATCGACCTCAGCGCCCCCTGTTTATCGGACGCAAACCCTGTCTGCCTGTTGGGCGTCTAGTGGCAGGCTGGATCGATGCTGATTCAGTGTTGCAGGCCCTACAGCTGGCGCCGCTTGCCAACGGCGCACGCGGTTTGCGCGCTCAATGGCCTGATGGCGAAGGTCAATTGCCGGGGGACCGTGTGGTGGATGTTTGTGATGAACGCAATTGGACCAGCGGCGTACACGGCGGCTGGCGTCCGGTGCGCGAAGGGCTCCTTAAAAATGCAGGGAATATGTCATGAGTTTTGAGTCTCTTTATTTGCTGCATACCCAGCCCGATCCGCAACGGCTGGCGGCGTGGGCGGCGCGCCATCGCTTGCTGGATTCGCAGGGCGACCTGGGCTATGCACTTCATGCGCTGTTGCACGCTGCCTTTGGTGAACATGCGCCGCAGCCGTTTCGTTATCTCGATGCCGAGCAAGGCTTGCTGGCCTACACCCGTCTGAACGCTTCCGAATTGGCGCAGCACGCTGCCTTGGCTGATCCTGATGTGGCGGCTGCACTGGGTCTTGGCCAGACACTCCACCATGCTGGCATGAGCGCACGGCCTTTCCCCACGCAATGGGCGGCGGGGCATGCGCTTGGGTTTGAAGTGCGCGTGCGCCCCATCATCCGCGAGGGAAAAACTGGCCGTGAGCGCGATGCGTTTTTGGCTGCCATCGAAAAGACAGAGGGTAGCGAGTTGGATCGAAGCGAGGTTTATGTGCAGTGGCTGCGTGATCTGTTGGCGCGGCAAGGTGGCGCGGAACTGGTTGACGCCAACGTGACCCGCTATCAGCTATTGGGTGTGACGCGAAAAAGTCAGAAAAATGGTTCTGACGATGCACGCCACAGCCGTCTTGTCAGCGGGCCTGATGCCGTATTGACGGGGCAACTCTGCGTGACGGACCCGCAAGCCTTCGCGCAGTTGCTTGCGCGTGGGGTTGGGCGACATCGGGCCTTTGGCTTCGGGCTGCTTTTGCTTCGTTCTACTCGCGCCTGACGCAGCGGGGTTTTCAATATGCTGAAAGGTCGCCTGGGGTTGGAAACAGCCCGTTTCCCGCACGCAGACCGTCATGGATTGCTCTGGCTGGAACGGGGTGAACTGTGTGTGATCGACGGCTGTTTGCACTTTACGCGTGGCAGCAACTCGTTGACCCCGCAAATTGATCAAATCCCGCATCAATCGGTGTCCATGATTTTGCTGGGACCAGGCAGCAGCGTCACGCATGATGCCTTGCGCCTACTGGCACGTCACGGCACGCTGATGGCAGCCGTCGGCGTGGACGGCGTGCGCTCATACACAGCGCCACCTTTGATGCCGGATCGTTCGGATGTCGCCAGACGTCAGGCAGAGTTGTGGGGAAATCCGCGTCGCCGCATCAGCGTGGCACGCCATATGTATGCGCTGCGCCTGGGCGAGATACTGCCACATCGTGAGTTGGACACGCTTCGTGGCATTGAGGGTTCACGCGTCAAAGTCATGTACAAGCTGATGGCCGACAAACATGAAATCGAATGGAATGGGCGCCACTACGACCGGGCCAACCCGATGGCCGCCGATATTCCCAACCAGGCACTAAACCACGCGGCCACTGCGGTGCAAGCGGCAGCCGCCATTGCGGTGCAGTCGCTGGCGGCACTTCCTCCGTTGGGTTTTATTCATGAGGATTCAGGTCAGTCCTTCGTGCTGGATATTGCTGACTTGTTTCGTGAAGCTGTTACGTTGCAAATTGCTTTTACCGCGGCCAGTCAGGTGTCCAAAGGTGCGGAAGATACGGTTGATCGCTTGGTACGCCGTGAAGCGGCCCAAGTCTTTCGCAAGCAGCAAGTCATCCCTTCGATGATCGACAAGATCAAGCAAGTATTACGCATGGAGGAGGTCAATGGCGCTGGTGATGATAGTGACGCGTGACGTGGCTGACCGGTTTCACGGCTTCCTTGCCTCGGTCATGTTGGAAATTGCGCCTAATGTGTTTGTCGCGCCACGGATGAACAAGGGCGTGCGGGAACGTACATGGGAGGTCGTTTCCGACTGGCATGGGCAAGAACCTAGAGGCAGTTTGGTGATGGTGTGGCGTGACTTGAATGAAGTCGGTGGCATTGGGCTTGCTCACCTTGGGACGCCATCACGCGAATTGGTGGAAATGGACGGAATGTGGTTAACCCGTCGCAGCAAAGCTGCAAACGTTCTTTAAAATTCAGAGTCGATTTCA
>JAUSMR010000105.1 GCA_030645955.1 Gallionella sp. | reverse complement strand
AAAACCCAGCCCGTCACGCTCAAAGCCAGCCAGTTCAACTGCTACACCAGCCCCATGCTCAAGCGCGAAGTGTGCGGCGGCGACTTTGAAACCACCATTGACCGCACCGCGTTTGGCATGAACTTCGGTGTCGATTGGGGCTTCCAGAAAAACGTCCGCTTGGTGATCCAGGTCGAAGCTGTCAAGCAGTAATTGCCTTCAGGCTTGCAACCCTGCGTTGCATCCGAAAGCCCCGCCAGTCAGCTGACTGCGGGGCTTTTTTTGATGGGCTGTCGGCCACGGCGCGCGTGGACGGTACTGGTGTCTGGGTGCAGCGTCAAGTTTGATGGATAGTTTAAAAATGCTATAAAATCAGTAGCAATTAGTGTCCACCCATATTGGGTCGTGGCTATTATTTCCTTGGTATTTTCCATTGCGGCCACGCAAACTTTCGCTTGGTGCGGGAGTTCCGGGTATCTGAAATAGCTGTAAATAATTGTTAGCGTTGGATTAAGATTCTCTGAAATATAGGTTTCAGGGAGAACGCAATCATGTCGGACGCACTGGCTCATTGGCGGGCATCGGATCAAACCGCCCAGGATCTTGACGTTCACCTCGTCAACGTTGGCATCTTGTCTGGTGAATTCGCATCAAAAATTCAACTCGGTCCAGCGGGCGAATTGATGGGGCTGCTACACGATCTCGGCAAATACAGCCGTGAATTTCAGGTCTACATCAAGTCTGCCGAAGGATTGATCAACCCTGACGAAGATGATTATGTTGATGCAAAAGAGCGCAAGGGAAAAGTTGACCATTCCTCTGCTGGAGCCCAGTACGTTTGGCATAAACTTTTTGAGGGAGGTGGCGTTGGGGCACTGATGGCCCAGTTTTTCGCCCTGTGCATTGCATCTCATCACTCCGGCCTGATCGACTGTCTTGATGCCAATGGCGAAGATACTTTCGCCAAACGGATGTGCAAGGTACAAGAAAAAACGCACCTCGATGAAGTCGCCAATTTAGCCAAGCCTGCTATTTTGGCGCGTTGTGCGGCGATTGCGGCTGATCCCGTCTTGACCGACAGCTTCAAGGCATTGGTACAGCGAATATGGAAAACCAGCGGCATGGCTGTGCCCGCCCAGCAGCAAATTGGTTTAGCTGTTCGCTTCTTGTTCAGTGGTCTGATTGACGCGGATCGCATTGACACAGCGGACTTTGAACACAAGCGGGTTGCCCAACATCGACCTCGGGGGAATTACGTTGGGTGGCCTCTCTTGATAGGTCGCCTGGAGAAAAAGCTGGAGGCGATGACGCCGACGCGCCCAATTGATTTGTTGCGCAATGACATTTCTGCTCATTGCCTGGCCGCTGCCTCGCGTATGCGTGGCGTTTACACCTTGAGCGTCCCAACAGGTGGCGGCAAGACGCTTGCCAGCTTGCGTTTTGCACTGCATCACGCGGAGCAAAGGCAGCTAAATCGCATCATTTACATCATCCCGTTTACATCCATCATTGACCAGAATGCCCAAGTGACGCGAGCCATTCTGGAGCCAGATGATGCACCAGCCGAACGGGGCAGGGTGGTACTGGAGCATCACTCCAGCATCACGCCAGAGCAACAAACCTGGCGCGAAAAAATCCTGTGTGAAAACTGGGATGCGCCCGTGGTTTACACCACCATGGTTCAGTTCCTGGAAACCCTTTTCGGTGCCGGGACGCGTGGTGCGAGGCGTATGCACCAATTAGCGAATGCGGTGCTGATTTTTGATGAAGTTCAAACGCTGCCAATCAACTGTGTGCACGTTTTTAATAACGCCATCAACTTTCTGGTCGAACAATGCAACAGTACTGTTGTGCTTTGCACGGCAACGCAACCGCTGCTACATCAGGTCGATTCGGGCAAGGGTGCAATTCACCTAGCTGCGCAGCATGAAATCATGCCCAATGTGCAGCAGCTTTTTGACGATTTGCGGCGAGTTGAGGTGAGTGATCGCCGCAAACCCGGTGGCTGGCTTCGGGATGAAGTTGCAGTGTTAGCAACGACCGAGCTTGACCGTGCAGGGAGTTGCCTGGTGATCGTCAATACAAAAGATGCGGCGCTCAGGATTTTCGAGTTGTGCCAGTCGGCTGTTGACCGTGAGGCATTGTTCTACCTCAGTACAAACCAGTGCCCCGCGCACAGAAAGCAGGAGTTGGCCAAAATCCGGTTGCGCTTGGCACAGGGTTTGCCAACACTTTGCGTCAGCACGCAGTTGATCGAGGCGGGTGTCGATGTGGACTTTGGCGCGGTGATTCGTTTCATGGCGGGGATTGACTCGATCGCGCAGGCAGCGGGCCGATGCAATCGCAATGGGCTCCCGGAGCCTGGGCTTGTTCATATCGTCAATCCACGGCCTGAAGATGAGCGCCTTGACATGTTGCCCGATATCGCCATTGGGCGGGATATTGCGCCGCGAATCCTGGATGACTACCGGAATGATCCCGCCCGATACGGTGACAACCTGTTTGGTCCGCAGGCCATGAGTGAGTATTTTCAATATTACTTTTTTGAGCGCAAAGGCGAGATGGCCTACAAGATTTCAGAAAAGGAAATTGGCCACGCAGATACCTTGTTGAGTTTGCTTTCAGACAATCAATTCGCTGTTAATGATTGCAGCCGAAAAAATGGCACCGTATCTCAACGGATGCTGAACCAGTCATTCATGACGGCAGCCAAAGCCTTCAAAGCGATTGATGCACCGACACAAGGCGTGGTCGTTCCTTTTGGCGTGGCGGGCCGCGATTTGGTTGGGCGTCTGCATGGCGCTTTTGATATTGAACTTGAGTTTGATTTGATGCGTTCCGCGCAGCAGTACACCGTGAATGTTTTTCCGGGTGTATTGGAAAAACTGAGAAAGTCGGGTGCGGTGAAAGAAGTCAAGCCTGAGGTACGAATTCTTACGCTCGATAGCCGGTACTACAGCCCATTGTTTGGCCTATCCACCGAACCAGTTTCTGAAATGGAGATGCTTTATGTCGATGAAAAACAGCATTGAATTCAAGGTGCATGGGCGATATGCCTTGTTCACCGATCCCTTGACCAAAGTGGGGGGCGAAAAGTGCTCGTACCACGTACCCACCTACGAAGCGCTCAAGGGCATCGTGAAATCAATCTATTGGAAACCCACGCTGATTTGGGTCATTGATGAGGTTCGCGTGATGAAGCGCATCCGCACGCAAACCAAGGGCACCAAACCGCAGGAGTTTGGCGGTGGCAATACGCTTGCCATCTACACGTTTTTGGCCGATGTTGAATATCAGGTTCGTGCGCATTTTGAATGGAACACTCACCGAACCTCGCTGAAAGAAGATCAGATTGAGGGGAAGCATTTTGCTATAGCCCAACGCATGGTTGATCGTGGCGGCCGGCAAGACATATTTCTTGGGACACGCGATTGCCAGGGCTATGTGGAGCCCTGCAAATTCGGTGAAGGGGCCGGTGATCTGGATGATGCTGGCGAATTGGCCTTCGGGCTGATGTTTCACGGCTTTGACTACCCAGACGAAACAGGCGACCAAAAATTGCACGCACGCTTCTGGCGACAAACCATGAACAACGGGGTCATTCGCTTTGATCGCCCCGAAGATTGCGCCGTTCATCGCTATGTTCGCGGCATGACCGTGAAGCCTTTCGGTATTGATGAAGGTCAGCGGTCGGTGGCGGCTGAATGCGCTGAAATGGAGGGCTTGGAATGAGCTGGATTCAAAAGCTTTATGAGACTTACGAACGAAATGCCGGCCATGAGCCGGATGGCTCTGACTTGCTTATGCCCATCAGTCACACCACACAGCAGGTGCAAATTGAAATCGTTTTGGATGCTGACGGGGCGTTCAAGCGCGCAAGCGTCTTGGATAAGAAAGTATGCAACACGATGATCCCTTGCTCCGAGGAGTCTGGAGGTCGTGCGGGCAGTAAACCTGTAAATCACCCTCTTTGCGACAAGCTGCAGTACGTTGCTGGTGACTTTCTTGGCTTTGGTGGTGAGGTCACTTCTGGCTTTGCCAAAAATCCAGATGAGCCTTATCAAAATTTTTCGATCGCGTTACGGGCCTGGGCCGAATCAGCCTTTGGGCATCCAAAATTGAATGCGATTCTGAGTTATGTAGAGAGGGGACATGTTGTTTCAGACTTGTTATCCGAAGGGATATTGCAGGTCGATTCGGGAAAAATATTAAAGAAGTGGTCAGGTGAAAGGGAGGCAGCGCCAGCGATTTTCAAGGTAATACAGGCTACGCAAACACCGGATGAGGCTTTTGTACGCTGGCGGGTGGAAGAGCTTGGCAATCCAATTTCTAGTACGTGGCAAGACGGTGCGTTGATTGAAGCCTGGATCAAATACTACCAAGAGCGGCAGAAAAAGCGCGGCTATTGCATGGTGACAGGCGAGGACAAAGCTCTCTCTGTACAGCATCCAGCCAAGTTGCGCCATGGCGGTGATAAAGCAAAACTGATTTCATCCAACGACACCACCGGCTACACATTTCGGGGGAAATTCATTGATTCGGATGAGGCTGCCAGTGTTGGATTTGAGGTAACTCAGAAAGCACACAACGCGCTTCGGTGGTTGATCTCACGGCAGGCTTATCGCAATGGTGATCAAGTTGTGGTGAGTTGGTCGGTCGGAGGTAAACCAGTCCCGAATCCATTTTTAAGCACACTTGATTTGTTGGGCATTGAGATGCCAAGTCAAACAGGGGCAAGCGTGATCGGTGATGTGGCGCAAGCATTCGCGCTACGACTAAAGAGTGCTATTCGAGGCTATGGCAAAGAGCTTGAGCCAACTGAGGACATTGTCGTCATGGGGCTTGATTCGGCGACACCTGGCCGAATGGCAATTACTTTTTATCGTGAACTCAAGGGTTCTGAATTTCTTGACCGGATTGAAGAGTGGCACATCAAATGCGCATGGACGCAGAACTTTGGCAAGGATAGAAAGTTTGTCGGTGCGCCCGCTCCGCGTGATGTTGCCGAAGCCGCTTACGGCAGGCGGTTGGATGACAAACTGCGAAAAGTTGCCGTTGAAAGGTTTCTGCCGTGCATTGTTGATGGCTTGCCGCTGCCGCGTGATCTCGTCGAATCAACCACTCGTCGAGCCAGTAATCGAACTGGTTTTGAGGATAAATGGGAATGGGAAAAGTGCCTTGGCATCGCCTGCGCACTTTTCAAGGGAAGTCAAACCGAAAGGGATTACCAAATGACACTTGAGACTGATCGCAGGACACGGGACTATTTGTATGGGCGGCTGTTAGCCATTGCTGAGAATATTGAGAGTCGTGCATTGTTCGTCGCACGTGAGACGCGCGACACAACGGCAGCGCGATTGATGCAGCGATTTGCCGATCGTCCCTATTCAACTTGGCGAACTATTGAACTGGCATTGGTCCCTTATAAAACACGCCTACGGGCATCTCGTGGTGGCTTTTTGTTCAAGATGGATCTTTTGCTTGATGACGTTATGGGTTCATTTTCTAGCGAAGAATTTACGCAAGATGCACCCTTGTCCGGTGAGTTTTTGTTGGGCTACCACTGCCAACGGCAGGCGCTTAAACCTTCCGATGACACCCAGCCAGCAGAAGAACCTGCCACCGACTCAATTGACTAAATTAAGGAACTACCCATGACAACGCTGCAAAATAAAATTGACTTCGCCCTTGTGATTCGCGTCAAAAATGCGAACCCCAATGGTGACCCACTCAATGGGAATCGTCCGCGCACAGACTACGGCGGGTTTGGCGAAATCACCGATGTCTGCCTCAAGCGCAAGCTACGTGACCGTTTGCTTGAGTCTGGACAGGGGATTTTTGTGCAATCTGACGATCGCAAGATTGATGGAGAACCCAGCTTACGTGCCCGTGCGGAATCTGATATCAACGGGATCGGTAAAAAGTCCTTTGCCAAGGGCTCAAAGAAAGAAGAAACGGCTAAAGCAGCGTGCGCCAAATGGTTTGATGTCCGCACTTTTGGGCAGGTATTTGCCTTCGGTAAAGATGGCGATGCTAGTGGTGTATCCATACCCATTCGCGGCCCGGTCACCATTCAGTCGGCATTCAGCCTGGAACGTGTCAGCGTCACCAGCACCCAGATCACCAAGAGCGTCAGTGGTGAGGGGGATGGCAGCAAACGCGGTTCCGACACTATGGGCATGAAGCACCGCGTCGATAACGCGATTTATGTCACATATGGCAGCATGAGCCCCCAATTGGCAGAGAGAACAGGTTTTAGCGATGCAGATGCCGAAACCATCAAAACAATGCTACCGAAGCTTTTTGAAGGCGATGCGTCGTCGGCGCGCCCCGATGGCAGCATGGAAGTTTTAACTGTCGTTTGGTGGGCGCACAACAACAAGTCAGGTCAGTATTCGTCAGCCAAGGTTCATCGATCATTGACTATCAAAAGCGATGGATCGGTTGATGGCGGCAAGCTGGACGGGTTGGACGGCGAATTTATTCCGGGGTTTTGATGCAGTTCTTGAAAGGCACCACGCATGAAAATCCTGCCCACTGAATTCGACGGCCAGTCCATCCGCCGCGTGTACGACGAAGCCACTGAAACATGGTGGTTTTCGGTGATTGACGTGGTGCAGGTGCTGACGCAGCAGCCAGATGACCTGACCGCCCGTAAATACTGGAATCAACTCAAGCGCCGACTCGGCAATGAGGGGAGTGAACTGGTGACAAACTGTCACCAGTTGAAGATGCTCGCCACTGACGGTAAGCAGCGCCTCACCGACGTCGCCACCGCCGAGACCCTGCTGCGTCTGGTGCAGTCCGTCCCCAGCCCCAAAGCCGAGCCCATCAAACTCTGGCTCGCCAAGGTCGGCTACGAGCGCATGCAGGAGATGGCGGACCCTGCCCTGTCGCTGGACCGGGCGCGCCAGACCTGGCAGCAGCATGGGCGCAGTGACAAGTGGATTCAGCAGCGCATGACCGGGCAGGAAACGCGCAACAAGCTCACCGACTACTGGCGCGACCATGACATCAAGGAGGGCAGCGAGTTCGCCATCCTGACCAACATCATTCACCAGGAATGGTCCGGGGTCAGCGTCAACGAGCACAAGGGCATGAAGGGCCTGCAAAGCCAGAACCTGCGCGACCACATGAGCGAGGCGGAACTAATTTTTACGGCATTGGCCGAACTGTCTACCCGGCAGATCTCTGAAAGCGTGGACGCCACCGGCATGCCGCAAAACAAAACGGCCGCCAAAGCGGGTGGCCGCATTGCCGCCCAAGCCCGCCATCAATTGGAGAACCAAACCGGTAAGTCGGTGGTGACGGGCG
>JAUSMR010000093.1 GCA_030645955.1 Gallionella sp. | reverse complement strand
GACGATGCCAGACAGGCCTCCCGCATCGATCAGATGATGGATACCATGAGCATTCACATCGGCCGCTGGCTCGCGGTGTATTTCTGGGAGGAGGTGATCAGCCCGATGTTCTTCAGCCGCCCCGCCGACGCCAAAGCCATTGCCGACGCGAAGGGCTGGCTGGACAAGCAGTTGCCTTACATCGAGAAGGTGCTGAGTGAGAACGCCTTTCTGTGTGGTAAGGAGATCAGCATCGCCGACACCTTCGCGTTCGCCAGCTTTCAGATCAAGGACAGCACCAGCGTCGACCTCACTCCGTACCCGAATATCCTGCGCTGGTACGACGCCATGAAGGCCCGCCCCGCAATCAAAAAGGCCGATAAAGTGGTGTTCTTCAACCAAAAATAACTTGTCCCATATACCTTTGCATGTACCAATCCTGTGAGCGGGCCTTGCCCGCGATTTTATGCCCTCTGGGTACGCTCCCACACATCAGCGTTTATAAACCAGATAAACCCCATCCCCCACCGGCACCAGATACGAATGCACCCGCGCATCCCGCGCGATCTTGTCGTTCAGCACCCGGATCGCCACCGTGTCCTCATCCTGCACGCTCGCATCGACAACCGATCCATCCCACAGACAGTTGTCCAACATGATCACTCCACCGGGACGCAATAACTGCAGCGCCAGCTCGTAATACGCGTCGTAACCCGTCTTGTCCGCATCGATAAAAACAAAATCCAAACTCGCTGCCGCGCCCTGTGCCAGCAGAGCGCGCATCGTGTCCTGTGCAGGCGCCAACCGCAGATCAATCTTGTCGGCCACTCCTGCCTGCTGCCAATAACGCTGCGCCACCGCTGTCCATTCCGCGCTGATGTCGCAAGCAAGCACGCTGCCATCGGCAGGCAGCGCCGCCGCAGTAATCAGCGTGCTGTAACCCGTATAAACCCCGACCTCCACTGTGCGCCGTGCCCCCATCGCCTTGAGCAGCAACGTCATGAAGCGCGCCTGCTCATGCGATATCTGCATCTGCGCGCCCTCCATCGTCGAGGTCTCGCGTTGCAGCGCCTGCAGCACTGGCGCCTCCGGCTCCAGGTGCGCGGTGATGTAGTGATTGATCGATGCGTCGACTTTGATCCAGCGGGGCATGAGTGT
>JAUSMR010000085.1 GCA_030645955.1 Gallionella sp. | reverse complement strand
GGCGCGCATGATCGTGGCGTTTGTGGAAGCTGACTGACTGAAGTTGCTGTCATTGCGAGCGTAGCGCGGCAATCCATGGTCGCGCACCAAGGGGGCATGGATTGCCGCGCTACGCTCGCAATGACGAAATTGGTGCGTTTGTAGTAATTTTTTGCTCTCTAAGACAGCGGCCGCAAGACGCTCTCCAGCGTCTCGGCATCCAGCGAGCGCGCCGCACCGAAACCCGCCACCTGACGGGCGCCAGCCAGGTGGATCGCCACAAACATGAAGTCGCCCAACTGCGTCATCGGCTCGGCTTCAGGAAAGCGCGCCAGATAAGCGGCCCGGCTTTGCGCCCATTCAGCGCTGTCGCGCTCCAGCACCGTGGCTTGCCCGATCAGCGTGACGCGGGGCAGGGCGTGCACCGGCTCACCCGCCACCTCCGCCTGCATCACCAGCAGGGACACGTTGGGCGAGGCCTGCAGGTTGCGCGTGTGGGCCGCCAGCCCGCTGACATGGATCACCAGACCAGCGCTGAGCGGCTCCAACGCAAAAGGCACCATCGACACAAATGGCACGCCGTCTTCGCCCAGCGTGCCCAAAGCCGCGACGCGCCGGGTGTTGAGCAAGGTGCGCAGATCGCGGGTGAGACGGGGTTCGTGGGGTATGAGGGTTGAGCTGGAGTTGGGCATAAGGCACCGCCTGTAAAGTAAAAAACAGCTTAAGATTTGTAAATTAAATCAACAACTCAAAGACTGTATGAATGATTTTCCAGTTCGTACCGATACACAAGTATCGATGTTGATGAAGAGTTTTCGCAAAGCCCGTGGTATGACCCAAGCTGATTTGGCTCGTGCGCTGGGCGTGACCCAGCAAACCGCGTCAGATTTGGAACGTAATGCTTCAAAGGCCAGCGTGAGTCGCCTGATGCGCATGCTCTCGGCGGTGGGTGTCGAACTTGTCCTGCGCGACAAGCAGACGGATGCTGACGATAAGGCGGGCAAGCCCACACCGGCGGATTGGTAAGCCTGATTCACTATGGTGGCGGAATGCATAGACCGGCACCGCAAAAGGCGTGGCGATGACCGTCAACCCTTGGTTGTTGCCCGCAGCCATGGCCGCTTCTTTGGCATGCCTCCATAGCTGTCGGCCCAAGCCAGTGAGCCACGCTCTTGATGAGCGCACTGATGGCTTGCGCGTCGTTGATCGTCGCAGGGCGAATTTTCATGAGGGATTGCATTTTCCGGTACGGCAGAGAGTCCGGGCTGGTCTCAGCTAGCGCTTGGTGCAAGAATAATTGCACGGCCCAGGCAAGCTTCGCAATGGTTAAGTTTTTTCCATGGACCCCGGGCGAATGTTTCGCCGGGGTACTGGTTTGCCTTGCCAACCCTTGTGAGGCCGGCCTGCGCAACGTTGGGGGTGACCGGTTTGTTGCATTTGCCTGTGGGTAACAGGTGAGACAAGTGTAGGCCGGGCTGCGCCG
>JAUSMR010000062.1 GCA_030645955.1 Gallionella sp. | reverse complement strand
CATGGGCCGTAGGCCCGTCAAACCGGCCCCCGGACTTCTTTATGGAAGATGCCCTTGCGTCGGCTGCGCTGGTGCGCGCCGTTGCTTTCCCTTCTGTCACCGATGGTGCACGTGATGGCATGCCAGCGCCCAGTCGCGGCTGCGTCTGAAGCCTCTATTCGGCATCCATGGCAGTCCCGGCGTACAGATCCATCATCGTTTTGCGAAGCCAGCAGTTTCCGGGGTCCGAGTTGACTCGCTCGTGCCAATGCTGATTGACTTTGTATTGCGGCATCGGCACCGGGATTTCGAGCACTTGAATACGCTCTTGCAGCGCCAAGGCACTGCCGAGAAATTTGGGCACGACGACAAGAAGCTCGGTCTGCGCCACGATTCGGGCGACGCCCAGGAAGCTGGGCACGCGCAGCACGGCGCGGCGCTCGACGCGATGCTTGGCCAGCACCTTGTCAACAATCGAGTGGCCCGTCCCCGAGGTGGTCACCACGATGTGCCCTTCGCTTGAGAAAGCGCGCCGGCTGACCGACCCTTGAATCCGCGGGTGCGCGACCGAGGCCAGGCAGACAAAGCTCTGCGCAAACAGTGCCTGCTGATAAAAGCCAGCCTCGAGGTCGGGCGTAAACCCGACGGCCAGGTCTATGTTGCCGGACTCAAGACTCCGTCGGGTGGCAATCGAGATATTTTCCGCCTCCACGACCAGTCGTGGCGCCGTCCGCTGCAGGTGGTTGATCAACGTCGGCAGCAGTACGACTTCGCTGATGTCTGTCATGGCGATACGAAATACGCGCCTGGCCTTGACGGGGGAAAACTCGTCATGCGTTCCGCGCGCTTTCTCGATGTGCAGCAGTGCTTCCTGAATCTCGGGGTAGATGGTTTGCGCTCTTGGGGTCGGCTCCATGCCTTGGGATGTTCGACTGAACAGGCGATCGTCAAAGTGGTGGCGCAGCTTGTTCAGCGCAATGCTGGCGCTGGCTTGCGCCATCCCCAGCCGCTCCGCAGCGCGGGAGACGCTCCGCGTTTTATAAATCTCGACGAATACGCCGAGCCAATCGATATCAAGTTTGGCCATGAAGCAATATATAAAAACGATATTCAAAGTATTGCATATTGCATCTAGAAGAAATAGTGGGTGGCGGCGATAGTCTCAAGTTGCAAAAGAACCAGGGGGCATGGCAACTTCCGTGTCTGAGCGCGCAGCACGCGCCCTGCCGTTCATGTTCTCTTTTCAAGATTCAGCCATGACCAACGAGATTCAAAAGACATGCAATTCCATCTGAACGGCTTCAAGCCTGGTGATCCCCACGTTCAAGACACCTCTGTCCACGTCGCCCAGCGAACGGCTGCACTGCCCGAGGAGGTAGACGTCCTTATCGTCGGCTGCGGGCCTGCTGGCTTGACGCTGGCGGCGCAGCTGGCCGTGTTTCCCGGAATCCGCACCTGCATCGTGGAGCACAAGGACGGTCCTCTGCAGTTGGGGCAAGCGGACGGCATCGCCTGCCGGACCATGGAGATGTTCGAGGCATTCAACTTCAGCGAGCGGGTTCTCAAGGAAGCCTGCTGGATCAACGAGGTGACTTTCTGGAAGCCGCACGAGAAGCAGCACGGGCGCATCGTTCGCCACGGGCGCGTCCAGGACACGGAAGACGGACTGTCGGAGTTTCCCCACGTGGTGCTGAACCAGGCGCGGGTGCATGACTTTTACCTGGACTTCATGCGTAACTCGGCAAGCCGGCTGGAGCCGTTCTATTCCCGCCGTTTCCTTGATCTGGACATCGACCGGAGCGCTGACGACTATCCGGTCACCGTGCGTCTGGAGCGAACGGACGCTGTCCATACCGGCACAGTAGAAACGCTGAAGGCGCGCTACGTGGTCGGCTGCGACGGTGCGCGCAGCGGCGTGCGCAAGTCCATCGGGCGTCAGCTGGTCGGCGACTCCGCCAACCACGCCTGGGGCGTGATGGACATGCTCGCCGTGACCGACTTTCCCGACATTCGCTACAAGGTGGCCGTCCAGTCGGAAAATGGCAACCTGCTGGTGATTCCGCGCGAGGGTGGCTATTTGGTGCGCGTTTACGTCGAGATGGACAAGCTGGGTGAAGAGGAACGGGTTGCCAATCGCGGTATCACGCTCGACAAGCTCATCGAAGCAGCACAGCGCATTCTTCACCCCTACACGCTGGAGGTAAAAGAAGTCCCCTGGTGGTCCGTTTACGAAATCGGCCAGCGCATTTGCGACAAGTACGATGACGTTCATGACGACGTCCATGAGGACGAAACCGGTGCCCGTTTTCCCCGTGTTTTCATCGCAGGCGATGCGTGCCACACCCACAGCCCCAAGGCGGGTCAAGGCATGAATTTCTCCATGCAAGATACCTTCAACCTGGGATGGAAACTCGCCGCGGTGCTGTCCGGGCAGTGCGGACCTGAACTCCTGCGTACTTATTCCGAGGAGCGCCAGGTGGTCGCCCAGGAACTGATCGACTTCGACCGTGAGTGGGCCAAGATGTTCAGCGATCGCCCGCAGCAAGCAGCTGAAGGCGACGGCGACTCCAAAGGCGTGGACCCGAAGGAGTTCCAGAAGTATTTCGAGCGGCACGGGCGCTTCACGGCCGGCATGGGCACGCACTACCGCCCCTCGTCCATCTGCGGCGAAGCCACGCACCAACACTTGGCCACCGGCTTTGTCGTCGGCACACGGTTTCACTCCGCAACGGTCTTGCGGGTCTCTGATGCCAGGCCTATCGAGCTCGGGCACGTTGCGAAGGCCGACGGTCGCTGGCGTCTTTACGCGTTCGCAGCCGCGACAGACCATGGGGACAACCTTGAGACCGGGATCGGCGCCTTATGCAGGTTCCTGGAGGAATCTTCCGACTCGCCAGTGCGCAAGTACACCTCTGCCGGTCAGGACATTGACGCCGTTTTCGATCTGAGGGCCATTTTTCAGCGGGGACACACCGAACTAGAGCTTGAGTCGATGCCAACGTTGCTGCTGCCGCGAAAGGGCCGCCATGGCCTGATCGACTATGAAAAGATTTTCAGTTCGGGCGTCAAGAACACCAAGGACATTTTCGATCTGCGGGGTATCGACAGGGAACAAGGCGCTTTGATCGTAGTGCGCCCTGACCAGTACATCGCACAGGTGTTGCCGCTTGGCGCGCACCAGGCACTTGCGGATTTTTTTGCCGGCATCATGCGGCCTGCCGATGCTGCTGCATCGGTCATTTGAGCACCCCTAATAACTTATTCAGGAGACCTT
>JAUSMR010000061.1 GCA_030645955.1 Gallionella sp. | reverse complement strand
CCCGAGTTCGACACTTCGGACCGCCAGATCACCTCTCTTTCCAATAAAAACAAAGACTTAGCAGCGAAATTTGAATTTCTTGTGGTGGCACGTTTTTCTATAAATATGGCCATGCATATAAGTAGATGCGTGTGGTAAAGTGGCGGCATGTTTGTTAAGGTCACCACCTCCGGTCCCCGCCGCTACGTCCAGCTGGTCGAGTCCTACCGGGATGACGCCGGACGCGTCAAGAAACGCACCGTGGCCACGCTGGGCCGCCTGGATCAACTCACCGGCGAGCTTGATTCGGTCATTGATGGCCTGCTTAAGGTATCGGGTCGCGCGCCGGTTGGCGCCACCAAAACAGCAGCTCCTTCTGCCATCTCTGGCGCCTGCCTCTCGTTCGAGTCCGCCCGTGCCTTGGGCAACGTGTGGACTCTGACCGAACTGTGGAAAGAACTGGGCTTCTCGGATTTGCGCCGGGTCTTTCGTCGTACCCGCCACACCATTGATGTCGAGGCCCTCATTCGCATCATGGTGCTCAACCGTCTGTGTGACCCCGACTCCAAGCTCGGCGTCTTGCGTTGGTTGCAAACGGTGGCCTTGCCCGATATCGAGGTGAAAGCCCTCACCCATCAGCAGTTGCTGCGCAGCATGGATGCACTGATGGATAACCAAGATGCTGTGGATGGCGTGATCTCCGGCTTGCTGCGCCCACTGGTTGATCGTGACTTATCGATGGCGTTCTACGACATGACTACTATCCGCGCAGAAGGTCTGACCACGATGGCCGGTGATGTTCGCAAGTTCGGCATGGCCAAGGAGGGGCTGATTGCCCGCCAGTTCATGCTGGGGGTGGTGCAAACGAGTGAGGGCTTACCCATTTATCACGAGGTCTTTGATGGCAACACAGCAGAGACCAAGACTTTGCTGCCCATCCTCAAAAAGGTAATGGAGCGGTTCCCGAATTTGCGCCGACTGATTCTGGTGGCTGATCGAGGTTTGCTGAGTCTGGACAATTTGGAGGCGTTGCAGGCTATTCGTCTGAACCCCGATAAAAGCGAAGGCAAGAATCAAGGCCCGAGCCAGTCTCAAGCACTGGAATTCATCATCGCCGTGCCAGGCAGGCGTTATAACGAGTTTGCCGATTTGCTGGGCGAATTCCAAAAGAAGTGTGCCCAAGCCAGCAGCGAAATCACCGGCGAAGTGGCCTGGAATGGCCTGCGCCTGGTGGTTGCGCACGATCCGGCCACGGCGCTTGAGCAGCAGCTAAAACGCAGGGCCCAGATGGCCGAATTGCAAGCCCAAGCCAATGGCTGGGCGGGCAAGCTCGATGAGCAGGATCAAGGCCAAAAAAAGAAGGGACGCAAGCTCTCGGACAGTGGCGCCAAGGCGCGTTTCTACCACGCGGTGTGCGAGGCCCATTTGGGCAAGATCCTCAAGGTGGACATGAAGGCGGAGTTGTTTAGCTACGCCATTGATGAGGCTGCCTTGCAACTGGCTGAGCTGATGGACGGCAAGCTGCTGATGGTGACCAATGTGCAGGACATGGCGAGCGACAAGGTGATTGAGCGCTACAAGTCATTGGCCGACATTGAGCGCGGCTTTAAGGTCCTGAAATCTGAACTGGAGATTGGACCGGTTTATCACCGGCTGCCCGAGCGCATTCGGGCCCATGCGTCGATTTGCTTTATGGCGCTGATCCTGCACCGCGTGATGCGCATGCGTTTGCGTGCGGGCAACACGGAAATCACACCGGAGCGGGCGCTGCAAACTTTGAAACGCATCCAGCATCACCGTGTCTCCATCAACGGCGCAGCGCCGCTGGCTGGCGTGTCTTCGATGACGGCCGAGCAGAATGAAGTGTTCAAGGCACTGAAGGTCAAAGCACCCAGCCCATCGCAACAACTGAGCCTGTTGTAGGGGCACGTTTTGAACTCGGAGTCAATGAAATCATAGACTTACGTCAGTAACTGTCGAACTCGGGTGGTCCACCCCCTGCTCGCGCAGCAACTCAATAGCCCGAATGCCGATGCGCAAATGCTGATCGACCCGTTCGCGATAGAAATGATTTGCCATACCCGGAAGCTTGATCTCGCCATGCAGGGGCTTGTCGCTCACACATAACAGCGTGCCATAAGGCACCCGAAAGCGAAAACCGTTGGCGGCGATGGTGGCGCTTTCCATGTCCAGCGCCACCGCGCGGCTCTGGCTGAAGCGGCGCTGCGGGCCGTTGTCGGGCAGCAGTTCCCAGTTGCGGTTATCTGTAGTTTTGGCGTGATCCCAAGTTTGAAGATGCCAGTCATGCGCAATGGAAGACCCCGCAGGACATCAAGCTCCGGTATGCGAGTGCCAGTTTTGTGGCCACCAACCGGGTGGTTTTCAATATCAAGGGCAAGGATTACCGCTTGGTGGTGGCCGTGGCCTACCGCTTTGCGGCCTTGTACATCAAGTTTGTTGGT
>JAUSMR010000059.1 GCA_030645955.1 Gallionella sp. | reverse complement strand
GACGATGTCGCGCTGCTGCAATTCGCCTTTCGCTTCCTGCGTCAGGTGATGTTTGGCGAAGAGAGTATTGCGCTCAACTCAGAGGCGGCCCAGGAGCGCCTCGCCAGGGCGCAGGAAAAGCGCCTGGTTGAAGAGCGTGAGGCCGCCAAGCGAAGGGCGCTGGAGGCAGAAGAAGGTGAAATCGAGCCTGATCGCGAGTAGTTTCTCTGAAGGGGCGAAAGTATAATCTGGTCAGACAGAAATGACGATGAATGCACCACATCAGGAACGAGTGAATCCACCGTGTATAGCATTGCGAATATCATACTCAACGACGACCCACTCATGATTGTTGATATTGGAGCGTCGCTGGTGGGCGGTGATGCCCCAAGATATAGCGGACTGATTGAGGATGGCAAGGCAAGACTGATCGCTTTCGAACCAGATCAGTCTGCATTGCATGTGTTAAGGGAGAAGTATCCGTTCCCCCATATATGCTTGCCGCTATTCATCGGCGACGGAAAACCCGGAATTTATTTTGAGACCAACTGGGCCCCAACGGGATCGCTATTTGAGCCAAACACGCCCCTGCTTGAGAAATTTGATTACCTTGCAGAAATTACGACGGTGGTCAATAAGTGGCCAGTCGATACTGTCAGGCTAGATGATGTTTCGGAGATCGATGATGTAGATTTCCTTAAAATTGATGCGCAAGGCGCTGAACTAATGGTGTTTGAAAACGCACCGCGCGTTTTAAGCGGAGTCAGCCTGATTCACACAGAAGTAAGTTTTGTGGAAATGTATAAAGGGGCGCCGCTATTCGGCGACATTGATCGACAGTTGAGATCGTTGGGATTTCAATGGCATGCCCTGACGGGATTTGGAACCAGGCCGTTTCATCCAATGAAATTCGAGAAAGAACCGCAACACGAGTTTATCCAACAGCTTTGGGGAGACGTCGTCTATGTTCGGAACTGGATGACATTTGATCTGTTTCCAGCCACAAAGCTGATCAAACTCGCCGTTCTTCTCCATGATCTCTACAGCTCCTATGATTTGGCGCATGTGGCAATGGCAGCTGCCGACAGGCAGTTGGGGACAGATTATGCCGAGAACTATGCAAAGTGGCTGGCTGAATAGAGCGGAAGTCGCGTCCGCTGTCAGCAGAATGCGGCAATGCTGGAGCACTGCTCGAGCACGTTTGTGCTCACATTCATGGCGCTTGTCCTGCAGGCCGCTACCGGAGATCAGGTGCGGCGCGGCAAGAGTCGGCGCTGGCGGTACGGCGAATCGCCGGTGCTGCCGCATGCTTGCAGGGGATGTGAGCATCTACTTGCCGGCAAGCGGAGGCAGAGCAGGAGCGCCTCGCCAGGGCGCAGGAAAAGCGCCTGGTTGAAGAGCGCGAAGCCGCCAAACGACGGGCGCTGGAGGCGGAACAGGACACGACTGACGACGGCGAATAGATCGCTCGACGGATCCTGCGTGACTCGATCCGACGGGCAGTAATTTACGTCAGACACTTGCCCAGTAGCCGCAGAAAGTTTCCTCCGACGCAGGCAGCAATATCTTCCCGGGTCAAACCGGCTTTTCTCATTTCGGCCATCAAATCCGGAAGCGATGCAATCGATCTCCAGCCCTCGACCAGGCGCGGCAGGCCACCGCCGCCGTCGGTGCCGAGGCCGCAATGTTCAATGCCCAGGCGCGCCTTCATCAGAACTATTTCCTCTGCCCAATGCTTGAGCGTGGTTCTCAGCGAATTCCTTCCGGAATAGGCAAGCGGCCAGGTACAGACCAGCCCACCGGTTTTCGCAATTGTTTCCATCTCCTGCCATGTTCTCAAGCGTCGCGATCCCGCGCCTTCCTCCCCAGGTGGAAATGGGCTCGTATGCGAATCGACCAGGGGCATGGTGCTCACTTCCGCGATGCTTTTCAGAGTGCCGGTCCTGGCATGGGCCACGTCAACAACCATCCCCAATTTGTTCATTCTCTCGACGACCTGTACCCCGAACGGAGTTAACGGACCGTCCGAACTGGAGCGCTGATTGAAGCCGATCTCGTTGTCGCGCTCGTGCATGAGGGTCATCAGCCGCACGCCGTATTCATGGAAGACATCCAGATTCTGCAGCTTGCCTTCCAGTGCGTCGCCTCCCTCTATGGCCATCAGGCCCGCGGGCACGGTACGTGACGCAGTGGGCGTCTGAACATCGGCGGACTTCAGCGCCAGGCGAATCTGCCCTTCCTCTTCCAGGTGCTTGAGCTTTCCCAGTTGGTCTTTCGTATCAACGAAAGGCGCCCCGGAACGACCCCGCATGTAAGCCATATCCCCGACCGCCGAAAACGAGCAGAGCGCCATGTTCAGCTTCTTCATGATGTCTATCGTTGGCGTGGATGAATCGTACGATCGACTGCCTTGCATCGGATAGGGATGGGCGTGCGGGTCGGCAATCAGCAGGTCAGTTGCATTGATTCCCGCATCGAGGGATGGCTCCCCCGAATCCCTGCCGAAACTCTGCCCGCAGAAAACTGCCGACAGGCCGGTTGCAGCGCAATGGCTCAGAAACTTTCTTCGCTTCATGGCTTTTCCCTGAAGTGCAGGAAACACCGTATAGCGGATCGCGGCCGCTGTCCAGGCCAAAAGTCGGCGCTGGCGGTACGGGGCGACCGTCGCCGCTGCGCCTACCCGCTCGCAAGCGGCTGGGGCAAGCTACTTGCCGGCGATCTTCTCCAGCTTTTCAGCCCGGATCAACTGGCCGTCGAGCCCCGCATCCTTGGCGCTGCCGCCGTAGGCAATCGTCATCAACTGCGAGTAGTAAAGCACCGGCATGTTGAACTTGGTGCCCTGCTTCTTGTTGATTTCCGACTGATAGACCTCGACGTTGGCCTGGCACAACGGGCAGGGCGTGACGATCATCTCGGCGCCGGCATCGTAGGCCGATTCGACGATGTCGCGAATCTGCTTCTGGCTCTTGTCCGGCTCGGAAAACGCCAGGGCGCCGCCGCAGCAGGTGACCTTCTGGTCGTATTTGGTGAGGGCTTCGCCGCCGAAGGTTTCGACCATCTTGTCGAGATACAGCGGGTTCTCGAATGACTCGCCATCGATGCCGAAGGGGCGGTTGGTCTGACAGCCGACATAGCCGGCGAACTTGATGCCTTCCAGCGACTTCTTCATCGGCTGCTTGAGGCCGTCGTAGCCGAAGTCCTCGATCAGCACTTCGACCATGTGGCGCACATTCGCGCCGCCGCTGTAGTGCAGCCCGGCGGCAGCCAGAGCCTCGTTGGTTTCCTTCATCAGTTGCGCCGAGCCGTCGAGGCGCTCCTTGGATTCACGCGCGCCAAGCCAGCAGGCGGCGCAGGTGGCAACTATGTCCTGCCCCGGCAGATGCGTTTCGGCCTGGGCGAAGTTGCGCGCATTGATGGCGATGCGCGGCAACTCGCCGCCCTCGCAATAGCCGATCGAAGCACCGCAGCAATTCCAGTCGGGAATCTCGGTCAGTTTGACGTCGAGCGCCTTGCACATGGCGTTGGTCGACACCAGATAGTTCGACGCCGAAGCCTTGAGCTGCGAGGAGCAGCCGGGGTAGAACGCGTATTCTTTCTTTGCCATTTTCCGTTTCTCCGTCAGGCCGTGAAGCCCTTCCTGCGATCCTCGATTTCCTTCGCCTTGGCCACGATGGCGTGGAATCCCTTGAGATCCTTGAGGCCGTGACCACCGAAAATTTCCATGGGGTTGAGGCGCTTGGCCAGCA
>JAUSMR010000041.1 GCA_030645955.1 Gallionella sp. | reverse complement strand
GGATTTCCGCGATCGCCTTGGCGCGAAAACTTGGGCGCGAGGAAATTGCGGGATATTTGCGCAAAGAGGGAGCGGTCGAGTGATTTTGGTTACAAACCGGCATAACTCCCCAACCTATACTTCGCATAATTGGCATTATGTAAAGTCGCAAGCGCGTAAGTTAAGCCAGTGGATCACCCGAACAACCGCCCTTGTGCGTAATAGTTTCGCAATCGGTCTTCCGCGTTTCGGTTTCGCGGATTGGTAAGATGCCGGCAGATTAGATGTAGCTCGATGTACTGGACGCCTTCGCTTAGAAGGCGTTTTTTTTCGACTGCTATTTTGCGCCAGGCTCTGCGTCTACCGGCTTGATCCGGGCTTCGACACCAACGCTTTAAGAAATAAAGATTGCACAGCGTCGATGACCAGCTCGGCAGCATGGTGAAATTGTAACAGCAGAAAACAAGGTATTAAAACAACGTCTTACGAAAGCAATATATTGCAGGATCCTGGGCACCAAAATATACAGCGGTAGGCATGGCTTCGCCACCGGGCTCTGCCAGGGTTTCGCTAAACGCTCATCCACGATGAAGCCGTGGACCTTCGGCCCTTCTGATCCCTTGCCCAAAAGCAGCGAACTGCGGGCAGATCGCCCAGGCCACGGCGCGAAGAAACGCCAGCTTGAACCAGGAGCGCCGGCGTTACATCGCAAGGCCATCCAGTTGAACGAAAAAGCCACGGCCACGGCGTGATGGAAGCGCCGCCCTGCGGGCGAAGAATGACGCGCTGCGCGCTATTGGTTTTCGACAAACCGCCGCCGTGGTCCCGCACCTTTTGCCGGCCATCCGTCCTGAACGATTTACAGCACCCGTAGGCGCCGACAAGTAACACAGGGCGAGTCGAAAGCAAGGGGTATCCATAACCCTGCCAGTCAGGCAAAAAAAGAACGAATGCGCCTTACGGCGCTGCTGCGCAATTGGTTTTGATAAACGAAGAGCGCTTCGCGCCAGGGCAGCGTTACAGACGCCCTCCCCTTGCTTTCGACAGACCTGCCCTGTGTTCCATGACGGCACGGGTACTGCAAATCAGGACGGATAACCACCAAAAGGAGGCAAGCGCATGGACACACGGCCGCAAGTCGAAAACCAAAAGCAACAGCAGGAACGGGATGCAATCAGTCCAGATGTGGGCAAACCATGAGCAAAAAGCGGATTAAAGCACCAGACCTCGGACCCTGCGAATTCATCAAGGTCTATTGGGACAGCGACTGGCAGGAATATTCAGTCACCGTCAAGGATCAGCCCGAGGCTACCTACTTCACCACCGACCGCGCCGACGCCTTGAGCACTGCCCAGGCGATGCGGAATTCTTACTTGACCACCCAGGGAGAAAAAGCATGAACGCCACCAAAAAAACAGTTTCGCATGCGAAAACCAGCGCCGGCCAGGTGTTGCAGATCGATGTTGCGCTCATCGATGTCGACGCACAGGTGCGCACCGTGTTCAACGACGAGACAATCGCACAGCTTGCGGCCGATATCCGTGATAACGGCGTATTGCAACCGCTTGTCGTCCGACCGAACGGCAACCGGTACACCTTGCTGATCGGCGAGCGCCGTTTGCGGGCTATCCGCTACAACGGCGGCACCACTGCGCCGGCCATCGTCGCCGATGTCGCCGACCAGCTGGCGAACCATGCGCAGCTGATGGAAAACATTCAGCGGGAAGACCTGAACACCAAGGACTTAGCCGGCGCCATAAAAACCCTTTGGGACAAGCACGGCAGCGTGGCCGCTGTAGCCGCTGTCTGCCACAAGTCGCCATCATGGGTCAGCAAGCGACTTGCCCTGGCACTGGCAAGCGGCGAATCCACCATTGCCCTCCTCAACGGCAACGTCAAGGACGTGGACCTGATTTATCAGTTCGTAAAGCTGGAGAAGACCAACCCGAAGAAGGCGCGCGCCCTCGTTACTCCGATCCTGCTCGGTATGATCGGGCGACAGGATGTAATCGACCACCTGCTAGACAACGAAGATGCCCCGGTTCCGCCCATGCCGACGGAACAGAAAACGCAACAATCGGAGGCCCAAACCGGCCTTTTTGACATACCGGCCGACGCGATCGGCGCAGCTCCGACCCCGGAACATATCCATTTGATGGCAGAAAACGCAACAATGCGCTTAGCTCTGGAGAAGATCGCCGGCCTCGACAAGTCATTGCGACCCCTCGATAAAGCCAACCGGATGCGGGCCATTGCCATTGCTGCGATCGAGGAATTGACCCCTCACCAACATGACGCCGAGGACGCCAACCAACCGGAGAAACACCCATGACACCGGCCACCGTCAGCAAGGCGACGGCGATCGCCGCCGCCCTGGAACGAGATCACCCGGCGCAACACTTCACCCCCAGCAACCTGCTAGCCATGCTCACCAGCCCGGTGAAGACCGAACGCGAGGACGCCAAGCGAATGGTGCGGGACCTTGTGCGCACCGGCACCGGGATTCTGCAGGCCGCCCAGGATGCGGCCGACCTGGCCAGCTTTGCCAACCGGCACGAGCCTTGATATTTCGCATGCGAAACATTTTCCGCTACACTTCGCCGCAAGGAGATTGACCCATGGCCACGATTACCTTTGATACGCTGAAATTCGTCGAGAAGTTAAAAGCCGGTGGCGTACCCGAGCCACAAGCCAAGGCCGAAGCCGAAGCCTTAGTTTCCGCTTTTGCCGAAGCGATGGACTCTCAACTTGCCACCAAGAACGACATCAACCGCCTCGAGAAAGAACTGGTTGTGTTGAAGTGGATGACCGGCATCGTCATGGGCGGCATCCTGGCACTCATCATGAAGGCGTTCTTTCCCGTCTGAGTTATCCACCACTTCTGTGGACAAATGCCCGCGATTGCGGGCATTTTGTTTGGTGGATCAACAGCGAATCGGGACCGATCAAAAATAGCCCTTGGCCCCGCCTGAAATCGTCTTCGCACTGCCAAACCGCCATATCCGCAGCGCGTTCATTTCGTCGTGCTTCATGACGCGGTGCCCTCGCTGATTATCTTCATCGATCATCTTGATCATGACTTCCCATTGCGCAGCGTTGTACCAGGTGCCACGAAACAAAACATGCCCCAACGCCTTGCGCATGATTCGGGTCGACAACCAGAACAGAAACCCGAACCACAGCACGCCACCGGCAAGCCACAGGTTATAAAAATCTTCCGGCGTCAATCCCTGCCAGATCGCCAGCGCTTGCGCCTGGCGCTGCGCTAACCACACGTCAAGATGCATTTTATAGCCCTCCCCTGCTGCGCATTCTAAATCCGTACCACTTCAATAAAGACAAGAATTTCGGAGCGCCGTTATACGCCCCGACGCCACTACAAGTGCACCACACGCTTGACTTCGAGCAGCAGCAAAATTTGCGTTCTGGTCGCCGATTTGCCGATCCCCTGCAACAACCGCGGCAACCAGGACAGCCCCGTCCTGGTGTCCATCTCGCGCGAATCATCAAGCCCGCCCACAATCACCATCTCACCCGGCAACGCGTCGATTGTTGTTTCGGCTTCCCGTTTATTCACGGTTGGGCTATCAATACCGCTCGTCGTGGTGAGCGCGACGCTGGACACTTGCTGCTTAATTCCCACCAGGACCGACTTGGCCATAATCTGCGGCGCCAGCTCCAACACAATGCCCGCCTGCTTGTATTCAACGCTGGACACCGCATTACCGCCCTTGTCCGTCTCAACGCGCCCTCGGACCGGAAACTCCGAGCCGACCACGATACGCGCCTTGCTACCGTCGAGAACACGAAGCATTGGCTCTGCGAGCTGCCTAAACCGAGAATCGCCTTCTATGGCCCCCAGGACGGCCGAAATATGCACGTCCTTAAACGACATCGCGTTCACACCCGGCGAACCCGCTGAGAGCGATATACCGAGCTTGCCGCCCAAGATCGAGAGAGCCCCGGCGAAGCTATGACTTTCCTCGCTCGTATCACTGTACTCGATGACCACCGCGCGCACATCCACCAGGCCGGGCGCGCGATCCAGCTTCGCTATTACCTCTCTCGCCAACTTCGCCCGCTCCGAAGACCCTGAGAACACCACCGCAGACCCCTTGCCGCTGGCAACCTTTACCCCCAGCAGCTTCACGGCCTCCGATAACTCGAGCACCGTGCGATGCTTCGGAAAATAGACCTCGATCTCCTCCGGCACCTGATCCTCCGGCCGCACAACCGGCCCATCTTTGCCAGACGGTATTATTTGATGCGATCCCGGTATTGCGCCAGGCGTTGCCGCCCAGGATGTTGCACCCGGCGACGAACCTACTCCACTAACGCCCGATCGAACGAACTTAAGCAGGTTGCCCGACTCCACCACATCGACCCCATGTGAACGCAACGTATCCACCGCGAGCGCCTGCAGCTCGTCAACCGGTACGCCTGCAATGGACAGAGTAATTTTTATGTCGTTACCGCCGACACCAGGACCGAGCAAATAATCCCGCTTGAGAATCCCCTTGAACACCAACGCCACGAACTCCGCAACGCTCGCATCTTTCAGCTCGATGCTCACCGGAGCGGCGCCCGCCGAGCCAACAATCACGACCCAACACACCGCGCCGAGCATCCACCGCAGAATTATCGATCTCATGATCCGTACCACGTCGTGCCAACGAGATACCGCACGCCCTTCGAGTCCGCCTTACTGGTCGTCGACACAAGAGAACGCCCGTCCGTCAATAAGATCAAATCACGCCCGCTCCCATCTTTGATGACACCGCGCACTTTGACGGCCGACTCAACAACTTCGGGTATTTCTGCCACCTTGCCGGGTTTATATGCATGGGCCATATACCCACCGCCGAACCCTAACAACAGGCCCAACACCACCCCGCCCGCCGCCATCTGCCGGCGCAAGTCCCACTTGTTCATATAGCGCCCCTTAACATCGTATGCACTCAACATGCTACTGGTGCCCTTCTGCCCCGTTTCCGGATGAATCTTCTGGAGTGTGTTGTACGCCTTATAAAACTCCGTACCACGGTAAATGAACCGCTCGGACAACGGCGCCGCGTTGTCAAACCCATACCGCAGCGCCACCACATGCCAGCGCGGAAACGTCAAGGTGCGACCTGTGAAGTATTTCCAGATCGGCGAGAACAACGGAACCGCGATTTTGTCCGTTCGCTTGACTGTGCCTTGCACCTCGATGAGCGCGTCGCGAACCTGCTTATCGACCATCCCCACATGCTGAGACATGAAACACAAGTCCCAGCCGTATTTGCGCGATTGCGACAACCAGTTCACCAGCTTTTGCCGGTCCTTCCCGTTCCATTCGCGCGCCGACAAAAAATTCCCCGCTTCATCCAGCACCAGCAGCCCATTCTCCGATTCCTTGAACCCGCTCATTAGCTGCGGGTCGGCCTCGCCCTCGACCCACTCGATTCGAGGATTGCCCAATGGCAGATGCTCGAGATCCTCACTGCTCGGAAAATCGGGAACTCGATACCACTTGGTCCGGTTGTACGCCGGCACAAGATGCTCCACAAACAGATTCATGTTCGTCGCGACCGCCCGCCCATCACCCAGGGCGCGAGAAATCAAATGCAGACCCCCCAAGCCTTTGCCGCTGCCACGTTTCCCGGCCAACAGAATCGCATCACTCACGAGTCAACAACCGATCAAGGTCGTGGCATCCTGCCACACCGGGCAGCGTGGGACGCTGCACCCCTTCAAGAGCAGTCTGCCGACGGGCCAGATCAAGGTCGTGACATCCTGCCAAAAGCCGGCAGGACGAAAATAGACGACCGCGCGATTCCGGGAAAGTCACAAACCAAGTCCGAATCATCGCTAATTATCCCGCCATCATCTTGACTAAATTAAGATGATATTTGCATGCAAACACCGCCGCATCGGCTGACAACATCGCCGCAATCGCGTACGACACATTGAGCGGCAACACCACATTGATCGCCATCACCAGCGACGCCGGCAAACCGACGAACATCGACGCCACCAGACCGGCAATCAACGCCTTGATGATGACCGTGAGCGCCAGCGTGACACTAATAACCGTGCCCGCCGCAAACACCACTAGCGCCAACCTGGCGCCGAGGGTGGACACCAACCAGGTATAAAACCCCGCGAACAGCGCCGCAAATGGCATCGAATCAACTCCCGTTATACATGTTGGTAAAACGCCGCCAAATGTAAATAATGGCAACGACATTGATTATCCAGCCGAGAATATCGCGCACGAGCTCAAGCATCCAGCAGACATCGAGCGTGGTAGTGCTGTCCAGGCCAGCCGCCGGACCGGTGTTTATCGCACCGCGAAATTCCAGCGGCTGACACGCGCCCGCCGACGACGGAAACAGCGACGGAAACCAGCTATACCCAGGGTTCAACCCCGAACTTTCCGCACACGCCACACCGTTGCATAACCCAGTGATTGAGTCCTGCAGCGAGCTTCCGTTTACCGGATTCGTTGGATAAGACCCATCTGCAGCCCTTTGCGAGTTCACTATCGTGGCCGCCGCCGCCGCCGCTTCGCCTTGCCGAGCGTAATCAGTCGATCCCGTCCCACTGCCAGAAACGCCCGTACCGCTACCTGGCGCAGCCGGCGTGTAACTGGTGCCCGGCCCTGCTTGCGTATAACCAGTCCCGCCACTGTTCGCTACAAGCGACCCCGACACCGCCGCCTGACTCGCGCCCGCAATCTTTCCCGCAACATCCACCGTGTACGATCGCTTTTCCAGATACGTCGTCCCGGCCCCATCGGTTTTTTGAGTGATCTGCGTTACCTCCGAGCCACCCGACGCTAGAGCCGTCGTTCTGACCATGCGCGGCTGACCGCTGACCGATATGCCCGACACGTCGGCAGAATCGTTGCTCAGGTACACCGTCGACAACACCGCATTCACCGCCCCCTGATCATCACCGGCAATTTTTGCAAGCGTTGTGCCGCTACGAGTCAAATCTTGTTTGCCATCAAGAATGACCGCACGAGCGTTCGTCAATCCACACTGACCGTTACCAATACTTGAGTAACCTACAGGACAACTCCCGCTATTCGCTATGCCTACGTCAAACTCATTTGATGGAGGAATCGAGACATGACAATTCCCCGGACTCGTCACAGTACCGCTACCACCAACACTACTCGCATAAGCCGAGCAAGCCAATACTTCACTTGCAGCGAGAGGCCCGGGTGGATTGCCAGAGGTCTGATACATAATTGTCATAGTTACAGTCGCAGGAGCGCCACTTGGCGCAGGCACCGCCGCTGCTGAATCCGCGCTCGCCGTCGTTGGAATCCGCACCGCACCCGACGCCGCACCCGAATCCGCCGGATTTACAATCGTTACAGACAACGCTGTTGCGCCGACCGCTGCTGCCGGCACGGGCGCATCGTCGTACATTTCAATGGCCGTACCGACACCCATCACGCCGGAAAACAGCACCCCGATAATCAAGGGCAGAAACACCGGATTTGCGTTCGCGGCGCGCCAGGTGTAGCAGCTGCCACCGACCACCAGCAAAGCGACACAAAACCAGATGACTATTCTCGACCGCACGACACCCCCACTCTATCGGCATATCAGATGCCAAGCCAACCAACCCTTTAAGCTGGCCGGCCCGGCAGCCGTTGCTTTACTTCGAGCTACCGATGGACTTGACCAGCCCCTTGACGATGCGCGGCGCCATCATGATCACCGGCACCGAGATGAGGAACGGCCAGGCCACCGTCAACAGCGCGAGAATGGTGTCCTTCAGGTCCGTAAAGCCGCCTGAGATGGCCGTCGTCGTACCGGCATCGAGAACGGACGCCGCAAGGGCCACTTCCGACAGGCCCATCAGCCCAACAAGACAGAACAGCAGCGAAACCAAAAACTTTTTCATGACGCGAACTCCCACGGGCCACACATTAGGCACTTGCAGGCGCGGACCCGAACCCCTGCAGGTGTTTTGCGGCAAATGCCGCGAAATCTATTCAATATTCCCCGGCCCGGTAATCCACTTCACCAGCCGCACCAATGAAATCGTAACGACACCAACACCCAGGCCGATCATGTAAGCCGCCAGAAACGCCTGCATCATGGCCGCTATCAGCGTCATGTGAGTTTCACCCCGGTCAATATCCCGAGCAGCCCCGATAAGGTGATGCCGATTGCAAACGCGATATCTTGCAGAGGCAGCTTTTCATAGGCGGACGAATAGGCATCGATCGAGGTCGCGCTCTCGATATTGATCTGATTCGGTGCGTAGCCACTCGGGCACGGATCGACTGTGCGCCCAGCCGGTATGCAAACCAACGCAACAACTGGAGGCGGACCAGACCCAGGAGCCCCACAATGGCCAACACCGTCGTACACCTGCCCGGACGGACAAGCGCCGTAGTAGTAACAATAATAATTGCCGTCGCCTTCGTCCCAGCAATAGGTATTTTGCGCGGCATAAGGAATACACACGCCCGCCAACTTGCCAGCCTCGCACGCCGAAGACGCCTGCGTGTTCAATTGCCAGATACCCATGTTGACGTCGACCGCCATGGCGTGCCCGATCCAACACCACAACAGCACCCCAAGCGCCAGCGACCGGAGTTTCACGGCACCGCCCCCACCGCGACAGCGGAAGCTACCCAATACCGCATGTCTCTCAACATAATTCTTCCCTCATTGTCGTTCGCATGCGAAAGTCAAAAGCGCCCGGAATCGCGCGCCGGGGGCCTGTACCGCGCGGGATTCCGGGTAAGTCAACCAACGTAACCGTTAGGCATTCGACTACTCGGCCACTTCCAGGACCACACGCGCCGAACGCACCGAGGTAATCACGCCGTCCTTGTCAGTCACATTGAAGTTGTTCGGGTAGCCACCGATGCGCACCGATCCGGACCAGTCATCGCCCTCGTTGCCCAACGCCGCAATGGACTTGAGTTCAACAACAGACGGCATGCTGTACGGATCCGGCGCCGGGGTCATGCACAACTGCAAAAAGCGCTTGCCTTCTTTCAGCGCCATCGTGCGACGCGGACCAAGTCGGCCCGAAATGACCCCTTGATTGATCGCGACCGGGAACGTCTTTTCTTTTCCTGCAATGGCTTTCACTTCTGCATTCATGGTGCTTTACTCCTTCTAGGCCGCAGCCCGTAAATGACCCCATTCGACGGGGCAATGGTTGAACAACGAATTGCTCGAGACCGGCGTGCGACACAGCCGCGCATTACTGCGCATCGGGCTGAAGTCGCGCGGCAATGCCGCATCGTTGGCGATGATGATCACATTCGAGGCCAACCAGGAAACCCCTGCTTCCACCAACTTCTTGCGATTGACATAGAAGCGGCTGCGGCTCACTTCGTCGCGCATCACGCTTTCGCCTCGTGTCGCCATCTGCAACCAGAAGGAAAAAAGACCATTCGCCGCACGTTTGCCATAGACCGCATTCAAGCGCCCTTTGACCTGATCATGAGTACGCACCGTTTCCATTTCATTTTTTCCTTCCCGCAATAGTTTGAACACATCATCGTCATGCACTTTTTTTAGATACTCATCCGTAATTTCAGACACCAAAGGATAATGACCAAAGTCATACGCCAGCTTCTCCGCATTGATCTGAACTTCCGCACGTAACCGGTTATCCGCAAGCCGCTGCATTGCCTTGACTTTCTTTTCGACTACCGGGGCCACATTTCCATTACCCGCACCGCCGCCCTCTTGCCCTCGAAACCAATCATTAACCTGCAGCAGCTCGCCGCGCTGTTTCAAGTAATAGAACGTCAACGCCCGGCGCACCCTGGCGATTTCATGCGCTTTGAATTCCGGGCCTTTGTGATAAATCCGCAAGGTGGTATGTGAACCGGGAAAGTGCACAGAGTTCTCACCGTATTTCGCGGAGTTTTTTGAGCGACGCGGAAATTTGCAGTGCGAGATTCCCCTGAAGAATTCCCCAATCGCCGGTGGCGTCAGTCGATAGACTTCCGCCCAATCAACACGGCGCACTTGCCAACGCGAGGCCGACGGAAGCACATGCTGCTTGTCGCCAAACTTGTCCACGTCGAGATCGAACAGCTCGCCCAGGATGTCGATAAACAACCGACACATTTCCTGAAAGTCTTCCACCAGTCCGAACACGTTTTGACCAAAGAAGACTTTATGCAGCGAGGTTTCGACCAGGATATAAGGATCACAGTCCACTTGCTCTGTCCGACCTGTCGGACCGGACACCCAATCTTTCCGCATCACGTTGAAGCTGATGCGGGAATCCCACGACCCCTCGAGCTGGCCATTGGTGATTGCGTACAACTCTTCACCTGTCGATAAATCGACACCTGTTTTTAGAATCGACTGGTTATAGAGGTAAGCGGCCAGACTTTCATCAATCGTAGGAGAGCGAAGTTTCACCGTATCAATGCCCATTGAAAAAGTCCCCACAATCCCGTAAACGGGACTGATCTGCGGTGCTACACCGCCGCAGATCAGAAAAGCCAAGGTCAAAACCGGTGGATTTTTCGCCGGTTTGTTGCAGTGCAGCGGTCGCCGCCAGCCTGCCCCTGCTCGCGCCTGCGGCGCTGAGCGCGGGCAGGCTGGCGGCGACCGGCATGCTTGCGTGAACCTGCGACCATGCCCGACGAGAAAAGGCCTGCAATTCACTCAGGGATAAGAAAGGCAACGGCGATACGCCCTGGTCAGGGCGTTCATCGGGTTCCAGGCCTTGCCAAATCGTGCCGGTGACACTTGGGACGCGAGACATCACGCGGCCTGCTCTATCAGCATTTCACGGGCGAACGCCACCGCCAATGCGCCAGGCAATACCCCTTCCGCCACTTTCAAGCGATCCGCCCACAGCTGCACCCGCAACTGTTCGCCCCGTTGAGGCATGCGCGCGGTCCAGTCCTCGAGGTCCTGGATTGTGGCAAACGGGTATTGACGGCAACCCGTCGAGGGTCGGAAAACAAGCACGGTCAGGAGCGGCGCACTACGTTCAATCAGAAACCCAGGTCTAGCTGTCATATTTCAGCCTTTGCTCTCGGTTGACTTCCGGCGCCTTCGTGGGTTACAAAGGCGGCGAACACTCAAATTCGAGATAACCCAAATCCGAGTGACGCAAACCCTATCACTCAAAATAGGGTGAAGTCAACACCAAGGACCAGGAACATGGAATTACGCGAGATGATCGAAAACGCCGCCAAGATCACCGGCGACCAAACCGAATTAGCAAAAATGCTCGGTATGCCAAGAAACAACCTCACCGACGCCAAAGCCGGAAGGCGCGGCCTGCCTGAGGTTGCTTGCGGGAAGCTCGCCGAGATCATCGGCGTAGATCGCTGGACGGTGATCGCCGCCAGCGCCCTGGTGACGGAAAAGAATCCAGAGAAAAGAGCCTATTTAGCCCCTTTTGTCCTGGCGCTGCCGAGGAAGGCAGCAGCGTGGACAATTGCGATTGCAACATCTGCGATGATCGGGACACTTGCCCCCACCGACGCGCAGGCCAATGACACTATTAAGGTGTCATCAATCGCTGGAAACGCCCTCCCCGCCTCGAATAGCGAGGCATTTAATTGGCATTATGTCTACTAATAAGGCGTGACAAGTGATGCACGGCGCCCCGTTACGATCAAACATCGGCCTGATCATTGCCGTGCTATTTCTCGGCGCCTGCGCCAATCCCGAAAAGTTACCTGAAGCATCCAGTCCGGCGGCGACCGAGGCGAAGCCGCCGATTGCGCCTGCACCCACAGCGCCAAGACAAACCGAGAAGCCAAAGAAACCGGGGCCAATTGCCACGCGACCGCTGAACGTTAGCGCCGAGTGCAACTTCCGCGACGAAACAGGCTACAACGGGACGTTGAGGCTAGCGGTCGACGCAGCCAAGGTCCGTGCATTCGAGGCGAGAGTCAATATTCCGCGGCAAGGCACATGCAGCTTCGACCTCAGGAATTTTCGCCAGACGCGGGAGTTGCCGAACGTCGAACTCAGTCACCGTCGCGACCCTTGCATTGTGCGCGTTTGGGAACAGGGAACG
>JAUSMR010000038.1 GCA_030645955.1 Gallionella sp. | reverse complement strand
GATGAAGCTGCCGTCAATCTTCAGCAGATCCGCTGTGAACTCCTTCAAGTACGAGAACGAGGTGTACCCCGCCCCGAAGTCGTCCAGTGCCACCTTCGCGCCATAGCCGCGCACCTTGTCGACGAATCGCCGCGTATTTTTTAGATCGTGCAGGGCCACACTTTCGGTGATCTCAAGGCACAGTTGGCCGACGATATGCAGGTTTTTCTCAAGCATGGCGTATACCTCTTGCAGAAACCTCTCATCGTTCAATGACGCACCGCTCAAATTCATGCAGACGAACTTTGTGCGCTTCATATTCCTGTAGTTGGTGTTGAGCCAGGCCAGTGTGGTCGTCAGGACCCAGCGGTCGATCATGTCCATGCGCCCACTGCTCTCAGCCGCCGCGATCAGCCGGTCTGTCGGAACCACATTGCCATCGGGGTCGCGCATGCGTAAAAGCACCTCAAAATTAAGCGATTCATGCGGCTTTGTGAGCGACATGATGGGCTGCATTTCCAGGTACAGGCCATCGGTGGCGGAACTGGTGGAAAGCAGTGCAATCAGTTTGAGTTCGGCTTCATGCTGCTGGAACCCGATGGCATGCTTTTCATACACCACCAGTCCGCCGCTGTTGGCCGATTTGGCCTGGCGACAGGCGCGGTCGGCAGTCGACATGGCGTCATTGAACTGCATGCCGGCGCTGACCTCGATGAGTCCGACCGAGCCGCGCACATGGAACGCCTTGTCGCCCACGCGGTAAGGGTGGCTGCCAATGGTGTCGACGATGCCCTGGCACATGATCGAGGCCAGTGCAATGGGCGTCTCAGGGAACACGATGACGAACTCATCACCACCGACGCGGCCAAATTGAAGGTCGCGCGAGAGCATGTTCGACACGCGCTTGCATACCTGTTGCAACACCTCGTCGCCCGTGCCGTGGCCGAACAGGTCATTGATCAACTTGAAACGGTCGAGGTCAAGGTAGGCGAGCGCCAACGCGTTGCTTTCGGTCAGCGTTGCGATCGCGCCATTGAGCACTTTTTCGATACCGCGCCGGTTAAGTACTTTGGTCAGTGAATCATGGTTGGCCAGAAAATACAGATCCTCTGTGGCTCTGGATTTTTCGGTGACGTCCTGCAGTGAGCCCTCAATCCTGTCACGGGCCAGCGTCGCCTTGACCAGAAAACGTTTTGAACCCGTGAAACCAAGCATTTTTCTGCCCTTGATTTCCATCTCATCTTCGTTTTTGTTATGCACCATTTGATGCAGTTGTGTCCAGGCGCCATCGACGAAATACTGCTGCCAGGTATTGCCCCCGTCTGACAGCACATTCGGGCTCAACATGGTGAGCAGGGCCGGGTTGGCGCTCATGAACCGGCCGCGCAGGTCCAGGGTGAAGAGACCGATGGGCATGGCCTCGTAGGTATGCTTCAGTTCGGCCTGAACTTCCAGGCGCTGTACATGCTCCTGGCGCATGTGCTCAGCAATAGCCAAGGCGGCCAGCAAGCTTGACGACAAGGCAGCGGTGACGAAGTTGACTGAACCGATCATGCCTTTGATTCCAAGGGCCGCAGCAAGGACCTCATAAAGACTGGCGACGAGTGTAAGTGCAATTGAAGCGCTGTACCACATGGCCACTCTGGAACGTGTTTTCTGCAAAATTCGCGTCAAAAAATACACAAGAATGCAACTGCTTAGGGCGGTCGATACCCATAAAAGGGGCAGGAATAACTGATAAGGCATCACCGCAGACAACAGTAGCAAGGGCAGGCATGTCCATTGCGCAACTCGCATCAGAGCCAAGGAGCCAACCTTGGTCAAGTCATCTCGAAATAACACCTTGAACAGGGTCACTGTTAGCACGTAGTACACAGCCAGCGTAATAGGTCGAATTAGCAATAGCCAGTCTTGCGGCACAGAGTTGCCCAACCATTGCGAGTCCCATCCAGCCGAGTGGGCGCCCATCCGCAAATTGACAACGAGCCAGGCTGCAAACAGGATGTACAGGCCATTCCGATTGATAAATGCGGTGATCAGCACAAAAATGGCCAATACGATAATCCCGCCGTCCAGCAGGCCTGATTTTCGGTGAAACTCCTGGGTAGAAGTTTCCAAATCGGCAGCCGGCCACGTCAGCGCCGAAAGGCGGGCCGGCCCGATAGCACTGGTCCGGCATAACACCTGCCCGTCTTTGAGCGCAGGACTAAGTGCAAGTGCAAAACCCGCCTTGACTGCAGAGATGTCGCCCGTCGCACCTTGACGGTTGCCACTGCCAAGCAAGTTGAGCGACTTGGCATCCCAGCATGCAATATCCATGGCATGGCGCGAGGGAAATTCGACCATCAGGGGTGAACGTTCAACGTCTTTGGGCACCACGAAAGAAAGCCAAAACGGGGCTTGCGACAGCTGTGTGTCGTGAAAGGGATTGACCGAGCGGTCCCGCAACTGTGCCAGCGCCTGTGCGGGCTCCACCAGACCGACCGTGCCTTTGACAACGCGAATTTCCAGTGGTTGCGGGTTGACGACCGGGAATTGTGTTTTTAAGGCGAAGAGGGCCAGCAAAGATGCAAGCCCGAGGAAGATGGGCAGCGCATAGGCCGAGAATGCGTACAGCAACCGGTCAAGTCCCTGATTGAAACTGTCGATTCGATTCCGGAAAAACTCAGATTGTTTTTGCATTTAGTTCATTGCTCGGCACGGTATTACCTCGCTTGCTTAATCAGGTGCCGTCTGGCGCTGTCTTGTTTGGCCGGGAAAGCAGCAATAACCATATGCTTTGCCATTTCAGCCTGTCGCTCAATAACCCTGTTGTTTCTTGTGGTTATGTTTTGAAAAATATCGTAACAAAATGAACTTACATCAAACAGGAAAATATCGCAATGGAATTCACGTTGTGTGAATGAAAACCAACACGTTGAATCCCGTTTTACGGGTTATCCTGCTGTCAATGATGAGCGGAGATGCAAGGGCACTGTGCTGGTACACCTTGCAGAGGGATGGCTGGATGTCCAGGTGCGGCCGCTGCGGGCAGACGGCCATGTCCATTTACATGGAAAACGCTGCAGGATGAGCTGGGAAGGTCGGTCTTGCCAGCGGTGAGATGAATGCTTGGTGTTGACCGCCAATATCCAGATCCGGATGATGCGTTCGGAAAATAAAGTCAAATAGCGGATGCTTGGCGGCGGCCCAGCGGACTTCCGCTGTCTCGACATTGAATGACATCACTCGGTGCGGCAGGTTGCCAACGTGGCTAAATGGAATGTAGCCCCGGCCAGGAAACACGTCTTCAAACAGGAGCCGGTCATACGTCCGGTCGACGGGGGCGCGCCCGGTGACGACCATCCATTCGATGCCAGTTTGCTGGCAGTATTGAAAAAAGGCCTTGAAGAGCATGGTCGTGACGAGACGTCCGCCTTTTTCATTGGTGACGCCCAAACGGGTGGCCTCTGCCAGCGGCCGTGCCTTGAGCCAGGCTGGCAGCTCGACCGACTGTTCAAGGCAAAGTGGTTTGAACTGATTGGTCTGGATGCGCATGGTGCCCAGCGGGGAGCCATCCAGTTTTGATTCCGCCAGCAAGACCACCACGCCATTGTCGGCGTCAGCGGTCTCGGCTGCTTTGAGCGATTCAGCAAAGACTGGCAGATGGCGGGCGTAAGCCGAATGGCGGATCTGCACCGCTTTGTCCAAATCGTCTTCGTCGCGCACCAAGCGGACGGTGAACGGAAGCCGCTCCTCGGTCATGGCTGGTTCGCTCAGTGCGTCGACGCGTGATTGGCGCGTCTCGATGCGATGAGGCTGGAAGGCGGCAGACGTTGCGTGCTGATTCATTAGGACACTCCTTGAAAAAGGTTGATTGGACCCATCGGACAATCCAATTTGTGTTGTCCGATGCGCTGAAAGTCAATGTAGATGGGGCTTTCAAAAACTCATGTCGGCGTCTCGATAATCTGGACGTAAGGGTTTTTTCAAGGCATGTAGGGTTTTTCCTACACGCGCACCAGCCTCTGAGGAAGTGGCCACAGGGGTGCTTGGTCCATCCTCCTGTGGCAAACTGGCGGCCTTCTTTCAGTTTTAGTCAGCGCCAGGCTGACGGTTCATACAGTCATGCAGAAAATCATCGCGCAAATCGCGCAGGAAATCCGGGTTCAGACCAAGCAGGTGCAGGCCGCCGTTGAGCTGCTCGATGGCGGTGCCACGGTGCCCTTCATCGCCCGCTACCGCAAGGAAGTGACCGACGGACTCGACGACATCCAGTTGCGCGAGCTTGAAGCCCGGCTGGGCTATTTGCGCGAGCTGCGTGACCGGCTGCAGACCGTGATCAAGAACATTGAGGAGCAGGGCAAGATGACACCAGCGCTGCTGGCTGCGTTGGTTGCCGCCAGCACCAAACAAGAGCTGGAAGACCTGTACCTGCCGTTCAAGTTGAAACGCCGCACCAAGGGGCAACTGGCGCGCGAGGCCGGGCTGGAGCCGCTGGCGGACGCGCTGTTTGCCAACCCCGATCTGGTGCCGGCGGACGAGGCGCTGGCATATGTGATTCCCATGAAGCCGGTCGTGGAGGGCGAGGACAAACAACCTGACTTTTCCACTGTGCAGGCAGTGCTGGACGGCGTGCGCGACTTGCTGAGTGAGCGCTGGGCCGAAGACGCCACTGTGGTGCAGGATCTGCGTGAATGGCTGTGGCAGGAGGGCCTGTTCCAGAGCAAGCTCATGGACGGCAAGGATGAAAACAACGCCGACGTGGCCAAGTTCCGCGACTATTTTGACTACGACGAACCGATTGGCCGCGTGCCCTCGCATCGTGCACTGGCGGTGTTTCGAGGCCGTGGGCTGGAGATTCTCGATGCCAAGCTGGTCATTCCAGAGCCAAATCAGCCTCTGGCCGCCGTATCTACTGCGCAAGTCGCTATTAAAACAAGAGCAACCCCGGTGGTGTCGCTGGCCGAGGGACGCATTGCGTTGCGCTTGGGCTGGAGCCACAAGGGTCGGGCTGCCGATGATTTGATCCGCAAATGCGTGGCCTGGACCTGGCGCGTCAAGCTGAGCCTGTCAACCGAGCGTGACTTGTTTACCCGGCTCAGGGAAGACGCCGAAAAAGTCGCCATCAAGGTGTTTGCCGACAACCTGCGTGATTTGTTGCTGGCTGCACCCGCCGGGCCGCGTGTGGTGTTGGGGCTGGACCCCGGCATCCGCACCGGTGTCAAAGTGGCGGTGGTCGATACCACGGGAAAGCTGGTTGAAACGTCCACCGTGTTTCCGCACGAGCCGCGCAAAGACTGGGAGGGCTCACTGCACATCCTGGGCAAGCTGTGCGAGAAGCACGGCGTGAACCTGATCGCCATTGGCAACGGCACAGCCAGCCGCGAGACCGACAAGCTGGCCGCTGATCTGATCAAGCTGATGGGCAAAGTCTCCGACCGCCTGATTGAAAAAGTGGTGGTCAGCGAAGCCGGGGCTTCCGTGTATTCCGCCAGCGAATTCGCCTCGCAAGAAATGCCGGATGTGGACGTGAGTCTGCGCGGCGCCGCCAGCATTGCGCGCCGACTGCAGGACCCGCTGGCCGAGCTGGTCAAGATCGACCCCAAATCGATTGGCGTGGGCCAGTACCAGCACGACGTGAATCAAAGCGAACTGGCCAAGACGCTGGAAGCCGTGGTGGAAGATTGCGTGAACTCGGTCGGTGTGGACCTGAACACGGCCAGCGTGCCGCTGCTCTCCCGTGTGTCCGGCCTGAGTGGCAGCGTGGCCAAGGCGGTGGTGCGCTGGCGCGAAGCCAATGGCGCCTTCAACAACCGCCAGCAACTGATGCAGGTGACCGGCTTGGGCGCCAAGACCTTCGAGCAAAGTGCGGGCTTCCTGCGCATTCGCGGCGGCGACAACCCGCTGGACATGACCGGCGTGCACCCCGAGACCTACCCGGTGGTCGAGAAAATCATGACCCACACGGCCAAGCCGGTGGCCGAGCTGATGGGGCGCGCCGACATGCTGAAAGTCCTCAAGCCTGAACTGTTTGCCAACGCGCAGTTTGGTGTCATCACCGTCAAGGACATTCTGGGCGAGCTGGAGAAACCCGGCCGCGACCCGCGGCCTGACTTCAAGGTGGCGCGTTTCAATGACGGCGTGGACGACATCAAGGACCTGAAAGAGGGCATGATTCTGGAGGGCACGGTCAGCAATGTGGCGGCCTTTGGCGCGTTTGTTGATTTGGGTGTGCACCAGGATGGATTGGTTCACGTCAGCCAGTTGGCGCACAAGTTTGTCACCGATGCCCGAGAGATTGTCAAAACCGGCGACATCGTCAAGGTGCAGGTGGTGGAGGTGGACGTGGCCCGCAAACGCATTGCCCTGACCATGAAGCTGGGCGCGGCTCCAGGCCGGCGCGACAGTGCGGGCGACAACCGTTTTCAGGGCGTTGCCAATAACCAGCGCGGCCGTTCGGGTGGGCAGGGCACGGCATCACATTCCAATGCGCCGCAATCCACGGCCATGTCGTCTGCGTTTGCCAAGCTCAAGGGCCCAGGTCACTGATACATAATGTTACGGTCAGGTTCATTCATCAACGGAAATTGTTAACGGAGTTGCCATGGAACTGAATGCCCTGCTGGCGTCACAGTTCGTGCTGCCCAGCATTCCCAAGGTGCTTGCGCTCTTGCTCAGCGAGCTTGATCGAGATGAGCCCGATCTGAAAAAAGTCACTCAGCTCATCAGCACCGATCCGGCCCTGACGATACGCCTGCTGCAACTGTCGAACTCGGGGTTTTTCAAACTATCGGGCAAGATCAGCAGTGTCTCCGAAGCCCTGGCGATTCTTGGGCTCGGCCATGTGCGCACCATGGCGGCGGCGGCGGCCTCAGGTGCCTCTTTCAAGGCAGTGCCGGGCATCAACCTGCAGCAGTTTTGGGCCTATAGCCTGAATGTGGCCAAGCTGGCCCGGTCCCTGGCGGGCGTGGTGCGGCAGAACCAGCAGGCGGCCTTTACCTGCGGCCTGATTCACGCGGTGGGCGAACTGGCCATGCACATGGGCATGCCGGACGCGGTGGCGGCGCTGGACCGCGAAGTTCCCCCGCTTGACCTGAGGCGCGCGAAGGCCGAAACAAGGTCTTTTGGCTTTTGCTATGCGCAGGTGGGCGCTGGTTTCGCCCGCCAATGGCACATTCCGCAGCCCCTTGTCGATGCGCTGGAGCATCAGTACGCGCCGTTTGAGAATAATGTCTACGAACCGTTGGCAGGCGTCATTCATCTCGCCACCTGGCGGGCCCGCGCCAAAGAGGCCGAACTGTCGGACAAGGCCCTGGCGGTGACCTTTCCGGGCTCGGTGGGCGAGGTGCTGGGGCTTGACATTGACATGGTGCTGCAGCAGGACCCGATCGATTGGTCGGCCCAGACGCCCGGCCGACCCCTGATTTAGCGGCTGCCGATGTGCCACGCGCATCCAGGCGGGTGCAGCCGCGGTAGCGCAGTCAGGGCACGATGCTGCCGATCGCTCCAATGGCAGAAATAAAATACGCTATATTCAAAACCCTACCTTAAGCAGGGGAAAGCGCAGCCACTTCGATGTCGAGTTTTTTGCATCCGGTGGCATCGCGCGAGTTTTGGCTGACACCACGAGAAGAAAAAATGCGCAACATCAAGCTGTTCGAATCTGAAACTCACAAGTTCATCCTGCTCAACGAGAGCGAACCGGGGGAAGAGGACGGCGTTCGTTCCAACCAATATCTGGTTGTGCATGAGGGTTCGGGTGTATTGCTGGATCCGGGCGGTTTCGGTGTGATGCCGCGGGTGCTGGCCGAAATGCTGCGCTATCTCCCACCCGACAAAATTCGCGGCATCTTTCTCTCCCACCAGGATCCCGACATTGTCGGCGGCATTGCCACCTGGCTGGAACTGGTCAAGGCGCCGGTGTATATCTCCCGCATCTGGATGCGCTTTCTGCCGCACTATGGCCTGAAGGACATGTCGCAATTTGTCGGCGTGCCGGATGAAGGCATGGATTGCGAGGTGGCGCCGGGCTTCAGGCTCAAAATCGTTCCCGCGCATTTTCTGCATTCGGAAGGCCAGATCAACGTCTACGATCCGGTGTCGAAAATCCTGTTCACCGGCGATATCGGCGCGGCCATGATGCCCATGGACAAGGACGATGCCTACGTGAGTGATTTCAATAGCCATCTGCCCTTTATCGAAGGCTTCCACCGCCGCTACATGTGCTCCAACAAGGCGATCCGCTGCTGGCTGGAAACCATCGCCGGGCTGGAAATCGACATGATCGCGCCGCAGCATGGGCCCATCTATCGCGGCGCCGCCGTGCGTGAGTTTCTGGACTGGCTGTGTGACCTGCAATGTGGCGTTGACCTGATGCACAGCGGCGGGCGGTTTTCCGAATGAACAGCATTCTCCCCAGCCACCTGGAGGGGGTGCGCCTGCGCGTCATCGATCGCATGGCGGCCTTGCTGGAAAGCCAGACCCGCACCAAGATCTTCGGTGGCAACCTGAATGCGCTGGTGAAGGAGGTTCACCACGAAGTGATCACCGATTTGCGCAGCATTGCCGAGGAAGTGGGGGTGCCGGAACTTAGCCAGCGACTGGAGCGCGCGGTGCAAGCCTGTGTCTGCCTGGATGCCACGCTCGATATCCTGCTGGATGAGCGGCAACGCCAGTGGCACCGCAACGGCAACTACGTGCGGGCGACGATGCAGGAGTTCAACGAGACCTTGACCAACCTGGCTTCGACCTTGATTGAAAAGGACTTGTTCGAGCGCCAGAGTAAGGTACTGGAGCGCATCATCCTGTCGCACGAGCACGTCGCGCAGTGGAAGGAGTTCGTGCAGGAAATTCTGGCCGACTTTCACGCTATTTTTCCGTTCAACTTCTTCTACATCGCGTTCGCCGAGGAGCACGGTCTCTCCCTTTTTCTCTACTACCTCGGTGACTATGCCGACGATTTGAAGAAGACGGCGCGCGACATGTTGTCCAGGCAGATGCTCGCCAGCCTGAGGCTGCCCGACGATGCGCCGCTGGACATCGAGGAGTTCGTCGTCAAGGTGAGCGGGCCGGTCGACAGCATCGACGCGATGCGCATGATCACGGTCGCGGTGCCGGAACACACGCCCAAGCTGGCCGGGCTGCTGGGCGTGGCCTATGTCGCCAGCGGCGAATTGAGCGCGCAGGAAGAAAGCGTGGTGCGCTCCATCCTGTCGGTCATGGTGATGGTGGTCGGCTCCAGCAAGTTGCTGTCGCGCACGCTGACCGAGCTCGAATACTATGCCATGCACGACCCGCTGACCGGTCTCTACAACCGCCGGCATTTCAACAACATACTGGAGTATGAAATCGGGCGCTCGGAGCGGCACAGCCACGAGTTCTCGCTGTTGATGCTCGATCTGGACGATTTCAAGGACATCAACGATTCCTATGGTCACGCGACCGGTGACGACGCCTTGTGCGGGGTGGCGGAAATCCTGCGTGAGCATATCCGCAAGGGCGACCTGGCCGCCCGCATCGGTGGCGACGAATTTTCCGTCGTCCTGATGGAAACCGGCCGGGTAGGGGCTGCCACGGTGGCTGGCACGCTGGGACGCACCTTGCGCGAGCGCGTCTTCACGGCCCCCGACGGCAAGCACTTTCACTTGACTGTCTCAATCGGCATCGCCACGTACCCGATCGACGCACAGAACGAGTCCGACCTGCTGGCCGGGGCGGATGTCGCGATGTACCGGGCCAAGGAAATGGGCAAGAACAGCGCTTGCACGCTCGATTCGCTGGAAGGGCGGGTCGAGGGCAGCCGCAATACGCGCGACCATGCAGAAAAACTGCGCGAGGCATTGCAGCAAGATCGCATCGTTCCCTATTACCACAGCATCGTCGATTGCCGCACGGGCGAGTTGTTCGCCTGCGAAACGCTGGCGCGGCTGATCGAACCGAGTGGCGAAATCCTCTCCGCCGGCATCTTCATCGAGACGATGGAAAAGTACGGCATGGGCCGCGAACTTGATCGCATCATCATCAGCAAGGCGTTCCAGGCGAAGCGCGAGCAGATGAAGTCGGATTCGCCTGGCATCAAGCTGTTTCTCAACCTGTCGGCGCAGGAAATCCAGGGGCGTGGCATCCTGGGCTACGCCGAGGAGTTGTGCAACACGCTGGAGATTCCGCCGGAATGCATCGTTTTCGAAGTCCTGGAACGCGACGCCATCGGCGACATGACCAATATGCGCAAGTTCCTGAGCAATCTGCGCCAGAAGGGCTTTGCCTTTGCGCTGGACGATTTCGGCAGCGGCTACAACTCCTTCCATTACCTGCGCGAGCTGCAGTTCGAATACGTCAAAATTGATGGCGCTTTCGTGCGCAATATTCTCAATTCCAAGATTGACTACGCCCTGGTTCACAATCTTTCCCGGCTATGTCAGGACATCGGCATCCAGACGGTGGCGGAGTTTGTCGAAAATCAGGCGATCTTTGATGCGCTCAAAGACATGGGCATCAACTATGCCCAGGGATTTCACATCAGCATGCCCACGCGCGAGATGACGCGTAAGTAGCGCGCCTGCACACTGATTCGCACCACAACCGAGCCATGGCCTGGTTAATTTTTCCGGCGCTGTTGGCCTTTGTGGTGGGGACGGCCTTGCAGCTGCAGCAGGTAGCCCTGTATTCCTGGCAGGTTTATGGGTGTTTTATGCTTCTGGCCCCCGTCTTATATGCGGTAGCAGCTATTAAATCAGTAGCAAATCATGGGCGCACTGCGCTGGCTGCTTTGGCCTTTGGCCTGTTGGCGTTTGGTTTGACCGGACTGCGCGCCTCGGTTTTCTTGAGCGATGCGCTGGACGCCGGGCTCGAAGGGCGCGACGTGGTGGTGACGGGTGTGATTGCCGCCATGCCGCAGCACAACGAGGCGGGTTTGCGCTTTCGCCTCGATGTAGAGTCGGCGCAGCTTCAAGGAAAACCGATTTACTTGCCGCCCCGTATTTACCTGGGCTGGTATTCAGGGATTTTCGGTGGCGGCGGCGCCGGTCTCATTGGCGAACTGCAACGCCAGCCCGCGCCGATCGAGGCCGGCGAGCGCTGGCAGATGACGGTGCGCCTCAAGGCGCCGCACGGTGGCAGCAACCCTTATGGCTTTGACTATGAACTCTGGCTGTGGGAGCAGGGCTTGCAGGCTACCGGCTATGTGCGCGCCGGTGCCAAAGACCTGGCGCCGCAGCGGCTTACCCAAACCGGGTTGCACCCAGTGGAGCGCGCACGCCAGCGGGTGCGCGACCGGATTTTTGAGCGGCTAACCGAAAGCAAATACGCCGGCCTGATTGCCGCCCTGGTGGTGGGCGACCAGAACGCCATTGACCGCGCCGACTGGGATATCTTTCGGGCCACCGGCGTGGCGCACTTGATGTCGATAAAATGACCAGCGAAACATAATGAATTTGAGGCAGCGTACACCAAAATGACATACTCAAACGTAGCTATCTCATATGCTCGGTTTAGCTCTGCTGGTCAAGCTAAAGGTGGCAGTCTGCGGCGGCAAATTGGGGACGCCGAGAAGTATGCGTCGGAGAATGGTCTGGTCATAGATAGCGCTCTCAGTTTTACTGACGAAGGCGTTTCCGCGTATGACCAAACCAACATTCGAAAAGGGGCGCTCGGCCTGTTCTTGAAAGCAATAGAGCAAGGCCGCGTCCCTGAAGGCGCAACACTAATTGTTGAGAGCTTTGATCGGCTGTCTCGCGCTACCCCCCTTGATGCATTCAGCGTTTTTAACGACATCATCGGTGCAGGATTGACGATTGTCACCTTAACTACACCACCGAAAATCTTCTCGCGGGCCACTGTTCAAGCAAGCGTCTTCCAGCTATTTGAGGTGCTTGTGGATATGCACCGTGCACACTCAGAAAGCGAACGCAAGAGCGGTTTTTCAAAAGGTTTGTGGCAGGAAAAAAAGAAGCGAGCACAGGATGGCCATGTTATGACTCGAAAAGTTCCTCACTGGATAGTTGTCGCAATCAATCCTGACCTAGACAGGCTGGCTCCGAAAAAGCGTACAGCGACACTGAATCCAGAGCGAGCTAAAGTAGTGATGTGGCTCATAGATGGTGCTGAGAGGGGCACGGGTAACCACACCTTGATTCGCCAGCTCCATGATGACAAGGTGCCTGCCTGGTCCAAGTCCGGCAAGTGGCAGCCGTCATACGTCCAGAAGATCATGCGAAATCCGGCGCTTTACGGTGCGATAGAGGTGGACGGAGAGATTTATGACAACTACTACCCGGCTCTCATTGACCGGGATCGGTTCCTGCGACTACAGATGCTCCGTTCAGCGCGCGCCACCACCAAGGTCACTAATCGTGGTGGTGACGTGGTCACAAACCTATTTTCAGGTCGTCTGAAGTGCGGTTATTGCGGTTCAGCTATGAACATCGCAGGCTACAAGTCACTGAAAACAGGCTACGAGAGGAAATATGTCTCCTGCTTCGGCGCGCGCATACGATCCAAGGAGGCCGTAGACGTCGGTTGCCGGATGCACATGTGGTTTCTTGACCAGCTTGAGCCAAAATTGCTGCTGTGGTTAACCGGCCTTGACTATCGAATGCTTATGGGCGGGGATAAGTCTCTGGTAGAGAAGGAACGTAAAAAACTGGCTGGCCTTGAAGGCCAAATCACAGATGTAACTCGACGGGTTGGTAATATCACAAAGCAGATAGAGGAAGGTGAGGGTTCCAAGGCGCTCGTCAGTCGTCAGCGAGAACTTGAGACTGAAAGCGAGACTCTGGAAAAGCAGGTGAAGGCACAGCGGGAGAAGGTGGCTATGGCGGACGTCAATGAAAACAACGGCAAAAGCAGAATGGATGCCTTGATAGCGATGTTCAAGGAAATGAAGAGACTTAACGGCGCAGAGAATAAAGTCAAACTGCGAGCTTTGCGTGAGCAGTTGTCGGCTGCGATTGCGTTGGCTGTAAAGAGTATTACGCTTTTTCCAATCGGCTCCAGCCTCTTGGGAACAAAAAGTCAGCGCCACATGGTAGTCGTCCTGAATAACGGCAAGCAACAAACGGTGGATGCTTTCGAAACCGTCCAAGGTGAACACGACTGGTACACACTCCCCCTGCTTGAGACTTGACAGAGTAGGGTGGTTGCCGGAATCGGTATGGCGACTGGCTCCAATTACTCAATGGCCGGTCACGTATATGCACCGCCTTCGTTTAGCCGGTCTGTTCCGTTTCCATCAGCAGGGTCGGCACTTCGGTCTTCAATGCATTAGCCAACTTGCACAACACCAGCAATGACGGATTGATGGTGGATCGTTCAATCTGGCTAATGTACGTGCGGTCGATGCCAGCGTCGAAGGCGATTTCTTCCTGGGACAGTTCAAGCTCTTTACGGCGTGAGCGCACGTTGCGCGCAAGCACGTTTTTGAGTTGAATGAACTGGCGATCCATCCCTGTAGAGTCACGCTTATGTGATCTACAGTCCACGGAATATATTCTACAAATTGAATTTTTCCGATTACCATACTCCCGGCAAATCAATACCAATAAGCCAATATTCAGGGGAGATCAAATGAAGCGAATCCTTTTCAGCCTTGCGCTGATATGTTCAGCCGCCAGCGCAGCGCCATTGGCAGACCTCAGCGGCGGTCAGACTGGCCGGATTGAATTTCAGTCCATCACCATGCCCAGCATTTGGCAATATGCGCGCAGAAATCTCTCGGAAACAAAAGCTACGGCGATTTACGGAGATCTTTTGCTACCCCCAAATGCCAGCGGCAAGGTGCCAGCATTGCTGATCAGCCATGGCAGCGGTGGCGTGAGTCCATATGCGTTTGAGGTATGGGTAAAGCAAATGAATGCAGCAGGGGTTGCAGTATTTGTTATCGACAGCTTCAAGCCGAGAGGCATCAGCGAGACGGCACAAGACCAGTCAATCCTGAGTCCGGCTGCCATGGTCGCTGATGCATTGAACGGTCTACGGCTGCTGGCAAGTCATCCCAAGATCGATGCGAGTCGGATTTATCACATCGGCTTTTCACGTGGCGGCGGCATTGCGTTCTACACGGCTTGGCCCATGTACCAGCGGCCAGTGCAAACTAACGGTGCGCACTTTGCGGGTCACATCCCTGTGTATCCCGCCGGCTGCGATGTCCGATACCGCGCTGATACGGAGCATGCAACGGCTCCCATCTTTATGGCTGCGGCGGATCGTAAAGATGAGGATTGGGTAAACAGCGCGACTTGTGAGCGGTTTGCCAATGAGCTGGCTGCACACGGCCAACCAGTGACATTCAAAGAGTATCCGGGAACGTATCACGGCTTCGATGGGAAGTCACAGTTTTTCTACTACAACAATGCGCAGATTTCAAAAAACTGCGACATGGAATTGCAGATGACGGATGTTGCGGGTGGCGGATTGGGACGTAACGCCAAAGACTTCAAGACAGGAAAGAATTTGGAGTCCTTTGCTGATTGGGACGCGGCATATAAAAGTTGTTCAGTCAATCAAAGGGCGCGAATAGGTGGTGATTCAAAACAAAGCGCGGAACTCGTGGCGGACGTTTTAAAGTTCATGGGCGTCAAATAGAGTTAGTGGGGGCTGTGTAGTACTACATCAAGGAAAGAAACTACTTGAACGAATGCTACCCCTGCGACAGTTCCAGCTCTTTACGACGCGAGCGCACGTTGCGCGCAAGCACGTTTCTGAGTTGAATGAACTGGCGATCCATCCCTGTAGAGTCACGTTTATGTGACCTACGGTCCACGGAATATATTCTACAAACGCGGTTTTTGCGATTTACAATCCCTTACAAATACAAGAGAACGAAGTTACCCATAGGGAGGGACAGCGAAAATGATGATCCGATTCAGGACAAAACTCGCAGTTAAAAAAACGCTTGCACTTGTCACTCTTAGCGTAGTTTGCCTGTCAACTTCGGTTGCGGCGAGCTTCGATTCCGCATCAGCCGCTCAAATTGAAGATGGCACCTATTCGGGCAAGTTGTCATGCGGTCCGTTGCAGAGCAATCAATCAAATCCCGGATGGACTGTTCCACTGAAGATCGAGAAAAACGGTCAAAGCATTGCATGGTCAAGAGGCGATGACAAATATCATGAGGAAGGGCAGGCAAAGCTTGCGGATGGCAGCTTCAATATTGATGCTGTAGGTAGTTGGAAAGCTGGATCGGGAAAAAACGGAAGTTGGCGAGACATTGGCACAGTACGAATTGAAGGTGGAGCATTTTTTGGCTCAACCAAGCTGACCAGTCCTGACGGCACACAGACCTTACGGAGCTGCTCTGTGTCGGTTCCGGTTCGGTTTATCGAGGCGAAACAGCAAGCACCTGCATTGGCGATTGAAGAGCATGCTGAGAAGAAGCCAGCGGCAATTGGAAAGTCACTGACCAAACAAGCAACACCACAGAATGAACCAGTCGTTAAACCAATACCGGTTGCGGTCCTCAATGTGCCGGTGCAATCTACGAACGACAAGAGTCAATCTGTCGGCCAAATTGCCGCCCAGTATGTTGGTAAAGGTAACGATGAAATCCTCCGTGACAAACAAGTTGTTGAGGCTCTCAATGCGATTATTCCAAAGCAATTGTTTGCTGAATTTGAGCAAGGACTGGGGTTTTCAAGTCTAGAACAGAAAGATGGCTTCATCTTGGCAAGTGGATGTGCACCTCATAGTTGCACATACCATGAAAGCATGATTGCCATCCACGAAAAGACGGGCGCAGTATTTGCTTCGATGCTGATTAACTACAGAATACAAACTTTCGGGCCAACTGGTGTCTCAATGCCAGATGTCATTAATGCTTGGGTCAAGGAAACACAGCGGGAGGCAACCCCAGAGTCGATGACAAAAATTGATTCGACGGTTCCAAGTAAGTCATTAGTTCCAGGCACAGAACAAGTTTTAAGCAGTCAAGGGACTCGACCTGTTCATCCAATTGCCCCAACAGTTTCAACTCCAACAAGCCCGGATAGCACTTTCAGAATGACGAACTGGATTGTCGTGGCAATTAGTCTCATGATCATAGGAGGAACTGCCTTTCTTGCGTTCAAACAGATAAGCAAAAAAAATCAACTAATAACTACCCTAGTGCCCTCACCGGTATTTCAGGACTTGTCAGTGACGTCAGCGCTACCAAGTGGAATTATCTGGACGCGTCGGAAGGAAATTGCAGGTGCAATTCTTGGTGTCTGGATGCTTGTAGCGTTTGGATATTGGACGTGGCAAAAAGTGAGTCCTACAGTTTCGGTAGAAAAAGATCAAATCAGCGCTGCGGTCCAAACTGACAAATCGTTGAGCACTACTTCAACAAACACTG
>JAUSMR010000018.1 GCA_030645955.1 Gallionella sp. | reverse complement strand
CAGGGTGTCAAAGGCGCCTTCTTTGTCGTAGATTTTGATCACGGGCATTTTGGAAACTCCTGATGTGACCCCTCTTGTGAGGGATGGGGTTCTGAGTTTAATGCGCCTTCTGGTTACAGGGCTACTCTCAGCAGCTTTTGCTGGCTGCGCACGCTGGACTGTTTTTGGTACCAGCGCCATCCACGTCGGAGGCGACCTGTCATGCAGCCTCTTGTATTGCCGCGCAAATCGCCGGGTTTGCCTAACTGACCACATTACCGGCTAGCACTGCGGGGCACGAACGGCTGTAACTGTTCACGCGGTTCAGCCATCGAAGTCAACGATTCCGCCACAAAACTGACCGGCAAATCAGGGTTATCGAGTGCGGCCCGCCCCACCCGCGCCCAGAACTCAATCTGCCCCGCAATGGAACGGTGCTCAATGCAGTAGCGTTACCGGGATGAGTTTTCGGGCATGGCATCCGGCGGTACCCCCTCAGCGCCTTCGCCGATTTCCCGGCGTCTCCACCCGCCACATTACGCGCCACACATTACGCGCCACAGCTTGACATTCGTGCAACCACACCTACAATTTGATTCGTGCCATACTAAATTAGGATTTTAATTATGTTAGCTGCAACCTCCACCACAGTCAAAGTAGTTGGCGCCAACGGCCAGATTTCACTGGGTAAGCAGTTCGCCGGGCGACAAGTTGTCGTCGAAGAACAAGAGGCTGGCGTCTGGTTGGTTCGCACTGCCACTGTGGTGCCCGATAACGAGCGCTGGCTACATATGCCGCAGGCAACGTCCGACCTCGACAACGCCCTGGCATGGGCAGCACAAAACCCGCCGAGCGATGCTGTTTTGGAGAACACTTTGACCCGTTTGTCTCATGGCAAGCAGTAGTGCTGATTCGTTGGTTCGGCTTGACCTGAACAACCCCACGTTTCAGAACAGCTTGCTAGGCCTGCAAAAGCCTGAGCGCCATGCGGCAATTGACACTTTGAATAAGATCCGACAGTTGACATGGGGCCAGCTTTACCGGGACAAGGGCCTGAAGTGGGGAAAAATCAGCAGTGTCAAGCCACCGTCTGGCGTTGACGCGATCTATTCCCTGCGAATGACCCAATCCCGAAGGGCCACTGCTTACCGGGAGGGTGATTTCATCCGTTTGCTATCTGTTGCGCCAGCCCACGATAGCACATACGGGCAAAAGTAGACTCAGGCAACCCAGAGGAGCGATGCAACATGCCCCCATAAGCCGGGCCCGCGCTTTGCTACCGACTACCTCAATGAACTTCGGCCAGACGGCGACCCGGCCGACTCCCCGACGTCTTTCAATACCGCTTCAACAATATTTGGGTGAATGAAATATCCCGCCGGTCGAAGCCTTTCCAGAACTGGACGTGCAGCCGGAATCAAGCCCTGCAACTTGGCCAGACCAACAACCGCTGCTGTGCCGATGATGGCAAGCCTGTGCCATCTTGCTTCCGCCCGCGCAGCGCGGTCATCGACAATGAGCAAGCATCCGGGCATTTCCAATGCAGCCGCTATGGCACTACATTCGCCCGCGCCGAGGGCAGGATTCGTGGGTTGCCATGAAGTCTCGGGCAGTACCCGGCAAACCAGCCAGCCAGCATCAAATGCCTGGGCGATGATCGCCTTACCCGGATAATCAGCCAATGGCAAGGCTTCAGCGCGGACTTGCGTTGTAACCAGTACCTGCCCGAACAATCCGCGCAACAATTCCAGAGCGTCGATGCGTGACAACGCAATCAGCGGCCCCGCATCAGTGATGACAACGCTACGCAAGTCTCAATCCTTGCTGGCCAGCCATTGCCTTCCTGCATTCAGGTCATCGCGGGCATCGGCCTCGTTCCCACCAGTCAGGGGAATGTTATGACTCGAAAGCAGAGTCAGCATCGCGGATAAGGGCTGGTCGGCCATGCGCGCGGCAAACCCGGCGGAGATCGCCCCATTGCGAAACAGCGACACCGCCAGAGCCACCCGCACTGAAGCCAGATCGGGTAGGTTGAGCTTGGCCAGGTTGATCAACAAGGCCTCCGGGTGATCGCGGTTCATCACTACAACCATGTCGTCTTCCTTGGCACTGCGCAGGGCAGTCGATGGATTGTTCTTGAGTTGGCGGATATTGACGGTCTGCATTGTGTTCCCCTTTAGTGTAGGAACATTGTAATCTTGTCGATCCCCAACATCACCCCCTCACCCCGGCAGCTTGATCGTATCCCCGGCAAAGGGCGACGGCAGCGCGGCCTTGAGCGTATTGACATAGGCCAGACGGGCAGTTTGCAGAACAGCGCCTTGTGCTTGCAGCCGCCCCAGTTCGCCGTCGATGTACTGCAACATCTTCAGTTGCTTCTTGGCCTCGTCCGGGACGGGTATCGAAGTCGTATTCTTTGTCGTCGATTTTGATGATTGGCATTTTCGGGTCCTTGAGTTTTTGATCACACCACGTGCAACGCCTTCAACACCGGCAACTGCTTGTCGGCAAAGGCTTGCGCCTGCGCAGTGAGTTCGGTGCATCTATCTCAACATGAGATATACTAGCCACATGAAAATCATTAGCAACAGCGCATTGAGGGCATTCGCTGCTTTGCATTCTCAAGCTGATGAGCCCTTGCAGGGTTGGCGACGGGTGGTTGAGAAAAACAAATTTGGCAACTGGGCTGAACTGAAAGCGACTTTCAACACAGTTGACAAGGTTGGTGAGCTGGCTGTGTTCGACATCGGCGGTAACAAATACCGGCTCGTTGCCTACATCCGATTCAACAAGCAGATCGTCTACATCAAAGCGGTACTAACTCATCAGGACTACGACAAAGGGACATGGAAATCATGAATGCACAAATCCAGATCAAGCACGTACTCCCGGCGTGGAAGGTTTTTCGGAGTGTCACCGATATCGCGCCCATCCGCGATGAAACGCACTACCAAAGTATGGTGGCGATGCTTGAGTTGCTGCTGGTTGAGGCCAACGGTGATGAAAGCCATCCCGCGATGGATCTGGTCGATATCGTCGGGGATCTGATCGAAGATTTTGAAACCGAACACCATCAAATGCCAGAAGTCAGCGGGGTGCAGGCGCTGAAGTTTTTGATGGAACAACACGGTTTAAAGCAAAACGACCTAAGCGAAGTTGGCAGCCAGGGCGTGGTTTCTGAAATTCTCTCGGGCAAACGCGAACTCAATATTCGCCAAGTCCGCTCGCTCAGCGAGCGCTTTGGGGTTTCGCCAGCAACCTTTGTGGAGACGAGCAACCCTCGGCGGACCGGTCAGATAATCAAACAAAGCCATCGGGTTTCAATACCCGCTTGAACCCGGTCAGTGTCAACAATAATTGCCTCTCACCCCGGCAGCTTGATCGTATCCCCGGCAAACGGCGACGGCAGCGCTGCCTTGAGCGTATTGACATAGGCCAGACGGGCAGTATGACAAACGGCTCGCTCAAGTGGCCAACTGTTGCCGAAGTTAGATTTTCACCAGTTTTTGCTGGTTGCGCTGACCCCAGTCGATGCCTGTGCAACGTCTCCAGAACCGCACTCAGGCAGGGCTGTGCTGTTCTATGGGTTGGATAGCCAACTTCATGCCCATCGCATGAAGAATCGACGACAAGGTTCGCAGTTCGGGATTACCCTTTGCCGACAAGGTGCGATAGAGCGTGTTTGCATTGATATCCGCTTGGCGTGCCACTTCCTGTACACCACCAAAGGCTTTACTCATGGTTCTCAAAGCAAGCATGAGATCTGTTTCGTCACCCTCTTCAAGCACTGAGTTGAGGTAGTTCGCAGCAAACTCAGGGTCGCTTCGAAACATTTCGATGCTGGCTTCTTCGTGATCACGATCTGGTTTCATTACGTTTCTCCCAATTTCTCAACAATTTAGACGCCTTTGCAATGTCTGCGTCCTGAGTCCTCTTGTCACCACCGAGCATGAGCAAAATAACCTTGCCACCGACCTGCGCGTAATAGACCCTGTAGCCTGGACCCACATCAACGCGAAGCTCCCATACACCATCTTGTAAAAACTTGTGATCACCAAAATTGCCCACTGCAATTCTTGCAACGCGACGGTAAATGGCAACCTTTGCAACCTGATCGCGCAAGCCCATGATCCAGTCTTGGTAAAGATCATGGCCGCTCTCATCAACATAGTGTCGAATTTCGTAGGTATCCATATTAGCTTAAAAGCGAATTTATGCAAGCCCGACTGTGACATCAAAAATGACAGCCTACTTACCATTGCGACCCAGCAGTTTTATGTCGCTAGGCCGGTATGGAAAAGTGGATTTCTACGCCGCTGCCAGCGGCCGAATTGTCACCAGTTTTGGAAGTGGCGCTGGTCAGGCGTACATCAGCTTGCCCATAGGCTCCGGAATGGGACGGCCGAGTTGGGTGGCAGTAGCCATCCATTTGCAGAACGGTAGTCTTCATCTTTTTCCCCTTGTTTACCATTCATTCCAACGAACAATTGCCCTTGCAATGTCAGCATCTTGCGTTCGCTTATCCCCACCTTCACACAGCAAGACGGCACGCTTAATCCCATTCACGGCGCATCGCTTCCTGTATCGCCACAGGCGTGCCGGTGAAGGTTGTGGAGCCTTCTAAGCCCCCCCTGAGTTCTGCCAGAGATACTTGCCCCGCCGCTTGTTGAGCAGCGCATTTCTGTTGCAGGAATTGCGCAAAGTCCAACAACTCCGCCAATGCCGGGGGCGGGAGCTTGCTGCCTACATCAAAAAGTTGCTCGGCTATCGTCATGATTGAGTCCCTCCAGTCGTTACATTGCGCATCATTGTTCCAAGTGCTTCAAATCGCGGTAGAAGTTTTCATGCGAACCGACCGTCAGTAGTTTGATGCTGTCTTCATTAAGGACTCTGTACGAGAGTAAGCACAGTTGCTTTGCCATGTGGAACTTGTAAACACGGATACCGATAAGGTCGCCAACTTTAGCTTCACCAATCTCGGTATCGCCAACAACAATTTCAACGGCTGCATCAAGATCAGCCTTTTGCTTCCGATGCAACTTCTTGACCAACCGATCAAAGGTTGGCGTAACGAGAATACGCATCAGCCGAACTCGTACTCACCGATAGGCTCTTCCTGATCCGCAATCAGAATGTCCCTAATCATGGCAAAGGGCAAGTCGGGGTTCTCTTGGGCGATCTTGCCAATCCTTGACCAGTACTCGATCTGCTTTGGCACAGAGCGATGCTCGATCACAGCATAGTGCTTGGCCTGATCAACCAGCGATTCAGATAATTTCACATTAACGGACATTGTGACCTCCTAGACACATGGCGCATTTTAACCCAATTGGGTCCGATACGGAACCTTTTAACTCTTCCACCCAACCCAGCAGCGCTGGCTGCTTTCCTGCCGGCGAATTGTGCGAGTTTTCTGCGGCGTGTTGCCATGGGTATCTCCTTTTTGGTTGTGGAACGGGAATAAAAAAGCGCCCTGGACCGCAAGGATCGAGGACGCTATGGATGCCCAGATTACGATACCAATTTGGTAGCATAATGCGGTTGTGCGAGTCATTGCTCTTTCAACGCTGCGTTCTTTTTGGGGCAAGTACCCGGATGCACAAACGCCGTTACGCGCTTGGTATGCCTTGGCGAGTCGGGCCGACTGGGAAACTCCGGCTGACATCAAAGAGGCTTATCGCAGTGCCAGTTTCACCGCAAACAACCGCGCTGTTTTTGATATCAAGGGCAATGATTACCGGTTGGTGGTGTCGGTGAAATATGCGCGCGGATTGATTTTCATCCGGTTCATCGGCACACATCGGCAGTACGACAAGATTGACGTTGAGAGGATTTGAAGGAGTAAACATGGAACTCAAACCCATTCACACCAAGAAAGACCACCAAGCTGCTTTGGCAGAGATTGAACGACTTTGGGATGCGCCAGCCAAGTCCTCTGATGCCGACAAGCTCGATGTCCTCACCCTGCTGGTGCAAAACTATGAGAGCGTTCACTTTCCCATTGCTGACCCAGACCCAATCGAGTTCATCAACCATGTCATGGAAAGCCGCGGTTTGACGCGTAAGGATATGGAGCCCTACATTGGCGCACGAGGACGCGTGGCAGACATTCTTAACCGTACCCGTCCTTTGACACTGGAGATGATTCGACGCCTTGCAGTCAACTTGAAGCTCCCTGCCGAAGTGCTGGTCAAACCCTATCAATTGCGTCGGAATCAGGAATTGACCGCCCAAGGCTGATCAAAGGACTCGATCACCAACCAAGGCGTAGGCCTGGTGCGCCACTCCCTGGTTACCCGCACTTCCTGCCCCGGGTCACTCACCCCGCGGCTGTACTACGCCCTGTCTGGCAAGCAAGTGGTGTTGCTGCCCCACTTCGAGGACGCTTTTGTGGTGGCCACTACGG
>JAUSMR010000010.1 GCA_030645955.1 Gallionella sp. | reverse complement strand
GCTCAGCCGGCGTGGGCATTTCGGACGCCATCTCCAAACGCAACAGTGCCACATTGGCATCACCCGCAGGCGCTTGCGCCAGTGCTTTGGTCCATGCGCTGCGGGTGGCTGCGGTGACACGGTTGCCCAGATCCTGTGCCGACGGCACTTGGGCCGCATCGCGGTGCTCCCACGCGGTCAACAGTTGGGTCAAGGCCTCGCCGTGCGCCTGCGCCGCCAGCTTGCGCAAGGCAAACTGGGCGTGTTCCAAGGCGTCACGTTGGGCACGAAACGCGGTGTCCCCCAGACGTGGCGCTTCGTGCCAGGAGCCTGATGCGCCATCGCGACGTGGCCCCCGGTCATCCGCGCGCCCTGCGAAGTGGGCGTCACGCGGGCCCCGGGTGTTGTCCCTTGCGCCATCCCTGCTGCCCTCTTTACGGTCACCAAACTTGGCGCCACGCCCCATCGGCGCGGGTTCGGTCTTTTTCATGCCCGGGCGGTCATCGCCGCGCACGGCCACCACCGGCTTGGGGGCGGGTTTGGGTGGCGCCACGGGCTCTGCCAGTGCCACCGGTTCTGTCGCTTCTACCGTCGCGCCCTCTTCCACTGACTCGGACATTTCGGGCGTTGCTACAGTTTCAATAGCTTCTTGCGCTGATTCAACAGGGGCTACAACGGCATTTACCTCCGCAGCAGCTATCTGAACCGCAGCCTGCGCTTGTGCCTGTCCGCGCAAAGCGGCTTCCAGCGCATTCATGGCGCTGCGAATGCCTTGGGCATCACCAGCCGCATTGGCCGCCTCCAGCGCCTTGGCCGCATCCAGCACAATGCGATCGCGCTCACCCAACGCAGCATCAGCTTTCTCGCGTTCTGCCGTCTTGCGGTTAAAGGCTTCGTCAATCGGTTTGCGAAAGGCGTCCCACAGCTTTTGTTCCTGGCGGCGATCCATGGGCACCACATGGGTCTCGGCCTGCCAGCGCTGCTGCAGGGCCTTGACTGCATCAATGCGCAACTCAGGCTGCGCACCCAGCACTTTCGCTTCCTCAATCATGGCCTGGCGCGTGGCGAGGCTGCGCTTCTGCAGAGCCTCCAGCGGTGCGGCGGCGGCATTGATGGCAGCCTTCCACAATGGTTGCAGCTCGGCAAACGCCTTTTCACCGACATGGCCGCCATCGCGCCACCGGTCGCCAAACTGGTGCAGGATGCGGTTGAAGCCCTTCCAGTCGTCGTCCAGCGCCACGGGGTTGGCGGCTGCCCAAGCATTGACCTCTTCAATCAGTGCCAGGCGCTGCGCCCGGTGTTCCGCCGACTCGGTCTTGACTTTTTCCAGCCAGGCTTCAACCACTTTGTGAGCTTCGTTGCATGCATCGTCAAAGCGCTTCCACAAACCGTGATTGGGCACGCCACCCTGGTCGGTCTGCTTCCATTGGTCGCGCAAGGTGCGCAGGCTTTCCTGCATCTTGCGCCCGCCCATGGCCTGGCCTTCCGGGCGCTTGAGCAGGCCTTCAGCTTTGGCTACCAGCTCTTCGCGCAGTTGGTCGGCACGCCAGCGCTGCCAGCCCTCCAGCTCACCCGCAGCGGCCAGCGCGGCATGGGCTTGATTTTCCAGCTTGTCGTCGATGATCTTGCCAAACTCTTTAAGCGCATTGCGCAGGGCACTGGCGGCACCGGCACTGGCTTTACCATGTCCTTCGGCAACCTCTTGCTCCAATTTCGATAGCGCATCACGCACTATCGACGTAGCCTGAGCCTTGATTTCCGGATCAATCTTGGGTTTTTGTGGCTTGCTGATCACTTCCGCCGGCACGCCCCGTGCCAGACGCAGTTCATCGGCCCACACGGGCACCGGCGGCAAGGCGGCAGCGGGGTCACCCGCGGCAACCACGGCCTGCGCCAACGCCCCCTTGAAAGCATCCCACACCACCAGCAGCTGGGCGCGCGAGGCATCGAGCAGTGGCGGATACTTGGCGTCGACGCTGGCCCAATTGGTATCGTCCAACAGGGAAGTTGCCTGCGCCTGCCAGTGATCGACGTCGGCATGCAAAGCCTCCACAACCGCCTGCGCATCGCGCCACGACTTGGTGGACAACACCTCAATGCGTTGAGCCAGCAAGACAGCAGCTTCGCGCTGGACTTGAACCCGGTGCTGCAAGTCTTCAATCACCTTGACCCGATCGCTGAGCTGGCCCTTGAGCGTGGCCAAGGGCTCTTTGCTCAGGGGTGCGCCCGCCTTGGCGGCATCGCGCTGCCAGGCCATGGCATCGGCGATATTGAGCTTGGCCACGGCCAGCAAGGCCTGCGCCTTGTCAGCCCACTCTTGCGCGATGGACTCCTGGCCCTTGCTGCGCTTGATTTCATCGAGCTTTTCGCGCAACAGTTTGGCCGCGCCTTTGTCTTTGCCACTGATCTCCTTGAAAACCGCCTGCATTTGTTCAGCGCTTGGCGCGCCAGCCAGCCATTCACGGATTCGCGCGGTGCGCTCAGTCGAGGTGTGGGCAGAAAATGCCCCGCCCGTCAGTACGTCCAGGGGATGGGGTTCGTTCGTTTTGGCTGGAATTTGTATCACTTCAGGGGCTACAGCAGATTTATTGAGGACAGAAAAAGGGAACATGAGGCGCGCAAGCAAAGAGAAGGACCCCCGCCGTATTGTGGACAGGGCAGAACCGCTATTTTCGCCGTTATTTACTGATCCGGCAAAAAGTATGTGGAACGGTCTGTTGATGAGGCAAAGTCGGCTCCGCGCGGGAACTCCATTTTGCCTTGGGCGGCACTGCGTTGGCGGCAAATCACCTCAAAGAGTGCGGTCCTACATATACATATAGATACACATAGAAGAAAGCCCGGTCGAATGGCTCAAAGCCAGTCCGCCGGGCTTGACGGCTGACACAAGGTCCGTGCCGTCAGGACTCGCACAATGGGAGGATAAAGTCCCAAAGTGCTGGGAGGCAAAAGATTGCCTCCACAATTTGCCGGGGCCGCTTCATCACAGCTACCCAAAGGTAGGGATTGGCTACTGCCAGCTTAATGCTTGTCATATGACATGCAAATTTAGTCTAGGCCAGCGACACGGTAAATTCAAATTGGATTTCCAATCGGAAGCCGGCTATTGATTGATTGATATGTCACAAGCATGAAAATCATTTTTTGGTCAAACTTAGTGCTAAGAAAACTCATTTTTGCCTGATTCAGGGCACTCATGAAACCTAATTTTGAATAACAAACAAGTTTTATATTGTTGACTTGATATATCAAGTACACCTAGAATCCGCCCATCCCAGCCAAGTCTAGGGATAACCCGAACCGCTGCCGATCCCGGCATATTCAAATCTCTGCACCACACACGATAGACAACGCAGGATATTGATAGCGTACCAACCTAACGAGGTGCCACCCGTGTTACCCCTGCATGCAGTGCAACACAGTAGCCCGCGCGAACGAAGGAAGAGCTATGAACGCGTCAGAAAAAATCACCCGGGGCCTGCGAACTTTCGCATCCGATATTGCCCAGGGCTTCTTTGAAATCACCCACAACAGTTTTGCCCTCATCGGGCTGGCTGTCATGTTTGCCGTCATCGCATTGACGGCCCGACCAGAACTGCGTCAGGTCGGAGAACTCCAACTTTTCAGCTGGCTTCAAACCCGCCAAGTTCCGGTGGTGACCGAACCAGCAGGCGAAATAGACGCCATTGATCGCGCCACCGCGAGTAACCCGCAGGATTTACCCAAGCAGCAAGCCGCCGTCGCCTATTGGCTGAGCAAAAAATACAAGGTTGCGCCCGAGCCACTCAGCGCCCTGGTGGCTGAGGCCTATGAGATTGGCATCCGCACCAAGCTGGACCCAACGTTGATTTTGGCGGTCATGGCCATCGAATCCGGGTTTAACCCATTTGCCCAAAGCCCGGTCGGCGCCCAAGGCCTGATGCAGGTCATGACCAAGGTTCACAGCGACAAGTATGAGAACTTTGGTGGCAAACTGGCGGCCTTTGATCCGCTGACCAACCTGCGGGTGGGTGTCAAGGTCCTGCAGGAATGCATCTCCCGCGCCGGCTCCATGGAAGGTGGCCTGCGTTATTACGTGGGCGCCGCCAATATTGAGGATGATGGCGGCTACGCCGGCAAGGTGATGGCCGAGCATGCCCGCCTGCAATCGGTTGCCAAAGGTCGTTCGATGCATCTGACCGCCCCCCAAACGGTGACTGCGCCTGCGCCGATCAAGCCCAACGAGGGCCCTGAAAAAGTGGCCATGTTGTCCGACTCCTGATTCCCGGGGTTCGGCGGATGCTGCGCCTTGTCAGTTAAACTCAACGCGTACGCGACTGGCGATAGGCGCCCACCCCTTGAGGGCGTGAGGCGCTGAAGTGGGCATACCACGGGGGAGCGTACCGCATGGCCAGCGTGGCCCATGTGTTTAGCCGTTCGCCTGGGCAGCCCTGGGATCAAACACACGACCCCCCAGGCCCAACGTCTTCAAGGACTGCCATGTACGACCGTAACATTCTCATTGAGCAAACCGATCCCGAGATCTTTGCCGCCATCCAGGCTGAAAACGCCCGCCAGGAACAGCACATCGAGCTGATCGCCAGCGAAAACTACGCCTCGCCCGCCGTCATGGCCGCGCAAGGCACGCAACTCACCAACAAATACGCCGAAGGCTACCCCGGCCGCCGCTACTACGGCGGCTGCGAATACGTGGATATTGCGGAACAACTCGCGATCGACCGCGTCAAGCAGATTTTCGGCGCCGAAGCCGCCAACGTGCAACCGCATTGCGGCGCGTCTGCCAACGAAGCCGTGTTTCTCGCCTTTCTGAAACCCGGCGACACCATCATGGGCATGAGCCTGGCCGAAGGCGGTCACCTGACCCACGGCATGGCGCTAAACATGAGCGGCAAGTGGTTCAATGTTGTCAGCTACGGCCTGAACGACAAAGAAGAAATTGACTACGACGCCATGGAGCGCAAAGCCCATGAGTCCAAGCCCAAACTGATCATTGCCGGCGCCTCGGCCTACAGCCTGCGCATCGACTTTGAGCGCTTTGCCAAAGTGGCCAAAGACGTGGGCGCCATCTTCATGGTGGACATGGCCCACTATGCCGGGCTGATCGCCGCCGGCATCTACCCCAACCCCGTGCCACACGCCGACGTGGTGACCTCCACCACCCACAAGAGCCTGCGCGGCCCCCGTGGTGGCATCATCTTGATGAAGGCGCAGCACGAGAAAGCCATCAACAGCGCCATCTTCCCCGGCCTGCAGGGCGGTCCGCTGATGCATGTGATTGCGGCCAAGGCCGTGGCCTTCAAGGAAGCGCTGGCGCCGGAATTCAAGATTTATCAGCAACAGGTGCTGAAAAACGCCCAGATCGTGGCCGAAACACTCACCAGTCGCGGCCTGCGCATTGTCAGTGGCCGCACCGAAAGCCACGTCATGCTGGTTGACTTGCGCGCCAAGGGCATCACCGGCAAAGAGGCCGAGGCCGTGCTGGGCGCCGCCCACATGACCATCAGCAAGAACGCCATCCCCAACGACCCCGAAAAACCGATGGTCACCAGCGGCGTGCGCATCGGCACCCCCGCCCTGACCACCCGTGGCTTCAAGGACGAAGAAGCCCGCATGACTGCAAATTTGATAGCAGACGTGCTGGACAACCCGAAGGATACAGCCAATATTGATGCTGTACGCGCCAAGGTCAACGCACTGACCGCACGCTTCCCAGTCTACAAATAGGCAATATCCGATGAAGTGCCCCTTCTGCAGTCATTCCGAAACCCAAGTGGTGGAAACCCGGATTTCTGAAGACGGGGACTCCATCCGCCGCAGGCGCCAGTGCGCGTCCTGCGAAAAACGTTTTACCACCTACGAACGCCCGGATGTCACCTTCCCGGCCATTGTCAAAAAAGATGGCCGGCGCATTGAGTACGAGCGCGCCAAATTGCTGGCCTCCATGAAACTGGCGCTGCGCAAACGGCCTGTGAGCACCGAGCAGGTAGATGGGGCGGTTGAGCGGATTGAAGAAAAATTGCTGACCCTGGGGGTGCGCGAGTTGCCTTCAGCCCGCATTGGCGAGTTGGTCATGCGCGAGCTCAAGAAGCTGGACAAAGTGGCGTATGTCAGATTTGCCAGCGTCTATCGGAGCTTTGAGGATATTGATGAGTTCAAGACGTTGGTGGATGAGGTGAGGCGGTAAAACTCCGGCTGCGGGCGAGCAAAACGCGCAACACCGCCAAACGGTCATGTCAGCCCGACCAGCGGCTGACTACCAATGGTTTTTCAAGGTGGCTTGAAACTACCATGGTGGCCATGGGACATCAGCACATAGTCACTTCTTTTACAACTGGCGCCACGCGCGCCTGCCGCGCCAGTCGTCCCACTCGCAGGGCTTCTGGTTTTTCGCTTGTGGAGGTGCTGGTCTCCATTGTTGTTTTGTCATTCGGCCTATTGGGCATGGTGGGCATGCAAGCAGCCTCGTTGAAGGCGAATCGAGAGGCAAGGCTTCAGTCATCGGCTATGGTTTTGGCGCGCGAACTGGCCGAGATGGTACGTAGCAACAACGCTATTGGTATTCTCACTGGGGCCGCCAACCCCTACCTGGGATCGTTCAGCTCACCATTGGCTGCAGCCACTCCCACCTATTGCCTGAGCGTCGGTACAACCGCCTGCGCAGACAACACCGCGATTGCCAACGCCGAAATGACGGAATGGCTTGCTCGCGTCGATACAGAGCTCCCCGGCGCGCGCGTTGATGTTTGCTTTGACGCTGCACCATTTGACACAACAACCGGTCTGCCACGATGGGCTTGCGCGGCTGGTACCAGTGGCGTCATTGTGGTCAAAATTGGGTGGACACGAGGCTCCACTGACCGATCGAAGTCGGGAGCTGCGGCCTTTGAACGTGCCACGATCCCATCGATCGTTTTTCCCGTCACCGCAGGGAGTGTTTTATGAATCAACTCAGTTCAAATTGGTCGGCTACACCCCCAAGCAGATTTGGCAAGCATGCAGTGTCAAGGGTCCAACAAAATGGCTTGACCATGGTCGAATTGTTGGTTGCTCTAGTCATTAGCTTGCTGATTTCCCTCGCCGCCATTTCTGCCTTGACAGTCACACGGCAAGGCTTTAACACCGTGGATGCCTCGTCACAGCTTCGTGACAATGTGCGCTTTACAACCGATTTATTGCAACGCCTTGGCGTGCAAAGTGGCTACAAAGACACACTGTACGCTGGCGCAAGTGCGCCCCCAAGTGCGGCTGGCCTTCCACCCAACCCTGACCCGAACATTACGGGATTCAATAACGCATTGATTGATGGCACAGATCCTCTGAATACATCCACGGCTCGCACGGTGGGAATAGACGGTTTCGGCAGTGACATTCTGATCTTGCGCTATCAGGCAGTTGAGACCTTTCCAGGCTCAGGAATTTCTGACGGATCCATGATCGACTGCGCAGGCAACTCAGCAACTGCTATCCCAGCGGACCGGTACGACCGAATGGTCAGCATCATCCACGTGGCCGTGAGTCAAGGCGAACCCTCGCTGATGTGCTCCTATTCAGCGACAGGCGCAGCACCGTTCTCAACGCAACCCATTATCAGAGGCGTTGAGAATTTCCAGGTGCTGTACGGCGTGAGAGACGTAGTTGCGGGCACGGCCCCCGCCACTGCAGCAGCAGCCACCGGCGACTCGGCACCGGATCGTTACCTTCGCGCGGACCAAATGACGGTCGCCAGTGACCCGGTAGGCACCAACGACAATTGGCGACGCGTTACCAGCCTTCGCATTGGTCTCGTGGTGCGGGGGCCGCTGAACTCACAACAAGAAAAAGTATCTCAGACGTTTTATCCTTTTGGTGTGGCTAAGGCTTCAAGTAGCGGTGCAAAGGGATCCGCATTGTCGCAAACCGTAGCATCCGCATTGGACCCGGGAAGCATCTTTACGCCTGCGGTCGATGGACGGCTGCGGCAGGTGGCCACGTTCACGGTGCATTTACGCAACCACCAAGGTCTCTGAAGTGACGGACAAATCCATGATGCGTACAAAAATCCACTTCACCCCGCGTCAACCGGCACAACGCGGCGCTTCGCTAATTATGGTCATGCTGATACTGGTGGTTGTGTCACTGCTCGGTGTCGGAGGTGCCCAGATCGCCCTCATGAGCGAGCGAGGTGCCCGAAATGACCGCGATCAACAGGTGGCTTGGCAAGCCGCCGAGGCGGCGCTGACGGATGCGGATTTCGAGATGTCCTATGCCACCAGTGGGCGCGTGGCCACCTTTGATGGCAAAAACCAGAGCGCATTTGTTGCAGGTTGTGGCACCACCGGCGGCGCCGTTGGGCTGTGCGCTTTGAACCTGACAGGCAAACCGGCGTGGCTGACGGTTGATTACACGGATACCAGTGCCAGCGCACCAACAACGAAGTTCGGAACGTTTACCAGCCGCGTCTTTGCGTACGGTAACGTGGGCATCCAGCCGGCCAAGGCACCTCGTTATGTGATTGAGATGGTGACCGATCCCAGCAGTGATCCATCAGACCCCACCTATTTATACCGTGTGACTGCCATGGGTTTTGGACCGCGCGACGACATTCAAGCGGTGCTGCAAATGATTTATCGGATTTAAAGACTGGAACGATGTCATGGACACCAACGCACACCCTATGCCATCGGCCGTGGCATTTAAAACAGGTATCGCCCGAGTGCTTACGCGGCTCACCGAGGCGCCCAAACTGCTATGGCTAGTCGTGCCGGTGGTTGCAGCGATCTCATTTGTGGCGTTCAGTGCCAGCACTGCACCCGTCATACCCGCCATTGCCCTGTCCTCCGAACCACTTTACGCAGCCGGGGCAGGTGACAAACCCGCGCTAGCACTGGCACTGTCGGTGGAATTTCCCACCGTAGGAGCTCAGTATGTAAGTGGCACCAGTACGGACAATTCGTACACCAACACCAATGAATACTTGGGTTATTACGACGCCGAAAGTTGCTACACCTATAACAATGCACCTACAGAAACCCCTGTTTCACCGCAAACCACGACCGACTTCAAGCGCTTCGACCGCACCGGCGCGGCAACCAACAGGAAATGCACTGACGCCTTCAGCGGCAATTTTCTGAACTGGGCTTCCAGTTCAGCCATCGACATGCTGCGCCTGGCATTGACCGGTGGTGATCGCTATATTGATACCTCGACACTGACCATTTTGCAACGCGCCGTAGTACCGAATGGCGACCCAATTTGCATGTGGAACAGCTCTAATTTCCCTGCCAAGCAGTTGCTCAAAAGTGGCGGTGCATCAGGCACGGCCTACTTTGGAGCCGTACCCACATCCATGCAAACAGCAGCAGGTACCAATGACATCTGGGTTGGGAACACGCTCAACAAGATCTTCTTCGGAACCGCTTCTGGAGGGAGTTGTGGAAATACAAGCAGTTACACGCTTGGCGGCGCCGTGAGCAGTTCCCAAATGGGCACGATAACCAGTAGCAATGCCTCGCTTCCAAGCGGCACGACTAACTGCGCGGCTGAAAACGGCACTTGCAGCGGATTTTCGGGAACCAAGGAAATCTGGTATGGCGCTAACACGAGTTGGAAAGTCGCCCCGGCGACTGGAAGCGTGTCATGCACAAACGGTTTGTTTGGCGACCCACTCGTGGGAACTGCAAAAAATTGCTACTATAAAAACTATACGGGCAGTTGGACGCCAACAGTTTCTGCAAGTGCCCTGAATAGCGACGGCTTCTTCTACTCCCGCGTCCAGGTGTGCAATGTTGCATCCGGGGTTTTGCAGGATTCGCGTGACTACGGCTTGTGCAAAAAATACCCCAACGGCAATTACAAACCAACTGGTGCCGTACAAAAGTACAGCGATCAATTGCGGCTGGCGGCCTTCGGTTACTTGATGGACCAAACCGCCAGCTACAACTCTGGTGGTCGGTATGGCGGCGTGTTACGTGCCCCCATCAAGTATGTCGGCGGTAAAACTTTTGATGACAATGGCGTCGACAACACGCCAACAGGTGGCAACCCGAAAGCAGAATGGAACGAGAGCACAGGCGTGTTCAATACCAACCCCGAAAGCGACGCGACCTATGGCAAGAGCGGCGTGGTCACCTACCTCAACCAGTTCGGCCGCACGGGCCCGGTACCCGGTCGGTACAAAAAATACGACCCTGTGGGCGAACTGCATTACGAAGCGCTGCGCTATCTGCAGGGCTTGCAACCAAGCGCCGATGCCATCAGCAGCATCACGGCCGATATGTACGATGGATTTCCCGTAACGACGACGTGGACCGACCCCTATGGTGGTACACGCACAAACACGGCAGACTACTCCTGCTTGAAGAGCAACATCGTGGTAATTGGCGACATCAACACCCACGACGGCAACAGATTGCCCACCGCGAATGCCGCCAGCAACATCCCGGACATCAATGCCTGGCGAACCGTGGTGCAAAATTTTGAAAAGGATATATCCTCCGCCTATATCGACGGCCAAGGCGTCTCGCGTACCACAGGCAATCCAAACGGGGCCAACAACAGTGTCCCAAGCGGCTCCACGACCAGCCAGATCATGGGGTCCGCCTACTGGGCGCACACACATGACATTCGGGGCACTGGGTGGACCGGCACAGGCGGGTCCGCGAAGCAGCGGCCTGGCTTGCGCGTCAAGACCTTCACATTTGACGTGAATGAGTATGGTGCTCAAACCAATGTAAGCACCCGGCACTACGCCAACCAGTTTTTCATGGCATCCAAATACGGTGGTTTCGAAACTGACGCTTCGAACCCGAGCAAAAACCCATACAACACCAAGGGCAATCCTTTCTACCGCGACGATCTCACGACCGGTGACAAGTACGTCTGGGAAGATACTGACACCAGCACCTCCCGAACAGGTGAGGCCAACACCTACTTCCTGCAAAGTGACGCGCGCGGTGTTTTGAAGGCCTTTGACGACATATTTTCCCGCGCCTCAACATCAGCACGAAGCATTGCCGGCGCCGCAGTTCAGTCAAAAAATCTATCTGTAGCAGCAGGTAACACGATTTACCAGGGTGCCTTTGATACATCCGACTGGACTGGTGACCTACTGGCCCTTCCGGTGAGTGTGACCGCAAGCACGGCAACACCACCGAATGTAGTCACCATTTCAGCAACCCCCACCTGGTCCGCTGCGACCCAACTCGCAGCCATGACTACACCCGCCACAACACGCAATATTGTGGTGGGTAAGGTGGGCGCAACCGCGAACCCCGTAGCCACACCCTTCACCTGGGCTGGAATCGAGACAAGCCTGAGTACCGCCCTGGACAAAGCAACCCCGGCATCTGCTGCTGATGGTTTGGCGCAGGACCGTCTCAATTACCTGCGCGGAGACAGTTCCAAAGAAGGCAACCCCTTTCGCAAACGCAATAAATTGCTGGGTGACATCCTCAATTCCGGCGTAGCTTACTCCGGCGTGCCCGCAACAAACATCATCGACAGTGGTTATGCAACTTTCCAGACGACCAATGCGTCGCGAACCGCTGCCGTTTTCGTTGGGGCCAATGACGGCATGCTTCATGCGTTCAATGCCACGAATGGAAACGAATTATTTGCCTATATTCCCAGTTGGCTGGGGCCCAAGCTGCCAGCACTGACCTCTCCCACCTATGTCAATAACCACCAGAGTTTTATGGACGGCACACCCGTTGTGGCTGAAGCCCTCGTGGCGTCCACCTGGAAAACAGTGCTGGTCGCGGGAACAGGGGGCGGTGGCCAAGGTGTTTTTGCGCTGGACGTGACCAATCCGGCTGCCTTCGATGAAAATAAGGTGATGTGGGAATTTACCCATGCCGACGATCCCGATATGGGCAACGTCATTGGACGGCCCCAAATACTGAAGCTGCGCACCAGTGCGTACGGTGCAACAGCCACCTATAAGTGGTTTGCAGCCGTGGGCAGCGGTGTAAACAACTACGTCGCCGACAGTACAGGCCTTTTTGGCAGTGGATACCCGGCCCTGTTCTTGCTGGATTTGGCCAAGCCTGCGGGAACGGCTTGGTCACTTGGCACCAATTACTACAAAATCTCTGTGCCCGTGAATGGCAATCTTGATTACTTGACCTCCTACGTGGCTACAGGTGGCACCTCGCTGACCGCAAGCAAGGCGACGGGCCTGATTAACTTCAAAGCAACGCTGGGGAACGCCAGAGAAGTGACGCAGATTTTCTTGGGTGACTTGCACGGCCAACTCTGGAAACTTGATTTTTCGCTGCTCGGGATCGCCGATTGGAACATGACCAAACTGTCCTCGTTCAGTAAAGGGACCACTCCCAGCATTATTCCCTATCCCTTGTATATTGCAAAAGATGCGTCCGGCAATGCACAGCCCATTACGATGGCTCCCAGCATTGCCAATGGCCCCATTCCCGGTACGCGCTATGTCTTGTTCGGAACCGGCAAGTACCTTGAAACATCGGACAAGGCTGCGACAACACAGCAGTCCGTCTACATGGTGTACGACAACGCCAGCAGCAGTGCCGATGCTAGCTCCCCTGCGAGCGCCATCAGCAGCCGGCTGAGACTCAAGCAAGGCACAGCCAATGCTTCGACTGGTGTAATAACGGTTCCGGCATTTACTCTGGGCCGTGCCGTGACCAACATTGACACAGAGCTCATCCGCTCTGGTTGGTACTTTGACTTTCCAACGTCGGGGGAACGTCAGATCAGTGCTGCCATTTTTTCGGGGAATTCGGCAATTTTCGGCAGCTTGATTCCTGGCGTTGCGTCCACCAGCGGCAGTTGTTCAGCAGCGGCTGGTGGCGGAAATCTATACGAGGTGAACTTTGCTAGCGGGAATGGTAATTCGACGGCTTCGACTGTGGGCCTTTTGGGAGAACCTTTGGTAATGGAAATACCCGGTGCGACAACGGGCACACCGACAGACAATACCGGACGACGCTTGAAAACCGTCACAAGTCGTGTTATGCCACTCGGATCCACCGGCGTGTCGGCTGGTGCTACCACCACAAAAACGGTCATTGTTGGTCGATTGAGCTGGCGGCAGATTAACAATTTCCAAGATTTGAAGAACGCACCATGAAGAAACTCACAAATGGCGGATTTACGTTGATTGAGCTGATGATCGTGGTTGCCATCGTCGCAATTTTGACCAGCATTGCCTACCCTGCCTATACGAGCTCCATCCTGAAGGGTAAAAGGGCCGAGGGGCGTGCTGCTTTGGCAGAACTCATGCAGCAGCAAGAGCGGTATATGACGCAAAATAACACGTACTTCGCGTTTACAAACACGGCGGGAACAACATCTCCCGCAAGCGTGCCTTTCAAGACTTTTTCGGGAGATACTCAGGCAAAAGCGGCCTACCATTTACAGGCATCTGCATGCTCAGTTTCGTTATCCATAACGGAATGCGTTATGGTCGAAGCGCTGCCAGTCAAGATCGACCCAGAAGCAGGAACTTTGCAAATACTCAGTACGGGTACAAAAACTTGTAGCGGAGGATCAAACCCCTCCGTTTGTTGGAAGTGAAAAATCGCACCGCTGCGGGGCGGGGTTTCACCCTTATCGAATTGATGGTGACTGTGGCAATGGTTGCCATCATGATGGCGCTTGCCGTGCCCAGCATAACCACATTCATGCGTAACGCCGAACTGACCTCTTTCACCAACACCCTGTTGGCGGCCATCAATGCAGCTCGGAGTGAGGCGATGAAGCGCGGCAGGCATGCCATGGTCGTGCCAAATGACGGTTCCGACTGGAATAGCGGTTGGGTTGTATTTGTCGATGTGGATCACGATGGCACACATAGCACCGGCGACATCGACATACTTATTTCAGCAACCGTTCCAGGCTATTTGACCGTGAGCAACCTTGGCAATACCTCGGCCGCGAACCTCTATGTCATGTACGATGCATCAGGATTTTCAAAGCTGAAGACAGGGGCATTTGGTGCGTGGACATTTGCAATTAGGCGTAACGACGTATCAGGCTCAGATTTGCTGACTCAGACCCGTCGGATCAAGATTGCATCAACCGGTCGAGCGCGCGTCTGCACACCAAAAACCAGTACTGACATAGATTGCAAGGCAACCTTAGTTGATCAGTGAATTCATTGTCAGCAAGTTCGGTAAGCTCAAAAAAAAGTGTTCATAAGCCATGAACAAAGCACTTTGCGACGGCGCCGTGACCTTGGCCCGACAATCTATTGGACTTTCTAACCCCAACCCGCGAGTTGGCTGTGTTCTCTCCAGTGATTGCGGTCGAGTGATCGGGCGCGGATTTACGCAGCAGATTGGTGGCCCCCACGCCGAAATCATGGCCTTACGTGATGCCGCAGAACATGGCCATACGGTTGCAGGCGCTACCGCTTATGTGACTTTGGAGCCTTGCTCCCACCACGGCCGCACCGGCCCCTGCTGCGATGCACTTATTGCGGCCGGCATAAAAAAAGTCGTCGCATCCATTGCCGACCCCAACCCAAGGGTCTCCGGCCAGGGCTTCGAGCGCCTGCGCGCGGCGGGCATTGAAGTGATTGTTGGCCCCGGTGCCGCAGAATCCCGCGAACTCAACATCGGCTTCTTCAGCCGCATGATCCGCAAGACACCATGGGTGCGCATGAAAATCGCCGCCTCGCTCGATGGCAAAACGGCTCTGGACAACGGCGCCAGCCAATGGATTACCTCAGAGGCCGCCCGCACCGACGGTCATGCCTGGCGCGCGCGCGCCTGCGCGGTGCTCACCGGCATCGGCACCGTGCTGGCAGACAATCCGCGTCTGGACGTGCGCTTGGTGGACACGCCACGCCAGCCCCATCTGGTGGTGGTGGA
>JAUSMR010000220.1 GCA_030645955.1 Gallionella sp. | reverse complement strand
GCCGAGTATGGCCGTCGCATCGAACGCCGCCTTGACGTCGATGAAAGCGCCGCCCTTGACCAGCTTCTTGCCGATGTCTTCCAGGCCAAGGCTGGCGAACTCCTTGTGGGCGACCGCCGCGACGATGCCGTCGGCACGGGGCAGGTCGTCCCATGGCAGCAGGTTGACGCCGTATTCATGCAGGGCCTCGGCCGCTTCGGCCTGCGGGTCGGTCACGAACACCTCGACACCATAAGTTTTGAGCTCGTTGATGATGTCGATCACCTTGGAGTTGCGCAGGTCGCCACAGTTTTCCTTGAAGGTGAGCCCCAGCACGTTGACCTTGGCGCCCTTGATGTAGCTGCCGGCGACGATCATCTGCTTGATGGTCTGCTCGGCGATGAACTTGCCCATGCCATCGTTGATGCGCCGGCCCGCCAGGATGACCTGCGGGTTGTAGCCCAGCATCTCGGCCTTGTGGGTCAGGTAATAGGGGTCAACGCCGATGCAGTGGCCGCCCACCAAGCCCGGCTTGAATTTCAGAAAATTCCATTTGGTGCCAGCGGCTTCAAGCACCTCGGTGGTATCGATGCCGAGCTTGTCGAAAATGATGGAGAGTTCGTTCATCAGGGATATATTCAGATCGCGCTGGGTGTTCTCAATCACCTTGGCGGCCTCTGCGGCCTTGATGCTGGAGGCGCGATGGACGCCGGGCACGATGATGGTCTCATAGAGTTTGGCTACTTTGTCCAGCGTGTCAGGCGTATCGCCCGACACAATTTTGAGGATTTTGGTGAGGGTGTGCTCTTTGTCACCGGGGTTGATTCGCTCAGGCGAATAGCCCACGAAAAAGTCTTGCTTCCACTTCAGACCGGACTCGCGCTCCAGCACGGGAATGCAAACCTCTTCTGTGGCGCCGGGATAAACCGTGGATTCGTAAACAACGATGGCGCCCTTTTTCATATGACGACCGACGCTGGTGCTGGAGCCAATGAGCGGACGAAAATCAGGAATATGCGCGTTGTCTACTGGTGTGGGCACAGCCACCACGATGATGTCTGCCTCGCCCAGCATGCCGGGGTCTGCCGTGTACAACGCATGGGGCGAAGCCCGCATTTCATCGTCTGACAATTCACGGGAGGGGTCAACGCCTTTGAGGCACGACTCTACCTTGGACACTGCGATATCAAACCCAATGGTGCGAAAGTGTTTACCAAACTCTACGACCAGAGGCAAACCCACATACCCCAAACCAATCACGGCAACGACGTTCATCACGAAACCTCCACAGCATTCATAAAATCAAAGGGCGCTCAAATTGCTTGTTAGTCACTTGTCAATCACTTGTTTTCCCGCGTCTTCAGCAACAATTCATTGATGGCCGCGTAGTTAGTAGTCAAAAAGGAATCCAACGCCGCTTCGGCGCCCCCAGCCTGGTCTTTAGGGGTATAGACAATGATGACTGCAGAGTCATCACCACGCCCCGCTAGCCGGTGGAACGCGCCATAAGCCTTGGCAAGGTAATCGCTGGAGGTCAGCGTTCCGTTGATCCAGTAAACTTGAAAAACCATCATTCGACCTCCATCGGTTGAGTCGATCAAGCCGGCACCACGCAGCACTGCCGTGCGCAAGACAAGCTGTTTGTCACCGAAAGTGACCATCCGGCTACCGCTGGCCACCTGGGCCCATTGAGGATCTTTACTGGCAACCAGCACGTTGTTGGAACTGACCAACTTGCGGTTGTAATCCTGATGGCGGTAATAGCCCAGATACAGCCCCACGGTACCGCCCTGACTGGCGTAACTGTTGTTCATTTCAGCGGATGGATTCTGAAAAGCCGGCTTGAAGTCAGCCAAAGCCGGACTAACGGATAGCCAGCTTGGAGCCAGAACCTTCGGCGCAGTGAATGCGACAGGGTCGACCGCTTCACCCCGATCAGTAGCCCACAGAGCAATGTGGGGCAATGCCACCAGTACCGCCAAACAGGCTGTGCTTGTCCATAGCCTTGCCGCAGTCACCGTGTGCTTCTGCGCGGGGAGCCCGGAGCCGCTCCCGCCCGCCAATCTCTCGGGTTCTGCCCAGTGGGCGCCAATGATGAACATCAGCATGATGACCACACCGAAAAAGAGCCAGCCGTAAATCAGGTGATCGACCCCGGCCGCGAGTTTGTTTCCCGAGAGGTGGCCCAACATGACGATCATGTAGGCACGCATCCAGTTGGCAACGACGGGGACAACAATAGAGACCATCACGAACAGGATGCGGCGCTTGTTGGATTGGTAGTTCAAGTAAGCAAACAGGGTGCCCACGGTGAGCGAGGCAATCAAGTACCGCACGCCGCTGCAAGCCTCCACCACAGACCAGTTACCGGAAGGAATGACAAACTGAAGCCCCTCACGATAGACGGGAATGCCGCTCAGGCGTAATGCGACAACGGTGAAATTCGCCGTCCACTCCATGAGTTGGGGCATGAGAAATTCACCAATAGGCACGGCAAAAAACAAGAAGCCCAGCGGGAAAATGATCAGACGCGTTACCGACCAGCCCAGCACGGCAGGCACAGTTAAAACCAGCAGCGCCACCAAAGCCAGCTGAGTAACTGCATTGACAGCCGCCAAATCACCCAGCAGCCAGACAAATGCGGCGCAAGCGATAAGCACAAAGGCACCCATCGCCGGCTGGGCTGCCTGCACAGCAATTGCATGGCGCTGCCGCCAGACTAGCCACAACACAATCGGAGGAACCAGGAAAGCGTGGGTGAAAGTGTCAGACCGGGCCCAGATTGTCACCATGGCTGCGCCGGTCTCGTAGAACAGGAAAAGCGTCCAGGCCACCAGCAAGGTCAGTGCGGGAAGGGCTTGCCGCCATGGCTGTGCAACATTGGAACTGGTCGCAAAAACGTAGGGTGTAGCGACTTGGTTCATGCGTTTTCTCGTGCAGGCGTTTGATCACCCAAATAGCTGTCGATGCCGCCCAAGTGAGCGGTCCAGCTGTAGCTCTCGACTACCCGCAGCCTTGCGGACTGCCCCACGGCAACTGCCCGAGCCGGCGCTTTGAGCAAAGAATCAATTTCGCGCACAAAGCCGCCGACCCCTGAAGCACAAACCAATTCTTCGCTTCGTGCCGCGATCGCCTGCGCGCATGAACGGGAAGCCACCACCGGCCTGCCCATCGCCATGGCCTCCAAAATTTTATTTTGAATACTCCGCGCCACCCGCAAAGGCGCTACCACCAGCGCTGCATGCTGCAGATAAGGTCGGACATCAGGCACGGTGCCGGTGACCACCACCGAATCAGACGCCAGGGCCAAAACGGACAGCGGCGGGTTGCGTCCCACGATATAGAAGCAGAGCTGCGGCCAGGACTGGCGCAATCGCGGCAGGATGTCACGTGCAAACCAGGTGACGGCATCAATGTTGGGCCAGTAATCCATGGCACCGGTGAACACCACGGGTATCTGCTCTGGCTGTAAGGCCGGACCTGCAAAGGGTGAAGCCCGAAAGGGGTCAGGAGAGAAATAATCGGTATCAACACCGTTGCTCATGGCAACGACCGTGTCGGCGCATTCAGGCGCCATTTTTTGAAACAAGGTCGTTTCATTCTCAGTCACAAAAAACGACTTTTTAGACCGTGCCGCCACCGCACGCTCGAAGCCCCTCAGCCGCTCGCCCTCCCGCTGGTACAGCCAAGACAGAGGCCACCGGTGACTGGCCGCATATTCCGTCCACTTGGCCGAGTCGACATCGACAAAATCGACCAGCATGGGTGGACGGGTGACTCCCGGCATGGCCGGCACATACTGCGCCATGACTGACGAAAAAATCACCGTGGCATCAATTTTATGGTCAGCTAGCGTCTGGTTGACCCATGCTTGCAGATGAGCATCCTGGTAGTAATGCAGGCTCAAGGGCTGCTGCGTCAACAATCCAGTGAGGCTACGCAATTTGGCCATTCGGGGGTTGAGCCGCGCGACATACAGATCAGGACACATTTCTCGCACGGTATCAATGTAGGCATCGTCGTCGGGATCGTCCACGAAGGTACCCAGAAAAACACGGTGCCGGGCAGTCAGGTGCTTTAGCAAATGATAGGAACGCACTTTGTCGCCCTTGTTTGGCGGAAAAGGCAGCCGGTGCACCAGGTAAAGCAAGTTACTCATGATGGCTGTCAGCCGAGGTTGCGCACAACAAAGGGCCCCAACCAGTTGGCCAGGACAATGGGCATGCGCCGCCAGGTTTCAATCAGCAGCTTGTATTTGGCGTTGGACGGGTTGTTTTGCGGAATGGCGTCGCGCTTGTAGAGGCAATACTCATAGTGCAGGGGCCTGGGCTCA